>CAWEEY010000014.1:0-167242 GCA_963808215.1 uncultured Actinomycetota bacterium
GGCTGACGCCGTCGGGGCGACCGTCGCCGTCAGGGCAGTCGCGACTGCCGCGATCAGCATAAAACGGCGTGTTATGCCACTCATGTCGCAGAGTCTGACATAAGCCGGTATGCGGAGGCTCCGGGTTCCGCAGTATGTCGGGCCGGGCGGGTATCCGGACGTGCTGGTTGTGTCTAGGATCGGGTCATGACTGAACGATCAGACAGGACAGGGGCCGACAGCTTCCGGGCTGGTAGCGGGGTGCCGGACCGCGCGCAGGTGGTCATCGTGGGCGGCGGCGTCATCGGCTGCAGCATCGCCTACCACCTGGCCCATCTGGGCTGGACTGACGTCGTCCTGCTCGAGCAGCACGCGCTGACCGCCGGGACGACCTGGCACGCGGCTGGGCTCATCACCTCGGCCGGGATGACCGACGAGACATCGCTGTTCTTCAGCCGCTACTCTCGCGACCTGTACTCGCGGCTAGAGGCCGAGACCGGTCACTCCACCGGCTTCAGGGCTGTCGGGCACATCTCGCTGGCAACTACGCCGCAGCGGCAGGAGGCATTGCGCCGCGAGGCCGCGTGGATGCACGGCTTCGGCGTCGCGGACACCGAGATCTCGGCCCGCGAGATCGCCGCTCTCTGGCCGCTGGCCAGGACCGACGATGTGCTGTCTGGGTTCTACGTGGCCGACGAGGGCCGGGCCGATCCGGTCGGCGTCGCCACCTCGCTCGCCAAGGGCGCCCGCCGGCTGGGTGTACGCATCATCGAAGGCGTCGCCGCGACCGGAGTGGAGACCAAGGGCAAGCGGGTGACCGCGGTACTGACCGAGGCGGGCCGGATCGAGACAGAGGTCGTCGTCAACTCGGCCGGAATGTGGGCCCGCCAGTTTGGCGCGCTCGCGGGCGTGTCGGTTCCGCTCCAGGCCGCCGAGCACTACTACCTGCTGACCGACACCGTGCCTGGGATGGATCAGGATCTGCCGGTGATCGAGGACCCGGACAACTACGGCTACTACCGGCCAGAGGGCGACGGCATGCTGGTCGGGCTGTTCGAGCCGGTCGGCGCGCCCTGGTCGCTGGACGGGGTAGCGCGCGACTTCTCCTTCGGCAAGCTGCCGCCGGACTGGGAGCGGATGGAGCCATTCCTCGGCCCGGCGCTGGCGAGGATCCCGTGCCTCACCGAGACCGGCGTTCGCACGTTCTTCTGCGGCCCGGAGTCATTCACCGCAGACGTCAAGCCCCTGATCGGCCCTGCGCCAGAGCTAGACGGTTACTTCGTGGCAGCCGGACTCAACTCGCTCGGCATCTTGTCCGGTGGCGGCGTCGGCAGCGTCGTCGCGCAGTGGATCGTCGACGGCGTGCCGCCCGTCGACACCGCGCACATCGCTGTCGACCGGACAGCCAGCTACGAAACCTCGCGCCGATTCCGCGCGGAGCGGACTACCGAGCAGCTAGGCGTGCTGTTCGGCGATGCTGTCTGGCCATCCTGGAAGCCGTCGACAGGGCGCAACATCCGCCGGTCGGTGCTGCACGACCGGCTGGTCGCACAGGGCGCGCATTTCGGGCAGTCCGCTGGCTGGGAGTTCCCGGAATGGTTCGCCGGGCCAGGCGATCACCCGAAGACCACGCTCGACTTCGCACGGCAGGAATCGCACGACATTGTGGCGCGCGAGCACCACGCGGTCCGTGAGGCAGTCGGCGTGCTGGACATGACGCTGATGGCCAAGCTCATCGTGCAGGGCCCGGACGCCGCCGCCGTGCTCAGCCGGCTGTCGGCCAACGACGTGGCTGCCGCCCTTGGCCGCATCGTCTACACGCAGTGGCTCAACGAGGCGGGCGGCATCGTCGCCGATGTCACTGTCACCTGGCTGGAGGAGGAGAAGTTCCTGGTCATCGCCAGCGACGTCATCCACCGGCGGATCGAGCCGCTGATCCGGCGTGAGGTCAGGCCAGGCGAGTTCGTCGCCGTGACGGACGTGACGTCCGGAACGACACTGCTGTCAGTGCAGGGCCCTGCGTCGCGGGAGCTGATTGGCCGGCTGACAGACGCTGACCTGTCGAGTGCCTCGTTCCCGTACCTGTCGGCCAGGCAGATCCATGTCGGATACGCGCCGGCGCTGGCTATTCGCGTCACGTACGTGGGGGAGCTTGGCTACGAGCTGCACGTGCCTGCGGAATACGGCCTCGGGGTGTACGACGACCTGATGGCGGCCGGCGCCGATCTCGGCATCCGGCCCGTCGGCCTGGCCGCGATGACGAGCCTGCGGCTGGAGAAGGGCTACCGGGACTTCGGCGTCGACATCGACAACACCGACAACCCGATCGAAGCGGGCCTCGGGTTCGCGATTGCCTGGGACAAGCCCGGCGGTTTCACCGGTCGGGAGGCGCTGGTGAAGGCACGCGCCGAGGGTGCGCCGCGCAACCGGGTGGTCGGCTTGCTGGCTGAGGATCCGACCATCGATCTTTTCGGGAACGAGCCCGTTCTTCGCGACGGTAGCTGGGCGGGCTATGTCCGGGCTGCTGCCCATGGCCATACCGTCGGCGCGGCGGTTGGCCTGGCGCAGGTGACTTGCCCCGATGGCGTGACCGGGGAGTGGCTCAAGGAAGGCGATTTCGCAGTGCGGACCGGTGCCGGGCTCGACGTGCCAGCCCGGCTTCAGATCGCGCCGTTCTACGACCCGCAGCGGCTGCGCATCCTGGGCTGAGTGAAGAGGGGCGGCGCCTGCAACCTCACGCCCCATCGCAAGCGCGTCCGCGGCCCAAAGAGGGGCGGGCGCCTGCAACCTCACGCCCCATCGCAAGCGCGTCCGCGGTGGGTCGGAGTCGGCGCCAGTCAATGCCGCGTCGACTTAATCCAAGCCCGGTATCGCTACGGCGACTGACGGCTCAGGTTGCCGCGCCGCAAGGCAGCTATGGTCGTGCCGGCGCTGAGGCAATTCCGTCAAGCGAGACTTCGGTGAGCTGCTCCGCCTCGGCCCACAGCCGGGCGGACACGGCCGCGTCAAGCGCGCGGCGCGGCGGCCGCACCGTGGCCGTCGGTCCGACCAGTCCGAACCACTGACGCGGACCGTAGTATCCGCCGGAACTGGCATCTGGGCTGGTCGCCGCGTACAGCAGCGGCTCGGTTCCGGGCCCGACGTCCTGGGATGGCAGGAACCGCAAGGTGTTGACGGCTGTCCGCTTGGGCTTGGCGCGGCCGAGGCTGGCGCCGGCGGTCTGCAGGTTCGTGCGCGTGAAGCCTGGGTGGGCGGCAATGCTGAGCAGGTTCCAGCCGCGCTGCTCGGCAATGTCGGCGAGCCGCAAGGTCAGCATGAGGTCCGCGAGCTTGGACTGAGCGTAGGCGCTGTTCGGCCGGTAGCGGCGGCCCGTCCACTGCAGGTCGCCGAAATCGATCCGGCCGATGCTCGCCAGGCCGCTGCTCATGGTGACCACACGCGGGTGCAGGGCGCGCAGTACGGCCGGAAGCAGCCGGACCGTCAGCGCGAACGGCCCGAGGTAGTTGCTGCCGAACTGCAACTCGAACCCGTCCGTCGTAGCCATCCGGGTCGGCGGCGCCATCACGCCGGCGTTGTTGATCAGCAGGTCGACCGGCTTGCCGTCGGCCAGGACACCATCGGCAAAATCGCGCACTGACGCCAGGTCGGCCAGGTCGACTCGCCGAACCTCCAGGTCGGCACCTGGGTGCTGGGCCAGTATCGCGGCGCGGGCTTGCTCGCCTTTTGCCGGCGTGCGGACCGCCATGATGACGTGCGCTCCGGCGCCGGCCAGGCGCCTGGCGGCCTCCTTGCCGATGCCGCTATTGGCGCCGGTGACAATGGCGAGCTTTCCAGTCTGGTCGGGAACGGTGTACATAGTGGCGGCGTCCTTCCGTCATCGTCCCTAGCCTGGGCGGCGCTTCCCCTGGTCGGGGCGACCGGCCCAGCCGAGGTCAAGAGACTATCGGTCTGTTATTTGTCCCAAACCTAGCAGACCGCCGGTCTGTACACAAGGGACCGCTGGTCTGTAAAATTGCCGCGTGACAACGTTCCAGCGAGCACGCAGCGACGAACAGCGCGAGGTCCGGCGCCGGGCGATTCTCGATGCCGCAGCCGCGATGCTCAGCGAGATGCAAGTGGCCGGGATCACGCTCAACGAGCTGAGCAGGCGCGTCGGCCTGGCCAAGTCGAACGTGCTGCGCTACTTCGAATCCCGCGAGGCCGTGCTGCTGGAGTTGCTCGACGCCGCGTTCCGCGAGTGGCTCGCGGAGCTTGATCAGGCCACCGGCGAGTGCGCCGGCACCCCCGACATGCCGGGACGGGAACGGGCCGCTCGGCTAGCGGCGATCCTGGCAAGGTCGCTGACCTCGCGGCCAGTTTTGTGCGATCTGCTCAGCGCGCAGTCCGCGGTCCTGGAGCGCAACATCTCTCCTGCTGTCGCGGCCAGGTACAAGCGCGCGACGATCGCGAACGTCGCGGATCTCGGCCGAGTGGCCCAGCGGTGCGTGCCTGAGCTCGGCCAGGACGATGCGTTCCGGTTCGCTGGTGCAGCGGTGATGACCACCGGCGCGCTCTGGTCAAGCTGCCAGCCCTCGCCTGCCATGCTCGAGGCCTACGAGGCCGACCCTGAGCTTGCGGCCATGCGGCTCGACTTCGCGACTACCACCCGGGACGTTTTCGAGGTGCTCATCGCCGGGTTGCAGGCTCTCGCGGCGGACCCGGACGCGAGCGGCCTGCACCGGTAGCTAGGCGCGTCGGAGCCGGAGTGCTCAGCCGTTCCTGAGCTGCGCGACAAGGGCGTCGGCCTGGTCAGCCGTGACGGTCATGAGGTTGGGCATCGGGAGCACGCCACCGCCCCCGGCCAAGAAGACCACTTTGTCAGTCAGGCAGGCGCGCAGGTCAGGGTGCCGCTGGGCGATCTCGATCTGCTGCCGGAGCATCGTCTCCCGGTTCGCCGCAAGCGTCGGCATGACCCGCTCGCTCATCGCTTTCTGCACCCGGCGGCCAATTGCCCGGCCGAGCAAGCCGCCGACAGCACCGAGCGCGGCGTCGCCAATGGCGTCACCGATCCCATCACCGATGGACGTGCCAGAGTAGTCGCGCGCGCGGCCCAGCCAGCTCCCTTGCGGCGGGCCCGCCTGCGGCTGCTGCGCCCATCCTGGCTGCGGACCGGCTTGCGGCTCGGCCTCCCAGCCCTGTTGCGGGTTCGCGGAGCGAAAGCCCTGACCCGCCTGGTTCAGCTGAGCCTGCGCTTGGCTGGCCAGCTCGCCGATCGAGTGCACCGCCGCGGAACTGCCACACTGCGGGCACGGTTCCGCTAACTGCTGTCCATCAGTCACGGCACCATTGTGCGCGCCGTGCGGCCAGCGCGGAAGGGCTAAGCCGCGCCCGTCAGGCCGCCCGCCCGTCAGGCCGCCAGTAGGGGCTGGCAGTCCGGCAGTACAGCGGCGGATACGCGAGCACCGGGCTATGAAACCGCTTTCTCGCGCCGATGTCGGTGACTGGCGTCCGCGCTTGCACCTGAACGGGGCCTGGCAGGACGGCGCACAGGCGGCAGTCAGCGAGGTCAGACCAGATAGCTTGACGTCGAGATAGCGCGTCATTAGGCTGGAAGCCGAGATAGCTTGATGTCGAGATACTTGCCGTGAGCGTCCGTGCGCAGTAATGGCGGGGGCCCGCTCCGGCCAGCGAGACGGCCGGGTCAGCCGGGGTCGGCGCGCGCAAAGGGCGCGGCAAGCGGCAAGATGCATGCTGGACATAACGCAGGGCAGATCCGTTGGACCCGCAGAATCCAGGAGGCCAGGACCATGACCGGGAACAGCTTCGGCAGCCGCTCCGATCTCGCCGTAGGCGGGAACAGCTACCAGATACACCGGCTTGATGCCGTTGACGGCGCTGCTGACCTGCCCTACAGCCTCAAGGTCCTGCTGGAAAACCTGCTGAGGACCGAGGACGGCCTCAATGTCGCGCCTGAGCACGTGACCGCGCTTGCGCAGTGGGACCCGGCGGCCGAGCCCGATACCGAGATCCAGTTCAGTCCGGCCCGGGTGCTGATGCAGGACCTCACCGGCGTTCCTGCGGTCGTTGACCTGGCCGCGATGCGCGAGGCGATGCGAGCGCTTGGCGGCGACGCGGGCAAGATCAACCCGCTCGTGCCAGCCGAACTCGTGATCGACCACTCGGTCGTGGCGGACGTCTTCGGGCGGCCGGACGCCTTTGACCGCAACGTGGAGTTCGAGTTCCAGCGCAACCACGAGCGGTTTGCCTTCCTGCGCTGGGGCCAGGAAGCGTTGCGCCAGTTCAAGGTCGTCCCGCCCGGCACCGGCATCGTGCACCAGGTCAACATCGAGTACCTGGCCAGAGTAGTAATGACCGGGCAAACTGGCGACGGCCTGGCCGCCTACCCCGACACCTGCGTCGGCACCGACTCGCATACCACCATGCAGAACGGCCTCGGCATCCTCGGCTGGGGCGTCGGCGGCATCGAGGCCGAGGCCGCGATGCTCGGCCAGCCGGTCTCGATGCTGATCCCGCGCGTGGTCGGGTTCAAGCTCACCGGCGAGCTGCCAGCCGGCACGACGGCTACCGACCTGGTGCTGACCATCACCGAACTGCTCCGCAAGCACGGCGTCGTCGGCAAGTTCGTAGAGTTCCACGGCGAGGGCGTGGCGGCGGTCCCGGTCGCCAACCGGGCCACGATCGGCAATATGAGTCCTGAATTCGGCTCGACCTGCGCGATCTTCCCGATCGACGCCGAGACCCTCACGTATCTGCGGCTGACCGGGCGCCCGGCCGAGCAGGTCGCGCTCGTCGAGGCCTACGCCAAGGAGCAGGGCCTGTGGCTCGACCCGAACGCCAGCGCCCGTTACTCGGAGAACGTCGAGCTCGACCTGTCCACGGTCGTGCCGTCGCTGGCCGGCCCGAAGCGGCCGCAGGACCGCGTGGCGCTGTCCGACGCGAAGACCTCGTTCCGGCAAGCACTTGGAACTTATGTGCAGCTGGACAGGCTGGACGGGGAGATCGCCGACACCTTCCCGGCGTCTGACCCGTTCGTGGCCGAGCGGGAGAACGGGGGCGGCGCCCACCCGGCAGCGGATCCCGCGGCGCACCGCACCGACAGCCGGCCGACCGCGCTCGCTGAGGTGACGCTGGACGACGGCACGATTACGTCGGTCGACCACGGCTCGGTCGTGATCGCCGCGATCACCTCGTGCACGAACACCTCCAACCCGTCGGTGATGATCGGCGCCGCGCTGGTGGCCAAGAAGGCGGTCGAGGCGGGCCTGGAGCGCAAGCCGTGGGTGAAGACCACGCTCGCGCCGGGATCCAAGGTGGTCATGGACTACTACGAGCGCGCCGGCCTGACGCCGTACCTGGAGAAGCTCGGCTTCAGCCTGGTCGGCTACGGCTGCACGACCTGCATCGGCAACTCCGGCCCGCTGCCGGAGGCCATCAGCGCTGCGGTCGCCGAGAACGACCTCGCCGTCGTGTCGGTGCTGTCCGGCAACCGGAACTTCGAGGGCCGGATCAATCCCGACGTCAAGATGAACTACCTGGCCTCGCCTCCGCTGGTGGTCGCATATGCGCTGGCCGGCACCATGGACATCGACCTCATCAACGAGCCAATAGGAACGGGGTCGTCCGGCCAGGTCGTGTACCTCAGGGACCTGTGGCCCACGCCGGCCGAGATCGAGCAGATCGTGGAGACTGCCGTCGCGGCTGAGATGTTCACTCGCGACTACGCCGACGTCTTCAGCGGCGACGAGCGCTGGCAGGACCTCGACGTACCGCCCGGCGAGACATTCGCCTGGGACCCGGAGTCCACCTACGTCCGGCATCCGCCGTATTTCGAGGGAATGCAGATCTCGCCGAGCCCGGTCACCGACATACACGGCGCGCGGGTGCTGGCCATGCTCGGTGACTCGGTGACCACGGACCACATCTCGCCGGCTGGCGCGATCAAGACAGACAGTCCCGCGGGCAAGTACCTGACCGAGCACGGCGTGCAGCGGCCAGACTTCAACAGCTACGGCTCCCGCCGCGGTAACCATGAGGTGATGATCCGCGGCACCTTCGCCAACATCCGGCTGCGCAACCAGCTCGCGCCGGGCACCGAGGGCGGAGTCACGGTCAAGCTGCCCGAGGCCGAGGAGATGTCGATCTACGATGCGTCCCGCCAGTACATCGCCGAGGGCACGCCGCTGGTAGTGCTCGGCGGCAAGGAGTACGGCTCCGGGTCGTCGCGCGACTGGGCGGCGAAGGGCACCGGGCTGCTCGGCGTCCGGGCGGTGCTGGTGGAATCCTTCGAGCGGATCCACCGGTCCAACCTGATCGGCATGGGTGTGCTGCCGCTGCAGTTCAAGCCAGGGGAGAGCGCGGCGACGCTGCTGCTGACCGGGCACGAGGTGTTCGATATCACCGGCATCGAGGCGATGAACTCGGGTGACACCCCGCGCGAGATCACAGTTCGCGCTGACGGCAAGGAGTTCCAGGCCATCGTGCGGATCGACACGCCCGGCGAGGCCGAGTACTTCCGGCACGGCGGAATCATGCAGTACGTGCTGCGCTCGCTGCTCGGCAAGCAGTAGCCGGGACACGGCGGCGCAGACGTGGCGCTGCATGTATCCGGCGCGATGTCACGGCATCCTTCTGGTGACAACGTCTGCGCTAGAAGGAGTCCATCCGATGAGGCTTACTCGTGTTCGCGTCCTGCTCGCTGTCGGCCTGGTGGCATCAGCGGCAACGATTACCGGAACGGCGCTGGCTGCCTCGGCAGCCCCGGCCGCTTCCGGCCAGGTGGTGCTGGTGCAGTGCAGCGGCGCTGGCAAGGTCAAGCCGTCGAGTACGCTGCAGCCTGGCTGCATGGAATCCAACGCGTACATTCCGAAGCTCAAGTGGACGAGCTGGACGCTCGTCTGCGTTCGGTACGGGCGTCTACGCCGCGAATAACTGCACCCCCAGCTCAAGCTGCGGTCCGAGCATGTTCACCAGGTACCCGATCCTCATCGTGCTGTGGAAGGCCGCGGCGTGGCCCAAGCACGCTGGCCGCGACTACTTCACGCCGGATGACCATCATCTTCACCGGCAGCGGTAAGCGAGCCCCGAAGCACGTGTCTGCGGTCCAGACCTACAAGCTGCTGCCCGCACAGCCGTAGCGCCTGGGCACGTTTCATGCAACTGTCGATCGCAAACCATCCCAAATGCGGGCACGAAATCGGCCAGTTGCATGAAACGTCAAAGCCAGTCCGGGATAACTGGGTCGTCCGCGCCTCCACCCGGTCCAAGCCCGAGCTGTATCGCGCCGGTAAAGGTTCCGGCATATCAGCAGCAAGTTCGTGTTGGGCACGGTTAGCACCACTAGGGTGCTAACCGTGGGATATGTACCATCCCGCCCGATCCGGTCGGCCTGGTGATTCACCTGGCCGCGGCGGGCGTGCCGCTCTCGACCCCGGCGCTGTGGCTGACTGGCATCGAACGCGCCCTGATGCTGGCCGGGCTCGCGATGGCTCTCGGCGGGCTGGCTGGCCGAGGGCTATCGCGGCAGTACAAGGGCGAACGGCCAGCCGAGCTTCCCGCTCCGTTGGCGCTCGAGGGTTCGCTCCTCGGCCTGGCGGCGAGCGCTGCGCTCGTGGTGACGGCGGTGATCGGTCCAGGAATCGCGGCCAGGCTCGCCCAGCCGGCGCCGCCTGGCCTGCGGTCCGGCGGAACCGCCGAGATCGCCGCGGTCGAAGCGGTGCTGTTCGCGCTATCGGCGATCGCGGTGCGGCTTCGGCGCTCGGGCTTGGCCGCGGCGCTGCTGTCGGGCGTTGTGCTAGCCGAGGGAATCCGCTCGCATCCCGAGGGCGTCATCCCGGTCGCGGGCGCATTCGTGACGTACTGCCATCTGTTCCCAGCCGTGGTGTGGGCGGGAATGCTGGTTTACGCCGTGCGCGCGGCGGTCGCCTGGCGTAACCATCCAGTGGCCGCCCAGGGCATCATGCGGCTCTATGCAACCGCGGCCGCTTGGCTGTTCGCAGTCGTCCTGATCACCGGCATCATCTCGGCGCTTGTGCTCGTCCCGCTCGGCTCGCTCGTCACGACGGCTTACGGCTTGTTCCTCATCGCCAAGGCCGTGGTCGTCTGCCTCGCTGCAGGGCTGGCGCTGGCCGGACAGCGGTGGCTTCGGCGCCACGCTGAGCCGGGGGTCGGACCTGCGCTGCGCGACCAGGCTCGAGGTTTGCGCGCTCGCGGCCGTACTGATCATCACCGGGATCCTGACTGTCCTGACGCCGCCGACCACGTAGGGGACATCGCTTGAGGCGCGTCTTCCTCAACAACGCGACTCGACTGAACGGCCGTGTTTCCCGCAGGGCGGGACCTTGCCCAGGGGAATCCCAGGACAGGGTGTCAGGATGGCTCAGCCGTTGGGCCGCCTGGCTTGTGTCCGACGCGAGACATTAGCCATGAGATAACGTCCGGGGCCACTACCAGGACACCAAGGACGAGCAACAGCCATCTGCCTAGGCCGTACTCCACCCGTTCGCCATAGCTGCTGGCGAGGACGTCGTTACCACGCACCGCGAGCGAACATCGCTCCGAAACTTGCGATGGCAAAAATCACGATCAACGGCACTGCGACAACAGCGAACAGCACCTTGACAGTGACCCAAGCGACAAGCTGCGCGCTTCGCAGCACCCAGATCATTCGCACGGCA
This sequence comes from uncultured Actinomycetota bacterium, assembly GCA_963808215.1. GTDB lineage: Bacteria > Actinomycetota > Actinomycetes > Streptosporangiales > Streptosporangiaceae > JAJYUU01. The sequence goes on from CAWEEY010000014.1 coordinate 10,653, forward strand.
GGGCTCGCTGGCGCGCCAGACGCAGAGAGGTAGCCATCGGAGCGCTGCGCGCCCAACGGGATGTAGGCCGGCGCGACCGGGACGAGCCCGTTGGGCGACCCAGGGTCAGAACGGTGCCTAAGCGTGGTCACCTTTGCACAGTACGCCCGGTCCTGGACGTGCAGCGTTTGCTTCAGGGCGGGACAGTGGGTCTAAGGGTGTTCCGCCGGTCAGCCGATGCGGTCGAGGTAGATCGGCCCGCTCTGCGGGTAGCCGATTCATCCCGGCTGCGTCCTTCTGCCCGGCGACGCTGATGCCGAGCTCTAGGTCAGGCAGATATCGAATCCGGCGGCGGGATGGTTCCAGCTCCCGTCACGGTGCACAGGAGCGCGGCAGGGTCGACCTCAAGCAGCGGCTTAGCGAGATCTGGCGGCCGCTTGAAGGCCGGCTCAGGTCAAGCATGTCGAGCATGTTGTTGGCGTTGGCGTCCCGGCGCGTCATGGCGGGCAGGTTCCACTTAGCCTCGACCAGGGCGCAGATGCTCGTGTGGTCAAAGACCTCATGCGAGACGTAGTTCGGGCGCGACCACGGGGAGACTACGGCTGCTGGCACCCGGAAGCCGTACTGATGGAAGCCGCTGTACTGTGGACCGCTCGTGTCCGGCGGGATGTCATCGGGTGCGATTGCCGCCGGCGGAACGACGTGGTCGTAGTACCCGCCGTGCTCGTCGTAAGTCCAGATCAGCAGGCTGTTCTCCCAGCCTGGCCCCTGCATGACCGCGTTGATGACTCTCGCTGCGAATAGCTCACCCAGGGCGATGTTCTGCCGCTCTCCCTCTGATTCGTGGCCGTAGTTGGGCTCTACGATGCAGAACTCAGGCAGCGTCCCGGCTTGCGCGTGATCGAAGAACTCGTCCACTGGGGCGAGATTGCCGGCGTATTTGACAAGCAGCGCAGGGAACAGCGCTAGCTGCGACACTATCGAAGTGAGCGAGAAATAGTCCTTCCACGTGACTCCGGCGTCGTGCAGCCGGTCGAAGATAGTCCCGCCTGCGGGATACTCCAGCGGGTTCGGTACGCCGTCGTTGATCATCCCGAGCGACGTGGCGGCCATCAGGTAGCGGCGGTTCGGGAACGTCTGCCCGAGTACTGAACAGAAGTACCGGTCCGCGATAGGGAACGTCGACGCCAGCGAGTAGTAGAACGGCAAGTCAGCCTTTTCCCAGTAACCCATCGCGACCGGACCGCTGTTGGACGTCACGAATCCGTCTAGCTTGCCGTCGGCGAGCTGGGTGTGGCTGTCTTGCCAGGTCTGGCTCGGGTGACCTGAGATCTGGCAGGTCGTCGGCATCCGGAACGAGTGCTGGATCTTCCCGTCCGCATATGGGTTCGTCGCGACGGGCTTGCCATCGGCGCCGAGCGCTAAGCCGTCCGCTCCCGCGCGGTTCAGCATGCCGAGGTGATTGTCGTAAGAATGGTTCTCCATCATCAGCACGATGATGTGCTTGATCTGCGGAATGGTGTCCGCGCCGGAGGGCAGGTCAGGATAAGGCCGGGTACCTGGCTCGCGCAGACCCGCCGCAGTTCTCGCCCGTCATGTGCTCAGCGCTCCGCGCACACCGACCGCCACCCTCCTACCGGCAGACTGCTAATTGCGTCAGCGTCTCAGACCGCATTGCGCTGTGCAAGAAGCCGCGCTGCATACTGATGCCATGCAGCCACCGGGCCCGACATGTCAGCACTTTCGCGGGCCCGACGGCAACGTACCCGAACTCGTTGCGACGTCGTGATGTTCGATGTCTCGGCGGACTCTTACGCCCGGTTCATGGGCCGCTTCTCCAGCCGCTGGCTGTCCAGTTTGCCGACGAGGCAGGCGTGCGGCAGGGCCAGCGAGCGCTCGATGTCGGGTGCGGGCCAGGAGCGCTGACCGCGGAACTGGTCGAGCGCCTCGGGCGCCGGCGCGGTCTGCGCGATCGATCCGTCTGACTCCTTTGTCGCGGCGACTCGCGCCCGCTTCCCCGACGTCGAGGTGCGACCTGGCCCGCCGAACGGCTGCCGTTCCCCGACGACGCGTTCGACGTCACGCTCGCGCAGCTCGTCGTGCACTTCATGGCCGATCCGGTGGTGGGGCTGGCAGAGATGGGGCGGGTCACGCGTCCTGGCGGAGTGGTGGCCGCGTGCGTCTGGGATCACGCCGGAAACGCAGGACCGCTGGCCACGTTCTGGCGAGCCGTGCACGATCTCGATCCCGTCGCCAGGGATGAGGCGGGATTGCCGGGCGCCCGCGAGGGCCAGCTGGCACTACTCTGCCAAGCGGCTGGCCTGAGCTCCATCAAGCCGTCGTCTCTGACCGTCAGGGTCTGGTTCGACACGTTCGCCGACTGGTGGGAGCCGTTCACACTCGAGTGTCGGGCCGGCTGGTGCGTACGTTGCGCGGCTGGCTTTGGAACGGCGCGAAGCGCTGCGCGCCAGGTGCGAAGAGCTGCTTCCGGCGCCCCCGTTCCCTGTCAATGCGTCAGCCTGGACCGTGCGCGCGCATGCGTAGCCGGACTGTCGGTGATCACGTCTAGCATGTCCGCATCGGGCTGCAGCGATCCGGAGGGTTCACGATGGCCGATGCCGACGACGTGCGGCGCATTGCGCTAGCCCTGCCCGCGGTGGAGGAGATCGACTGCGACGGCTTCGACTTCCGTGTTGGCGGCCAGGGATTCATCTGGTCGTATCCCGAGCGGATTCCAGGCAGGCCGCGGGCGCTGCGAACCGACATTGCCGTCGTCTTCGTGGGTGACGAAGCCGAGAAGCAGGCCCTGCTGCTCGGTGAGCCGGACGTCTTCTTCACTACGTCCGGCTATGACGGCTGGCCGCTGGTCATGCTGCGGCTGGCTGAGGTCCACGTCGGCCGGCTGCGCGAGCTCGTCGTCGATGCGTGGCGGATGCGCGCGCCGGACGAGATCGGCAGATTGCTCGACGAGTCGGTCAGCTAGCTCAGTGCACGAGCTCGGCGTGCTGCAGGCTGGCGAATTCGTCTACCCGTTCCTGCCGCCGCCAGCGGGCGGGAATGAATATCGGGACGACCAGCATCATGCCGATGAGGGCCAGTACGCCGGCGGTGAGCATCGTCCGGAACCCGCTGGCAGCGTCAAGCCCGGATAGCGGGATTAGCCGCAGGGCCCAGTGCGCCTTGAAGATCTCGAGGCCAGACCAGGCGAGCAGGACGAGTCCCGGCAGCCCGGCTGCTACGGGCGACGAGGCGGGCACGGCGACCAGCAGCCCGAGGAACAGGCCGGTGCCGAGCAGGGCCGCCAGTGTCAGTCCGCCCGACGTGCTGACGAGGCTGGTGCCGTGCGCATGGGCCGCCAGGATCCTGGCGACGGCCCAGCCTCCGCCGAAGAACACCGCCGCCGCGGCTGCCAGCGCGAGGACCAGTCCGATTAGGTGACGCATCGCCACTACCTCCAGTCGGAGCGCGCGGACGTAGCCGCGCGCACTGCAAGGACATGGCTCCCAGGGCCAGCCAGGTCGCCCTGGCCGGCATTCGCTCCACCGAAAGCCACTTTAGCGGTGTTTGGGGTCGACCGCCCGGGAAGCCGTCGACCGACACCCCCCAAGGGTGGGCAGCACTGGAACTCGTAGTCCCAGGTCAGGCCTCAGCCAAACCCGAGGCCTGGCTGAGGGTCCGGGTCGTCGTCGTCCTCATCGCCCGGCACGCAGTGGTAGGCGTCTCGGCCAGGTCGTCATCGTCTAGGTCCGCAGGCGGTGTGAAGTCACACCAGGCTACGGGCCGGCGGCCGGCCGTCGATCCGTCTAGTTGGAGTGCCAGCTGTGCTCGGTGTATCACGGATCGTTGCTGGTCACTCATATGCACGGGCGCTCGGGGGGCGGCCCGGAGGCGGGTGAGGTGCTGTGGTGGACCTGAAGATGCTGCGTGCCATATTCGGCGTTGTTGTGGTGCTGTGGGCGCTGGCGGGTGTGGTGTTTGCTGTGGTGCGGCCGCCGCTGCTGTCGAGCAAGGTGCTGGTGGTGGTGCCGGCGTCGAAGCAGATTGAGATTCAGGCGCTGATCGCCGGGAGTGATGCGGTGCTGGGTCCGGTGAGCCGCAGTGATCGGGTGCTGACGCTTGAGCAGCTGAACCGTCAGGTGAAGGTGGTGGTGTCGTCCTCGACTGCGCTGACGATCACGGTGTCGGCGAAGACTGCGGGGGACGCGCAGGGTGTCGCTAATGCGGTTGCGAACAGCTACGTGGCGCTGGTGAGGTCGCGGGGCGCGCCGGGCGGCACGGTGCTGGCGAAGGTGGCGGCGGGGGCGACGTCGGCGACGGGGACGTCGCGGTCGGCGTGGCTGGCTGAGCTGGCGGGGCTGGGGGCGCTGGCGGGTGTGGTCCTGGGCGTGATCGTGGTGGCGGCGATCAGGCTCAGTGGTCGGGCGGTTGCGCTGCAGCGCGCCTAGGTCCCGCTAGTTGACGTGGGTTCCTCCGCTCCAAGGCTTCCGGTCGCGAAATTATGCGGCCTCTGTGCCCTGCTTCTCGGGCGGCTCTGGCGGCGGCGCCGCGCGCCGCTGGATGGCTTCGAGGCTGTCGTGCAAAGCCTGCCAGACGTTACTCAGGCTCGAGGCGGCCGGCAGGTCGCCTTGAATGACGCCGGCATCTTCGCCGAGCGCCGCGATCGCAGCCTGGCCGAGTCCGATGATCAGCTGATCGGTCGCCTCGATCGTGATCTTCCCGGAGGTCACCTTGACTACCATCTGCCGCCGGCCAGCTTCTTCAGGCAGCTCGTCGCTTGTGCCGGTGACATCGGTGTTGCGGAGGACATCCTTCAGCGGCTCGAGTTGTACGCCGAAGTCGGTGAGTGCACGCGCTGCGGCGCTGTCTGGATCGGCGAGGGCCGCCAGCAGGAGATGGTGCGAGCCCACCGGCTGCGATCCGGCTAGGCGGGCAGCCTCGGTCAGGCTGTTGTCCGCGGCCTGGGTGGTGCGGATCTGGGCGGCATGGCTTTGCTCAGGTGCTCTGCCGGTAATCGTCTCCAGCCGGTCGCGGAGCCAGCGGCGGCCTTTCGAGGCTCCGGTTGGCGTGGTCGACTGTAGGTCGAGCACGGCCATGCGGACCTCTTTTAGCTCCGAGCAGTGCTGCTTGATGATCTGCGCACCGACGCCCTCGCCTTCTCGCATCAATCCGAGCAGGATGTGCTCGGTGCCGATGAAGTTCTGGTTCAGGTGCAATGCTTCCCGCAGCGCCAGCTCGAGTACTTTCTTGGCGCGCGGCGTAAACGGGATGTGCCCGGTCGGCTTTGATTTCCCGAGGCCAATGATGGCCTTCACCTCGTCGCGAGCGCTGTCGAGCGACATTCCGAAGCGCGCGAGCGCCTGGGAAGCGACTCCGTCTGACTCGCCAATGAGCCCGAGCAAAATGTGCTCGGTACCGATGTAGTTGTGCTGCAGTAGCCGGGCCTCCTCCTGGGAGAGGACGACGACATGCCGGGCGCGGTTAGTGAATCGCTCAAACATGGGACTACGGTCTAGCACGCCAGCCACCCCGTCAATACCATGCTAATAATAGGGTCAGGTGGGGGGCGGGCGGTAGGTTCTGAGCGCGGCGGGAGGATCTAGCTCATGGACTGGGAGGACAGGCTCGACAACTGGGAGCTCGAAGTCGAGCTGGCTGCTCAGCTCGAAGGCTCGGACTGGGTGACGCTGGAGCGGGCGGCCGCCGAGACCGGTGCGTCGCGTGCGGCTATTCGCAGCTGGTACCGGACCGGGGAGATCCCGTCACGGCTGGTCGACGGTCCGCATGGGCCGCAGCGTCTGGTGCCGCTGACGCCGGTCGCCGCGCGTGCTGAGGCGTCACCGCGACTGCGGCGAACCGCGGAACGGCGGCTCGCTGAGGAGGCCCAGCTAGAGATCCTCCGCCACCGGGTCGACCAGCTAGAGCTCCGGCTGGCCGTGCTCGAGCGGCGCGAGCAGCCGGAGCCGGCAGGATGAGCCGACTCCCGGGACTCCGGCGGCCGGCTAGCGGAGGATGACGTTCACGATGCGGTCGGGAACGATGATCATGCGCTCGACGCTCGCGGCCGCGGTCCAGCCGGCGTACTGAGGGTCTGCCCGGACGGCAGCCTCGACCTCCGCTGCGTCCAGCCCGGCCGGCACCTCGATCCGGAATCTGGTCCGCCCGTTCACCTGGACCGGCAGGGTGACGGTCTGCGCCGTGGCCAGGTCCGGATCGGCCTGCGGGAAATCGGCGTACGCCAGCGAACCGGAGTGTCCGATCCTTGCCCACAGTTCCTCGGCGATGTGCGGCGCCAGCGGGGCGATCATCAGCACCAGCGGTTCGGCCAGCGTGCGGGGAAGCGCACCGGAGGCAGCCGAGATCCGGGCAGCGGCGGTCGTCAGCTCGATCAGCCGGGCGATCGCGGTGTTGAACCGCAGTAGCTCGAAGTCATGCCGGACCGCCGCGACGGTCGCATGCAGCAGCCGCAGCGTAGCGTCATCCAGCGGTGCGTCACTGACCGTCAGCGCGCCGGTCTGCTCGTCGACCATGCTGCGCCACAGCCGCTGCAGGAACCGGTGGACTCCGACAATGTCATCGGTGCGCCAGGGCTTGTCGACCTCCAGCGGGCCCATGGCCATCTCGTACAGCCGCAGGGTGTCCGCGCCGTACTGCTGGTAAATCTGGTCCGGGCTGATGCCGTTCTTCAGGCTCTTGCCCATCTTCCCGGCCCGCCGCCTGACCGGCCGGCCCTGATAGCTCGCCGAGCCGTCGGCGGCGATCACGACCTCCGCGGCCGGGACATAGCTGCCGCGCTCGTCAACGAACGCCTCGGCCTGGATCATGCCCTGATTCACCAGCCGCGCGAACGGCTCCGGCGTCGACACCAGTCCCAGGTCGTACAGCACCTTGTGCCAGAACCGCGCGTACAGCAGGTGGAGCACGGCGTGCTCGACGCCGCCGACGTACAGGTCCACGCCACCAGGCCGTTATCGGGTGACGCCATCCAGTACCGTTCCACGGCCGGATCGACGAAGGCGCGGTCGTTGGCGGGGTCCAGGTAACGCAGGTAGTACCAGCAGGAGCCGGCCCACTGCGGCATGGTGTTGAGCTCGCGCCGGTAGATCCGCGCGCCCGTCGCCTAGGTCCAGTTCGACATTCGCCCAGTCGGTCGCCCGCGCCAGCGGCGGCACCGGCTCCGTTGCGTCGCCGGCGTCCTGCGCCGGGCGGAAGTCAGCCATCTCCGGCAGCAGTACCGGCAGCGCGTCCGCGGGCAGCGCAATGGGCTGGCCGTCGTCGGCATAGACGATGGGGAACGGCTCACCCCAGTAGCGCTGCCGTGAGAACAGCCAGTCACGGAGCCGGTACCGGCGCGCCGCATGCCCGTAACCAGCACGTTCCAGCCATGAAATCGATGCGGCGATGCCGGCCTCGGAGTCCAGGCCGGCCAGCTCGGGCCCTGGCGCCTCGATATACGCCCCGTCTGCGTCGATGACCGGCCGGACCGCCAGCCCGAACTCCCTGGCGAAGTCCAGGTCCCGCTGATCGTGCGCGGGCACGGCCATGATCGCGCCGGTGCCGTAACCCATCAGCACGTAGTCGGCGACGAACACCGGGATCGGCTCAGCCGTGATCGGGTTGGTCACATAGCCGCCGGTGAACACGCCCGACTTCGCGCCGGCGGCCGCTGCCCGCTGCCGGTCGGTCAGCTGTGCGGCAGCGTCCCGGTAGGCAGCTACGGCATCGCGCGGCCGCGATGTATCACCACGCCAGCGCTCTGGCGTCCCCTCCGGCCAGGCATCGGCGACGAAGGTGTCGACCAGCGGATGCTCGGGTGCCAGCACCACATAGGTCGCGCCGCGCAGGGTATCGGGCCGGGTGGTGAAGACCTCAACCCGGCCGTCTGCCGGATCGGCCATCGGAAGCCAGATGATGGCGCCGTCGCTGGCGCCGATCCAGTTGCGCTGCAGGCTCTTGACGTTCTCGGGCCACGCGAGCGGCTCCAGGTCGTCGATCAGGCGCTGCGCCATCGCGGTGATGCGCATCATCCACTGCCGCATCGGGCGCCGGTAGACGGGGAAGTTGCCGATGTCGCTGCGCCCGTCGGCGGTGACCTCCTCGTTCGCCAGCACCGTGCCCAGGCCAGGGCACCAGTTGACCGGCTCCTCGGCGATGTAGGCCAGCCGGTGGTCGTCGACCAGCTCGCGCCGCTCCGCTGGCGACAGGTCGTCCCACCGACGGCCGCCGGGCACCGGCCGCTGGCCCGAGGCGTACTCGGCGATCAGCTCGTCGATCGGACGGGCGGTCCCGGTGCGCTCGTCTACCCAGCTGTTGAAGATCTGCAGGAAGATCCACTGGGTCCAGCGGTAGAACGCAGGATCGGTGGTCTCGATGCTGCGGCGGTTGTCGTAGCCCATGCCCAGCCGCCGCAGCTGACGCCGCATGTTGTCCACGTTCTGCCGGGTGGTGACCTGCGGGTGCTGGCCGGTTGTCAGCGCGTACTGCTCCGCCGGCAGGCCGAACGCGTCGAATCCCATGGTGTGCAGCACGTGGTGCCCGGTCATCCGCAGGTAGCGGGCGTACACGTCGGTGGCGATGTAGCCGATGGGGTGTCCGACGTGGATGCCGATGCCGCTGGCGTAGGGGAACATGTCCAGCACGTAGCACTTCGGCCGGCCGGCACGGCCTCGAATCCGTGAGACAGCGGGCCGGACGGGTTGGGGGAGCTGAAGGTGCCTGCTGACGCCCAGCGGTCCTGCCAGCGGAGCTCGATCTCGCCGGCGATGTCGGCGCCGTAGCGGAACGGCGGAGGCACTGCCGGGCTCGCGCGCCGCTGCGCTGGCTGGCCCTGCGGTGACTGGCTCAGCGCGCCCGTCAGCAGGCCCGGCCGCGGCCTCGTGGTCTGGTACTTCCGTCACTTGCTTACTCATGGCGCCGTTGCCTTTCGCTGTGGCTAGTCGATCCGGCCGGAGAAATCAAAAAGCCCCTCACGGTGAGCATGAGGGGCGGCCGCACTGACTTAATGCGTCAGTGCGGCCTGCTGAGAAGAAGGCTGCGGAAACTTGTCACGTGATCAGGGTATCGCGGCTTGATGCGGCGCGCGAGCGGAGTCAGGCCGCTGAGGCCAGCGCGAGCGGCAGGACGGCGGGCGCACCCGCCTGGCGCAGCGCCATGGCGGCGACAGTCATGGTCCAGCCAGTGTCGAGCTGGTCGTCGACGAGCAGCACCGGGCCGCCCAGGCGCGCGAGCGCGGCACTGACCGAGGAAGGCGTATCGAAGGCTCTGCCACACGGCGCGCAGTCGCTGGGCGCTGTTGTGCTGGCGGCCGGTCCCGGCGCCGGACCCCCCGTCGGCGCTGCGTAGGTCAGCTGACCGAGGTACGGCATCCGGCCGATCTCCGCGATCCGCCGGCCAGGCTGCTGATGAGCTGCGGCCGGGAACGGGACGGGATGCTGACGACGCCGGCCGGCCGCTGGTCCCATTGCCAGCTGGCCAGGACCTTGACGACCGCGGCGATCAGGTCGTCCGGGGCGGCCGCGTCCGGCGCATCGCTGGCGAGCAGGGCACGCAGCCGCGGGCCCCAGCCGAGGTCGGTCAGCCTGCCCAGCGCCCGGCCTGGCTCGGCGGACAGGTCCGGGCTGATCTTGCCGGCCACGTCGATGCCGAGTTCGCGCATGCCCGTCGGCCACATCTTGCGCGGCTCGAGCTCAGTGCCGGGCCGAAGCAACCGGTCCCGCGCGGCGGCGGCCGCGGCTTCAGGCACGGCCTCGGGCCACCGCTGCCCGGTGCAGTTGTCGCACCGGCCGCACGGCGCGGCGGCCGGATCGTCAAGCTCGCGGCGCAGGTAGTCCATCCGGCAGCCGCTAGTGGCGATGTAGCCGAGCATCGCCTGCTGCTCGCGGGCGCGCTCAGCAGCGACCCGGCGATAGCGGTCGGTGTCGTAGGCCCAGTCCTGCCCGGTCGCCGTCCAGCCGCCGGCCACCCGCTGGACCGCGCCATCGACGTCCAGGACCTTGAGCATCATCTCCAGCCGGCCACGGGACAGGTCGACCCTGGTCTCCAGCGCCGCTGTCGACAGCGGCCGGTCCGCCTCGGCCAGCACCGACAGAGTGCGCCGGACGATGGCCTCGGGCGGGAAGGCCAGCGACCCGAAGTAGGCCCAGATGTCGGCGTCCTCGCGGCCGGGCAGCAGGATCACCTCGGCCCGGTCGACGCCTCGGCCTGCCCGGCCGATCTGCTGGTAGTAGGCGATCGGCGACTGCGGCGCGCCGAGATGGACGACGAAGCCAAGGTCAGGCTTGTCGAAGCCCATGCCCAGCGCGCTCGTCGCCACCAGCGCCTTGAGCTGGTTGGCCAGCAGCGCGTCCTCGGCCGCGAGCCGCTCAGCGGGCTCGTCCTTGCCGGTGTAGGGCCGCACGTCGTGGCCGCGCTCGCGCAGGAACGCCGCGGTCTCGTGCGCGGCAGCGACGGTCAGCGCGTAGATGATCCCGGAGCCGGGCAGCTGACCGAGGTAGCTCCGCCAGCCAGCCAAGCCGCTGCTGCGCGCCCGCCAGCGGAACGACCGCGAGGCGGAGGCTGTCGCGGTCCAGCGGCCCGCGCAGGACCAGGGTCTCGCCGTCCGAGCCAGTTCCAAGCTGCTCGGCGACGTCGCGGCTGACCCGGGCGTTGGCCGTCGCCGTGGTCGCCAGGACCGGCACGCCGGGCGGCAGCTCGGTCAGGAGCGTCCGCAGCCGGCGGTAATCGGGGCGGAAGTCGTGGCCCCAGTCGGAGATGCAGTGTGCCTCGTCCACCACGAGCAGGCCGGCCGAGGCGATCAGCTTGGGCAGCACCTGGTCCCGGAAGCCGGGATTGTTCAGCCGCTCCGGGCTGACCAGCAGCACGTCCACCTGGCCGGCCGCTACCTCCGCGTAGACCTCGTCCCACTGCTCGATGTTGACCGAGTTCACCGTGCGAGCCCGGATGCCGGCCCGGGCCGCAGCCTCGATCTGGTTGCGCATGAGGGCCAGCAGCGGCGAGACGATCACCGACGGTCCGGCGCCGCGGGCGCGCAGCAGCGCGGTAGCGGTGAAGTACACGGCCGACTTGCCCCAGCCGGTCCGCTGCACGACCAGCGCGCGGGCATGGTCGGCGACCAGCGCCCGGATGGCCGTCCACTGATCCTCGCGCAGACTGGCATCTGGGCCGGCCAGCGCCTGCAGGCAGCGCTCGGCCTCGGCGCGCAGCGGGTCCGGCGGCGTATCGGCGCTTGTCATGTGCCCTTGCTATCAGGTCTCGCCGACACAGGTGGCGGACGTCCGGGCGAACTGGGCGGCGCGCGGAGCTGGCCGGCTATGCCAGCCTTGGGCGGGAACGGAGGATGCGGGTGAAGATCAGGCAAGAGGCGGCACCGGCCCGGTTCGCGGCGGCTCGGCTCGGGCCAGCCAGGCTGTTGCGCGCCAGGCTGCTCTCCGGCGGACAGCGGTCGGCCAGGCAGGGCGCGGTGCTCCTGATCATCGGCGTGCTCGCGCTGGCTGGCAACCTGCGGTCGGCGATCACCAGCCTGCCGCCGATCTTTCCCGAGCTGGAGTCGGCGCTGCACATCTCGGCGGCGAGCCTGTCGCTGCTTGGCCGCCGTACCGGTGCTGTGCTTCGGCGTATTCTCCGGCGCCGCGGCGCCGCTGAGCCGCAGGTTTGGCGAGGAGCGGGTGCTGGGCATGGGGCTCGTGCTGCTGGCCGCGGGCCTGCTGCTGCGCGGCCTCAGCCCAGCCGCCCTGCTGTTCCCCGGCACGGTCGTCGCAGGCGCGGCAATCGCGCTGATGAACGTGCTGCTGCCCAGCCTGGTCAAGCGCCGGATGCCGGAGCGGGCAGGGCTGGTGATCGGGCTTTACCTGCTGATGCTGTCGGCGGGGGCGATCGTCGCGTCGCTGCTGGCGGTGCCGGTGTTCAACTGCGGCAGGCGATGGCACGACAGCTGGCAGTGCGTCTGTCCGCATCGCGCTCGGCCTGTGGGCCGGGCCTGCGCTCCTGGCGGCCGTTCTGTGGCTGCCGCAACTGCGTTACCGCACGTTGCCCGATGACGCGCGCCCCGCCGGCCCAGCCCGTCGGCGCGACCGGCGGGCGCGCTGGCGATGGGCCGTCAGTGCGCTGGCATGGCAGGTCACCTTGTTCATGGGGCTGCAGAGCCTGACCTACTACGCCACGTTGTCGTGGTTCCCGACCATGTTCCGTGAGCGGGGCGTCAGTGCCGTCCACGCCGGCGACCTGCTCGCGCTGATGAACCTGGGCAATGCGGTGACCTGCCTGCTGATCCCGGTACTGGCGCACCGGGCCGCCGACCAGCGCAAGCTCGCGGCCGCGGCCATGCTCGCCACCGGGGCCGGCATCGCGGGCGCTGTCTTCGGCCCGGCCAGGCTCGCCGCGGCCGCCGTCCTGCTGCTGGGGCTCGGCCAGGGCGCGACCCTCGGCCTCGGCATCTTCTACACGATGGCGCGAGCGCCCGACCCGGTCAGCGCCGCCTCGCTGTCCGCGTTCGCTCAGGGCGCCGGTTACCTGATCGCAAGCACCGGACCGCTGGCGATCGGCTTCCTGCACGACGCCACCGGCGGCTGGACGGCGCCCGGCCTGGTCCTGCTCGGGGTGGCGGCGCTGCAGCTGATCACCGGCTGGCTGGCAGGCCGGGCGCTGACGGTACCGCCCTAGGCGTAGCTGGACGGCCGCCGCAGCAGCCACTGCAGGAACGTGCGGCGCGGCGGGCGCGCCTTCAAGGCTCCGCTGGCGACCTTGCCGGTGACGTGGACCCGCAGGGTAACCGGCGCGTTGGCGTCGCGGTGAGTCTTGACCCCGACGCTGCCGCTGCGGACCGCGACGTCGTCGGCGTCGACGACGATGCCCGGCCTGGTCACCAGGATGAGGCTGCCGCTGCGCACCTCGGCATCCACTTCCAGGGTCGGGCTGCTGATCAGGGCTTCCGTCAGGTCCAGCTTCACGCTGCCGCTGCGCACCCGGATCTCCATCCGCTGCGGCACGATCCACTGGCCGTTGCGCCTCGCGCTGCCGCTGCCGCAGTCGATCCGGACGAGCTGCTTGGCCTCGGGCAGAGTCAGCGGTAGCGCCAGGCCGGCTGACCGGCCCGCGGGCAGGTCGGTCGTCAGGCCGGCGAGCTCGCTGTAGGTGCGGGCCGTCAGCGCGACCTCGAGCCGCTCGTCGAGCTCCGCTGGCGTGAGGCGGCCGTCGCCGGCTGCGACCCGCAGCAGCTCAACGACCCTGTCTCGGTCCGAATGCGAGGCCCTAAGCTCACCTCGGGCGCTGAGCTGGCCTGGATCGCTCACCGGGGAAACTTCGCCAGTCATGGGACATACTGTAGGTCGCGGCGGCAGCCGGGCGGAACGGGCTGAGTGACCGTCGGTACCGCGTCATCGCGCCGGGCGCCGGGCGCGAGCCGCGGACAGGTGCCCCCAGGGGCAGATGGAGCGAAATAGACTCTGGTTGTATTGTCCTGCAAGTACCTCTGGCTGCGACCTGGCCTCTGGCCAGCGGGCCAGGGGCGGCCGCCGGGTGCGGCAGCGGATGCGCGGCGCGGTTACGCACCGCGGATAGGCAGCTCGCGGATGGAGAACTTGAGCCCAGGTGCGGGCAGTTCGGGTAGGGACGGGCCGGCGCCGGGTGGCGGCCGATCACACGAGGAGCAGATCTAGTGAGCTTGCTGGAGCGCATCCATAGCCCGCGGGACGTCAAGGACCTCAGCGCGGAGGAGCTGCCCCAGCTAGCTGCTGAGATCCGGGATTACCTGATCCGGATCGTGACCAGGAACGGCGGTCACCTGGGGCCGAACCTTGGCGTCGTCGAGCTCACGATCGCGCTGCACCGCGTCTTCGACTCCCCGGTGGACCGGATCCTGTTCGACACCGGCCATCAGTCCTACGTGCACAAGCTCCTGACCGGCCGGTACCCGGACTTCGGCACACTGCGCCAGCGCGGTGGCGTGACCGGCTACCCCAGCCGCGTCGAGTCCGAGCACGACCTGGTCGAGAACTCCCACGCGTCGACCAGCCTGTCCTACGCCGACGGGCTGGCCAAGGCCTATCAGCTGCGCGGTGAGATGCACCGCAGCGTCGTCGCGGTCATCGGAGACGGCGCGCTGACCGGCGGGATGGCCTGGGAGGCGCTGAACAACATCGCGGCAGGCAAGGACCGGCGGCTGGTCATCGTCGTCAATGACAACGGCCGCTCGTACCAGCCGACCATCGGCGGACTCGCCGACCACCTGGCTTCCGTCCGGGTGTCGCAGCGGTACGAGCAGGTACTTGACTACATCAAGACGTCGCTCTCGCATACGCCGCTGGTCGGCGCGCCGCTGTTCGAGACGCTGCACGGGATCAAGAAGGGCCTCAAGGACGTCCTCCAGCCGCAGGTCCTGTTCGAGGACCTCGGCCTGAAGTACCTCGGGTCCGGTCGACGGGCACGATGAGTATGCCGTGGAGCATGCCCTGCGCCGTGCTCGTGACTTCGGCGGACCGGTGCTCGTGCACGTCATCACCCGTAAGGGCTTCGGCTATCAGCTAGCCGAGGAGAACGATGAGGATTGCCTGCATCAGGTCTCGCCAGCGCCAGCGCCAGCGGCGGCCCGGCGGCCTGCCGGTAACGGCAGCAGGCCAGCCACGAAGCCGGGGCCGGCCGTGGACTCAGGTCTTCGGCGACGAACTCGCCGCCATCGGGGCCGAGCGGCCGGATGTGGTAGCGATCACGGCCGCGATGCTGCATCCGACTGGCCTGGCCAAGTTCGCAGCCGCGTTCCCTGACCGGGTCTTCGACGTGGGCATCGCCGAGCAGCACGCGGTGACCAGCGCCGCGGGCCTGGCAATGGGCGGCATGCACCCGGTGGCCGCGATCTACGCGACCTTCCTCAACCGGGCCTTCGACCAGCTGCTGATGGACGTCGCACTGCACCGGCTGCCGGTCACCTTCGTGCTGGACCGCGCGGGCGTGACCGGGCCGGATGGCGCCAGCCACCATGGCATGTGGGACGGCTCGATCCTGCAGCTGGTGCCTGGCCTGCGGATCGCGGTGCCGCGAGATGGTGCCAGGGTCGCCGAGCTGCTGAGGGAGGCAGTCGCCGTCGACGACGGCCCGACGGCGCTCCGCTTCCCCGGCCGTCTGGCTACCCCCGACGTGCCGGCCGTCGGCCAGCTCGGCGGGATGGACGTGCTCCGGAGGCCGGCCGATCCGGCCCGGCGCGACGTGCTGCTGCTCGGAGCCGGGCCGATGGCGGGCATCTGCGCCGAGGCCGCTGACCGGCTCGCCGATCACGGGATCGGCGTTACGGTGCTGGATCCGCGCTGGGTCAAGCCGCTCGATGCGGCGCTGCCCGAGGCCGCCCGTCAGCACGGCCTGGTGGCCACCGTCGAGGACAACGGCAGGGTTGGCGGCTTCGGCGACGCCGTCGCCAGGATGCTGCGGGACAACGACATCGACACTCCGGTGCGGACCTTCGGCCTCGACCAGGTCTTCCTGGAGCACGGTGAGCGCGCCCAGCTGCTGGACGCGCAAGGCCTGACCCCGCAGCATCTGGCGCGGCAGATCACCGAGCTGGTGGCCGGCCGGGTCTCGCAGCTAGCCGACGAGAGCCAGCGCGCCTGAGTTCTGCACCCGACTCATGTTTCCGTCCGTAGGAGTCGCACAGAGAATCCTGGCCCTGTCGAGAAGCGAACTGGCATTCCGGTAAGGACGGGGTTCCGCCAGCCGATCAGGTCGTCAACCTGCACCGTTGGTGGCCCCAGCAGGTTGGCCAGGTACTGGCCGAGCGGAGAGCCCGCCCTGGCATCGGCGATCACTGCCTGCGGCCGCCAGTGAGCCAGCTCGGCGAGCGCCGAGCTGGGGGTGCACCACAGACCAGCCCGGCTCGCTCGTCCACTCCCGCTTAACCGTGTGGGCGTCGCCGCTGTACGGACTGCCGGGCGGCACGCTTTCTGACCAGAGGTAGTTCAGGTACTCGGGGATGCGCCGCGGCATCAGGCCGCCGAGGCGTGCCTGGCTGCCGATTCCGGGCCCGATGAAGTACCCGCCGGTCATCGCCGACGGCTCCCCGCTATCAGCCGACCACCGGAGTGCCAGCGTCACGTTAGGCCGGGGAAAGGGCAGGACCAGGACCCTGCTGCCCGGCGCAAGATGCAGCCGGGCGAAGACGGCCGACCAGCCTGCCGGGAGCGGCGGCGTGCTGGACTCCGGCAGTGGCCGCGGTAGCAGCGGGAGGCAGCAGACAACCGCCACCGCCAGGACAGCCAGCTGCGCCAGACGGGCAGGCCGGTGCGCCGCCAGGCGCGCGCGAACCTCGTCGATCCCGACGGCAAGCAGCACTGCCGCGGCTCCGTCGGCCAGGATCGACAGCCGGTCCGTCAGGATCGGTGCAAAGGCCGGGATCTTTTCGATCCAGTGCCACGGCAGGTCGACTGCCGGGTACGTCCTGCCCGCGATCAGCGGGTGACCGCCGAGCGAGAACACGCACAGCACCACGAGGGTGATGGCGGCTGCCCGCCCGGCCAGCCGGCGCCAGCTCGCGACCGCAGCCACGGCCAGGACGCCGATCAGCGGCCAGCCGAGATAACCGAGATATTCAGGCAGCCCGCCCTGGTAGCTGGCGGCCGCGGCGGCCGACGCAGCGGTATGGAAGAACAGGGCGCCCTGGGGCGTGACGAAGCTGGTGAGGTCGTTGACGAAGACATCAAGCGGGTGGGTCGAACCATGCTGGGTGAGCGGGCCGCGGAACTGGGTCCACAACGCCGAGCCGGTCAGCGCCAGCGCAACCACCGCGGCGATCACCAGGCCAGCCGCCGCCGGCGGGACGCGCCGGAGGGCGGTACGCGGCCGGCTTACCGCAAGCACCAGCACGACCAGGACGCCGGCCAGCGCGGTCGTCAGCGCGAGTTCCTCGCTCGTGAATAGCTGCGCCGCGACCAGGAGGCCGAGCCATGCCCCGGTCCGGGCCCAGGCAGGCACGCGGGCCAGCCAGCGGACCGGCAGCCTGGCCGGCCGCCAGGCCGGGACCGGCGGGCCGACGGCCAGCCGCACGCCTGCGTGAATGATCAGCGGCGGCAGGATGGCCAGTTCCAGGTCGTAATGGGCCAGCGCCGGTCTGCAGCAGGGCCGGCGAGAACCCGTAGACCGCCCCGGCCAGCGCAGCGGCCGGGATACTGACATCCCACCGCCGCAGCACCCAGAACAGGGCCGTCGCCGAGCCCGCGAACCCTGCGGTGGTCATGATGGTGAGGCTGACCTGCGGTCCGGCTAGCCACGTGACCGGCGCGAGCAGGACGCCCTGGCAGCAGCATCGGGGTATTCCACATCAGGTTGATGCCGGTGGGCGCGTTCATCCCGGTCGTCACCAGGGCTGGCAGCCGGCCGTGCCGGACCGCCGCCGCGGCGTACCGCATGAACCAGGCGAACAGGTCGGCGTCGTGCGAATTACCGGCCACGATGCGCGCCGCAGGATCGGCCCACAACCGCCAGGTCAGCAGCACCGCAGCCAGCAGATAGCAGAGCGGAACCACCGCGGTCGCAGCCCTCCGGGCCCGCGTCGGACGCGCGGCAACCTCCGGCTCGGGCGCCGCGACGGCGGGGCCGATAACGGCCGCCGAGCGCCTGAGGACCAACGGGGTCAGCGCGCCCACCACCTGTCGTGAATTGTCGCGGCCTGCGCGCGGCAGCCATTAGCCTGGGTCGAAACACGCTGGTCCGACCAACTGCCGGCCAAGTCACGACGTTTATCGTACCGGCCAGCTTCGACTGTCCCCGTTGAGCGAGGCGCGAAGCATGCGGGGCAGCCGATGACGGGCAGGCCAGGCTTCTGGCGAGTCGCGGTCTGGCGTCACCGCTATTTCCTCTTGGGTTTCTTCCTCTTGGGTTCTTCCTCTTGGGTGTCGCGCTCTTGGCTGTCGCGCCCTGCCCGGTGCCGTCCCTGAAATACCCGCTGCGAGCGGGGAACACCGCGAAAAGCGCCAAAGGTGTGACCCAGGTCCGCAGTCTCGAAGGTCAGCTTCCAGATCTGGCCGGCGTTGGCGCCGAGCACGGAACCCGGGCAGTCCCTGCCGCCGCCTGGGCCGCGGTAGCAGGACGCATTGCCGATCATCGGGTGCCCAATCGGGCCGACCGGGTTGAACATCGACACGTAGCCGGCGAGCTTCGGAGTGTAACCACCGAACGCTGCGAAGTCAAAGCTATTCGCTGTTCCGGTCTTCCCGGCTTGCGGGATGTACACGCCTTTCCTGCTGACGCCGTCGCCCTTCGCGGTACCGCTGGTGAGCACGCCGCGCAGGATGTAGGTGGCGGCCGCGGCTACTGCGGACGAGAAGACGCGGTGACAGCCAGCGGACGCGACCGGCAGCTGGCCGCCGCCAGCTGTAGTGATCTTGCTGATCGCCACCGGAGCGCAGTAGATGCCGCCTGCCGCGACCGTGGCATAGGCGGCGGCCATCGTCATGGGCGACACCCCGACCGACCCAAGCGTGAACGAGGGCAGATCGTCGGCCGGGGGCTGATATCCCGGCGTTCCCGGCTTGCCTGCTGGTTTCAGCAGTGAGCTGCCATCCGCCCGGTGGTCACCCATGCTGACCGCTGTCCTGACGACGTTGCACAGGCCGACGCGCCGCTCGAGCTCGGCGTAGAACACATTGATCGACTTGGTCGTCCCGGTGTACAGCGAGTAGGTTCCGTGCCCGGCGCCTTCGGCGTTGGCGACATGGAAGGGTCCGGTCGCGAGCCGCTGGCAGTTGTAGTACGGCCCGATGACGCTCGGCGACGTGATCGGCAGCTTGAACCCAAACGGGATGCCGTGCTCGAGCGCCGTGATCAGCGTGAATAGCTTGGATGCTGACCCGGTCTGCACGCCGATGCCGCCGTTCTGAGCGGTGTCCACGGCGTAGTCGATGCTGTCCTGGTCGTCGCCGATGCCGTATGGCCGGTCGACGGCGATCGCCTCGACGTGGCCGGTGCCAGGCTGGATCAGTACCTCGGCCGCGGCGTTCTGGCCCGGGTTATAGGCCGACGGCGGCGCGGGCAGCATGAAGTCGACCGCGTTCTGCGCCGCGGCCTGGTCCTGCGGGTTCATCGTGGTGTAGATCTTCAGGCCGCCGGTCGTGTTCAGCCGTTGCCAGGTGGCCGCGTAGGCGGGGTTCGTCCGCAGCTCGGCGGTCACGTAGTCGCAGAACCAGGCCGCGCTGGTCGGCCGACGCGCTCGAGCAGCCTTCTTGCAGTGTCTGCGGCTGGAAATGCAGGCCCAGCGGTGCCCGCTCGGCAGCCGCGGCCGTGGCCCCGCTGATGTAGCCGAGCTGGGCCATTCGCGCCAGCACCACGTTCCGGCGCTGCCTGGCGACGACGGGGTTCGTCACCGGATCAAACTCGGCCGGATTCTGCACCAGGCCAGCCAGCATGGCGGACTCGGTGCAGCGTGAGGCGCGCGGCCGGCCGTCCGAAGTATCGTTCGGCGGCGACCTCGATGCCATAGGACTCGTTCTCGAAGTACGCCGCGTTCAGGTAAGCCGCCAGCAGTTGGTCCGGGGTGAGCTCGTGCTCGACCTCGGCGGCTATCCGCAGCTCCCGGATCTTGCGCGCGGCGCTGTCGGCGATCGCGGCATGCTGCTGCGCGCTGTCCTCTGCGGTCAGCAACAGCGCGTTCTTGACGTACTGCTGGGCGATCGTGGAGCCGCCCTGGACCTGGCCGCTCATCAGGTCCAGAGCCAGTGCCCGCATGGTTCCGCGGATGTCGATGGCGCCGTGCAGATAAAACCTGGAATCCTCGATGGCGACTATCGCCTCGCGCATCGATGGCGCGATCTGGTTATAAGACACCGGGAACGCGGTAGACGTGGTTCGGGTAATAATATGCGACGAGGCCGCCTTGGGAATTCAAGGATCTCGGAGCGGGTCGGCAGCTGTGTTAGGCTCGGGAACTGACAAGTCATTAAACGTCTCGGCGGCGTCTCGGGTCGGCAATTCCGGCCATCCCAATTACGGGCAGTGCCAGCCAGCCGAGCAGCAGCCCAGCAGTGACGGACAGGACGGCCATCCCGCTGAGGGCGCTCAGTACCGAGGCAGCCGATGCCCGGCTGCGCTTTGATTTCACTCTGCGTTCCCGCTCCGGCTGGCTGCAGCGTTTAGTGCAGCCGATTCGCTTATCCCGCCGTCATTGTTGGATTTGCGATACCCGGTTCCGGCTAAAGACAATGCGGAGCAATACCTATGGAACGGCAAAGGAAACGTCAGCACCGTATTGGACCGGCGATTCGCTCCGCCGGACCCAGCGGCTGGCCTACTCCGCTAGCGCGGGTACATTCCGCCGTCAATTGATATGACCTGGTTGGTCAGGTACGGGTTCGGAGGACGGCGAGCGGCGAGATCAGCGACCTCGGCTGGCCGTCCGAGCCGCCCGACCGGGACACGCCGTCCCAGCTCTTCCGGCTCGCCCGGCAGCATGCCGGTATCGGCGATCAGGGCGGGCGCGAGGGCGTTCACCGTGACACCAGAAGCGGGCAAAGCGGGCAGCAAGCGAGTGCGTCAGCCCGTGCAGGCCGGCCTTGGCTGCCGCGTAGTGGGGTCCGACGACACCGCCCGTGAACGCGGCGACAGAGGAGATGAACAGCACCCGGCCGAAGCCACGCTCGGCCATCGGCGGCACCAGCCGCTGCGCCAGCAGGAACGGGGCGCGCAGGTTCACTGCCACGGTCTCGTCAAACTCTTCGACCTCGATGGCCTCCAGCCGCTGACGCTGACCGACTCCAGCATTGCTCACCAGGACGTCCACCGGGCCGAACGCGTGCTCGGTGTCCTCGGTCAGCCGGACGACCTCAGCCGCATATGCCAGATCGGCGCTGAGCGCCGCGGCGCGGCCGCCTGCCGCGGTGATCTGGCCCGCCAGCTGCTGGGCCGCTGCGTCGCTAGCCCCGTAGCCGATGGCGACGCTCACGCCTGCAGCCGACAGCGCTAGCGCGAGGGCCCGCCCGATCCCGCCGCTGCCGCCGGTGACGAGCGCCACCCGCCCGGCCAGGCCGCTTGCCGATGTCTGCTGCTCGTGCTGCATGCAGGTCACGCTAGCTGATGGGGTGGCGGCGAGCTTAGCTGCGCGCGGGCGTGTTGCCGGCGGACACGGCTGGCCCGCCCTTGATCCAGGCCGGGCCGGACTTGCCGAGCTGGTAGGTCGCGACGGCACCGGCCAGGATGGTCACCAGGGCAATGAGGAGCGGGTAGTAGATGCGGGCATGCAGCACGAGCGCCGCGCCGGCGAGCGCTCCTACCAGCATGGCGGCCACTGCGGTCAGGCGCCGCCCGGATCGCGAGCCTGGGCCGCCTGCCAGCGTGCTGTCTGCCGCGATGCCGGTGATAGTGAGAGTCAGCACCGTCGTCGTGAGGTCGGGGACCGCGAGCTTGC
The DNA here is from genome assembly GCA_963808215.1 of uncultured Actinomycetota bacterium. Classification (GTDB taxonomy): domain Bacteria; phylum Actinomycetota; class Actinomycetes; order Streptosporangiales; family Streptosporangiaceae; genus JAJYUU01. Next base: position 32,002 of record CAWEEY010000014.1, read on the forward strand.
GCGCGGCCGCGTTCTGGATGCCCATCGAGAGGGCGAGCACGGCGATCAGCGGGTAGCGGAATGCGCTGGTCACCGGGTTGCCGCTGACGGCGGCGAGGATGACCGCGGCCGCCAGGAAGACCGCCTGGACGGCGGCTGCGGAGCTGTGCAGGCGGCCGCGGTGGTCGCGATGCCGCGCGCCGAGCCGGCCGCCGACGAGCGCTCCGGCCGCGAATGCCGCGACGGCCGTCAGCGATGCCCCGATCGAGAAGCCCGGCGCCCCGGCCAGCGCGAAGCCGAGGAAGACTATGTTGCCGGTCACGTTCGCGACGAACACATGCCCGAGTGTCAGGTAGCTGAAGGCGTCGACCAGGCCGGTCACCACGGTCATGCTGAGCAGGACCGGCGGCAGCGGCCCGTGCCGTCCATGCAGGTCAGGCACGAATGTGCCGCGGATATCGGCAAGGAAAGCTGTCATCGCGGGCGACTCCGGTTGCTCGTGCCCAGGGGACAGGTGGTTCGTGCCCAGGGGAAGAGTCTGGCATGACGCCGCGACCGGCGGCTGACTGCCGCCTGAAGCTGCCGGCCTGAGCAGGCACGTCACGCTCGCCGGTCGGTACAGGGCAGAATCAAGGCATGCAGACACTTCAGGTAGCGGTCGTCGGCTCTGGTCCGGCCGGCCTGTATACGGCCGAGGCGCTGATCAAGCAGGCGGCGGCGCTCAACCCGCCGCGCGCGATCCGGGTCGACGTGATCGATCGGCTGCCGACCCCGTACGGGCTGGTCCGATACGGCGTGGCGCCGGACCACAAGTCGATCAAGTCGATCGCCGAGTACCTGCGGAATGTGCTCGAGCACGAGCAGGTCAGCTTCATCGGCGGGGTACACCTGGGCGACGACGTGACGCCGGGAGGACCTGCTAGGAGCCTATGACGCCGTCGTCTACGCGACCGGCGCGATGCGGGACCGGCATCTGGGTATCCCCGGTGAGGACCTGCCCGGCAGCGTCGCGGCCACTGACTTCGTCAACTGGTACTGCGGCCACCCGGACGTCGATCCGGACGCGTTCACCCTGGACGCCGAGTCGGTGGCCGTGATCGGCGTCGGGAACGTGGCCGTGGACGTCGCCCGGATCCTGGCCCGCAACCCGGCTGAGCTGCGCGAGACCGACGTGTCGGAGCCGGTACTCGACGCCCTGCATGGCCAGCAAGGTCCGTGAGGTGCACATGATCGGCCGCCGCGGGCCCGGCTCAGGCCAAGTTCACCACCAAGGAGCTGCGCGAGCTCGGTGAGCTTGACGGGGTCGACATCGTGGTCGGCGAGGGCGAGGCGGACCTGGATGCCTTTGACCCGACTGGCGAGAGCGCCCGCCTGGCCCGACCGACCGGCACGTCCGGGGCAACTACACGGTGATCTCCGAGTGGGCGGGCAGGACGCCGGCGGGCGCTGGACGAAGGCTGACCGTCCGGTTCTGGCTCAGGCCCGTGGAGATCCAGGGCCGGAACGCGGTCGAGGGGCTGACTCTCGAGCGCACCAGGCTGGATGATTCTGGGCAGGCTCATCGGGACCGGTGAGCTGGAGACTCTGCCCGTGCAGATGGTTCTGCGCTCGGTGGGCTACCAGAGCGTTCCGCTGCTCGGCGTGCCGTTCGACGAGCGATCATCGACTGTGCCTAACGAGGCCGGCCGGGTGCTCGGTCCGACGGTCAGCCGCTGCCCGGCGAGTACGTGGCGGGCTGGCTCAAGCGCGGGCCTACCGGCGTGATCGGCACGAACAAGTCCGATGCGGCCGAGACTGTCAGGTCGCTGCTGGCCGACCTGGCAGGCGGCCCCGGCCCGGATGATGTGCAGCTGCCCAGGGCAGGCCTGCTGCGGATGCCGGCCGGCGACGCGGCCGGCACGCAGGGCGGCTCGCCGCTGCACGAGGTGCTCGCCAGCCGCCAGCACCGGCATGTCAGTTACGCGGACTGGCTTCGGATCGAGGCGGCTGAGCAGGAGCTGGCCGCCCGGCTCGGCCGGGGCGCCAGGGTGAAGCTGGCGAGCCGAGCGGAGATCCACAAGGCGTGCGGCTTGGACTAGGCGGTGCCAGGCTCTTCGCCCCGCTGCGCCCGAATCACGCAGAGTAGCGGGCAGGGTGCCGCAAGCTGCCGGCACGGCCCAGATACCATTCGGTCTACCTGACTGCCGCGGCTGCCTATAAGTTGCCAAGCATGCCGTCATCAGGGACGCGGCACATGTATTATCCTCCGGGTACTTACTAGTGAAACGTCGGAATTGCCACGTTGTTTCTGGCGATCCAGGGTGACCGGAGCAGGTGGGATCTCTGGCGCAGCGAAAGGGAGCCAAGTGAAAACAGCGCGTTACGACGCCGACGATGCAGTCAGCGTCGAGCAACTCCGGGGCGATCGAGCGACACAGCATGACGTCCTAGAGGCGCTGTCACAGTGCGCGAATCACCGCACGTGGTTCGCCGGCTTTGCGCGCCCGTACCTCGGTGATCACCCGATCGAGATCGGCAGCGGCTTCGGTGACTACGCGATGGAGTGGATTCCGAGCGTAGAGAAATTCACGGCCACCGAGGCAGACCCGGCCCTGCTACCTGGCCTGCAGGCAGCGATGGCCAGCTCTCCAAACGTGACGGTCCGGCAGATGCTGCTGCCTACCGACGAGCGCGCCGACCATTCCTGCCTGGTCTCCTTTAACGTTCTTGAGCACATCGACGATCACATTGGCGCGTTGCAGAGCATGGCCAGGCTAGTGCGGCCGGACGGATACATCGTGCTGGTGTGTCCGGCGTTCCCGTTCGCAATGAGTCCTGTCGATATCGCGACCGGGCACGTGCGGCGCTACACCAAGCGCACGATGGCGCGGGCGCTCACCGACGCGGGGCTTGAGGTCGTCGACGTGCGTTATGCCAACTCGCTCGGCCTGATCTGCTATTACGCGTTCACCAGCGTGTTGAAGCGACAGCCGAAGACTGGCGGGACCATCAGCTTCTACGACCGCCTCGTCGTGCCGATCGTGCGGGGCCTGGAGCGCATGATAGGCCGGCCGCCGTTCGGGCAGTCCGTCGTCGCGGTTGGGCGGGTCAAGGAAGAAGCTGACGAGGCAGACGCCACTCAAGGCTGATCGGCCGGGCGCCGCTGGATTAGCTGGCCGGACCTGCTCCGGCCACCCTCCGAATCACCCGCTGCGGGTGGTCGCGCTCGCCTTGCGCTCGGGTAGTGGTTAGGTACCACCGGGCGGAAGGAAGGCGTCGATGTCCGCCGTGAAGACCCCGCTGACTGCAGTGCAGTTTCCAGCCCGAGCTCACGCCAGCCTGCCGGAATGGCCCGCCGCTGGCAGCCTGGCGTCGCCGGCCGAGCGGGTCAGCTTCGGCCGGGCGGCCAGGGGACTGGTGCCGCGGGAAGATCATGCTGCTCTCGACCTGCCTTTCGACCGTCCCGACCCGGTTGACCTGCTGGAGCTCCAGGCCCGGCCCCGGCTGCCCGACCTCGTGCCGGTTCGCTACGGCCGGATGCTGGCCTCGCCGTTCGCCTACTTCCGAGGCGCCGCGTTGCCCATGGTCAGCGACCTGGCCGTTACTCCGGTCACCGGGCTGACTGTGCAGGCCTGTGGTGACGCACATCTATCGAACTTCGGCGTGTTCGGCTCGCCTGAGCGCCGCCTGGTGTTCGACATCAACGACTTCGACGAGACGCTGCCGGGGCCGTGGGAATGGGACGTGAAACGGCTCGCGGCCAGCATCGAGGTGGCCGCACGCGAGAACGGGTTCGCGGCAAAGCAGCGCCGGAAGATCGTGCTGGCCGCGGTACGCCAGTACCGCGATGCGATGCGGGCCTTCGCGGGCATGGCCAGCCTGGACGTCTGGTATGCCCGGCTTGATCTGGACCAGATCCGGGCCGAGCTCAAGTCCGGCGTGAACGACAGGCTGCGCAAGGCCGTCGACGAGGGCATGGCGAGAGCACGGACCAGGGACAGCATGCAGGCGCTCGCGAAGCTGACGACCGTCGTGGACGGCAGGCGCCGGGTCATCGCGGACCCGCCGCTGATCGTTCCTGCTAGCGACCTGGCGGCCAGCCAGGAGGACGCGGTTGGCTTGGACAACATGATCTGTGACCTGCTGGGGAGCTACCGGCGCACCCTGCACGAAGACAGCGCGGAGCTCCTGAGCAGATACCAGCTCACCGACATGGCTCGGAAGGTCGTCGGCGTGGGCAGCGTCGGCACCCGGTGCTGGATCGTGCTGATGCTCGGCAGCGACGAATCAGACCCGCTATTCCTTCAGGTCAAGGAGGCCGAGCGGTCGGTGCTCAGCGAGTTCGCCGGTCCGAGCAGGTACGACAATCAGGGCCAGCGCGTCGTAGTCGGCCAGCGCTACACCCAGGCGTCCAGCGACATCTTCCTCGGCTGGATACGAATCGAGGAAGGCGTCGACGGGCGCCCGCATGACTATTACGTGCGGCAGCTGCGGGACTGGAAGCTGTCAGTGGAGATCGAGAGGATGACCCCGGACTGGCTGCGCCGCTATGTCAGCTATTGCGGGTGGACGCTGGCGAGGGCGCATGCCCGCACCGGTGACCGGTTCGCGATGGCTGGGTACCTGGGCTCCTCTGCTGTCTTCGACGAGGCGATAGCCGACTTCGCTGTCAGCTATGCGAACCAGAACGAGCGCGATTACAGCGAGCTTGGCCGGGCAGTCAAATCGGGCCGCGTGGTAGCGAAGACGGGCCTGTAACCGGCCTCTTGCCCGCGGTTCCCGCGGTTCCCGCGGTTCAGGAGCGGTATCCCGTTGGTCGGGAGTGGTATCCCGTGGTCGGGTCAGCTGGTACCGAGCCCGGCGCGCAGGCACGTCGTGGCCTGGTCGATGGCAGCTCTGCGTGGCGCGAGTCTCGCTCAGCGCGTTGAGCAGCATGAAGTCGTGGATAGTCCCGTCATAGCGCACGGTGGTTACCGGCACGCCCGCAGTGCGCAGCTTGGCGGCATATGCCTCTCCCTCGTCCCGCAGGACGTCGGCCTCGTCGACGCACAGATATGTCGGCGGCAGCCCGGTGACCTGCTCGATGCTGGCCTGATTCGGCGACGCAGTGATATCGGCGCGTCGAGCCGGGTTGGGGGCGTAGGCGTTCCAGAACCATTCCATCTCAGTACGGCTGAGGTAGTAGCCGGTGGCGAACTGCTGGTAGGACGCGGTGTCCATCGCGGCGTCGGTGACCGGGTAGTACAACGACTGCTGGACGAATGTGACGTCGCCCTGTTCCTTGGCCATGAGGGCCAGCGCGGCCGCCATGTTGCCGCCCACAGATTCGCCTGCAACTGCCATGCGGCTGGCATCCAGCCCTTTGGCGGCGCCGTTGCGTGTGATCCACTGGGCGGTTGCGTAGCCCTGCTCGATCGCGATCGGGTACTGGGCTTCTGGCGAGTTGGGGTACTCCACGAACGCCAGTGCCGCACCGGAGCCGACGGCTAGCTCGCGCACGAGCCGGTCGTGCGTGGCGGCGTTGCCGAGGATCCAGCCTCCGCCGTGCATGTACAGGATGACCGGCAGCATGCCGCGAGCACCCTGCGGCCTGATGATGCGCACCCGCACGTCGCCGGCCGGCGATGGGACGGTGATCCACTCCTCGTCGACCGGAAGCTTGCCGACCAGGCCGGACTGGGCGTCCTGGAGGACCTTGCGGGCGTCGGCAGGCGCCATCTCGTACAAGAACGGGGGCTTGGAGAACGCGTCGGCAACTTGCTGTGCGGCTGGTTCAAGGACGATCGAGCTGCCAGCAGTCATGGCGATCTCCTCACACTCCGCCCGCTACCTGGGCACCCGCCCCGTAATGAATGTGGACTTAGTGGTGCTATATAGCCCCACCAGATTCACATTCACTTGGGACCAGGCGCGTCGTGATCTCCGATATCTACCCCTGACGGCCCACCCGACTCACGCCGTTGCCCCCGGCCACTCGCCCTGGGCGGCTCGTGGATTCGCGCGGCAGGGATGTCCGGATTGCGCCTCTTGAGCCGCGTAGTTGCTGGACCAGCTTTCGCGGCGACCCCCACCGGCGTCCGGTGTGAGCCCGGCGGAACCTGGGAGTCGGCAGTGGTCCTTCCGGCGGTGAAAAGATTGTGTTTGTCTTTGCCGCAAAGCTGTTTGAAGTGTGTTAGCAAACGGGGACGCAGCCGCACGCGTGACTAGATTCGCAGGTGTGACGGAAGTTTCGATGACCGCGAGTGGCGCGTTCCTCGGTCCACGCGATCGCCCGCGCCCGGACGAGGTGACGCTGCGACGGCTGCGCGAGGTGTGATCAGCCCGCCAGGGCTGGACATGGACGTCTGGCCGCGCACCGCGCGTCTTGAGCCTGACGGTGAGATCTCGGTTGGCGGGCTGCGCCTGAGCCGGCTGGCCGCAGCGTACGGCACGCCCGCCTACATCATCGACGAGGCCGACGTCCGGTCTCGGTGCCGTTCTTACGTCGCCGCGTTTCCTGACGGTGAGGTCGCGTATGCGGGCAAGGCATTTCTGTGCCGGGCCATGGCCAGGTGGATCGCGCAGGAGGGCCTTTCGCTGGACGTCTGCTCGGCGGGAGAGCTGGCGGTGGCCCGCTCGGTGAACTTTCCGCCCGGGCGAATCATTCTGCACGGCAACGCGAAGACGCCCATGGACCTAGATGCGGCGTTCGGCTACGGCGTCGGGCGCATCGTGATCGACGCCGCCTCGGAGATCGTTCGGCTCGCGGCCCAGTCGCCTGTGCGGCAGCGGGTCCTGATCCGGGTCACGCCTGGTGTCGACGCCCATGCGCACCAGGCGGTGGCGACAGGCGTCGAGGACCAGAAGTTCGGCTTCTCGCTGCGCACGGGCGCCGCCGCAGACGCCGCGGACCGGGTGCTCGCCCATCCCGAGCTCGAGCTCGTCGGCCTGCACTGCCACCTCGGCTCGCAGCTCACGGACCTGGCGGCGTACGAGGTCGCTGCGCGCAGGCTGATAGGGCTCATGGCGGTGCTGCGGGACCACGCACGGCATCGTACTTCCTGAGCTCAACATGGGCGGCGGCCACGCCGTCCCGTATGTCGCCGGGGATGCGGAATTCGACCTGGCCGGTTTCGCCGACCGCATGCGCCGGGTCATCAGGGACGAGTGCGCACGGCTCAGGCTGCCGGTTCCGCACCTCGTCATTGAGCCGGGCCGGGCCGTCATCAACCGGGCCGTCGTCACGCTTTACCGCGTGCTGGTCGTCAAGCACGCGAGCCCCGAGCGGACGTTCGTGGCGGTGGACGGCGGCATGAGCGACAACCCGCGGCCGGAACTGTACGGGGCCAGGTACTCGGTCCGTGCAGTGCGGCAGTCCGCCGCGCGGCTGGAACCGGTCACGGTAGTCGGCCGGCACTGCGAGGCGGGGGATGTGCTCGCAGCGGACGTGCCGCTAGCGGCGGACATCCGGCCCGGCGAGTTCATCGTCGTCCCCGGCACCGGCGCCTACAACCACTCGATGGCCTCCAACTACAACATGGTCGGACGGCCGCCGGTAGTCGCGGTCCTGGAGGGCGCCGCGCGACTGCTGGTGCGCCGGGAGACGAACAGCGACCTGCTGCTTCGGGATACCGGTCTGTGAGGAGTGCTCAGGTGACGCACCCGTACCTTGTCCCCGTGCGCGAAAGCCAGGCAGGGACTGTCGCGCTGCAGACCGGCCGGCTGATTTCTGGTGAACACATTGGCCTCGCGTTCACCTCGGAGGCGTCGCTCCTGATGACGCTGGGGCCGTCGCAGCAGTGGATATGGCTTGCCCCGAGCGCACTGCGGGCGATGCTGGCGCCGCTCGGAGTCACCTGCGTCCGGGTCGATCCGCGGCCGATAGCTGAGCTGCGCACGGAAGGCCAGGCGACCGAGCGGATGCCAGGTCCGGTTGGCGCGGGGCGACCTGCGCGGTTACGGTGTGCGGCCCGCGCACACGTCCTGAATCCGGGCCGCTAGCCGGGCTCGGCGGTCAGCTTCCGTAGGAATGCCCTGGTCCGCGGGCCGTCCGCACCGCGCGCGTACTCACCGGCCACGAAGTCGGTCACCCCCGCGTCGGCCAGCGCCCTGATCTGGGCCGCCACCGCGTCCTCGTCGCCGACAATTGCCACGTCGCCGGGCCCGGCCGCGCCCTCCCGGTCCAGCATGGCCCGGTAGGACGGCAGCTGGCCGTAGATCGCGAACGCCTTGCCCGCGTTGACGCGCGCCTGCTCCGGATCGTCAGTCACGCACACCGGCAGGACGCACACGACGCGCGGGCTCGGCCGCCCGGCCTCCTGCGCGGCCTTGGTGATCGACGGGACGATGTAGTCGCGCACGGTCGCCGGCCCGGTCATCCACAGCACTGTGCCGTCGGCAAGACTGCCCGCCAGCCTGCAGCATCTGCGGCGCCAGCGCGGCCAGGAGCAACGGCACCTTCTGACCGGAACGAGGCACTGACAGGCCGATGTGCGCCTGAACGGTCTCGCCATCGAAGGCAACGGGGTCGCCTGCCAGCAGCGGCGCCAGTACCGCCAGGTACTCCCGCATGTGCCGGGCCGGCCGCTCGAAGCTGTACCCGTACATGTCCTGGATCACGATCTGATGCGACAGGCCGATGCCGAGCGTGAGCCTGCCGCCGAGCGCCAGGTCGGCGGTCAGCGCCTGCTGCGCAAGCACGGCAGGGTGCCGCGGATAGGTCGGGATCACGGCGGTGCCGAGCTCGATACCTGGTACCTGGCTGCCTGCCACGGCCAGCGAGATGAGTGCCTCGAGGCCGAAGATATTTGACATCCAGGCCGAGTCGAAGCCGTCATCAGCCGCGGCGCGCAGTTGCTCGGTGAGCTTGACCAGCGCATCCGGGCCGCTGGGTTCCGCGATCGAGGTTCCGATCCGCATCTGGCTCTCTCCATCCGCCCGGTGGGCCGCGTTCCGGTGCCTGAAGGGTTGTTCGATACGGCCAGCCCTCGGTCTCTGATCCTGCCGGCAGAACGCGGCATGCGCAACCGGCCGCGCGCGCACCCGTAGCGGCTCAGATCCAACGTAAATGCGGCAAATCGTCAGCCAGGATCGCCGAACTGCCGGAAGTAGCTGCTGGAGCACGATGTCGGCGCCAATCTGGGTACCTCGGCTCTTTTGCTGGCGGCCAGCGCGGCGACAATAGGGACATGGAACCCGCTGCTGTCCGCCGTGCCTCGCCGGTAGACCACGGCGAGGCCGCGAAGACGGCGCGCTGCGGCCGGCGGAGCGACGAGCGCGAGGCTAGCGCGGGAGCGCGCGCAGGAAGCACCAGCAGGCGGCGGCACGCGCCCGGTCGAGGGCCGCTGCCCGCGAGCGGGACAGCCGAGCTGGCGCGCGACGGGCACCGGTCGGCGCGCCAGAGGCCGCGGAGCTGCCGCCCGACCGGTTCCTGGACCGGGAAGAGAGCTGGCTGCGGTTCAGCCAGCGCGTTCTTGAGCTGTCCGAGGACCCGAATGTGCCGCTGCTCGAGCGGGTCAGGTTCTCCGCGATCTTCGCCAGCGGGATGGACGAGTTCTTCGGCGTGCGGATCGCCGGGCGCGTCCGCCGGATGGCCACCGGCCTGCCGGTCGAGGCAGCCTCGGGCCAGTCTCCGGACAAGATCCTGGAGAACGCTCTCGAGCTAGCTCGCGAGCTGTCGGTCCGGCATGCTCGCGGCTTCAGCGAGCAACTGCAGCCGGCAGCTGGCTGAGGAGGGAATCGAGATCCTGCGCTGGAAGGAGCTCGTCCCGGACGAGCAGGCGAGGCTGGAGCGACTGTTCAAGGAGCGCATCTACCCGGTGCTCACTCCGCTGGCGGTCGACCCGGCACACCCGTTCCCGTTCATCTCCGGGCTGACGCTGAGCCTGGCGATGATCATCGCGGACCCGAGGACCGGCGCCACCATGTTCGCCCGGGTGAAGGTGCCGCCGCTGCTGCCGCGCTTCCTGACCGCGGCGCCGAACCGGTTCGTGCCGCTTGAGGACGTCATCGCCGCGCATCTCGGCGAGCTGTTCGTGGGGCTGGACATCCTCGAGCACCACGCCTTCCGGGTCACCAGGATCACCGATCTGGAGATCGACGAGGATGTCACCGAGGACCTGCTGAAGTCGCTGGAACGCGAGCTGATGCGGCGCAGGTTCGAGCCTGCCGTCCGGCTCGAGGTGGAGGAGTCGATCTCCGACGAGGTACTGGAACGGCTGGTAACCGAGCTCGACGTGGACGAGCGCGCCGTCTACCGGCTGCCGGGGCCGCTCGACCTGTCCGGCCTGAGCGCGATCGCCGACCTGGACTTCCGGCGCCTGAAGTACCCCACGTTCGTGCCGTCCGAGTCGCTCTTGCGCTCGACGGCGGCGACAGCGGCGTGTTCAACCAGCTGTCCGAGCGCGACGTGCTCGTCCACCATCCGTATGACTCGTTCACCGCCAGCGTGCAGCGCTTCCTGGTGTCAGCGGCTGCCGATCCGCGGGTGCAGGCGATCAAGCAGACGCTGTACCGGACCAGCGGCGACTCCGAGATCGTCGACGCGCTCGTCGACGCGGCCGAAGCGGGCAAGCAGGTCGTGGTCGTCGTCGAGATCAAGGCCCGCGGCGACGAGCGGGCCAACATCGGCTGGGTGCGCAAGCTGGAGCAAGCGGGCTGCCACGTCGTCTACGGCATGCTCGGGCTGAAGACGCACTGCAAGATGGCGCTGGTCGTGCGCGAGGAGGCGGACGGCTCGATGCGCCGCTTCTGCCATCATCGGCACCGGCAACTATCATCCGAAGACCGCGCGCCTGTATGAGGACTTCGGCCTGCTCACGGCGGACCGGACCGTTGGCGAGGACGTAACTGACCTGTTCAACCACCTGACCGGGTACAGCCGGAAGGCCGATTACCGCCGGCTCCTGGTCGCCCCGGCCGGAGTGCGGACCGGCCTGATCGAGCGGATCGACGAGCAGATTGGCTGCAGCGCGCCGGGCAGCCAGCCAAGATCCAGATGAAGTGCAACGCGATCATCGACGAGGCCATGATCGACGCGCTGTACCGGGCATCGATGGCCGGCGTGCCGGTCGACTTGTGGATTCGCGGGATCTGCGCGATCAAGCCGGGGGTACCTGGGCTGTCGGAGACAGTCCGGGTGCGCAGCGTCGTCGGCCGGTTCCTTGAGCACTCCCGCATCTACGCGTTCGGGACTGGCGTCGCGGACTCGCCGGGCGAGGTGTGGATCGGCAGCGCTGACCTGATGCACCGGAACCTGGACCGGCGAGTCGAGGTGCTCGTCCGGGTCGACCGACTCAGGCGCAGCGCGACCGAACTGCGCCAGCTCATTGATCTCGCGATGGACCCGCAGATCGCGTCCTGGTGGCTGTCGGCCGACGGTACCTGGACCCGGCATCACCTCGACGATTCCGGAGCACCGCTGACTGATATCCAGGAACTGCTGATCAAGACCAGGCGCGGCCGGGGTGCCGATGCCTGATGGCCGGGCGGCCGAGCGAGGTACGGGCCGCCGGGGCGGTGCGTCTGGCGGCCGGCTGGCAGCGGCGCTCAGGTAGCGCTGGTTCACCGGCCCAAGTACGACGACTGGAGCTTCCCCAAGGGCAAGCTGCTCCCCGGCGAGCACGTGCTGCTGGCCGCCGTGCGCGAGGTGGCGGAGGAGACCGGGCTTGTCGTCACGCTCGGCCGCGGCTGCCGCCGGTCCGGTACGGCAACGTTGCGGTCCCCAAGCGGGTCGACTACTGGGCAGCCACGGTCGCGTGCCTGCCGGCCGGTTTCGTGCCAACTGCCGAGGTCGACCAGGTCGCCTGGGTTGCGGCGAGCGCGGCGCACGCCAGGCTCAGTTACCCGCGTGACGTAGAGATGCTTGCGAACTTCCGGGCCGGGCCGCTGCGCACCGTACCGCTGATCCTGGTCCGGCACGCGTCGGCCGGCAGCAAGTCGCGGTGGCGCAAGGACGACCGGTCCAGGCCGCTCGATGCTCGCGGCAAGAAGGACGCCGGGGACGCTTGCTGAGCTCCTGCGCTGCTTCGGACCGGACGGGTCGTCAGCTCGCCCGCCGAGCGCTGCATGGCGACGGTCCGGCCATACGCCGCGCTGGCGGGCGTGGAGGTCGAGATCGAGCCAGCGTTCGAGGTGAGCAAGAAGCCTGCTGCCGCGGATCCCGAGGCGGCGAAAGCCGATGGCCGTGCTGGCCGCCGCCGACGAGCCGGTCGTCGTCTGCGCGCACCGGGAGAACATGCCGTTCCTGCTCGATGCGGCCTGCGCCGAACTCGGCGCGGACTGCCCGCCGGTCGAGCCGCTGCGCAAGGGCGAGTTCCTGGTCCTGCACCGGGCCGACGGGAAGCTGGCGGCACATCGAGCGATATCACCCCGGCGGCAGCTCCTGACTCGGCGAGGCCCGGTGCATGACCTTGGTGACAAAGATGGCCAGGCCGACGGCGACCGCGCCGGCGCCGATGCCGAGCGCGGCCGGGTAACCCCAGTGCGCAGCCGCGAAGCCGCCGGCCACGGAGCCGGCCAGCCCGGCTAGCCCGCTGCTGGCATTGAGCGCGCCCTGGGCGTCACCCTCGTCGCCGGGTACCAGCTGCGCGGTCAGGCCCGGTGACGCAACGCTGAGAAACGACCAGGCGAACATGATCCCGGCGAAGGCCACCAGCGGCAGCGGCCGGGCAACGTGCCGGGCCGCGGCGAGCAGCGCCAGCACAGTCAGCAAGATGACGCGCGCGGCGAGGCCCCCGGCCAGGGCAGTCGCAGGGCCGCGTCGCTGGCTGACCCGGCCGGCGACCAGGAACAGCGGCAGACTCGCGAACACGATTGCGGCGAATGCTAGCGCCGAGGTCCGCGGCGGTACTCCGAACGCGCTGCGGAACAGCACGGGGTAGAGCGCAAAGACGATGGAGGCGCCGGCGAAGGCGGTCATCCATGCCGCGAGAAACCAGCCGCTACCGCCGCGCAGGACGGCCGCGAGGCCGGCGGCTGACCGGCGGCGATACAAATGATGCGTGCGAGAGGGGCTGGCCGGGCCCCACTCGCCGACGCGGCCGATCGAGGTAAGCCGGTGAGGTGCGAAGGCCTGCGGCTGGGACGGAATCCTGGGGATCAGCAGCAGCGCGAGCGGAACACCCGTTGCCGGGACGACGGCCGCATCGGAGAGCAGGGCGCGCATGGAGCCCGGCCAGCCACGCGGCTAGGACTAGTCCGGCGCCCTGGCCGACGCTCAGCGACGTCTCCAGCCAGCCGAGCCGCTGGTTCCACTGTGACTGTGGCTGCCGCTCGACGATCAGCAGGTTGGCGACCGTGACCGCCCCGGCGAAGCCGGCGCCGTTAACTAGCGCTAGCAACACCTGCGGCCAGGGCCCGGCGAGCGGAAACAGCCAGAGCGAAGCCGCGCTGGCTGCCGCGCAGATGGCGGTCAGCAACTGGTAGGAGTGGTACCGGTCGGCCAGGTTCCCGGTCAGCGGTGCCGCGAAGGCCCCGAGATTGAACGCGCCCATCACCAGGCCGACGTGAGTGACGCCGTACTGCAGCGCGACCACGGGCAGCAGGATGGGTACGAGGCCGACCGCAGATCCGTTGACCAGGGCGAACGGCGCGAACCATGGCTCAAGCAGGTGCGCGGGACTCAGGGATAAATACCTGTGCTGGCACAGATCGAATAGGTCAGGCCATCTGGCGCCGCATTACGCAAGTCGGGGAGAGCGAACGTCGTGGTGCCATTTCCGCCGTACTCAGTCCCGAGCAGGCTATACAGGGCATCGTAACTTTTGATCAGCAGCTTCTGCCCGTTTGCCGGAAGGGTCCCGGCTGCAGCTGTCTTCCCGGCCGTAAGAATGACCGCGCCGATTGTGCAGGTAGCCCCTCCTGCACCGACGATGGCCTTGTTGGTCTTCGCCCCGAACAGGGCCGTGTTCCAGTTCACGGCCACCGTGCCTCGCCGGCACCTCGCATGAGCCCTCAGCAGGATGCTCACTGCGCCGGTCTTGGAGCTGGCGCAGGCGCGGATCGTTGCGCCCGCGGGGGCGCTCGGGGTACTTGGTGCCGCCGAGGTGGCGGCAACGGCCGCAGTTCCGGACAGGAGTATTACCGCGCCGGCAATCTCAGCCACGGTACGGATGTGGCGGTACCGGACGGCGCGACCTATTGCGCGAACGAGTGACTTGGGCAGCTTCACAGATCCTCCTTCGTTCTGCACCATCGAAAGGTCCGACTTTCGACGCGTGTAACGGTCAGCTTGATGCCATCACGGTGCCGGACACAATGACGTTCGCCTTGCCCGCGGAAGCCGCTGGCGCAGTCAGCGGCCCATCGGGTCCATCGGCTGCCAGTCAAGGGTGGGCGGCAGGGCGCCTTCCAGGATGAGGAGCCACCGTTTCACCTCGACGCCCGCGCCGCCGCTGTAGCCGCCCAGCCCGTCGCTGGCCAGGACGCGGTGGCACGGGACGATGACGGGGATCGGATTGGAACCCATGATCTTGCCGACAGCGCGCGCTGGCGGGATGTCGCCGCCGCCTACGAGGCCAGCGCGACCGGCCAGCGCGCCGTAGCTAATGGTCTGGCCGTATCCGACCGAGCCGGCCAGCACCTTCAGTACCTCGCGCTGCGGACCGGCCGTTCCGGACCAGTCCAGCGGCAGGTCAAAGGCCCTGCGCGCACCGCTGAAGTACTCGATCAGCTGGTCTCGCGCCGCTGCGGCAAGGTCCCTGCCCTGGTCGGCCTCGCCACTGCGGCCGCGGTCGCCGACGTCGCGGGCAGGATCCGGGCCACCGTAGCGGACCTGGGCCACGCCGTCGGCGCTGCAGCCGACGCAAACCAGGCCCACGGGAGTGCTGAGCCAGGCCCAGGAAAGCGCAGTCATTTCAGCATTGTGCCGATGACCTGGCCTGCTGGCCAGTGACGGGCAGCAACTGCCGCAGAAAGTGTCGGAGGCTGGCGATACAACGGCTATGTGAGCCACCACAGCTACAGGCGCAGGCGGGCGGCTCCTAGACGAGGCAGGAGTAGCGATGACAGACAACATTGCCGACGCCGTCGAGGCTGACCTCATCGCGTTGTCGGGCGTCTTAACTGAGCCGGCCGAGCGGGAATGCCTGCGCTGCTTCCTGCTCAGGATGCTCAAGGAGTTCGGCTGCGATGGCACGCACCGGTGGACGATCAGGTGGCGTGACCTCCGGGCGCCGCAGGCCCTCAGCCTCGTTGGCAGGCTGGAGGAGCTGGGCGGCTGCTGTGACTGCGAGGTCTTGCTCAACGTTTTCCCGCAGTACCCGGCCAGTGGCGGTCTTCTGCCGTGCGCCGGACAGCCGCAGCCCGGCTCAGCCGTGCCTTGCAATCTGGGCGTGCTGCGGCGGACAGCCTGAGGCCGGACAGCCTGAGCCAGGACAGCCTGGGCCAGGACAGCCTAGAGCTGGAGCCGACCGGGCGATTGGGCGCGGCGGCCGGGCTGCGCGGGTGCTTATTCTGAGCCTTTTTCCAGAATGCGGAGGAGAGCTCGAGCGATCGGGACCGCCGTCAGTTCGACCTGCCAGGGTCGTGCGCCGTAGGCGGCCAGGTCGGCGCCGATCGTCGCCGGGGTGATCTCGGCGGGTGGCTGCCAGGAGAGCCGGCGCACGGCATCGGGCGGTACCAGATTCTCCGCCGGAAGATTATGGGAGTCGGCGAGCGCCGCGACGACCGCCCTGGCGGCCGTCAGGCGCTTGGCCGCCTCAGGGTCGCGTTCCTGCCAGCGGTGCGCTGGCGGCGGACCCTCGCCAGGCGGGGCTGACGGGGACGGCAGCGCCAGGTCCGGCTGAGCTCTGGCGCGGCCGATAGCCCGCAGCCAGTCGGTGATGTGCCGGCGGGCAATGCGCCCGGAGAAGCCTGCGATGCCGGTGAGCGCTTCCGGCCCGGTCGGCATGGTCCTGGCGGCTTCGACGATGGCGGCGTCTGGCAGCACCTTGGTGGGCGAGATATCCCGGCGCCGGGCGATCTTGTCCCGCTCAAGCCAGAGTTCCCGTACGACCGCAAGGGCCCGGCGGTTGCGGACCCGGTGGATCCCGGACGTGCGCCGCCATGGATCGGCGCGCGGTGGCTGCGGCTCGGCGGCGAGCTCAGCTGCGAACTCCTGCCGGGCCCATTCGGTCTTACCCTGCTCGGCCAGCTGGTCGGCAAGCGCGTCCCGCAGCTCGACGAGGACCTCGACGTCGAGCGCCGCATAGCGCAGCCATTCCTCCGGTAGCGGCCTGGTCGACCAGTCCGCCGCCGAATGCGTCTTCTCCAGGCCGAGGCCAAGCATCGACTCGACCATCGTGGCGAGGCCGACGCGCGGACAGCCGAGCAGCCGCCCGGCAACTTCGGTGTCAAAGAGCTTCCGTGGCCGGTAGCCGAGCTCGGCCAGGCATGGCAGGTCCTGGGACGCCGCATGGAGCACTGCCTCGGTGTCCGCGAGGGCGGCGTCGAGAGCCGACAGGTCCGGACATGCGACGGGGTCGATGAGCACCGTCCCGGCACCCTGGCGTCGGAGCTGCACCAGGAAGGCGCGATGACCGTACCTGAACCCGGATGCGCGCTCGGCGTCGACGGCGACCGGGCCATTGCCGCCGGCCAGGGCCTTGATCGCAGCCTCAAGCGCGGCGGCGCTGGTTACCAGGGGCGGAAGGCCGTCACGCGGTTCAAGCAGCGGCTCGACATTGCGCTCCTGGGCGTCTGCTGCCAGCTCGCCTGGTGCCCGTTCCTGGACCTCGCTGGGCTCCGCGTCACCTTCCGGATGCGGGCGGCTCACTGGCGGGGCCTTCGGCGCTGCGACCGCAACGCCGCCACCCCAGGTGGCAGCGGCGGCAGGCCGGCGGCCATGCAGATCACGTCACACCAGGCGGCGACATGCCCGTCCAGCTCGCCAGAAACACCGTCAGCGATGACCGGGGACCACGACGCGCGCAGCTCGAATCCGGTCGAGGTGGGCTCGTCCTGCTTGCCGCCGAAGCCCTCAGTTACCACTGTAGTCACGGTCCCGCTGATCTTCCTGTAGCCGCTGGTGCGGAGGTCCAGTGCCTCGGTGAGCCAACTCCAGCCGACCGCGTTGATGAGCGGGTCCGCGGCCATCTCTGGCTCAAGGTCGGCCCGGACGTATCCGATGATCCGATGCTTTCCATCCCAGCCCTGCTGGCCCGCGGCGTCAAATAGCAGAACGAATCTTCCGCCGCCGATCTCGGCCTCACCGTCTGGACAGACGACCGCCGCGACCGCGCAGGCGAACGGGGCGAGCCGGCGAGGCGGCGGCTCGTGCTCGAACGCAAGCTCGGTCCGCTGCTCGCGCTGAATGGCCAGCCCAGCCTGCACCTGCGCGACCGCCTGCCGGAACTCCGCTTCGCCGGGATGACTGCTCACGGGCTGCCCGGACGGCCTCAGCGGTTGCGGGTGCGGCACGGGCTGGAATCCGTCACGCCACGCGATCGCGGACTGGGGCTGACATGACTGGCTCGAGCGCGGCCGGGATGGTGCCGATCAGCAGGGCGGCCCCGCAAAGCTGGCAGTACCACTCGGGACAGCGCGCGTCAGCGGCGTCAGGACACCAGCCGCCTATCCCGTGATGCTGCTCCAGGTAAAGGTCGCGGCCGCAGTCAGGACAGTGCCGGATGATGTCACTCATCAGGACCTCCTTACCTTTAGTCTCACTAACGATGCTGGCACGGCATCGGTCACGAGCCCCGGACCTGGCACGGCGTGTCCTGCCGTTTTACCGCTGGACGCTTACCGGGGCGGACTCGGCGAGTGCCAGATATGGGATCATCCTGGAGTGACGTCTCCCGCTCAATCATCGCCGTTTCTGCTTGCCTGCCGCCGTCAGCCAGTCCCGTATACGCCGGTTTGGTACATGCGGCAGGCGGGCCGGGCGCTGCCGGAGTACCGGGCGCTGCGCACTGGCATGGCCATGCTGGACGCCTGTGCTACCCCTGATCTGATCACCGAGGTCACCCTGCAGCCAGTCCGGCGCTACGGCGTGGATGCCGCGATCTTCTTCAGCGACATCGTCGTGCCGCTCCGGGCGATCGGCGTCGGGATCGACATCAAGCCCGGCGTCGGGCCTGTCGTGGATCATCCCATCAGGTCGGCGGCCGACATTGCTGCCCTCCGGCCGCTGGTCCCCGATGACGTCCCGTACGTGACCGAAGCAGTCGCGAACCTCACCAGCGAGCTCGGCAGCACGCCCCTCATCGGCTTTGCCGGCGCGCCGTTCACCCTGGCGAGCTATCTGGTGGACGGCGGCCCGTCCAAGAACTTCGAGATGACCAAGTCGATGATGTACGGCCAGCCGGAGCTCTGGGCTGACCTGATGCGCCGGCTGGCCGACATCACCATCGGCTTCCTGCAGGTTCAGGTGGCGGCCGGGGCGAGCGCCGTGCAGCTGTTCGACTCCTGGGCAGGCTCGCTCAGCCGGGACGACTACCGCAACTGCGTGCTGCCGCACAGCAAGCGGATATTCGACGAGCTTGCGGCCAGCGGTGTGCCGAGAATCCATTTCGGCGTCAACACCGGCGAGCTGCTCGGGCCGATGGGCGAGGCCGGCGCCGACGTGGTCGGCGTGGACTGGCGGGTGCCGCTCGACGAGGCCGTCAGCCGGGTGGAACCCGGCAAGGCCCTGCAGGGGAACCTCGACCCGGCGATCCTGATGGCGCCGTGGCACGTCATCGAGGAACGGGCGCGCGAGGTGCTCGACCGCGGCCGGACCGCGGAAGGGCACGTCTTTAACCTCGGACATGGCGTGCTGCCGCAGACCGATCCGGATGTGCTGGCCAGGCTGACCGAGCTCGTGCACACGGTGTCAGCGCGGTCAGCCTGACCGTTACGGCTCGCTGGGCGCAGCGGTCAGCTGCTTACGGTCGGGCCAGGCCCGCGGCGGATAAGGCGGACGATGCGCCTGCGGCCCGCGTAACCGACGCCTGCCAGCACGATGACGACGATCAGGAACGGCAGCGCCGCTCCCAGCGCCGTAAGCACCCAGGCGGTCGCGTGGCGGAAGGCACGCCAGCCCGCTGCCAGGCCCGCCACGAACCCGTGCCTGGCGGGCTTGGCGACGTGCCGTACCGCCCGGCGCGGGCTGAGCAGGGTCAGGTTCACCGTCGCGTAGGCGGTCTCGTGATCGAGCGCTCGCTGCTGGGCAAGCAGCGAGTTCAGCGTCGACTCATCCGAGCTGATCTGCTGCTGCACCTGGAGCAGGCCGGAGACCGATGCGGCGCGCTTGAGCAGCCCCTGCAGCGCGGCGATGGCGTCCTGCTCTGAGGTGACGAGGCTGTTCACATCCGCCACCTGCTGTGTGACGTCGGTGGCCTGCTGCTGCATGGCGACCTGCTTGCCCAGCGTCGGCGAGGACAGCTGTGCCAGTACCGTCTGATAGGCGGGAACGGGGATCTTCAGGGTGAGTGTTACCATCCGGCCCGGCTGCCCGGGCGTACCCGACGCAGCTTGCTCGTCGGCCGTGTAACCGCCGGCCGCGACGACGATGCTGATGGCGCGCTTCGCCGCGGCAGTCACGCTGGGCGCGCGCACCGTCAGGGTCGCGGTGTAGATGATGCTCTGGCTGGCCGGAGCGAGCTTGGCAGTCTGAATGGCCGCGCCGTCCAGCCGGGCCGTTGCCGATGGCAAGCCCGTTAGCGGTCGCTGGGGCCGCGGCTGGCACGCCAGCGCTCCCTGCGTGCTCGGCCAGGCCGCCGCCCGAAGACGCGGACGTTGCAGTGCCGTTGGCACTGCACGCGGACAGCAGCAGGCAGGCTGAGATTAAGACGGCGCCGGTGAGCGCCCCTCGCCGGGCGAGGACGGTACTGGTCATGCCACTCGGACGCGCCGGCCGGGAGCGCGGTTCCCGCGTTGGCAATAATCGATGCCGTGACATTTGCAGAGATCGAACCGCAATTCGCGACTGCCGGGGACCGGCGGTGACCGCAGGCGCGAACGGCCGCCAGCGCCGGCGCTCGGTGGCCGTTATTGGCGGGGGCATCTCGGGCCTGGCGGCTGCGTTCCGGCTCAGAAATGCAGGGCTTGACGTGACCGTGCTGGAAGGGTCACCGCGGCTCGGCGGCAAGCTTGCGGTATCGGAAGTCGGCGGCATCGCCGTGGACGCCGGCGCCGAGGCGCTGCTCGCGCGCCGCCCGGAAGGCACCGGCCTGATCGCTGAGCTCGGCCTGTCCGGGCAGCTTCAGGTGCCGGGAACGACCTCGGCGGGGATCTGGACCCGGGGCCATATCCGGTCGCTGCCGCGGCGTCAGTTCATGGGCGTGCCCGCTGACCTCGGCGAGCTCGCGGCGACCGGGATCTTGTCGGCGGACGGGCTGGCCAGGGCGGAGCAGGACCTGAGCATGCCGGGCGGCGACCCGGTCGGGGACGTGTCGGTGGCGAGCAGGGTCGGCGACCGGTTCGGTACGGAGCTGGTGGACCGGGTCGTGGAGCCGTTGCTGGGTGGCGTGTATGCAGGGCGGTGCGAGGACCTGTCGTTCGAGGCCACACTCCCGGCACTGGCGCAGGCATCGCGCGGGCACGGTTCGCTGACCGAGGCGGCGGCGTCGCTGATGCCGGCCGCGCCCGGCCCTGGTGCGGAGCCCGATGGGCTGAAGCCATCGCCAGTGTTCACGACGCTCACCGGCGGACTTGGCATACTGCCTTCCGCGCTCGCGACTGCCTCAGGCGCGGTCGTCCGCACCAGTGCCATGGTGCGCGAGCTTGTGCGCACGCCGGACGGATGGCGGCTAACCGTCGGCTCGGCGCACGCGCCCGAACTGGTCGATGCCGACGCGGTAATCATCGCGGTCCCTGGGACTCCGGCGGGCAGGCTGCTGGCGGGCATCGCGAGCCCGGCGGCGGGTGCGCTTGGGCAGATCAGGTACGCCAGCATGGCGATTGTGACGCTGGCCTATCCGGTGGCCGCATTCCCGCAGCCGGTGACCGGCAGCGGTTTCCTGGTTCCGCCGGTGGAGAACCGCGCGGTCAAGGCCGTGACGTTCAGCACCGTCAAGTGGCCGCACCTCCGCAGGCCTGAGCCGGACCTGCACCTCGTCAGGTGCTCGATCGGGCGGCTGGGGGAGGACGCGGTGCTGCAGCGCGACGACGCCGAGCTTGCCGCGCTAGCGGTGGCGGATCTGGCTGATGCTGTCGGAGTGCGCGGCGCGCCGGTGGACGTCCGGGTCAGCCGCTGGGGCGGCGGGCTGCCCCAGTACAGCGTGGGCCACCTGGACCGGGTGGCCACTATCAGGGCCGCGATCGAGGCTCAGCCAGGGCTGGCGATCTGCGGTGCGGCCTATGACGGGGTGGGCATCCCGGCGTGCATCGCGACCGCGAGGCTGGCGGCGGATCAGGTCGTCGCCTACTTTGGCAGCCAGGACAGGCCCGCCTAGCCGGGCGGCCGCGCTGAACCACCGCACTGGGCGACCGCAGCTGGCCAGGTGACGCAGGGGAGATGGCAATGATCGAGCTGGACCAGGACGGCAGCGTCTGGGTGCTGCGGATGCGCAGCGGTGAGAACCGCTTCAACCTGGAGTGGCTCGACGCCGTCAACGCGGCGCTCGACCAGGTCGCGGCCAGCGAGGGGCCGTGCGCGCTGGTCACGACTGGTGACGCCAAGTTCTACAGCAACGGGATGGACCTGGACTGGCTGGCGACCGTGCCGCACCAGGCCGCCGATTACCTGCGTGCCATCTACCGGCTGCTCGGCCGGGTGCTCAGCTTCCCGGCGATCACCGTGGCTGCAGTCAACGGCCACGCGTTCGGAGGGGGCGCGATGCTCGCGGTCGCGCACGACTTCGTGGTGATGCGGGAGGACCGCGGGTACTGGTGCATGCCCGAAGCCGATCTTGGCCTGCCGCTCACGCCCGAGTACGTCAGCCTGCTGACGGCACGGCTGCCCGGCCGGACGACGCACGAGGCGCTGGTAACCGGGCGGCGGTACGGCGGTCCTGATGCCCTGGCCGCGGGTATCGTGCAGCAGGTCGCCGCCGAGGACGAGGTCGTGCCGCAGGCCACCAAGATGGCCGCCGACCTTGCTGCTAAGGACCGCCGGACGCTGACCGAGCACAAGCGGCTGCTTTATGGCGAGGCGATCAGGACACTGCTCGCCTGATCGAGGGCTCTGGGCTGGTCCCGGCTGGCCGCGCGCGGATGCGCACGCTCCGCCATGGTCGGCTGCCTAGTTGTGCGGCCCTTGGGCGAGGATCTGCAGTGCGCGGATGAACTGCTGCGCTAGATCGTCGCCGAGCGGGGCCAGGAATTCGCGCTCGACGTCGTCGCGTGCCCTGCTCGCACGCCGCAGGCAGTCCTGGCCCGCCGGGGTGAGCTCGACGATGTTCCGGCGCCGGTCCTGCCCGCTGCGATGCCGGGCCACTAGTCCTTTCGCCTCGAGTGCGTCGATGAGCGCGACCATAGTGGTCCGGTCGACGCCCAGCCGTTCTGCCGCCTCCTGCTGCGACAGGGAAACGTCACCGGCCAGCACGGACAGCACTGCTAGTTCGCGGCCATCGATCCCGAACGGCCGCATTACTGGCGTCGCTGACTGCACGAGCCGCTGCTGCACGTGCTTCAGCAAATAGCCCAGCCGCGAGGCGAGCGCGTCGGGCAGACCCTCGGTCATGGTGTCACTGTACAGTCCGACTGATACTCAGCTAGACTGATCGTCAGCTAGCCTGACGATATGGAACGAGGCACCACGATGGACCTGACTTTTGGCCTGAAGACCTCACCGATGCACACCAGCTATGCCGCAATCGTCCGCGCGTGGCAACAGGCTGACGAGGTGCCGGAGATCGAGCACGCCTGGCTATGGGATCACATGCTGCCGCTGAGCGGGCCGAAGGACGGTCCCATTTATGAGGGCTGGACGCTGCTGAGCGCGCTTGCTGCGCAGACGCGCCGGCTGCGGCTCGGGCTGCTGGTGACCAACAACCAGATCCGCCAGCCTGCTGTGCTCGGCAAGATCGCCAGCACCATCGACGTGATATCCGCCGGTCGCCTCGTACTCGGCCTGGGCGCAGGCGGAACGCTGCCGCCGGCACCCCAAGGACACCAGACCAGCACCCTGGGCTGGCCGAGTACCTTGCCTACGGGCTGCCGGTCACCACTCCGTCCGAAGGCCTCGGGAAACTTGCCGAGACCATCACGATCTTGCGCCGGATGTTCACCGAGGACGTCTTCGACTTCGCCGGCCGCTACTACTCGCTGACCGGCACTCGAAACGAGCCTAAGCCAGTGCAGCCTGGCGGTCCGCCGCTGCTCATCGGCGGATCCGGGACCCGGATGCTGCGGCTCGTCGCCGAGCACGCTGACATCTGGAACGTGCCGGGCCCGCCGCACGCCAGCCTGGAGTTCCTGGCCGAGCGCAGCCAGGTACTTGATCAGCAGTGCGCAGCCATCGGGCGCGATCCGGGCACGGTCATCCGGTCCGTGCAGATGATCCTGCAGGGCGACGACGCAGCGGCGGCCAGACGCACTGTTGCCGCGGTCATCGAGGGCGGCTTCCGGCACATTGTGCTCGCGGTCCGGCCTCCGTGGCCCGACAACGTGGCCCGCTGGCTCGCCGATGAGGTCATCATGCCCGTCCGGCAGCAGTTGCCGGTGGGCTAGCCGGCCTGACTGAGACCATGAGGCCGTGACAAGCACACGGGTACTCGGAGCCGACGCATGCAAGGCGGGCTGGGTCGGCATCTTGCTGTCCGCCGACGGCGTGCGGGCCTACGTGGATCCAGAGATCGCCGGGCTCGTCACCATGGCAGCAGCCCACGGGCCGCTCGCGGCCGTCGGCATCGACATTCCGATCGGACTGGCTGACGCCGGGCTGCGACAAGCCGACGTGCTGGCGAGGAAGGCGGCCGGCCCGCGATGGGCGTCGGTGTTCCTGACGCCAGTGCGCCCGGCGCTAAGCGAGCCGGATCATCTGCAGGCATCGGCGCTGAACAGACAGCTGGCGGGCAGTGGTATCTCCCGTCAGGCCTTCAACCTGCGGGACAAGATCCTGCAGGTTGACCGCTGGCTGCCGGCGGCGCCATGCCCCGTCGTCGAGGTCCATCCCGAGCTCTGCTTCGCCGAAATGGCCGGGTGCGGGGCTGGCCGACAGCAAGTCGACCTGGGCCGGAGCGGTCACCCGCCACCGGCTGCTGGCCGCAGAAGCCATCGAGCTGTCCGGTGAGCTCGGCCTTGGCAGGCAGCAGGTAGGCGTCGATGACGTACTCGACGCCGCCGCAGTGGCATGGACGGCGCGGCGGTTCGCCGCCGGTGCAGCCCACTGCCTGCCGTCCGAGCCAGAGCGCTTCAGCGATCAGATCGACTGCGCAATCTGGGTCTAGACAGAGCAACGCGCAGCGTGCGCGACCTGGCCGATGTGGTTCTGGATCCGCTCGCCACGATGATCACGGAATTGCGAGCGCGGGTGTTCACACGCCCCAGAAAACACGACGCCAGAACCGGCGGTCGGCCAGTAGCAGGACGTGCTCCCGCATGGTCAAGCGCCGGACTGGGTGGTGTATGCACAGGTCATCCTGGCCGGGCAGGAGGCAGGTGCCGTCACAGTCACCTAGGCAGTGACGACAATGCCGTCTGACAGTCATGATCAGCCTCGGTCGCCTGCGCTTGTTCCCCCCATCTTCAAGGTAGTGCTTGCCACCGTGAGCTGCGACCCCGCAACATTGCGATCCGGTGTCAGGCGGGCGGTGATCGCTGTGGCCACCATGGCAGTGCTCGACTGCGTCAGCGGTCTAGCAGCGGCAGTGCGCGACTGTCGCGTCGTCGGGGACACCGATGTTCGGGCATTCAGAATTGCGTGCTTCAGCCTGCCGGACTCGACGGATGATCTCGGCTGGCCCGCGCGAGCCGAGCAGTTCCAGCACGCCTGGCCAGTCAGTCAGGCCGTACGGACTGACGATGCGGCTGGCGCCATTACTAAGCAGCGCGACGCCATGCAGGTCGTGAAGCAGGCGGCTCCCGGCTACCGCTTCCTCCGCCGCGCGCGGATCATCCTTTGCGATCCAGTAGCCGCCCGGCTGATTCCGGCGAGCCTGCAGCGCCACGATGCAGGAGTCTCGGATGTGGTCGTACCCGCGTGTCCCCATGGCAACGCCTTCCAGGGTTGCCACGCAGGTGCGCCTGGCAGCGACTTCGCGCTCGTCCGTGATGACCTGGGGACCATCGGAGACCTGGTCAAGTGCCAGGAAGGAGTCGGCGAGGAGCAGATAGTCCAGGCGGCCCTGGTGGGCACGAACGATCGCCACCGTCGCCTGCGGGCTTCTGGGATTCGTAATGTCGCAGGTGGTGCGATGATCGGCGGCTGTTTCGTCGATTGTGGCAGCGAGGATCGCCGCGAGATCTTGCCCGTCGTCACGCGATAGTCGGCCAAGTAGAGCACCGCCGAGACGGTGGGTGTACCAGGCGACACCATGAGAGCAGATCGACTCGGTTCCTGGGATACCGGCGCCGTCAAGCAGCACAGCAGCTCCGGGAACGGCGCCAACGAAGTCCTCGTTCGCCTGGCCGGTATGAGCGGCACTAGTCGCCATGCTGACGTGCACTTGACTGCTCTCTAGCCAGGACAGCAATCGACAATGGAAACGGAGCTGGTGCGTGACTGACGTTCTAGCCTGTGTCACCGCGCAGCATTCCAGCAAGCCAGCGCGGCAAGAAAGCGCTTTGGCGACTGGCCGGGTGACTGAGATGATCCGGCGCATGCCCGCTCGCCTCATCCATAGCGACCAGCTGTACCCGGCAGCCCAGTATGCCTATGCTGCGGTCGCGCCGCCGGGAAGCCTTATCTTCACCGCTGGGGCCTGCCCCATCGACGAGCACGGCAAGGTCACCGCCGTGGACGACCACGTCCGCCAGGCCGAGCACGCGGTGGCGAACCTGGTCACAGCACTCGCCGCCGCCGGAGCGAACCTGAGCGACGTACTCAAGACCACGGTCTACGTCGTGTCGGCCGATCCGAGCGACCTTTATGACGTGTGGCAGATCGTGCGCACGGCATTCGGCGGCAGAGCGCCGAGCACCCTGCTCGGCGTCAGCGCCCTGGGCTACCGCGACCAGCTCGTTGAGATCGAGGCGGTCGCGATAGCCGGCGAGTCCGCCGAGCCGGCAGGCCGGCTGATGCGGAGTGAGCCCGCGGGCCGGTTAGCCAGCGGGCGCATCACGCTTCGGCCGTCCCTGGCCGGCGCATCTGCGCTGCGTGACCGGGTAGCCGTCCGGCCTCGGCCAGCGCGCGCCGCAGCAGGAACTCGATCTGGGCGTTGGTGCTGCGCAGCTCGTCTGACGCCCACCTGGCGAGCGCGTCATGCACTGCCGGATCGAGCCGGAGCAGGATGCCCTTGCGCTCGCTCACGCGAACTCCCTGCGGCTGGTCAGGCAGTCCGACAGGTCACTGGTACAGCGAGCCGGTGTTGACGACCTGCTGAGTGGCCTGCTCGCTGCACAGGACTACCAGCAGGTTCGACACCATCGCGGCCTTCCGCTCCTCGTCCAGTTCGACAACGCCTTCTTGCTCAAGCTTTTCCAGAGCCATGCGGACCATGCCGACGGCGCCCTCGACGATGACCTGCCGCGCGCCGACAACGGCGCTCGCCTGCTGCGTGCGCAGCATGGCCTGGGCGATCTCCGAGGCGTAGGACAGCCGGGTGAGCCGAGACTCGATGATGTCGACTCCGGCTGACCGGACGCGGTCCCTGACCTCGGCGGACAGCCGCTCGGTGATCTCGTCGGCGTTGTCACGCAGCGACAGCGCGCCGCTGCCGCGGCTGTCGTAAGGGTAGCTAGAGGCGATGTGCCTGACGGCCGTCTCGGTCTGGATCGTCACGAAATGCTTGTAGTCGTCCACTGAGTAGATGGCATGGGCGGTGTCGCGGACCTGCCAGACCACCACGGCGGCGATCTCGATCGGGTTGCCATCGGCGTCGTTGACCTTGGCCTCGGCGGACTCGAGGTTGCGGATCCTGGTCGAGACCTTGATGCGGTCGGTGAACGGGTTCACCCATTGCAGCCCGGACTCGCGGATCGTGCCGCGGTACTTTCCGAACAGCTGGACGACGCGTGCCTGGCCCGGCACTACCGCGGTCAGGCCGCGGAACAGCAGGCCGTGACCAGGAAGACCAGGATGCCGACCGCGATGAGCGACCCCTGAGTCGCACCATGCTGCTGTGGAGGCCACCACGACCAGCGCTATGCCGCCCAAGATGAGGACGATGCCCAGCAGCCAGGATCCGCAGGCCGGGAGGCGGACCGGGCCGGATGTTCGCTCACTGGCTGGCTGGGTGAGCTGGTTACCTTGTGCGGCGATAACCTCGGACTGCCATCTGGACCACCTCCGCTTGACGTGGCTGAAACCACGTTCCTATAGCATAGTGATATCAGTTTTCATCACCTTGCCAAGGCGAGGCAGCGCCGGCGCTCGACGGCCGCGTCAGGCAGATCTGGCTGATCCTGGCCGCTCTGGTAGACATAGAGCTATGGCAGGGAACGAGGAGACCGGGGCAGGCGGCCGCCCGCCCGAAAGCGCGGGAACTTAACGAGCTGATCCGGTACGTCATGTGGTCGGTGTTCCGGGTCAGCGGCCCGGAGGCGATCGACGCGGCCGCGGTGACACGGCGGCGGGCCGGGCTGGCGGCCGAGGTGTCCGACCTGTGCCAGCAGGCGGCCGGCAAGGGCGTGATCACCCGCGGCTGCTACGACATCCAGGGCATGCGGGCCGACGCCGACTACATGTTCTGGTGGGTCGCGCCCACGGCCGACGACCTGCAGGAGATGTACGCGCGGTTCCGCCGCACCGGCCTCGGCCGGGCCAGCGAGCCGGTCTGGTCGGCGATGGCCCTGCACCGGCCCGCCGAGTTCAACAAGAGCCACATCCCCGCGTTCCTGGCCGGGGAGGACCCGAAGAACTACGTCAGCGTGTACCCGTTCGTCCGGTCGCTGGAGTGGTACCTGCTCGACGACGCCGAGCGCCGCGAGCTGCTGGCCGAGCACGGCAAGATGGCGCGTGAGTACCCGGACGTCCGGGCCAACACGGTGGCCTGCTTCTCGCTCAACGACTACGAGTGGATGCTCGCGTTCGAGGCCGATGAGCTGCACCGGATCGTGGACCTGATGCGGCACCTGCGCGGCGCCAGGGCCCGGCGGCACACCCGGGTGGAGATCCCGTTCTACACCGGCCGCCGCAAGCCGGTCGACGAGCTCGTCGCCGCGCTGCCGTGACGCGCGTGAAGGTCCTGTTCGGCCGGGAGCAGATCAGCGCGGACCTGTCCTGGCTCAGCTCGCCGCGCACCTGCCCGGCTGGGAGATTGCGGCCTGCGCGCCCGACAAGATCGCCGACCACCTGGACGGCGTCGACGTGATCTGCCCGTTCGGTGCCAGGATCGGCGCGCAGATCATGTCCGGCGGCTCATTCGGGCTGGTGCACCAGTTCGGTGTCGGGCTGGACGGCGTCGACGTCGCGACGGCGACGCGGCTCGGCGTGCTGGTCGCGAGGGTGCCCGGTGACGTCGGGCGGCAACGCTGACAGCTGCGCTGAGCTAGCGGTGCTGCACCTGCTGGCGCTCGTCCGGCGGCTGGACGAGTCCAGGGCGGTGCTTGCCGAGCGCCGCTGGCCGGACCGGCCGGTCGGCCGCTCGCTGCTCGACGCGACCGTCCTGATCGTGGGTCTCGGCGCAATCGGCGCCGCACTCGCCCGCCGCCTCGCGCCGTTCGGGCCCCGCCTGCTCGGGGTCCGGGCTCGGCCCGAGCTCGGCGGGCCGTGCCGGGCTGGAGCTGGTGGCCGGCCCGGATCAGCTGCCGGCGCTGCTGGCTCAGGCGGACGCGGTGATGTGCTGCGCGGTTCTTCATGACGGGAACGCGGGGATGTTCGGCGCGGCCGAGTTCGCCGCGATGCGGCCTGGGGCGCTGTTCGTCAACGTGGCCAGGGGCGGTCTGGTGGACGAGGACCGCGCTGCTTGCCGCGCTTGAATCCGGCCAGGTCGGGGGAGCCGGCCTGGACGTGTTCAGCCGCGAGCCTGCCGACCCGCAGTCGCCGCTGGTCCAGCACCCGAACGTGATCGCCACTCCGCACGTCGGCTGGCACACCGGCTTCATGTTCCGCCAGACCGGCGAGGCCTTCGCGGCGAACCTGATGCGCTACGGCCGCGGTGAGCAGCCGCTGTGGACCGTGAACTCGCCCGCGTTCCGCAGGGCGCGGACCTAGGCTGCGCTGGCAGACCAGCTGCGCTGTGCAGAGCTAGCCGCCAGGGCAGCTGGTTATCTCGACGCGGTGATCGTCGGGATGCCTCGCGAGGATCTCCGCGAAGCGGCGCACCCGCCCGCCTGCCAGTTCAAGATCACTGTCGGTCAGGCCGCCAATCAGGGCGATGATCGCATCGCCGCTGCGCTGGAGGTGCGCGACCGCGTCAGCCTGGGTGACGCTCGTGAGCTGGCCGCGTGGGCAGCGTTGAACCTGTCCACTAGCTCCGGGCCGACTTGCGGGTCCTGACCGGCGACGATGGCACTGATCCAGGCGCCGATGTAGTCGCAGGCGTCAGCTACGTGATCTACGATCACGCCGACGGACCTGCGGTCGCCTTCGTTGCTGAGCGGCACCGCCCGCCACGCCTCGTCGGGGCAGGCGGCGGCGAAGGCCTGCAGCCGGTCGCGCGCAGCGGCAATAGCGGCCGCGTGATCTGCGGGCGTGACGACTTCTGTCATGGCCGGACTATAGCGAGGAGGAGCTGATGACAATCGGCAAGCGCTGGTACTCGGCGGCGGCGGGGTGGCGGGCATCGCCTGGATGACAGGCCTGCTGACCGGACTTACGGACGCGGGCGACGACGTGACAGGGGCCGACCTGATCATCGGCACCTCGGCGGGCGCGAGCGTGGCCGTGATGCTTGGCAGCGGGCTGCCGCATGTCGGAGCTGTTCGCCCGGCAATCCGATCCGGCCCTGCAGTCGGCCGAGCTGATGGCCGAGCTGGACGTTGCCAAGATGGCCGCCGAGGTCGCCGCCTACATGAGGGGCGCGACGACGGCAGCGGAGATTCAGCGCCGGATCGGCGCCTATGCGCTCGCGGCGGAAACGGTGCCGGAGGCCAAGCGGCGCGCGGTGATCGAATCGCGGCTGCCTGTCAGCGACTGGCCGGACCGCAGGATTCAGCTGACGGCTGTCGATGCCGCTACCGGCGAGCTTGCCATCTTCGATGCGCAGTCGGGCGTGAGCCTGGTTGACGCGGTGACCGCGAGCTCCGCGGTGCCGGGCGTCTGGCCGCCGGTCACGATCGGCGGCAGCCGGTACATCGACGGCGGCGTCCGGTCACGCTGACAACGCCGACCTGGCGACTGGCTTCGGCCGGATCACGGTGATCTCGCCGCTCGGCTTCGATTCGCCGATCCAGTCACCGCTTCCGCTGCGCGATGTCGTCGCCCGGCTGCGGGCGGAGGGCTCGCTGTCACCGTTATCGTGCCGGACGCGGCGTCGGCGGCAGCCATCGGCGCCAACCCGCTTGACCCCGCCACCAGGACGCCCGCGTCAAACGCGGGCCGGGCGCAAGGCCGGGCCGGGCTGGCGGCGAACGCGGCCAGCTGAGAGTCCGCCAAGCAACCGCTAGGAGCGCTTGCGGAGGACGAAATCGGTGAGCCTTTGCAGCGGCCAGGTCGTGATCACGTCCTCGGCAGTGAGCCAGCCGCGCTGCGCGGTCGCGACGCCGTACTGCAGGTAGTTCAGGTCACGCAGCGAGTGCGCGTCGGTGTCGATGGCGAACTTCACCCCCACGTCGCGGGCCGCCTTGATGTGCGCCGACGGCAGGTCCAGCCGGGCCGGATGGGAGTTGACCTCCAGCGCGGTGCCGGTCCGGGCGCAGGCGCGGAACAGCTCGGCCAGGTCGACATCGACCGGCGGCCGACGACCGATCTTGCGGGTGAGCGGGTGCCCGATGACGTTGACGTAGGGGTTCTCGCAGGCGGTGAGGAACCGCCGGGTCATCTCCTTGCGCGGCAGGTCAAAGTGCGAGTGCACGGACGCGACGCAGACGTCGAAGCCGGCCAGGAAGTCGGCGGGCCAGTCGACGCTGCCGTCCGGCGCGATGTTCAGCTCGGTGCCGTGCAGCAGCACCATGGCGGTGCCACGGCCGGCTCCGCCGTTACCGCCAGCCGCATCCGGCCCGGCCAGCTGCGCGCCGAGCGCACGGACCTGCTCCCGCTGGGCCAGCATCTTCTCGTCGGTCATCCGCTGCATGACCAGGTTGGGTGCATGGTCGGTGATCGCGTAGTACTCGTAGCCGCGTGCCTGGGCGGCTGCCGACCATCTCCTCAAGGCTGGCGATGCCGTCGGTCAGGTTTGTGTGGGTGTGCAGGTCACCGCGGATATCGGTCTGTTCGACCAGCACCGGAAGCTCGCCACGGCGGGCGGCGGCCACCTCGCCGGTGTCCTCCCGCAGCACCGGCGGGATCCAGGCCAGGCCGAGCCGCTCGTAGACCTCTTCCTCGGTGCGCGACACGATCAGCTCGCCGGACTCTGCGTCGAACAGGCCGTACTCCGACAGCCTTAGCTTCTGGCGGACCGCCAGCTCGCGGATCGCCACGTTGTGTGCCTGCGATCCGGTGAAGTACTGCAGGGCCGCGCCCCAGGAATCGAGCGGCACCACCCGCAAGTCGACCTGCAGCCCGGCCGCCGTCCTGATCGAGGTCTTGGTCGGCCCTGAGGCAATCACCTCGGCCGCCTCCGGCATCGCGGTCAGCGCCGCCATCAGCGGGGCGGAGTCGACGGCGGCCGCCAGGACGTCAACGTCGCCGATGGACTCCGCTGCGCGGCGCAGCGATCCGGCGGGCCCGAGCCGCAGGCAGCCGGCCGCGGCGCCGACCGCGCCGATCACGGCAGCCGCGGTCTCGGCAGCGACGTTCAGCAGCACCCGGCTGCCTGCGCTCTCTATCAGGTCGATGCCGCGCAGCAGCTTCTCCGCGCTCTTCGGCCCGAAACCCTTGAGGTTTGCAAGCCTGCCTTCGGCGATAGCTTCCCTGAGCTGTTCTGGATCGCTGATCTGCAGCTCACGGTAGAGCTGCAGCGCCCGGCGCGGGCCGAGCGCCGGGATCTGAGTCAGCTGCCGCACACCATCAGGGATGTCCGCGCGCAGCTCCTCTAGCTCAGCGAAGCTGCCCGTGGCGATGATCTCGGCCACCTTGCCGGCGATGGACTTGCCTACGCCAGGTATCCGGAGCAGATCCGCGGCGGACAGCTCGGAGGCGTCCTGCGGATGTGCCGCGATCGCGCGGGCGGCCTTGCCGTAGACGCGGGCACGGAACGGATCGCCGCCGGTCATGACCATCAGCTCTGCGTACTCGTCCAGCAGCGCAGCAGCGGTGTCGTTGGCCTTGGGCATGCCAGCTATTCTGCCCGCCGTCGGCCAACGCCAGGCCCAGGGCTTAGTGGCCTTGCCGCATCGCCTGCATGTTGGCCTGCATGGCTGTCAGGGTTGTCGCGAGCTCGTCGGTCGGGCTGAACTGGATGAACTCACTGCCGGTCGCGGCCGCTGGCACATGGCCCGGCGACATGTAGTACGCGTCACCTGCCTGATAGACCTCCTCACGGTCGGCGTACGTGACCGTCAGAGTGCCGGCGAATAGGTAACCCCAGTGCGGGCACTGGCAGCTGTCGCCAGGAAGACCCTTGAGCGCGGCTGCGAGCGAGTGTCCCTCCCGGATGCTGACGAACTCGGCCGTGTAGCCGTCAAGCTCGCCCTGATGGTCGATTGCGGGACCGAAGTCCTCGACCTTGGGTGCGGTGTCCTTAGAGAATGCCGGCATTTTGTCTGCTCCTTCGTAGCTGACCAGCCTTTCTTCGACCGTAGCCACGGGCCTGTGCGAGGCGCATGAGGCAGTTGCCCCATCTTCGGCGGGCGGTTAGTCCAGGTCAGGGAGCAGCCCGTGGCGCACCGCGAAGAGGCTCGCGGCAACCCGGCTTGAGGCGCCGATCTTGGTGTAGATGTGCTCGATGTGATTGCGCGCCGTCTTCGGTGAAATGACGAGCCGGCCGGCGATCTGCCTGCTCGACAGGCCCCTGGCTACCAGCCGCAGGACATCGACCTCGCGTGCGGTGAGGCCGCCCGGATACTCAGCCCGGCGCATGCCCTGGTGGCCTGCGGCCGACAGCACGGACTCGACGGCGTCGGCAGCTAGCCGGCCCGCTGCGGCGTCGGCCCTGAGCTCAGAAGCGGCCCGTTCTGCCGACAGGGCTTCCCGGTATGGTCGTGGCTCGCGCATGGACTGGTAGGCGTCGGCGGCGCCCAGCACGCGGCCTTGGACCGAGATGGAATTACCCGACAGGCCGCGGGGATAGCCCGAGCCGTCCAGCCGCTCGCGCAGCTGCGCCGCCACCGCGCCGAGCGGCGCCAGCCAGCTGGATTGCTGGAGCATTCGATCGGTCAGGTAGGGGTGCATGCGTACGCGTTCCCGCTCAGCGGCGCCAAGCGGGCCGGGCTTGTCCCAGATCGAGTTGGAGATGCCGAGCCTGCCAAGCCCGCTCACCAGGCTGGCGCGGCGGAGCTGCGTCGAGTCGTCGGCAGGCAGGCCAAGCTGCTTGCCGGCGGCACCAGCCAGCTCGGCTGACCGCGCTCGCGTGACCGAGCATGTACGGCGACTTCAGGTCGACAAAATTGGCGACGCCGAGCAGCGCGTCGTCGAGCTGCTCGGCCGGACATCGTCCGGCTCAGCGCTGGCTCGGCCGCCGATGACCGCGTCCCACGTGTCGGAAGCGCC
The DNA here is from genome assembly GCA_963808215.1 of uncultured Actinomycetota bacterium. GTDB lineage: Bacteria > Actinomycetota > Actinomycetes > Streptosporangiales > Streptosporangiaceae > JAJYUU01. The sequence continues at coordinate 65,633 of CAWEEY010000014.1, forward strand.
GAGCTTGCCGAGGATCCCGCCGGGGTCGTCAGCGATCAGGTCGGCCAGATCGGGATCGAACTGCGAGCCGTGGCGCTTGCGGGCCATGGCGACGGCCGCATGCTCGCCGCCGACCCGGTGCGCGACCTCCATGTACTCAGCGATCTGGGCGAGGCGCGATGCCAGGGGGATCGCGGCGGCGCGCAGCTTCCCGGGCCAGCCGCGGCCGTCCCAGCGCTCATACGAGGCGCCGATCGCCGCCTGCACCTCGACGGGCAGCCCGATCTCGGCGGCCAGCGAAGCGGCGAGCTCGGCGTGCCGGGCGATCATCCCGTCTAGCTCGCGGAACCCGACTGAGCGCGAACCCCAGCCCGATCTGGAATCTGTGCAGCGGCGCATGGCCGTGGCCGATGCGCCGAACGGACGCAGCGACGGCGGCGATGCTGCGCTGCTCGTGGTCGTACTTGCCGGACTTGAGCTCGATGTCGTCGCCGAACCACTTCGCCTGCTCGTGCGCATCCGTATGGCAGCCGACGTTGACCAGCAGGGCGGTGTAGTAGACCGCAGCCCGCGCCTCATCATCCAGGCCCATCCGCTCCGCGAGCCGCAGCGCGATGAGGCACTGCCGCAGCACATGCTCCATCGGCTGGCCGAAGCCCAGGTCGATGCCGAGCGACAAGGCCGCCACGAGGTCAGCCAGTCGCACGTCGGTGCGGCCTGGCGCGACCGCACCATGGCCATCGGCCGAAGCATGCAGCATTCTGCCTGATCAGCGGCCCGGAACGGCACATTCAGTTGCCGCCGGGGCCGCGATGTTCAGCTCGGTGCCGTGGAGCAGCACCACGGCGGTGCCGCGGCCAGCTCTGCCGTCACCGCCAGCCTGCGCGGTGGCGACCATCTCCTCGAGGCTCGCGATGCCGTCGCTCTGGTTTGTGTGGGTGTACAGGTCGCGGCCCGCAGGGGTGTCCGTTCGGTAGACGGGGAGTTATGGGCAGGTGAACGTTTCGTCTAGGGCGCCCTCAGCACTCAAACCATCCGTTTCCGCACGCCTAGGCTGGCTTCTGGCCGCTTGCACGCGTCAGAATCCCCAGGAAGGCCATGCGCACCCGAGGTCTGCTCACCGCTGCCGCCACCGCGGTGCTCGTAGCGGCGGTTACAGCCTGTGGCAGTTCTCCTCCGCCGAAATCCTCGTCGGCGATTCCTATCTCCTTCAACGACGCCTCGTGCGGCGGCGCGTGGCATCTGGCGAGTCCCGGCTGGCACACGTTCGAGATCACCAGCGGGGCGGAGAATGGCGCCGAGGTCGACCTGACCAACCCGGCCAACGGCGCCGTTTATGACGAACTTGAGGACATCGGACCTGGCACAACCGCGCCGATGTCTCTCGACGTAGGGTCAGGGCAAGTACGCGTTCCTCTGCCTGGTGCAGGACTTCGACCCGGTCACCGGGCCTACGGTCACTGTCGGCGGGCATGCGGCGGGCGCGCCCGCCATACTGCCCGTCACGTACAACGATCTCTACCCGCTGGCCAAGGAGTACGCGACAGTACACCGAGTCGGGACTGCAGGTCCTCGCCAAACAGACCACGAGGCTGGCGGCCGACGTGCGCGGCTGGCAAACTCGCGGCGGCGAAGCGCGACTGGCTGGCCGCCCATCTGCAGTACGAGACGCTGGGAGCGGCGTACGACGCGTTCGGGAACTTCGACGACGAGATCGACGGCCGGGCGGACGCCGTCGGAATCAACAGCCCTAAGTGGACTGGCTTCTACCGGCTGGAGTACGGCCTCTGGCACGGGCAGTCCGTGCGTGAGCTGCCGTGCCTCGTCGCGAACACGCTCAATCTGATGTGCACAAGCTTCTCGCCTGGTGGCCGACGCAGCAGATCCCGCTGCATCGACATCGGGCTGCGCACCCACGAGATCCTGGAGAACGCGCTGCGAGTTCCAGCTCACCGGCCACGACGACTACGGCAGCGGCACCACCCTCGCCACCACCCTCGCCAACATTCAGGGCACCCGGTATCTGCTGTCGCTGCTGCACCCGCTGCTCGCGCCGCGCTACCCGCAGCTGCCCGAGGTCTACACGGGGCTGAACCTCCTGCAGTCGCTGATGGAGAAGGAGCACCTCCCGGACGGGCAGTGGGTGCCCGTCTCCGCCCTTCCTGCGGCCACCCGTGCAGCAGATAGACGCGGCGTGCGGCCAGGTGCTGCAGGAACTCGCCCCGATCGCATCGATCGCCGAGCCGAGGAATACCGCCCGTGAGTTCTGAATCGGCTGAGCCCTGCTGACGGGCGCTGACGTCGCTGGGCCCGATGAGCCGGTCAACGCGCCCGGCCCTGGACGGCGGTCGTTCCTGCGCGGCATGGCTCGGCGGCGTCGCGGGCGGCGTGGTCGCCGGCGGCATCGCTGGCGGCGGCGACCGGTTACGCGTACCGCGGCTCAGGCGCCGGCGCGGATCCGGCGGCCGCCGCGAATCTGGCGGCGCTTGCAGGGGCGGCTGCCCGCGGTGCCGTTCCACGGCCAGCACCAGGCCGGCATCCTGCCGGAGCCGAAGGCGGCGACCGCGGTCATCTCGTTCAATGCCACGGCAGAAAGCCGGGCCGAGCTGACCGAGCTTTTCCAGACGGTGACCGACCGCGCCCGGTTCCTGACGGCAGGCGGCACGCCGCCGCCGGTCGGGATCGGCGGCCCGTCGTCGGATTCCGGCACCCTCGGGCCGACCGTGGTCCCGGACGGGCTTACGGTCACGTTCGGCGTCGGGTCGACGCTGTTCGACGACCGGTACGGACTGGCTTCCCGGCTGCCAGCGCACCTGACGCCGATGAAGTCGTTCCCGAACGACGACCTCGACCCGGCGCAGTGCGGAGGCGACCTGATCCTTCAGCTCACCGCCGGGCACGAGGACGTGGTCGCTGCACGCGCTGCGCGACATCGCGAAGAACACGCGCGGCGGCATGCAGGCGAACTGGCGGATCGACGGGTTCGCCAGCCCTGCGCGCCCGGCTGGCACCGTGCCGCGCAACCAGCTCGGGTTCATGGACGGCATCTCGAATCCGTCCGTGAGGAGCGCGTCGCAGATGAACGAGCTCATCTGGGTCCAGCCGGGCACCGCGGGCGAGCCGTCCTGGACGGCTGGCGGCAGCTATCTCGTGGTGCGGCTGATCAGGATGTTCGTCGAGTTCTGGGACCGGGTGGACGTCTACGAGCAGCAGCTCATGTTCGGCCGGTACCGCGACTCCGGCGTATCCGCTCGACGCTAACGGGCATCTACGCCACGCCGGACTACGCGGCCGACCCCACGGGCGACGTGATCCCGCTGACCGCGCACATCCGGCTGGCCAACCCGCGCACACCGCAGACTGCGAGCAGCCGGATCCTGCGGCGAGGCTGGAACTATGACCGCGGGCTCGACCAGGTCGGCGACCTCGACGTGGGCCTGGTGTTCACCTGCTTCCAGCAGGACATCAGGCGGCAGTTCGAAGCCGTGCAGACGCGGCTGATCGACGAGCCGCTCACCGACTACATCAGCCCGTTCGGCGGCGGGTACTTCCTGGCACTGCCCGGCGTCGTGGACAGCAACGACTACTTCGGCCGCGCGCTGCTCGCTTGAGCGGTCTGCCCGGTGCTCAGGCTTTCCGCGATCTCCTGAGCATTGGGTTTGTCGAGCTGTTGATTGGTCGTTTGCCCTTTGGTCATGTATCCCGCGTCACATAGTAAACCATTCATGAAACGTTGATCCGCGGGGATGCGCGCAGGCGCGGTCCCACGACGGCGTTTCGGATTTTCCCTGAGGCCGTCGCTCACATTAGTTCCGCAGAACTCAGGAGGGTGGGACATGGGCGAAGGCCCAGATTTCCGGGGCCAGCGTCAAACGGTTCCGGCCCTTCATCGCGGTCGGCGCGACGGTGATCATGGGCGCTGGCGTTGCCATCGGCGCCACGGCGGCGGCGAACGCGAGCCCCTCGCTCGCGTCCCGGCTCGCGGCGGAGTTCCCGGGTTACCACATCCCGGCGACCGCCTCGAAGGCTCTGTACGATCACAGCGATACCGCCACGCCGATCAAGCACGTCGTGGTGATCTTCGACGAGAACGATTCGTTCGACCACTACTTCGGCACCTACCCGTACGCGGCGAACACGGACGGCACGCCATTCGTGGCCAAGCCGGGTACGCCGACCGTGAACGGCCTGTACAGCGCGATCACCTCCACGGGTCCGATCGGACCGCTGCTGACCGACAACCCGAACGAGTACAACCCGCAGCGGCTGAGCGCGTCGCAGGCCCTGACCTCCGACCAGAGCCACTCCGACGTGCCCGAGCAGCTGGCCGACGACAACAACAAGCAGGACGCGTTCGTCCAGAACACCGAGTCGTCCAACCCGTCCGGCTGCGGCCCGGAGTACTGCCCGCCCGGCATCTCCCTGGACTACTTCGACGGCAACACGGCCACCGGGCTGTGGAACTACGCGCAGAACTACGCGATGAGCGACAACATGTTCGACACCGCCTTCGGGCCGTCCACGCCGGGCGCGGTCAACGTCATCTGCCGGCAACACCAGCGGCGGGTACGCGGTCGACGCGAACGACTCCAGCACGCCCGGCGTCAAGACGACCGCCTCGGGCGACGTCTCGGCTCTCGGCAGCGACGGCACCGGCACCATCTACGGTGACATCGACCCCTTCTACGATCAGTGCTCGGACAACAGCCACACGGGCACGAGCCCGGAGGGCGTGCTGACCGGCAAGAACATCGGCGACCTGCTCAACTCCGCGCACGTTACCTGGGGCTGGTTCCAGGGCGGCTTCGCGCCGACCTCGACCAACAGCGGCGGCGCGGTCTGCGGCGCGCAGAACGAGCTCACCTCGAACGGCGCGAACGTGTCCGAGGAGGTGGCCTACTCTCCGCACCATAACCCGTTCGCGTACTACGCGTCGACGGCGAACCCGGCGCACCTGCCGCCATCCTCGCTGAACGAGATCGGCTACACCGACCAGGCGAACCACCAGTACGACATCTCGGACTTCACCGACGCGCTCGACGGCACGGGCGGCGCCACGCTGCCTGCGGTGAGCTACCTCAAGGCGCCCAGGTACCAGGACGCCCACCCGGGCAACTCCGACCCGCTTGAGGAGCAGCAGTTCGTCGTCAATACGGTCAACCAGATCGAGCAGTCCAGGTACTGGCCATCCACGGCGATCATCATCACCTACGACGACTCCGACGGCTGGTACGACCACGCCATCCCGCCGGTCATCAACGGATCCAACGACACGACGGTCGGCGACACCAAGGTGTGCTCCACGGTTCCGATCACCGTCGGCTCCGCGGAAGACCGCTGCGGTTACGGCGACCGGATGCCGTTCATCGTGATCTCGCCCTACACGCGAGCGAACTACGTCAGCAGCAAGCTGATCAACCAAGCATCGGTCGTCAGGTTCATCGAGGACAACTGGCTCCGCGGCGAGCGCATCGCCGGGTCCTTCGACGCTGTCTCTGGCAGCATCGACGGTCCTGGCGGCTTGCTCGACTTCTTCGGCAGGCCGCACTACACGCCGGTCATCCTCAACCCGACCACCGGCGCTGTGGTCAGTGGTGACAACTGGTACGGCAACAAGGGCGAGCTGAAGCCAGCGGCGAAGAAGGCGAAGAAGTAGCCGTCAGCACTTCGGGCTAAGCGCTCTGCGGGCCGCCCGGCACCGTTTGCGGTGCCGGGCGGCCCTATTCCCCGAACTCCGGCATGACACGATGTGCTCGTGGGCCAGCCGCTGGAGACTTACCAGGACGAGATCTACCTGACCGGGACGACCGGCACGACGCCGGGGTTCCCGACCGACCTCAGCCGGCTGGAAGAGGCGGCCCGCGCCGTCATGACGCCGCAGGCCTACGACTATGTAGTCGGCTCGGCCGGCGCTGGCGACACCGCCCAGGGAGAATCTGGAGGCATTCCGCCGGTGGCGGATCGTGCCGCGGATGCTCACCGACGTCAGCACGCCGTCCTTCGGCGCGACCGTGCTCGGGACTGAACTGACGGTGCCATTCCTGCTGGCACCGGTCGGGGTGCTGGCGATCGCGCACCCGGATGGCGGAGCTGGCCGTGGCGCGGGCGGCCGCGGCCCAGCGAGTGCCGATGATCCTCAGCACGGCAGCCTCCACGGCGATGGAAGACGTTGCGAAGGCCAACGGCGACGGCAAGCGGTGGTACCAGCTGTACTGGCCGAAGGACCGGTCTGTCGCGGCGAGCCTGCTCGGCCGTGCACAGGCCGCCGGGTACAGCGTGCTTGTCGTCACGCTGGACACCCGCACGCTCGCCTGGCGGCCTCGCGACCTGGCCAACGGCTACCTGCCGTTCCTGCAGGGCATCGGGATCCAGAACTACCTGTCAGACCCGGCGTTCCGGGCGCCGCTGGCCAGGCCGGTCGAGGCAGACCCGAACGCAGCAGTTCTGCAGGTGGACGCAGATCTTCGGTGACACGTCGCTGACCTGGCACGACCTTCCGTTCGTGCGGCAGCACTGGAACGGGCCGATCGTGCTGAAGGGCATCATGTCCGCCGCCGACGCACTCCGCGCCGCAACGGCCGGCATGGACGGCATCGTCGTGTCCAATCACGGCGGCCGCCAGGTCGACGGCGCACTCGGCGCGCTGGACGCGCTCCCCGCTGTCGTCGAGGCAGTCGGCTCCCGCCTGGCCGTGCTGTTCGACAGCGGCATCCGTGGCGGCGCGGACATGCTGAAGGCACTGGCGCTCGGCGCGCAGGCAGTGCTGATCGGCCGCCCGTACGTGTACGGACTGGCGCTCGGCGGCGAGGCAGGCGTACGGCACGTGCTGCGGGCGCTGCGCCAGGAGTTTGAGCTGACGATGCGGCTGGCCGGGCTGTCCCGGCTGAGCGAGCTCGGCCCGGACTGCGTGCAGTACGCGCCTGGCCTGGCTCAGCCCGGCCAGCACCGGACCGCCTTGTTGCGGCCGTAGCCAGGCGACGGCGAGCGGACTGGCCGGGTTACCCCGATGGAGTTGCAGCAGATCGGCCTGAAGCATCCGGTCGCAGACCTGATCAGGGACATCCGCAGCAACCGCACCGGGATTCCGAGGCGCACCTTCGTCGCCGAGGGGCTGTACGAGATCAACATGGTGCTGACAACGGGCGTCGATGTCGACGTCTTCGTCTGGTGCCCCGAGGCCGCGTACTCCGACGAGTCGGCCAAGCGGGCGGCCGAGCTGGCGCAGCGGGCCCGCCGGTCTTATCAGGTCTCGGCCAGGACGCTGGAACGGCTGGCCGAGCGGCCGAACCCGGACGGACTGATCTGCGTCGCGCAGCTCCCGGACTGGCAGCCGGATGACATCAGCGCTGGCCAGTGACGCGCTGGTGCTCGTCGCCGACGCGATGGAGATACCTGGCAACCTCGGCACGCTGATCAGGACGCTGGACGCGCTGCGCAGCCGACTGCCTGGTACTGACGAGCAAGCGCACCAGGCTCACTCACCCCAAGGTGCTGCGCAGCAGCCAGGGGATGAACATGAAGGTGCCGTCAGTGGAGTTCGCCGAGATCAGCGACGCGATCGACTGGCTGGAGCGCAGCCGGTTCACCGTGTACCTGGCCGACACCGACAACAGCATCAGCTACCGGCAGGCCGATTACGGGGCCGGACCGCGCTGGTCGTCGGCAGCGAGCGATACGGCATCTCACCGCCCTGGTACGACCGCGGATTCCAGCGGATCGGCATCCCGATGCTCGGCGCGGCCGACTCCCTTAACGTGTCGGTATCCGCGTCGGTACTGCTTTACGAGGCGCGCGCCAGGAAAAACGGCTGGTGACGGGCCGGTCCTCAGGCACCGTACGAAGGCGGCGCGTCCCCAGGACGGGCCGCCCAGCCACGGGCGGGGGTGCGGCCGAGATGGAAGTCAAGCGTCCCTCCGCCGGTGATGGCCGCGGCCGGGAGGTACGCGCGTGTCCAGGGCGCGGAGTTCCAGGTAGCGGAGTCCACGTACGGGTGGCTCGTGCCCGCGCCGCTTCCGATGATGCTGCAGGCTGCCGCCAGAGGGCAGCTCGATGACCGCGCGGCTGAATAGCGGCGAGCCGAGAGCCAGCGTGGCCGTTCCCGGTGTCATCGGGTACATGCCGAGGGCCGACCAGACGAACCAGGAGCTCATCGCGCCGAGGTCGTCATTGCCAGGGATACCGCCTGGCGCGTTCCGCCAGAGCTGGTCCTGGATGCGGCGGACGGTCTGCTCAGTCTCGTAGGGCCTGCCGACGTAGTCGTACTCCCAGGGGAGCTCGATACTGGGCTCGTTGGACATGTTCGCGACGGTCCCGTGGCGCCTCCGCGGAAGCCGGCCAGCACCTTGTTCAGGTACCCGGTCATCGCGGCTCGGCCGCGCTTGGCCGCAGCCAGGCCGGCGACGTCGAACGGAACCATGCCGGTGTACTGCGTCGAATCGCCCTCGACGAAGCCGGTCTGTGCCGTCGGGCGGAAGCCCGGGCTCCAGCTCTTGTTGGCCAGCCGCGGCTGCATCAGCTTCGAGCTGTGATTCACCAGGTTGTGCCAGTCCTGCGCACGCGCGGCGAAGCTGGCCCGCGCCGAGGTGTCGCCCAGTGACCCGGCCAGCGCGGAGATCGCGAAGTCCGCGGTGTCGTACTCCAGCGTCGTGGCGACTGAGCCCTGATAGTTGCAGCAGCCGTAGCTGCCGTTCTGCGGGAGGTAGCCGAGACGGTTCAGGTAGTTCAGGCCGGGCCGGATGTTGCCGGCCGTGGTGGCCTGCCGGATCATCGCGGCGAGCGCGGCTGAAGCGTCGAAGCCCGTCGCGCCGAACGCGTAGTAGTCGGCGATGATGGCGTCGGCCGGGTCGCCCACCATGACGTAGGACTCGCGGCCGTAGGACTGCCAGCGCGGCAGCATCCCGGTCTGGTCGTAGGCATTGACTAGCGACTGTGCCGCGCCGCTCGCGACGGCCGGGTCAAGCAGCGCCGCCAGCTGCGCCTGGGACCGGTAGATGTCCCAGCCGGAGAAGTTGGTGTACTCCGCGGTCTGGCCGCCGGCCAGCTGGTGCACCTGTCCGTCGGCGCCGCGGTACTCCCCGTTGTCGTCGCTGAACACGCTCGGCGCCAGCAGCGCGTGATACAGCGCGGTGTAGAACACGACCCGCCGCGCAGGGGACTCGCCGGTCACCGTGATCTTGCCGAGCAGCCTGCTCCACTGCGCCTGCGCCTGTGCCCGGGTGGCGGTGAGGCTCCAGCCGGGATCCTCGGCGGCCAGGTTTGCTGCGGCGTTGGCCGCCGACACGTAGGAGATGCCGACCTTGGCGAGGACCGGCGCTCCGGCCCGGAAGCTGACGTAGGCTCCGACGGTACCGGTCAGGCTCGGCCGGAGCGCCGAGCCGGGCGGCAGCTTACCGTGGTACGCCAGGTAGCTGTCGGGACCGGGCGCGCCAGCCGGGATGGTGGCCGGCAGCTGCAGCGGACCGGTCGCGCTGGCAGCGATGGCATCCGGGCGGGCGTGCAGGCTCGCGGACGTCCTGGCCGCGGCGAAGGTGCCATGCCGGATGGAGGGACGGCTGAAGCGCATCTCGAAGTAGAGGGTGTACGGCTTGCTGTCGCCGCAGGAGAAGGTGCGCGAGGTGACCGAGCCCTGCACGAGGGTGGCGCTGTCGCGCCGGAACGTCACTGCGCTGTCGCCGTTCTGGCTGCCGTTCAGCCGGAAGATCAGGTTGCCGCCGCGGCCGGACGGGAAGCTGATCCTCGCGAGTCCGGTTCGCGTTGTGGCAGTCAGCTCGACGCCGATGCCGTCGTCGAGGCGGACGGCGTAGTAGCCGGCCTGCGCGGTCTGCCGGGACTGCCGAAAGGAGTCCGTAGCGGCGGGCCGGACCGCGCCCAGGGTCGGCAGGACTGGCACGTCTCCGCCGGCGCGGCAGCCGGGCCCGGACATGTGGGTCAGGCTGAAGCCGGTGATCTGCGACGATCTCCCGGAAAAGCCGCCGCCGTCAGTGGGATTCGTCGTGTCCGGGCTCCACTGCAGCATGCCGAACGGCGTGTCGGCACCGGGGAAGGTGTTGCCGCCGCCGCGGGTACCGATGAGCGTATTGACCAGAGCGGCCGGATCAGGGGCCGAAGTCGCTAAGGTCGCCGCTCCGGCGGAGGCCGCCCTAGCGGGCCGCGGCACGGAGCCGACGGCCGCTGTGCAGATAACCGACACGATCAGGATGGCAGCGGCCGCGCGCGGTGCCGACCCGGAACGCGTCCACATGACTCATGATTTTATAGCTCGTCCACGTTTATGACTATTGCTTCCTGCGTCGACCGCGCGACGACGATGACTGCCTGCTCGTCGGGCGACGGGTTCTCCTCCCGGTGCGGAACGTGCGGCGGCACCCACACGTAATCGCCTGGCTGGGTCTCCAGCCGGATCAGCTCGCCGGTGGCCAGGTCGCGGCAGACGAACACCGGCTTACCTGCCACGACGTAAATGCCGGTCTCGGACGCACCGTGGTGATGGTCGCCGGATTTAACGCCGGGCGGCAGTTCGGTCCGGCCCATCCAGAGCGAGCGGGCGCCAGTCGAGCTCGCCCGAGATCGCGGCTGACCTGATCATGCCGCTGCTCTGTGCCGTGGCGGTCGAAAGCTCGCCAGACCGGATCAGCCTCAGCTGCGCTGTGCCCGGGCCCGCCGGCGGGGCGCCGCGGCCGCTGGCTCGCCGCCCCTCACTCCTCGTCGAGCGTCAGGGACACCGAGTTGATGCACCAGCGCTGGTCGGTCGGCACGTCGTAGCCCTCGCCCTCAAACACGTGGCCGAGGTGGCTGTTACACGAAGCGCACCGGACCTCGGTGCGGACCCGTCCGAGCGACCGGTCCTCGATGAGGATCACGGCGTCGTCTTCGCCCGGCTGATAGAAGCTCGGCCACCCGCAGCCGGAATGGAACTTCGCGTTCGACCTGAAGAGCTCAGCACCGCAAGCCCGGCACTTGTAGACGCCCTTGGTCTCAGTGTCGGTGTATTCCCCGGTAAACGGAGCCTCGGTGCCTGCTTCGCGCAGTACGTGATATTCCTCGCGGGACAGCCTGTCCCGCCATTCCTGCTCTGACAGCTCTACCTTCGCCATGACTTCGAGACTACCCGGCGGGGCTGCCAGCTCTCCCGGCCGGCGGGGGCCAGCTGGACGGTACCCGTGCGGCGCTACGAGTCGGCCGGACCCAGCTCCACGCAGAAGACGTTGCCCTCCGGGTCCTCCATGACCGTACGGCTGGCGAACCGCTCGACCACGGTCGCGCCGATGGCCTGGAGCCGGCTGACCTCGTCCGCCATGGTTACCGGCGCACGCAGGTCGAAGTGCATCCGGTTCTTGGCGGCCTTCGGCTCAGGCACCCGGATGAACCACATGTTCGGGCCGCCCCAGCCGGGTGCCTCCAGGTAGGCGCGATCGGTGGTCGCGTCCTCGTCAACGTCGGTGCCGAGCGCCGCCGCCCAGAACGTGGCCAGCGCGACTGCGTCCGAGCAGTCGAAGGTCACCGACTTGATCAGCGAGGCCATACTCACCACCGTACGGTCGCCGCCGGATCAGCGGTACGTATTTTTCTCGCACGCTACGCATCCGGAGGTCTGACTGGTTGTGGGGCCGTCGACCCTTGCTAGACGCCTAGCAGCCGGTCAGCGGATGGGGAGGGGAGGGGCGGGACCTAAACGACCACGTCGTGGATCGGTTCCGCCCCGTCCGCTGGCCGCAGCTCAATCTGCGCGACCCGGCCGGCGGACTTAACGTCGCCGCTCGCAGCCGCGAGCGCATCGGTGCTCCGTTGTCCCGCCGTCAGGATGAGCAACTGCACTGGGTCCTTCATCCGCAGCCGCGCCTGAGACTTGGCCTTCCTGATCGCGCCGATGGCGGCCACTGCAGCATTCGATCACGGCGTCGTCGGCCGGACCTGCCTGGTCGCGGAGGTCCGCGGCATCGGGCCAGGCGGCCCGGTGCACTGATCCGTCGTGCCACCAGGACCAGACTTCTTCGGTCACGAATGGCACGAACGGGGCGAGCAGCCGAAGCACGACCGACAGCCCGAGCCGGAGCGTAGCCACTGCCGAGGACGCGGCCGCCGGTCCGTGCTCGCCATAGGCGCGCGCCTTCACCAGTTCCAGGTAGTCATCGCAGAAGAACCAGAAGAACCGCTCGGTGTGTTCCAGCGCCGCGGCGTGATCGTAGTCGTCAAGCGCCGTCGTGCAGCGCTCGACCACACTCGCCAGCCGGTGCAGCAGCGCTCGGTCGATCGGCTCGGTGACCGGGCGGCCGCCGTCACCGCCATGACTGTCATCGCCGTGGCTCGCGGGCGGCTCGAAGCCCAGCACGAACCGGCCTGCATTGAGGATCTTGATAGCGAGCCGCCGGCCGATCTTGATCTGGGCCAGGTCGAACGCCGTGTCCACGCCGAGCCGGGCGCTGGTAGCCCAGTACCTGACCGCGTCCGTGCCGTGCTCGCGCAGCAGGTCCAAAGGCGTGACCGCATTGCCCCTGGACTTGGACATCTTCTTCCGGTCCGGGTCCAGGATCCAGCCCGAGATCGCCGCGTGCCGCCACGGGAGCACACCGTGCTCGACGTGCGAGCGCAGGACCGTATAGAACAGCCAGGTCCTGATGATCTCGTGCGCCTGCGGCCGCAGGTCCATCGGGAAGACCCGGTCCATCAGGTCGCCGTCGGCCGGCCAGCCGCCAGCTATCTGGGGCGTCAGCGAGGAGGTCGCCCAGGTGTCCATCACGTCCGGGTCGGCGGTGAACCCGCCGGGCTGGCCGCGCTGTTCCGGCCGGTAGCCGCGAGGAGCGTCCGCGGCCGGATCCACCGGCAGGTCAGCCTCGGCGGGCACGATCGGCTTCCCCTGCTGGACCTGGCCGCGTGCGTCGATCGGGTACCAGACCGGGACCGGCACGCCGTTGTAGCGCTGGCGGCTGATCAGCCAGTCGCCGGTCAGGCCCTCGACCCAGTGCTCGTAACGGGTGCGCATGTGCTCCGGATGCCAGCTGAGCTCACGGCCGCGGGCGATCAGCGCTTTCGCCAGGTCCGCCGAGCGGCTGCCGTTCCGGATGTACCACTGGCGGGTGGTGATGATCTCCAGCGGTGCCTGCCCGTACTCGTAGTACTTCACCGCATGCCGGACCGGCTCGGGCTCGCCACGCAGTTGTCCGGCTGCGTGCAGCAGGTCGGTCACGACCTGCCTGGCGGCCTTCGCCGGCCGCCCGGCGATCTGCGCGTAGGCAGCCCGCCCGGTCTCGCTGGTTATCCCGGCGGGCGGATCGGCCAGCAGCCGGCCGTCCGGCCCGAGCACTGGCCTTGTTTCCAGCTGAAGGTCGCGCCACCAGGTCACGTCGGTCATGTCGCCGAACGTGCAGACCATGACCAGGCCGGTGCCCTTGGCCCGGTCGGCCAGGCGATGCGCGAGGATCGGCACCCTCACCCCGAACAGCGGGGTCGAGCACATCGAGCCGAAGAGCGGTGCGTAGCGCTCGTCGTCGGGGTGGGCCACGAGCGCGACGCAGGCGGGCAGCAGCTCTGGCCTGGTGGTCGCCACTACCGCCTCTGCCACGTCGGCCTGGCGGGCGGCCGCCTGGCCCGAACCACCCCGTTCCCTGTCACTGGAACTGTCGATGAGCCGGAACGCCAGCCGGATGAAGGTGCCCGGAGTTTGCCGGTCCTCGATCTCAGCCTGCGCTACGGCGGTACCGAAGGTAACGTCCCACAGCGCCGGCGCTTCCGCCTGATACGCGTCGCCTCGCGCCAGGTTGCGCAGGAACGCGAGCTGGGAGATGGCCTGCACGCGGTCGTCGATCGTCCGGTAGCTGATCTCCCAGTCCATCGACAGCCCGAGCCGACGCCAGGCTTCCGCGTATGCACGCTCGTCCAGCTCGGTGAGCTGCCGGCAGAGCTCCACGAAGTTGCGCCGCGAGACCGGCGCCTGTTCGGCGGGCGTGAGCGCCCGTGCGCCGCCCGCCAGCGGTGGAGCGAAGCGCGGCTGGTAGGGGAGCGACGGGTCGCAGCGCACGCCGTAGTAGTTCTGGACCCGGCGCTCGGTGGCCAGGCCGTTGTCATCCCAGCCGACCGGGTAGAAGACTTCCTTGCCGCGCATCCGCTGGAAGCGCGCGATGACATCGGTCTGGCTGTAGGAGAAGGCGTGCCCGAGATGCAGTGAGCCGCTGGCGGTTAGCGGGGGAGTGTCAATCGCGTAGACGTCGCCGCGGCTCTTGGAGCGGTCAAACCTGTACTACACGCTCCTTGGCCCACCGCTGCGTCCACTTGTCCTCGAGGCCGTCCAGCGTCGGCTTGGCCGGGATGCGGTGCGAATCGGTGTTCATGGCCGACAGGATAGCGTCTTCCCGTCCGCGGGCGCACGCAGGTATCCGCGGGTTTGCGGGCGGCGAGCCGTTCGATGAGTCCGAGCTTGAAGCGCTCGCACTGCTCGATACTCAGCCCTTCGGCACGGACGTGATACAGCGGACGGCGCAGGAAGTGTTCCCCCTGGAGAGGCACGGTTACGACTTCGGCGAGGCGCTGTATGGCCCGCGTCGGCCAGGCGCGACCTTCGATGTGATCTACGAGCAGCAAGAGCCCGCCCGGCCGCAGCACCCGGTTCATCTCGCTGACCGCGCGGCTCTCATCTGGGATGGCACACAGCCCGTAGGTGCATACCACGGTGTCGAAGGAGGCGTTGGGGAAGGGCAGGTCATGGGCGTCCGCCTCGCGAAGATCTACAGGGCGGCCAAGTTCCTCCGATCTTCGCCGTGCGATGTTGAGCATCGCCGGACTGAAGTCCACGCCGGTTAGCTGAACTTGCCCCGGATAGAAGGGCAAGTTGAGCCCGGTGCCGACGGCTACTTCGAGGGTCTTTCCTGAGGCCTGCCCGCAGACCCAGGTACGGCCGTCAGGCGAGAGAAGCCGCTCGAAGAACTGCATCTGCTTGTCGTAAGACGCAGCCTCCTTGTCCCAGTACCGGCGCAAGCGATCACGGCCATCTTGGCTAGCGGGCATGGACCAGAGCTTCCCAGGTGAATGTGACTTAGGTGGGGCTGTATAGCACCACTAAGTCCACATTCATTTGCGGTCATGGGCAACCCGCGCCTGCCTGCGCGGCCCGGCGCTCGGCTGCTCCGCCCGCTGACGGCCATTTTGTCGGCATCGGCTGCCAATCTCATCGCTGTGACGCTCGATGACCGCGAGATCGCCTGGCTCTTTGAATTCCAGCGCGGCGTCCTGTCGAGGACGCAGGCACTGTCCTGCGGCGTCAGCCCAGACGCGCTCAGGCATCGTTACCGGCCCGGCGGGCCCTGGCGGCGGTTGCTGCCCGGCATCTACCTGACCTCGACCGGGGAGCCGACGACCGAGCAGTTACAGACGGCGGCGCTGCTGTACGCGGGACAGTCGGGCGTCATCACCGGGCCCGCTGCGTTGCACCGGTACCGGCTCAAGGCCCCTGAGACACGCCGGGTTGACGTGCTGGTACCGGCCGGGCGGCAGCGCGTCAGCCGCGCGTTCGTGGTCATCCATCGCACTTGGCGGCTGCCGGACCCCGAGATGCGCGACCTGGCACTCCGTTACGCGCCGCCGGCCAGGGCAGTGGCGGACACCGTTGTCGGCTTGACAAAGAGATCCGAGGTGCGGGCGGTGGTGGCGAGCGCCGTCCAGCAGGGCCGGTGCATCCGGTCACCCGCTGAGGCCGACTTCCGTGATCTGATCAGGAAGTCCGGGCTGCCCCAGCCGTTGTTCAACCCGCGGCTGATCCTCGACGGCAAGCTACTGGCGGTACCGGACGCCTGGTGGCCCGAGGCCGCAGTGGCAGTGGAGATCGACTCTCGTGAGTGGCATCTCGGGCCCGACGAGTGGGAGGACACCATGCGGCGGCACGACCGGCTCATCGCGGTCGGGATTCGGGCCATGCACGTGAGCCCGCGTCAAGTCCGGACGGAGCCAGCTCGGATCCTTCAGGACATCACTGATGCGCTCCGGTCCGGTCAGCCGGTAGCAGGCCTGACAACTCTCCGGCCGCCGCGTAGCTCACCTGGTGTCCACCGGACGGTGGACACCAGGTGCAGCCGCTCGACCGGCGCGGGATGACGTCGCAAGCCGGCACGCTGGGTGGTATGAGCAACGAAAACGCCATCACAGTTCGCGGGCTCCGCAAGAGCTACGGCTCCGTCGGTCGCAGTCGACGGCATCGATCTGGACATCAGCCGCGGCGAGGTGTTCGCGCTGGTGGGCCCGAACGGGGCTGGCAAGACCACCACGGTTGAGATCCTCGAGGGCTACCGCCACCGGGACGGTGGCACGGTGGCGGTGCTCGGCGAGGATCCGGCCAGCGCTGGCCGGAACTGGCGGGCCAGGATCGGCATCGTCCTGCAGCTGACCGCGGAGCCGGAGCTCACCGTGGCCGAGATGGTCAGCATGTTCGCCGGGTTCTACCCGCAGCCGCGGGATCCGCGCCGAGGTGATCGAGCTCGCCGGCCTTGCCGGGCTCGACAGGCCGCCGGGGCCACCAGCTGTCGGGCGGCCAGCGACGCAGGCTCGACGTCGCGCTGGGCATCGTCGGCCGCCCGGAGCTGCTGTTCCTGGACGAGCCGACGACCGGGTTTGATCCGGAGGCGCGGCGGCAGTTCTGGGACCTGATCAGGAACCTGGCCGCCGACGGCACGACGATCCTGCTGACCACGCACTACCTGGCCGAGGCCGAGGCGCTGGCCGACCGGGTGGCGTGCTGGCCAGCGGCCGGGTGGTCGCGTCGGTGACGCCGGCCGCGCTGGGCGGACGGGAGACGCAGGACGCGCAGGTCAGCTGGGATGCGCCCGACGGCAGGCGAACGCGTGCAGACGGCGACGCCGACGGAGGTCGTGGCCGAGCCTGGCGGCCCAGTTCGGCGGCGAAGTGCCTGGCCTGACCGTCATCCGGCCGAGCCTGGAAGACGTGTACCTCGAGCTGATCGGAGCAGCCGATGACCGCGACGCCCGTAGCCGTAACGCACGCCGCGCGGACGCGCGGTGAGCCGATTCGCCTCCCCGGCGCGCTGCGGACCGGCCTGGCCAGGGGCCGGCTGGAGGTCCGGGCGTTCTTCCGGGAGCGGCAGACAGTCGTCTTCGTCTTCGCGCTGCCGGCAATCCTGCTGGTCCTGCTCGGCTCGATCTTCGGGCACGAGGCCGCCGCTCCGCGGCGTCACGGTCGGCCAGCTCTTCACGGCAGGCATGATCGCGGGCGGCATCGGCGCGACCAGCTTCCAGAACCTCGGGCTGACCATCGCCGCCGAGCGCGAGCGCGGAACGCTGAAGCGGCTGCGCGGGACGCCGATGCCGCCCGCCGCCTACTTCATCGGCAAGATCATTCAGGTCTTCGTCTGCACGGTCGCCGAGGTGGTCGTGCTGGTCGCGGTCGGGATGGCGTTCTACCACCTGCACCTGCCGACGTCCGGCGGCCAGGTGGTGGACGCTGGCCTGGGTCTTCGTCCTCGGCACCGTCGCCTGCTCGCTGATCGGCATCGGCATCAGCAGCCTGTCGAGTTCCGCGACGAACTCGTTCCCGGTGATCACGCTGCCGTTCCTGGTGCTCCAGTTCATCTCCGGCGTCTACGTGCCGTTCAGTAACGTGCCGCCGTGGCTGCAGCACATCGCGTCGGTCTTCCCGCTGAAATGGATGAGCCAGGGCCTGCGCTCGGTATTCCTGCCCGCCCAGGCGGCCAGCCTCGAGCCTGCGCACGCCTGGCAGCACGGCCAGACAGCGCTAGTGCTGGCGGCCTGGATTGTCGGAGGATTGGTGCTGTGCCTGACGACATTCCGCTGGCGGCTCGAGCCGGGACGGCTAGCCGTGCCGCCAGCTGTCGGCGCGCGGCCGGCCGGTGCCCGCGGCGCCGGCCGCGTGCCTGCGGCGGCGGCCAGCCGCAGCACCGGCGGCGACGCGTGGGACACCGGCATGCCCCGCTGGGACCTGCTGTACGGCCTGGTCTTCCTGGCCGTGCTCGCGGTGGTTGCGGCTCGGCCGGATCGGCCGACCGGACCGCGCTCGCGGTCGACGCGCTGGCCGCGATGGCGCCCTGGTACCTCCTGGTCGGCCGCCCGCACATGCGGTCGGCCGCAGGGCACCTGACCAGGCGCGCGGTGATCTACATGACCGGCGTCGTCGCTGCTGTTCGCGGTCGCGGACCTGCAGGCGCCCAACACCTGGTTCCTGGCCATCGCGCTCCTGCCGCAGTGCTACCAGCGTGCTGCCGGCGCGGCGGGCGCTGATACCGCGCTGGTCGTCATGACCGCCATCGGCGCGGCCTCGGTTGGCTACTGGGACCGCGGACCCGGCCGGCCTGGAGACTGCGATCGCGCTGTTCGTCGCGATCCTTCCGCGTTCACCGTCGCCTTCGGCGGCTACATCGGCCGGATCATCACCCAGAGCGGCGAGCGAGCCAGCCTGATCGCCCAGCTCGAGGCGACCAGGGCGGAGCTGGCGGAAGTCAGCCGGCAGGCGGGCGTGATGGCCGAGCGGCAGCGCCTGGCCGGCGAGATCCACGACACACTGGCGCAGGGCTTCTCCAGCATCCTGATGCTGATCCAGGCGGCCGAGGCGCAGCTCGAGCTGTCGCCGGATACTGCGCGCGGCCAGCTCAGCCTGGCCGCGCAGACCGCCCGCGAGAACCTGGCCGAGGCGCGGACCCTGGTCGGCGGGCTCGCCTCGGCCCAGCTTCAGGCCGGCACGCTGGAGGACGCGCTGCGCCGGATCACCGAGCGGGCCGGCGCTGAGCTTGGCATCAGCGCCAGCTTCTCGGTCGACGGGACCGGCCGCCGCGCTGCCGGCCGCGACCGAGGTCGTGCTGCTGCGGACCGGTCAGGAGGCGCTGGCGAACGTCCGCAAGCACGCGGCCGCGCAGCAGCGTCGCGGTCAGGCTCTGCTACGCCGCGGCCAGCGTCCGGCTGGAGGTGACCGACGACGGCGCCGGGTTCGACCCGGCGCTGGTCAACGGCGGTTACGGACTGAGCGGGATGCGCGCGCGGGTCGACGAGGCAGGCGGCACGGTCGCCGTGCGCAGCGCCCCGGCGCAGGGCACGTCGGTGCAGGTCGAGGTGCCGGATGACGGGACCTGGCAACGTCACGGCCAGGCGCGGACCGCCTGCTTCGCTGACGGTGCTGATCGCCGATGATCATCCGGTTGTCCGGGAGGGCCTGCGCGGCATGCTGGCGGCCGAGCCAGGCATCACCGTGGTCGGCGAGGCCGGGTCCGGCGACGAGGCGGTCGCCATGGCCAGGCTGCACCGGCCGGACGTCGTGCTGATGGACCTGCGGATGCCGGGCGGCGACGGGGTCGCGGCCACCGCGGGCATCCTGGCGACTGCGCCCGGCACCCGGGTGGTCGTGCTGACCACCTATGAGACCGACGCCGACATCGTCCGGGCGGTCGAGGCCGGCGCGACCGGCTACCTGCTGAAGGACAC
The DNA here is from genome assembly GCA_963808215.1 of uncultured Actinomycetota bacterium. Classification (GTDB taxonomy): domain Bacteria; phylum Actinomycetota; class Actinomycetes; order Streptosporangiales; family Streptosporangiaceae; genus JAJYUU01. The sequence goes on from CAWEEY010000014.1 coordinate 85,039, forward strand.
GCCGCGGCCGGACCTGGTCAGCGCGATCAGGGCCGCCGCCCGGGGCGAGACCGTGCTCGGCCCGACGGTGGCCGGCCGGCTTGTCTCGCACCTGCGCCGCCCGGCGGCTGAGCCGCTGTCGGCGCGGGAGACCGAAGTGCTGACGCTGGTGGCCCGCGGCCAGACCAACGCGGAGATCGGCCGCGCGCTGTACATCAGCGAGGCGACGGTCAAGACGCACTTGCTGCGCGCGTTCGGCAAGCTCGGCGTCTCCGACCGGACCGCGGCCGTCACCAGGGCGATCGAGCTCGGGATGCTGCCCGCGCCAGGCACGACGCGCTAGCCGCCTGCTCTCGCGGGATCGCGCTCAGCCATAGGGTTACCGCTATGAGCATGCGCGTACTCGGCTCCACCGGCGTCCAGGTCAGCCCGCTCTGCCTGGGCGCGATGATGTTCGGCGCCTGGGGCAATCCCGATCATGAGGAGTCGGTCCGGATCATCCACCGGGCGCTCGACTCTGGCATCAACTTCATCGACACCGCCGACGTGTACTCATCGGGCGAGTCGGAGCTGATCGTCGGCAAGGCGCTGGCTGGCGGCCGCCGGGCCAACGTCGTGCTCGCCACCAAGGCGCACGGCGTCGATGGGCGAAGACGTCAACGAGCGCGGCAACTCACGCCGCTGGCTGATCAGGGAGTGCGAGAACAGCCTGCGCAGGCTCGGTACCGATTACATCGACCTGTACCAGATTCACCGGCCGGACCCGGCGACCGATATCGACGAGACTCTCGCCGCGCTCTCGGACCTGATCCAGGCCGGGAAAGATCTGCTACGCCGGGCATTCCACGTTCCCGGCCGAATCGATCGTCGAAGCCCAGTGGACCGCGCAGCGGCGCGGCCGGGAGCGGTTCGTCTGCGAGCAGCCGCCGTACTCGATCCTCGTTCGCGGCATGGAGGCGGACGTGCTGCCGGCCTGCCAGCGGTATCAGCTCGGCGTCATTAGCTGGGGCCCGCTGGCCAGCGGCTGGCTGTCCGGCCGGTACCGGCTGGACGGCGACCTGCCGGCCAGCCGCCGGGCGCAGCGGCTGCCGCATCGGTTCGACATGAGCCTGCCGGGCAACCAGCGGAAACTGGAGGCGGCCGACCGGCTGGCCAAGCTGGCCGCCGAGGCGGGCATGTCGCTGATCCACCTGGCGCTCGGTTTCGTGCTGAGCCATCCGGCGGTGACGTCGGCGATCATCGGCCCGCGCACGATGGAGCACCTGGAGAGCCAGCTCGGCGCGCCGGTCGACGGACTGCCCGCCGACCTGCTCGACCGGATCGATGAGATCGTGCCGCCCGGCATGAACCTCAACCCGGCCGACCGCGGCTACGAGCCGCCGGCGCTCACCGATCCGGCGCAGCGCCGGCCTGATGCGGACGAGGCGCCGGCGTGACGCCAGCCACCGAGCACTCCGGACCCGGCAGTGGGCGGTGGTCGGGCGCAGACCCGAAGGTGCGAGATGGCCAACCGGGAACTCATCCCGATTACCTGTGAGGGCAGATGGGAGCCGGGGGCTGAGGCATGCCGGCAGCGGTCGAATGGCGGGGCCGATGCTCAGGCGCCGGTCGCGTGCGGCTGCCAGCCTGTCGCGGCGGCCCACTCGCCTGCCGCCGCGACGACGAGGTCAACGACCGGATCCTTGATGTCGGTATAGGCAGCCAGGTCGCCTACCTGCGCGGCGAGCGCCAGCTTGAACCGGCTGTAGGCAGCCACCGCGAGCGGATGCGCGCGCAGGTAATCGCGGAACAGCAGGGCCAGCCGCTCATTCGGCGACCCGACGACCCGCACGTGCAGGTTGACATCGCCGCCGGGATGGTTCCTGCGCATCCAGAAGCGCTTCGCCCACATTGTCCGGGTCGCTGTCATCCCCGGCAGGCACATGGTCGTGCTCGTACGGGCGGCGGACGTAGCCGAGCTCCGCCAGCGGGGCGTCAAACGCCGCCGCTGCCTCTGGCAGGTCCCAGACCGACAGCTGCAGGTCCAGCAGGTTCTTGGCCGCCATCTGCGGAATCGACGTGCTGCCGATGTGCGCGGCGTGCAGGACCAGGTCGCCCAGGCTGTCGGTCAGTGCCGCAGCTCAGCTTCGGCCCAGCGCGGCCAGGACTGGTCGTAGGGAACGACCCGGACCGGCGTCTCGGCTGGCTTATCGCTCACGTGGCGTGATGCTAGCAGGGACGATGTGGCCGAATTATGTACTGGCAACTCGGTGCAAAGTCTGATATCTCATTCCAAGACTTCAATTCGCTCCTATTCGGGGGAACCAATTCATGAGCCGACGGGCTTCGATCCGCGCTGGCCTGACCGCACTACTTGCAATCCCTGGACTCGCGCTGACAGTTGCAGCCTCAGGACCGGCCAGCGCGACCGCCACGTCACGCACTCCGACCTGGCACGTCGAGTACCGGCAGCCAGGCATGGACATCACCGCGGTCTCCGCGACCGGGCCGGACAACGCCTGGGCGATTGGACTGAACCGCAGCCACGTGCTGACCGGACTGCTGCTGCACTGGAACGGCGCTAGCTGGCGCTCGATGTCGTACCCGGACAAGTCCACCTTCCTGCCGTCGGCGATCTTCGCGCTGTCGGCCACCGATTTCTGGGTGTTTGGCGAGGACGCCACGCCGCCCTACCAGGCGCTGCACTGGCAAGACGGCGAGTGGAGTGAGCTTCAGCTGCCGACCGGCGGCCAGCCGATGAGCAGTGCTGAGCGACAACGACATCTGGGTCCAGGGCGGGAGTTTGCAGAACTGCTACTACAGCAGCGATTCGGGCCGCGGCTGCACCGCCACCTCGCATTGGAACGGCGCCACGTGGACGACCTATCCGCTGCGGGCGCAGATGATCGCGAGCGTGTCTGCCAGCTCAAGGGCAGGCGTCTGGCTGGTCGGCGACAGCTATTCGCGGACAAAGGCCGCCCCGCATCACGATGGCTACATCACCACGTCGTTGCCGTATGTATACCGGTGGACTGGATCGGCTTGGCAGCGGTCTGGGCTCGCGGTCCGGCGGACGCGCGCGCATCCGTCGATCGTCGCCGACTCGCCGAAGGAAGTGTTCGTCGCCGAGGCGTCCGCCACGCACCCGACCGCGTGCGCGATGCGCTGGGATGGCAGCAAGTGGAAGCCGTTCTACCGGCCGGATTCCCGCGGTGAATGCAACTGGGCAGTGTCCGACGACCACGGCGGCCTGTGGTTGGCCGGGACTCTCGGTCCGGGCATCGACTTCGTGCACTGGACCGGTAAGCGCTTTGTCACTACTAAGCGGTTCTCGCCGTCTCGGTCGTTCAACACCGACGGGTTCTCGCTGGCGGCTGTGCCGCATTCACGCGTGGCCTGGACGTTCGGCTCTTACTGCAGCCTGCCGGGCGCCTGCCGGGACGAAGGGCTCATCGCCGAGCTCCGCTGATCGCCATGTGCTAGCGGGCCGCCGGGGCCAGCGCCTGCATGATCTGCTCGGCGCGCGCCCTCGCGGCGGCTTCAGCCACGTCAGGCGACCCGATCTGCGGATCCCAGTTGAGGTCGTAGAACACCTCGGTCACCCCGAGCGTCGCCAGCCATTCGGTATCGGCCCGGATCTGGTCGTAGTCCCCGGACAGCAGCAGCCGCCGCCCGTCCGGGCCCGTCTACCGGCTCGCCCGCCCGTACGACGCCACGGCAGATGACCCGCAGCGCATCCGGGATCGCGCCCGGCTGCCGCAGCGGACTCCCTGACCACCGCGATCAGCTGATCGATCTTGGACAGGTCGGTCCGGCTGGAGGTAATCCAGCCGTCCGCGATCCGGCCGACCCGCTGCAGCGCGGGCTTAGCCAGGCCGCCCAGCAGGACCGGCGGCCCGCCGGCCTGAACCGGAACGGGCGCCTGGGTGCCCAGCGGTACCTGGTAGAACTCGCCGTCGAACGAGACTTCGCCACCGCGCCAGAGCGTCCGCAGCACCTGCACGTACTCGGTTGCCCGCGCCCCGCGCCTGGCCATGTCGGCGCCGGTGAGCGCGAACTCCTCCGGCATCCAGCCGATGCCGAGGCCGAGGTCGTGGCGCCCGCCAGACAGCACGTCTACCGCGGTCGCCTGCTTGGCGAGGTAACCAGGCGAGACGAACGGCATGTTGATCATGGCGACGCCGAGCCGGATGACGGCTGGTGACCGCGGCTGCGAACGACAGCGCTGCCATCGGGTCGAGCACGCTCTGGTAGACCGGGTCCATGCCGGAGCCGGCCGGGACGAGCAGCCGCTGGAAGCTCCACAGTGATGAGTACCCACCGCGTTCAGCGGCCGCAGCGAAGGCGGCTAGATTCTGCGGTGTGGCCCACGCGCCCGATACCGGGGCGCCGAATCCGATATCCATTCTGCCCAGCCTAGCGGCGGCCGGGCAGTGGCCGGGATCCGGAACGGCCTCGTTTCGTAACTAAGGAGGCACGGATAGTGAGCGACGGACCCCCGTACCTGGATCGCGACCCTGCGCGAGTCGCATGAGCGGCTGGCCGGCCTGGCGCAGCCGATGACGCCTGAGCAGGTCCGCGGCCAGTCGTACTGCCGGGACTGGAGCAATGCTCAGGTGCTATCGCACCTCGGCAGCGGAGCCGAGATCGCGCTGCTGACGCTGCCCGGCGCGCTCGGTGAGTCGAGCCGGTAGGACGTGAGGCGTTCGGCCGGTATGGGACAGGTGGAACGGCAAGAGTCCTGATCAGCAAACCGCCGACGCGATGAGTCCGACGAGAAGCACATACAGACGCTGGAGGCGCTGACCGACGAGCAGCTCGCCGCGATTGACATGGACTTCTTCGGCATGATGCGGCTCGACGCGGTCGGCATGGTCCGGATGCGGCTCGGCGAGCACGTGCTGCACACCTGGGACCTCGCGGTGATGCAGGACCCCGCGGCCACTGTGCAGGCCGATGCTGTCGGGCTGCTGATCGACAACGTGCCGCAGTTCCTCGCGCCGCGGCTGGGCAAGCCGCTGGCCGAGCCGTTCGCGGCGCGGATCACGACCACTATTCCGGACCGGGACTATCTGCTGACGTCGGGTGAGTCGGTGACGATGGAGAACTGGCCAGGCCAGTCAGTCCGCGGCGCGGACGTGCCGCACGTGTCGATGCCGGCCGAGGCGCTGCTGCGGCTTGCCTACGGGCGGCTTGACCCGGCGCACACGCCATCCTCTGTGTCGGGCGATGCCGAAACGCTGGACAAGCTGCGGGCGATCTTCCCCGGGTTCTGACGCAGCGGGCGGGCTCAGCCGAGTGCGGCGAGCACGAGTTCGGCCGCGTCTTCCGCGCAGCCCCAGGACAGCGTTACACCCGCGCCGCCGTGCCCGTAGTTGTGCACGATGGTGACCTCGCCGTCCTGCTCCGTCTTCTGGCGCACGGCCTCCAGGCGCACCCGCGTCCGGGCGGGCCGCAGCCCGACCCGGTGCCCGAGTACGGGCGCCGTCCGCAGGGCCGGCTCGATCGCTGCGCAGGCGGCAATGATCTGCGTGGCGGTCGCCGGGTCCGGCTCGAGGCTCCAGTTGCCCGGCTGCTCGGTACCCCCGAGAACCACCACGTCGCCATGCGGAAACATGTACGTCAGGTCACCAGGGTCGCTGCTGCTGGTGCCGACGAAGAACTCGGTGAGGCCCGGGTTGGCGGCCACCACGACCTGCCCGCGCACCGGCGTCACATCGGGGTCTGGCACCAGGTCGCGGGCGCCGCAGCCCGTGCAGTTGACGATGACACGGGCGGATGGCGCGAGCACCCTCGCGTCGCCGAGCGAGCCGATTCTTACCGGGAACGTGGTAGCCCCCCCAGCCCGGCCGTAACGCCCGGCGAGGTAGTCCAGGTAGCCGGGCATCGACACGATCGTCGCGGTGAGGCGCCAGGCGGACGCATAGCCGACGGGGATCTGGCCCGGCGGGCACGGCGCCAGGTCGCCTCCGCCGGCCGGCGAATTCGGGCGGGGCCGCGCCATGCTCACGGCTGGCAGCCATCCCGGTGGCGGTGCGCACGATGCCTGCCAGGCCGCTCGCGCCCAGGGCCGGTTGGCTGAGCGACGCGAGCCGGTCCAGTGTGGCGTCGGCCCAGCGCGCGACGCGGTCGTCCATACCGACCAGATGCGGGCCCCAGATCGCTCCGGCCGCCGCCGAGGTGGTCTGCCCTGGCGGCTCCGCCGCCGCCAGGACGACCGTCAGGCCGGCCTCGGCCAGGCAGACAGCCGTGGTGAGGCCGATAACCCCGGCACCAAGGACGAGCGCGTCCGCGTCGATGTCCGCCACGGTCCGACCCTAGCCAGCTATCTCTGCGACGTCTGGCAGCCGGACTCGCAAGGCATGTTGCGTCATGACTGCTGAATTCTCCAGGAGTAACGGTTGCGGAAACGTTACCAACGTGGTTTCTGGTAACCATGACGTCAGCTCGCTGTTGTGGCCGTCCGGGTCGCCGCACGTGACAGCGACTTCGGCACGTGACGGCAACCCTTTCGAGCTCATCACTATGGGCCGTGCGGGCGTCGACATCTACCCGCTGGAGATCGGCGTCGGGCTCGCGGACGTCAGCACCTTCGGCAAGTACCTTGGCGGCAGCCCTGCCAATGTCGCGGTCGCTGCCGCCCGGCTCGGCCGGCGGGCAGCGGTCATCACGAGAACCGGCGCCGATCCTTTCGGCGAGTTCGTGCACCGCGCGCTGCGCGGCTACGGAGTCGATGACCGATTCGTCACGCCGGTGGCCGCGCTGCCGACGCCGGTGACGTTCTGCGAGATCTTCCCTCCGGACAACTTCCCGCTGTACTTCTACCGGCTCCCGAAGGCGCCGGACCTGGAGATCTGGCCCGAGGAGCTGGACTACGCAGCGATCGGCGCCGCCAGCGTGTTCTGGGCGACAGTTACTGGCCTGTCGGCCGAGCCAAGCCGGGCGGCTACGCTCGCGGCTCTCGCCTGCCGCCGCCGCACGCACCCGACGATACTTGACCTGGACTTCCGGCCCATGTTCTGGAAATCGACGGCGCAGGCCCGGCGGTGGGGCAGGCAGGCGATCGCCTCGGCCACGGTGGTCGTCGGCAATCTCGACGAATGCGAAGTCGCCGTCGGGTCCAGGGACCCGGCCCGGATCGCTCAGGCCCTGCTCGATCTCGGCCCGCAGCTTGCCATCGTTAAGCTCGGTCCTGAGGGGGTACTCGCGGCCGACCGGAACGGGCAGGTCCGCGTCCCCCCAGTGCGCGTCGACGTCGTGAACGGGCTCGGCGCAGGGGACGCATTCGGCGGCGCGCTCTGTCATGGACTGCTGTCGGGCTGGGACCTCGCTGCGACCATCGCGTTCGCGAACGCGGCGGGAGCCATCGTTGCCTCGCGGATCGCCTGCTCGGATGCGATGCCCACGGCGGCAGAGGTGGGGGCACTACTGGGAGAGGGAGCACATGCGTGAGGAACTGCGGCGCCGCCTGATCGAGACGCGAGCGCACGACCCTGGTGCCATCGCGGCAGCCGCGGCCAGCCGGCCGCGCCGCCCGCTGCTCGGCGAGACCGGCCGGCTGATGATCATTGCGGCTGACCATACGGCCCGTGGCATCCTCGGCGTCGGCCGCGACCCGATGGCCATGGAAAACCGGTTCGACCTGCTGGACCGCGTGATAGTGGCGCTCGGCCGGCCGGGTGTCGACGGGGTGCTCGGGACCGCCGACATCATCGAGGACCTCTTGCTGCTCGGCGCACTGGATAACAAGATCGCCGTGGGGTCGATGAATCGCGGCGGCCTGCAGGACGCGGTGTTCGAGATGGACGACCGGTTCACCTGCTACTCGGCGGCCGCCATCGTGGCAAGGAACCTGGACGCCGGCAAGATGCTGCTGCGGGTCGATCCGGACGACCCGGCGACCGCCAGGACGCTGGAGGCATGCAGCAACGCTGTGAGCGAGCTGGCCGAGTCGCACATGCCGGTGATGATCGAGCCGTTCATGATGACGCGCGGCAGCGGCGGGCGGCATAACGACCTGAGTCCGGCGGCGGTCATCCGGTCGGTCGCGATCGCAGCCGGGCTCGGTACCACCTCGGCGTACACCTGGCTGAAGCTGCCGGTGGTCGCGGAGATGGAGCGGGTCGCCGAGGCTTCGACCCTGCCGGTGTTGCTTCTCGGCGGCGACCCGGCCGTCGATCAGGATGTCATGTTCGACAACTGGAAGCAGGCACTGGCGCTGCCGACGGTACGCGGCCTTGTCGTGGGTCGCAGCCTGCTGTACCCGTCGGCCGGGGACGTGGCGAGCGCCGTTGACACCGCTGTGAGCTTGCTGTGACCGTCCGGTACCACTTGCCGGCGGGCAGCAGTGGATCTGGCCAGTTCGAGCTCGAGATAGGCCAGGCAGCCGCACGCTGGACGTTCTGCTCGCTCCGCGTGCTCAGCCTCGGACCGGGGGAGCTGTCGAGCTTCGAAACCGGGCCGGAGGAGATGCTGGTGCTGCCATTGTCCGGCAGCTGCACGGTTAGCGCCGCAGGGACCGACCTGGAGCTCGCCGGGCGCGCCAGCGTGTTCAGCGGCGTATCTGACTTCGGCTACGTCCCGCGCGATGCCACGGTCACGATCGGCAGTGCTGCGGGCGGCCGGTTCGCGCTGCCGGGCGCGCTGGCCTCCCGGCAGCTGCCCGTTCGGTACGGTGCGGCCGGCGATGTGCCAGTCGAGCTGCGCGGCGCCGGCCAGGCCAGCCGTCAGGTCAACAACTTCTGCAGGCCGGACGCGTTCGAGTGCGACAAGCTCGTGGCCGTTGAGGTGCTCACGCCGGCCGGCAACTGGTCGTCCTACCCGCCGCACAAGCATGACCGGCCGGCGCCAGGCGAGGCCGTGCTTGAGGAGATCTACTACTTCGAGATTGCCGAGGCAGAGCGCGGCACGGGCATGGCGTACCAGCGGGTCTACTCATCGGGCCCGGACCGGGAGATCGACGTCCTGGCCGAGGTCCGCAGCGGCGACGCGGTGCTGGTGCCGCACGGCTATCACGGGCCGTCGATGGCCGCTCCGGGCCATCATCTCTACTACCTCAATGTGCTGGCCGGCCCGGCGGCCGAGCGGTCGATGGCGTTCAGTGACGACCCAGCCCATGCCTGGATCCGCGGCTCCTGGGAGTCGGAGCAGGTGGACGGGCGGCTGCCGCTGACGTCGGCTGAGCCCGCGGCGGGGTGACGGGAGCCCGGCGTGGGCTGGGCTGAGGTGGCCACGGCCGGCCGGGATCTTGCGCCGCACTGGCCCGACGCGAGACGGTGTTGGCCATGACCGTCATTTCCGAACTCAGCCTGGCCACGGTTGACCTCACCGGCGGAGAGCTATCCGGGGACACTTACCACGAGCGGCTGGCCGAAGTCGCCGGGCAGGGCGAGTATGGCTGGCTGGCCACCTCGCCGCTGGCCTTCATCGTCCTGGACCGGGAGTCAGCGGAGTTCTTCCTGCGATCGCGCGCTACCGCGTTCCCCGGCAGGGAGATCGCTGACCTGTTCGGCGTTACGTCAGGCCGGCTCCGCGAGCAGATCGACGCGAACATACTTAACCAGCAGGGCGACCAGCACCGCCGGCTGCGGGCGCTGGTCGGCGGGGCCTTCACCCCACGGGCAGCCGACCGCTGGCGGCCGGTCATGCGGGCCTACATCGGCCGGCTCTGGTCGGCCGTCGAGGCGAACCGGAGCTGTGAGTTCGTCGCGGCGATCTCGCGGCCCTACCCGGCGCTGACTATCGCGGCCGTGCTCGGCGCGCCCGAGGCGGACGCCCCGAGGCTGCAGGAATGGTCCAGCCTGATCCAGCGGCAGTTCGACATCCAGGCGCTCACGACCCAGATACCGCAAATGGAACGGGCTGCCGAAGAGGTCTATGACTACGTCGAGGCGCTGCTGGAGAAGCGCCGGTCGGAGCCCGGAGATGACCTGCTGACCGCGCTGTTGAGCGCGGCGGATGCGGGTGACCGGCTGTCGCACGCGGAATGCGTCAACCTCGTACTCAACGTGATCGCGGGCGGCGTCGACACTACGCAGGCGCAGTTGTCGCACGCGATGCGGCTCTTCGTTGCGCACCCAGATCAGTGGGAACGGCTGCGGCAGCAGCCCGAGCTCGTCAGCCGGGCGGTCGAGGAGGTGCTGAGAGCCGAGCCGATTACGCCGTTCACTGCGCGGCTCTGCCTCGAGGACATCGAGTATCGCGGCGTATTGTTCCCGGCCGGCACGATCGTGGCTGTCTGCGCCGAGCGCGGTAACCGCGAGCAGGCAAACGGTGAGGTTTTCGACATCACCGCCACCCGGGACGGGCGGCTGCTGACCTTCGGCGCGGGCGCGCACTTCTGCCTCGGCGCCAACCTGGCCAGGGCTGAACTGGAGGAGGCACTGGCCTTCCTTGCGCCGCAGGATGGCAGGCCTGGAGGCCGCCGGACCGGCCGTGCTGGGCGGCGTGGAAGGTATCTACGGGGTGGAGTCGCTGCCGCTGCAGTGGGACTAGGGCGCTGCCGTGGGTCTAGACCTCGGCGGCCAGGGCAGCGGCCATGTCCTGGATTGCCCGCGTGGCCCTGGCATGCAGCCCGCCGCCGAAGGTGATCCTGGCGACGCCGAGCTCGGCCAGGTCAGCGAGGGTGAGCCCGCCCGGCAGGAATATCGCATTCACCGGACCCTGGATGCGCCGCACAAGCTCCGCCACGGCGGTGGCGGGCGCGAGTATCGGGTATGTGCAGTCCGCGCCCGCGCCCAGGTAGCGGTTCGCCCGGGCGACCGCGTCGTCCGTGACTGCCTGCCGGCTGGCCCGGTCCGTTGCGTGGCTTCCGGTCGGCTGCCGGACGTAGACGTCGACCCTGGCGTTGATCACCAGCTCGGCGCCAGCTTCGGCGCGGACGGCTGCCAGGAAGTCAGCCTGCCGTTCCGGCTCGGCTAGCATGCCCGACGCTCGATCGGAGTCCTCCAGGTTGCAGCCCGCGACGCCAGCCTCGATCAGCCTGGCAACGAGCTCGGCGGGCGCGAGGCCGTAACCGGTCTCGACGTCGGCTGTCACGGGCACGCTCACGCTGCTCGCGATCCTGGCGACCACGGCCAGCATCTCAGCGGCTGGCGTCTCACCGTCGGCATAGCCAAGTGTCGCGGCGACCGCCGAACTTGACGTCGCCAGCGCCCCGAATCCAGCCGCGGCGAACGCGCCGGCGCTCACCGCATCCCAGACATTGGGCAGGATGAGCGGCCGCGGGCCAGCGTGCATGGCCCGCAGCGCGCTCGCCGCGCTCGCCGCCGCCGATGCGCCATCGGCGAGGCTAGCTGGTCCGGTCACGGCTGGTAGGAGCCCGGCAGCCAGGCGTGCGTGGTGACGCCAATCGCGTTCCATGCATTGATCGTCACGATGAGGCTGATCAGCGCGCCGAGCTCGGGCTCGGAGAACTGCTCGGCCGCCGCCGCGAAGTCGGCGTCCGGCACGTGCGTCTGCGGCATCAGCGTGACGGACTCTGCCAGCCCAAGAGCAGCCCGTTCCCTGTCGTCAAAGAATGGTGTCTCCCGCCAGGCCGCCAGGGCGTAAATCCGCTGCTCGGTCTCCCCGGCCGCCCGCGCGTCCTTGGTGTGCATGTCGATGCAGAACGCGCAACCGTTGAGCTGGGATGCGCGGATCCGGACCAGCTCGCGCAGTCGTACGTCGATGCCTGCGTTGTCGAGTTCCTTGGTCGCCGCCTGGTCGAGATGAGCCATAGCGCGGTAGAAGCCTGCGGCGTGCTTCTCGAAGTCGATCCTGGCCTGTGCCGTCGTCATGGGATTCCTCCTCGTTGCCTGCGTATACCTTCAGGCTAGTGAGTAGGAGGACCAGGATTAAGATCCAATTCTATGCAGGAAACCTGGGCCACTTCGGCCGGCCTGGACCTTCACATCGAGCTGTCCGGCACCCGGCCACGGGCTGCGCTTGAGTCCGCGCTGCGTGAGGTGGTACGCACTGGCCGGCTGGCGGCGGGGACGGCACTGCCCTCCTCGCGCGCGCTCGCAGCCGATCTCGGGCTCGCGCGCAACACCGTTGCTGACGCCTACGGTCAGCTCGTCGCCGAGGGCTGGCTCGCGGCCAGGCACGGCAGCGGCACCTGGGTCGCGGAGCGTGCTGCGACGGTGCCGCTCGCCAGCGGGCTCGAAGCCGGGAGCGCGGCCGCCACAGTCAGGCACGACATGCGCCCCGGTCTGCCGGATGTCTCCGCTTTCCCCCGCGCGGCCTGGCTGGCGGCGGCCCGCCGGGCGCTGGGCGCCGCGCCTGCCCGCTCTCTGGTTGGCTACAGCGATCCGCGCGGCCTGCCTGTGATTCGCGCCGCGCTGGCCGAGTATCTCGCCCGCGCTCGCGGTGTCAGCGTCACGCCGAAGCGGGTCATCGTGTGCGCCGGCTTCGCTCAGGGCCTGGAGCTAATCTGCGACCTGCTGAGAGCCAGGGGCCAGCGGACCCTGGCGATCGAGGCGTACGGTCATCCGGCGCCCTGGCAGGTGGCGACGTCGGCCGGGATGACACTGATGCCGCTGCCGGTCGATGACCGCGGCGCCCTGGCCGGCGGCGCACTGCCCGCCAGCGCTGGCGCCATGCTGCTGACGCCCGCGCACCAGTACCCGCTGGGCGTGGCGCTAGCGCCTGAACGCCGGCGGCGGGCGGTCGACTGGGCCGCAGCCAGCAACGGCCTGATTATCGAGGACGACTACGACGGCGAGTTCCGGTATGACCGTCAGGCGGTGGGCGCGCTGCAGTCGCTCGCGCCGGAGCATGTGGTCTACGGCGGAACTGCCAGCAAGAGCCTCGTACCCGGCCTGCGCCTCGGCTGGCTTGTCGTGCCGGACCGGCTGGTTGCCGAGATCAGCGAGATCAAGCGCGCGACGAGCCGGCTGAGCAGCAGCCTTGATCAGCTCACGCTTGCCGAGTTCATCGGTTCCGGCGGCTACGACCGGCAGGTGCGGCGGGCCAGGCTGGCCTATCGGCAGCGGCGGGATCGGCTGGTCAGCGAGCTCCGACGGCAGGTGCCTGGCGTCGCGGTCACCGGGATTGCGGCCGGGCTGCACGTGCTGGTCCAGCTGCCTGCCGGGGTGGCGGAGGACGATGTCATCGCCCGCGCGGGGGCCCGCGGGCTGGCGCTGCAGGGGCTGGCTAGCTGCCGGGCGGGCGAGCAGGAACTCGGCCCGGCGATGGTCATCGGTTACGCCACGCCGCCCGCCCACTCCTTCAGCGCTTCGGTCGCCCGCCTGTGCGCGGTCTTGCGTGAACTGCTTTGAGATCGAATGATTAGACGTCGACACATTATGCTAACCTTCGTGTCATGCGTCCTGCGCGCACGCCCATCGGCCTCCACCTCACGCATGCGTCCCGGGCGATTAGCCGAGCGTTCGATGACGCCCTGGCGGCCGCTGACGGCTCGCTGCCGGTGTGGCTCGTGCTGGTCAACCTGAAGATGCGCAACATAGCCAGCCAGCGTGAGCTGGCCGAGGCGATGGGGATCAAGGAAGCCACGCTCACGCACCACCTGAACGCGATGGAGACGGCCGGACTGATCACCAGGCGGCGGGACCCGGCCAACCGGCGGATCCACGTCGTGGAGCTCACTGAGGCGGGCGAGTCTTCGTTCGGGCGGCTGCGCCAGGCCGCTGTCGCCTTCGACGCTCAGCTCCGCAAGGACGTGACCGACCAAGAGATCGCGGCGCTTGAGAGCCTGCTCGGCCGGCTCGCCGCCAACGTCGCGCCACCCGACAGCCGGCCCTTGTGGGCCGGGCTCGCCGAGGACAAGCCATGACTGAAGGAGTAGTAGTCGTGACCGAAGGAGTAGCCGCCATGCCCGAGTCCGCCAGACCGCCGCTCAGCCGGCGGCTGCAAGCACGTGCGTTCCGCGTCATCAACGTCCCGATGCGCGCGGTCCTGGGACTCCCGGTCGGCACGCCACTCGGGGGCAGCCTGATGCTCGCCTTCATCGTCGGCCGGACGAGCGGTAAGACCTACCGGCAGCCGCTCAGCTACGTGCGCGACGCTGATGTCCTGCTGACGCCGGGCGGCGGCAGGTGGAAGCTCAACCTCAAGCCCGACGTCCCGGTCCGGATCAGGCTCCGCGGCAAGGACATCACTGTCAGTCCGGAAGTAGTCAGCGACGTGGACGAGATCGGCAAGCTGCTCGCCGTGATGGCGGCAGCTAACCCGCGGTCTGCGTCGTTCATCGGAGTTCCGCGCGGACCCGACGGCCAGTTCGACCGCGCCGGGCTCGAGCGGGCCGTCCGTTACGGCTTCCGTATCGTGCGCTGGCATCCGGCCGGACCCGTGCGCTGAGCCTCCTCCGGCGCGCGTCTTCGCGATGAATGTGAAATAGGGGGGCTATAGGCCCCCACCAGATCGACATTGATCATGCAGCACCCTGCCCGGCTTGATATTGCGCGGGTACCTGGCCTGGCAGATACTGCCGCCCGGCCGCGCCCGTTAGGCTCACATTCATGGACGAGGCAGACCAGAGAGTTCTGCACGAGATTCTCGGCCGCGGTGAGGGCTTTGGCCATCGCCAGCATGTGGAGCTCGCGTGGCGTTACCTTGCGATGCGCGGTGCTGACCTGGCGCCCGACGCCGTAGCCGGAGCGATCCGCCAGGTGGCTGCCGCGCACGGCCAGGAGAGCCGGTTCCACGAAACGATCACGAGATCGTGGGTGCGGTGCGTGGCCGTGCACCGTGAGCGCTGGCCGGCCGGAACGTTTGCCGAGTTCCTCGACCGGAACCCGCAGCTGCTCGATCCCGGTCTGCTTGGGCACTTCTACTCGCCGGGGCTGCTTGGCAGCCCAGAGGCACGAGAGCACTGGGTCACCCCGGACCGGCGCGACCTGCCTGCGCTCGCGCGCTAGTGGGCGCTCGCACCTGATTGACCACTCACTCGTGCTACAGGGGCTGGTGGGCTGGATCAGCCCGCCGCCCGCACCGTAGCCCGAGCCCCCGGCTTAGGGCTGGCTGCCTGTCCGGTGGTATGCAGCCAGTCACTGACGTAGGCGAGGCTGTCATCGGAGAGGAGAATGAACTCAGTGATGACGCGACGATCATGTTGCTTCAGGGGCGCCCGTCGCGGTCCAAGGCCCTGTCCAGCCAGGCCATAGCGTGATGCGGCGGCGGCGCGACGGCCGTGTCCACCGGCAGACGGGCCAGAGCCCGTACCTGGCGGTGCAGCGCGCGGTGCTCCGGAGCGCCGAGCGGGTCTGGCACGACCTCAGGATCAAGGACCTCCACCGGAGCGCCAAGGAGTTCGAACTCATGCACCGGGCCTTGGGCTTTGCCGCCCTGGCCATCCTCACGGTGATCCCGCTGCTCATCGTCGTCGCTGCCGCCAGCCCTGCCCCGCACCGCGGCCTCGCGGGGTGGGTGGTCTACGGCATGGGCCTGACCGGCTCCTCCGCCGACGCGGTGACACGGCTGTTTTCGGCACCCGCCCGGGTGCTGGGCACGACGAGTGTGTTCAGTGCCCTATTGCTGGTCGTCGCCGGGGTGTCGTTCGCGGGCAGCGTGCAGGGCGGGTTTGAGAGGATCTGGGGCCTTCCCGTCGGTCCGTGGCACAAGATCTGGCGTCAGGCGGCATGGTCGGTCGCCCTCGTCGCTTACATCTACGCGGAGGCCACGGTGGGCACCGTGACGCACGGCGAGCTGGCCGAGACGCTTGCCCGGGTGGCGGTGGCGGGCCTGCTCGGCATCGCCTTCTTTTGGTGGGGGCTTCGCTTCCTGGTCGGCGGCCGGGTGAGCTATCTGGCGGCGATGCCGGGCGCAGTGGCCACGATGGTGTGCCTGGGTGGCCTGCGGGTCTTTTCCGGCCTAGTCTTCGAGCCGCTCATCGCGACGAACGCGGTCAGCTACGGCGCGCTGGGCACCTTCTTGATCGTGCAGTCGTGGCTGATAGGCGCCGGCTGGGCAGTCTATGGCGGGCAGTTGTTCGGGCGCTGGTTCCATGACGGCTGGCTACGCGCCTGGGCGGACAGCCGGGGCCAGAGCGGGCCCGGCGGGGAAGAGGGCGGGCAGGACCCCCGGGGTCAAAGCCCACCGCCTGGATAGTTGGTGGTGACCGCTGTCCCTCATCACAACTGTCAGCTCGGTACCCGGATGGCGCGGGCCCAGTCCGGAGCGTCGGGTGCCTCGTCACCAAGCAAGCCGACGACGACCTTGCTGCCGCGCGGCGCGGCGTCCGGCCAGGGTGTATAGCCGTCGGTGAGCACGACGATGACGGCGGGCCGGGGCCGCAGCGCCGATGCGGCAGCAATGCCGGCGCCCATGTCCGTGCCGCCGCCGCCGACGAGTTCTACCTGCCGCGCCGAAGTTACCCGCCGGGCCGGCCCGACCGCGGTGTCGCACGCCAGCACGCGCAGAGTGCGCGCCAGACCGAGTGCGCCCAGCAGGCCCTCGACCTCGGCCAGGCTGGCCGCCAGCAGGTCGTCGGACATGCTGCCGGAGGTGTCGCACACGACGGCGACTTCGGGAACCGGCCGACGCAGAGCGGGCAGCACGATATTGCCGACGGCGGCCGCGCGACGCGACGGCCGGCGGTAGCTGTAGTCCACTGCGCCTGCCGTGTCCGCGACCGCCTTGCGCAACTCGGCGGCGAGCGCCCGGCGCCAGTCAACCTTTGGCGCGAGTACGTCGGCGGCCCAGCGCAGCATGCCTGCTGGCACGTCTCCGGCCTGCTTGCCGGCGAGCACTTGCTGCGCAACTAGGCGCTGCAGCAGGCGCGCTTGCCAGGGCGGCAGCACCGCGGGCTGGCCTGACTCCCACGGCCGCCCGAACCCGTCCGCGCCGCTGCCGCAGTCCAGTTCGCCGCCGTCGGCGCGACCGCCGGCAAGCGGGTCGCCGTCCCCGTCGCCTGCGCCCGGCTGGACCGGTCCGGTCGGTTTGCCACGGGTCGCGGCGAAGTACTGCTCGGCCAGCTGACCAGGCGGGCAGCGCAGATGGCTCGGCAGCACAGGGTCGCCAGGCAACGTGAGCCCCGCGGGCACGAGGTCGTCGTTGATCTCGGCATCGGCGCTGCGGATCCAGGTCTTGGACTCATCCGGGCGCGCGCCCGCCAGCCCGGCGCGCGGGCCGTGCTCGCGCAGCAGATGGCAGACATGGTGAACGATCACGCTGCCGAGTTCCGCCGCCGTCCAGTTTGCGGTCAGCTCGGGGTCGGCCCAGAGCCGCCAGCCCGGATCAACCGCGACCGTCCCGATGCCGGGTGCAGCGACGACTCTCGCGCCGAAGATCCCGCTGGCCAGATACGGATAGCGGGCAGCGGCCCACAGCCGGGCGGCAGCAAGCCCGGCGAGTGCGCCGCTCGCGTCGTGGGCCGCCATCGTCTGACTCCTTACCGTCGCCTGCTGACGGGAACGGTGAGATGCCCAGTCAGCCCTGCAGTAGCCCTGCGTCGCGCAGCACTGGCGCGAACAGCCGAACCTCGGCGGGCAACGGCACCCCGTCTGGCCGGCACCGGGCGAGCATCCGCGCTGCTACCGCCGCGACATCAGGCGCGGAGTTCGCTGCGAGACCGAGTACCTGCCAGCCTGCTTGCCATCGCTGAGGTGTCGGGTCCGATTCCACCACAGCGGCCACCGCCGCGACCGCCGCGTAGGCCCGGTCTGCGCGCTTAGGCAGCCGGAACGACCTCGGGTCCGCCAGCACTGCTTCGGGGTCGGGCAAGTCCATTTCCATCAGCCAGGCCAGGAACTCCGCGCCTGCTCCGTCGCCGACCGCTCCGACAACCAGGGCCGAGCGTGCCTCACCGGAAACGCCGGCGGCGCCGCTTGCGGCCCACAGCCTGGCGGCCATTTCCCAGGTGCGCGGGCTTGGCCAGCCCCGGCCTGCGCTCGTGGAGTCGGTGGGCGGCGCCGAGGCGAGCGCCGGGCGGGCATGCAGGAACGCCCCGACCAGGGCGAGCGCCAGGTGCTGTTCGGCCTCCCAGCCGTCGGGGAGGGCGGGCACGTGCGGCGCCGGGAACCCGGCCGCGAGCCCGTCGGCGACCGCGAGCGGGTCGATGTCCCAGGGCAGGTGACAGAGCCGGTTCGCGAGCGGAGCGGACAGGTCCCAGCCGTCCGCCGCCTGCTCCGGCGGGTTCGCCGCGGCCACCACGGCAACGTCCGGCGGCAGTTCCAGGTCACCGACAACCCGCTCGAGCACGACACGCAGCAAGGCCGCTTGCACCGCGGGCGGTGCCGTCGACAGTTCGTCGAGGAACAGCAGACCGTAGCCAGCCTCGGCCAGTCGCCGGGCCCAGGCCGGAGGCGCGAACCGCACGTCCTGGCCGATCACAACCGGCAGGCCGGCGAAATCCGATGGCTCCCTGATGGAGGCGATCACGGTCTCGCACGGCCAGCCCATCGCGCGCGCCATCGCCCGGATCGCCGATGTCTTCCCGGTACCCGGCGCGCCCCACAGCAGCACCGGCACCCGTGCCGCGACGGCGACGCCAAGTGCGTCTGCCGCCGCACGCTGCCTCGCTGCCCGTCCGGTCTCAGCCACCTGTGCTCCCGTTGGTCCAGCGGTCGCGCTATGCGCTACCGCGACGTCACGTTCCAGTGTCCTTGGTCCTGCCGGATGCTTAGTTCCACCGGGTCCTGGCCGGACGAGCGAAGCGCGAGCACGCTGGCCTGCGGCCAGTCCGCGTCCAGCACCGCGACCACCAGGTGTGAGGCGACCACTGCGAAGCCGGGCGCCCACACCTCCGCCAGCCAGCCGACCGGCAGCCTTGCCTGTAGCCGGGCCTTCCCGCCGGTCTTGGCATGCGTGATCTCGCCCCAGCCGGTGGCGTCATGGATGATCGCGTCGACCTCATCCGGATCGATGTCGAGCCACTGCGCGGCCGCCGGTGCCAGCCGCCCGGCCAGCGCGGCGGTCAGCGCCGGCCGGGCCCGCTCCGCCCGGCTGGCGTGCTCGCCGTCCGCGGACCATGCGTGCGCCACTGAGGCGGACAGCCGGAACTGGAACGGCGCGCCGAGTGCGAGCAGCCGGATCAGCTCGATCCTGGCCTGGTCGATGTCGGCCCCCGGCCAGCCGAACGATCGCAACCTCTGCCGGCCGAGCGGTCGCGACCCCGACCACCAGGACGCATGGCCAGCCAGCCTGCGCGGCTGCGCCCCTGGCCGTCTGCCGAGGAACCGCCCGCCGCCCCGGCTGCCCCGGAATCCGCCATAGCTGGCTACCCGACGGGCCCTGCCCGGGCGGGGAGCGTAGAAACTGGTGCTCGTAGCGGCGATACTGACGGACGCATGCCCAGACATTCCGCCCCACGCCACCGGTGTGCCCCCGTACGCCTGGCTAGCGGCGTCGCTGAGGGCATCAATCTCGCCCAGGACCGCAGCCGGGATCGTGACCGGGTCGCTGGCCGACCGCGGCCCGACCGCCAGCACCGTGAGGTCGTCACTGTGCCGGCCCCACGCCCTGACCACGTCGAGGCACGGGCTGGTTTCGCCGCCGAGCGCGGCCAGGACTAGCTCGCCTTCAGCATCGACATGATCCACCGCGTGTAGTTTCCCGTCAGCCCAGCGCAGCCGGTGCTCAGCGTCGCCACAGCTCAGCGGTGCTTCGGCCGGCCCGAAGGCCGCCCACCACGGCGGAGTCACGCGACCCCCTGCCAGTCAAGCGGCACCGTGACGGTGACCTGCGTGGTAGTGCCAGTCAGGCTGATGTCCAGCGAGCGCGCCCGCGAATCGAGCGCCGGGCTGAACTCGAAGTCGAGGTCAGCCTCCCCATCGCCGTAGCTCCAGCCGCCATGCCCGAGTACGTACCAGCCGCCGAGATCGTCTCGCGCGGTCCACTCGAACTGCTCGATGCGCAGGCCGCCGTCATGCCGCGGCTCCGGCCAGCCGCGAGCATGGACCTGCATGGTCGCAGAGTCCCCGTCGGATAGAAGTTCCCCGATGACGCACTGCGCTCCGTCTACCTCTGGCAGGACGGCAGCCACAGAGCAAATGCCAGTCGGTCCGTCGGTCCGGTCGGCTCTCGCGCGCAGGCTGAGCCAGTCCGCCGGCAGATCGGCGGGTTCGATCGCTGTGAGCGGGCCAGGGAGCGGCACGCCGAAGTGCGCAGCGGCCCCGGCCAGCCGACGCAGCGACTCGCTGCTACTCGTGACCACGCCCGCCGCGAGCAGGTCGGCAGCCATCTCAACCAAGTTAGGCATGTAATCAGCGGTGAGGAGTTCCGCCGCATCGGTCGCGCTGGCGAGCATCAACTGGGCGGTTTGCGTGTCTATGAGTCGGTCGGCAGCTGTGGTCGTCACCGCTTCCGTTGTCACGCGCAGATCGGCAGGCGAGGCGTCCATTGGGATGCGAACGACGGAGGCGCCGGGCAGCGTCATGTCGAGCCACCGCACGCCTGAAGGCCGCGCGGTCATCAGGTGCAGCCGGCCGTCCCACTTGCCGCCTCCGCCACCACCGCTGAAGTGCGCCTGATAGGTCCCGCCCCGGTCATCGACAGCGCGGACGTCGCTGAGCGCCTCGAACATCGGGTCCATGTGGCGGTGGTAATTGTCGAACGACCCGGCTGGGAACCTGGCCTGTACGGTGAGCGTGACGCCGCCTTGGTCAAACACGAGGACACCCAGATGAAAGCGGATCGGGACATCCTCGACCTCGCCGGTCGCGAACACGCCGACCGGTATTGCGGTCGGCGGGCCGGTCGGAGCCGGATGCGTGCCCGCAGACCTGTGCATCCAATGGGCGCTGAATCCGAGCAGGCCATCTGGCTCGGTGCGGGTGCGGGCCGCCAGCGCGAACGCGAAGTCGGCTACCACGTCAGTTTCGGTCTGCGCGCTGATAGCGCCGACGCCCGCGAGGACGCTGGCAAGCGCACTCACTCGGTCCAGGCACGCCTGCGCCGCCGGGGCCTCGTGACTTCTGCTGCGAAGCCGCCAGGGAAGCCGCCTGCGCCAGCGTCTGCGCAGATGCCAGCCAGCGTGCCAGACCTGGTGGGACCGGTGGGCCGCGTGACTCGCTGATCGGCGCAGTTGCCGCGCGACCGGGACAGCCACCGTGCCCGCCACGGCCACCGACGAGGTCGCGGTACGTTGCAACGCCGCCAGCAGGGGGCGAGCCTGACGCAGTGGCATGTTCGGGAGGCCGGTCCCGCCCGGCAGGCCGGACCGACCTTGGCCGCGGGCTTGCTGGCGCATGAAGCGGTCCACGATGGCTCGGCGGCGCCGCATGCGGTGCGCCTGCGCGGACAGGAAGATTCCACCCGGTGCCCGGCGGTTGCGTGGCGGCTTATATTCCGGCATTGCGAGGGCGCGGCGCAGTTCCGCCTCCACTTGCAGGCGCAGGTAGGTTTCTGCGCGCTGGTGGTCGGGCGCGTTGTATTCGCTCGCGGCTGTCACTAGGACCCCCGAATCGCCGCCGGAAAACACTCGACACGATATGACGCAAACCGTGCGTACCGCAACGCGTTAACCGCTGTCAGTGGCTAACGCCGAACGAGCGACCAGCCGCCGCCCTCGTGCCTGACGGCCAGTTCGACCGGATCCCGGCCGGGTGCGCCGATCGCGAGGACCTGGGCGGCAGGCCACGCGGCATGCAGGACCCTGACCACGAAGTGGCCGTCCACGACAGCGAGGCCAGGCGCCCATACCCAAGCTAGCCAGCTGACCGGCAGCCGAACCTTCAGCCGGGGCTCATCTGCCAAGCCGTCCAGTTCGATCGCTCCCCAGCCTGGTCCGGCATGGAGGGCAGCGTCGATCTGAGTCAGATCGATATCGAGCCAACGCGCCACCGCCGGCGCGAGCCGGCCCGTCAGCGCGGCCGTCAGGGCTGGCCTTGCGCGGTCTGCCCGTGCGGGGTGCGGGCCATGGGCCGACCACGCATGTGCGACGGCAGCTGACAACCGCAGTTGAAACGGCGTACTGAGAGCAAGCACTCGCAGCAACTCGTGCCGACCCTGGTCGCCCTCCAGGACGAGCTGGGCCGATGCACCGCCGATTACAGCTCGCCCCAGCGGCGCGGTGGGGCTTCCGGCCCGGCCACCGCTGAAGGTACTGCCACCGCCGGGCGTGACATACCCACCGAGCCGGGTCACGCGGCGGCTCCAGCCTGAGGGATGCTGCAGCGCGGCGAGTTCGTCAATCTCAGCTGTGGTGATCGTGAGCACGTCGTCCGCTGACCTGGGTGCGAGCGCGAGCACGACGAGATCGTCGCAGTGCCGTTCCCAGGTTCTGACCAGGTCGAGGCAGGGGGTGGCCTCGCCGCCTAGCGCAGCGAGTACCAGTTCGGCCTCCGCGTCCGCATGCTCAAGCGGATGCAGCGTGCCGTCAGCCCAGCGCACGCTGTGCTGGCCAGAACCACAGCTGACCTGAGCCTCGACCGGCCCGAACGCGGCCCACCAGGGCGAGATCACAGCCCCTCCTGCCAGTCCAGCGGCACGCTGAGTCCGACCTCGCCTGTCCTGCTGGTGAGAATGATCTGCAGCTGCCGCGCTGCTGGGTTGATGGCCGGCCGTAGTCCCAGCGTCAGGTCGGCAGTCGTATCGCTGAAAGACCAGCCCTTGACGGTGGTCACATACCAGCCGCCCACGTCATCACGGGCGGACCAGCGGAACCGGTCGCGCCATGGCTGGCTGGAACTTGGTTCGGGCCAGCCCCGTGCGTGCAGCTGGATCGTCGCGAAATCGTGGGAGGACTGAATGTCTGCGATGGCGCATTGTGCGCCGCCCAGCTCTGGGAGGTGCGCAGCCACCGGTACCGTGCCCGCCGGACCGTCGTGGCAGTCCCAGCGGGCCAGCAGGCTGAGCCAGTCAGCCAGCAGCGGGCCTGGCGGGATCGCTGCCAGCGGTGCCGGAAGCTCCAGGCCGAACTGGCTGGCGACCGCCGCCATTCTGCGGAGCGCAGGATTCAGGGCACTTACGACTCCGGCTTCGAGCAAGCCACGCGCCGCCCACACGACGCGGGGGTCCTTACCGTCCTCGTCGTCGGCAGACGTGAGCAGCTCCACTGTCTGTGCGTCGAGGTACCTGGCGGCCGATTCGCCTGCCGGAAGCGACAGCTTGGTGGTGGGCAGATCGCGCGGCGCGGCATCCAGCCGCAGCCGGACCGGGTCGGCGCCAGGCAGGCTGAAGTCGAGCCACCGGATTGTCGCGGGCGGCGCCGGCGTGACGTGCAGCTGGCCAGCCCAGTGGTCGTCGGCTCCGCCGCCGCTGAAATGCAATCCGTAGGTGCCGCCCTGGTCGTCGGTTGCCGTGCAGGAGTTCAGGATCTCCCACGGCACGGGCAGCGGCGGTGCCGTTGCATGGCCGGGCACGAGCCTGGCCGTGATGCTGACCTCGGCTGACGTGCCGTCGATCACCATCGAGCCGAGGTAGACGCGCACCGGCTGGTCCGCTACGAAGCAGGCAGCCACCGTGGCAGCCGGAATGAGCCGCACTGGCACCGCTCGCAACGCAGGCGCGCGCACCAGTCTCTGTCCGGGGAAGTACGGGCTGGCAAAGCTGCGCATCGGACTCCCGAGCAGCTGTTCCTTCCGTATCAGGCCGCGGATGGCCAGGGCAGCTTGCAGGTCAGCCAGTACCTCGGCGGCGGTCGCGTCATCAATGGCACCCGCTGCCGCCAGTGCCCGTCCCAGCGCAGCGATGTGAAGCAGGCAGCTGTCACCGGGACGTGTATCTCCTGGCACACTCCAGCCGCTAGATAGCCAGCGCTCGTTAGCTTGGTACCGCCGGATTGGCCGCATCACGTCGTGGCGCTGACTCCACTCCAGGATTTCGAACACGCGGCCCTTGTGAAGCTCGAGCGCCCAGTGCAACTCGGCTTCCGCCTGCACGCGCAGGTAGGTCTCGGCGCGCTCGCGATCGGGTGCAGCGGGCCCGCTCCTGGCGACCAACTCCGAACCCCCGATCGCTGATCACGACACTCAGCACCGTATGTCGCAGCCAGCATGCCGGCAAATGCGTCACCAGAGCACGCGACACGCCGACCCAACATGTGGTGCCGGAAAATGTCAGACCTCCTACATATGGTGTCCGTGCAGTACTCGTTGGGAGTGCCCGACCCGGAGGAGCCCAGATGGCAGCGACCATGCACGTGCGCAAGCGCAATGGCGATAGCGAGCCCGTCGACGTCAACAAGATCGTGCGCGCGGTGCAGCGCTGGGCAGGCGACCTGGACGACGTGGATCCCATGCGGGTGGCAACGAAGACGATCAGCGGCCTGTACGACGGCGCGACGACTGCCGAGCTGGACCGGCTGTCGATCCAGACTGCGGCGGAGATGATCGCGACCGAGCCGCAGTACTCGCGGCTCGCCGCCCGTCTGCTGTCGGGCTATATCGCCAAGGAAGTGCGCGGGCAGGGGATTGCCTCGTTCAGCCAGTCGATCGCGCTCGGCCACGCCGAGGGCCTGATCGGCGACGAGACGGCGAAGCTGGTCAAGGACAATGCACGCAAGCTCGACTTCGCCGTGGACGATGACGCCGACCTGCAGTTCGAGTACTTCGGCATCAAGACCGTGTACGACAGGTACCTGCTGCGCCACCCGTCCAGCCGCCTCGTCCTCGAGACCCCGCAGTACTTCCTGCTGCGCGTCGCGTGCGGGCTCTCCAGGAGCCCGGCCGAGGCGATCGGCTTTTACCGGCTGATGTCCTCGCTCGCGTACCTGCCGAGCTCACCGACGCTGTTCAACTCCGGCACGAAGCACGCGCAGATGTCGTCGTGCTTCCTGGTCGACTCGCCGCGGGACGAGCTGGACTCCATCTACGCCCGGTACGCGCAGGTCGCCCGGCTGAGCAAGTTCTCCGGCGGGATCGGCATTGCGCTGGTCGCGAGTCCGCTCTCGCGGCGCCCTGATCCGCGGCACGAACGGGCAGTCCAACGGCATCGTCCCGTGGCTGCGCACGCTGGACTCGTCGGTCGCAGCGGTCAACCAGGGCGGCCGCCGCAAGGGCGCGGCCTGCGTCTATCTCGAGCCCTGGCATCCCGACATCGAGGAGTTCCTCGAGTTGCGCGATAACACCGGCGAGGACGCGCGCCGCGCACACAACCTGAACCTGGCCAACTGGATCCCTGACGAGTTCATGCGCCGGGTCGAGGCGGACGAGATGTGGTCGCTGATCGACCCGGACGTCGTGCCTGAGCTGCCCGACCTCTGGGGCGACGCGTTCGATCAGGTCTACCGCCATGCCGAAGCCGACGGCCGCGTCGTCCGGCAAGTCAAGGCGCGTGATCTGTACGCGAAGATGATGCGAACGCTCGCCCAGACCGGCAACGGCTGGATGACGTTCAAGGACAGCTCGAATGCCAGGTGCAACCAGACCGCGCAGGCCCAGCACGTGGTGCACCTGTCGAACCTCTGCACCGAGATCGTCGAGGTGACGAGCGACACCGAGACCGCGGTCTGCAATCTCGGCTCGATTAACCTCGCGCGACACCTCACCGCGGCGGCGGACGGGACTCTCGCGCTGGACTGGGCGAAGCTGCGGGCGACCGTGCGGGTGGCGCTGCCGTTCCTGGACCGGGTCATCGACATTGGTTACTACCCGAGCGAGCAGGCGGCCGCGTCCAACCCCCGCTGGCGCCCGGTCGGTCTCGGCGTCATGGGCCTGCAAGACGTGCTGTTCGCGTTGCGGCTGCCGTTCGGCAGCGACGCGGCAAGGGACCTGTCCGCCAGGATCGCTGAGGAGATCTACCTGACCGCGCTCGAGACGTCCGCTGACCTCGCAGAACGGCACGGCGCGCATCCCGCGTTCGCGCAGACGCGTGCCGCGGCGGGCCAGCTCCAGCACGACCTGTGGGGCGCCACCGGGACGCAGGCGGACCGGTGGGCCGCGTTGCGTACACGCGTCGCGGGAACGGGGTTGCGAAACTCCCTGCTCATCGCCATTGCGCCGACAGCGACGATCGCCTCCATTGCCGGGTGCTACGAGTGCATCGAGCCGCAGGTCTCTAACCTCTTCAAGCGCGAGACGCTGTCGGGCGAGTTCATGCAGGTCAATGCCGCGCTCGTGGCCGAGCTGAAGGCGCACGGGCTGTGGACGCAGGACGTCAGGGACGAGATCAAGCGGGCTGACGGCTCGGTCCAGGGCATCGCTGCACTGCCGGATGAGTCCGCGCGAGCTCTTCAGGACGGCCTGGGAACTGCCGCAGCGGGCTTTGATCGACATGGCCGCGGCGCGGGCGCCGTTCGTCGACCAGAGCCAGTCGCTGAACCTGTTCCTGGCCGCGCCGTCGATCGGCAAGCTGTCGTCGATGTACCTGTACGCCTGGAAGTCAGGGCTGAAGACGACGTATTACCTGCGGTCCCGGCCCGCGACCCGGATTCAGCAGGCCACTGTGGCTGAGCCAGTGCCGGAATCAGGGGTGCCTGAGGCCGCGGTTGCCTGCTCGCTAGAGAACCCGGAGACATGCGAGGCATGCCAATGATGACCAGTGGCGGCAGCGCGGCCGGACACGGCGAGCCTGCCGTCGGCCGCCACCTGCTCCTTGATCCGGGCATGGACCTGACACTCCGGCCGATGCGCTACCCCCGGTTCTACGACCGCTTCAGGGACGCGATCCGCAACACCTGGACGGTCGAGGAAGTGGACCTGCACTCCGACCTCAGCGACCTTCGCAAGCTCACACCGGCCGAGCGCCACCTCGTTTCCCGGCTGGTCGCGTTCTTTGCCACCGGCGACACGATCGTGGCAAACAATCTGGTGCTGAATCTGTACCAGCACGTCAACTCGCCGGAAGGGCGGCTGTACCTGTCCCGGCAGCTGTTCGAGGAGGCCGTGCATGTGCAGTTCTACCTGACGCTGCTGGACACCTACGTGCCGGACGAGGGGGAGCGGGCCGCGGCTTTCGCGGCGGTGGAGAACATCCCGTCGATCCAGCGCAAGGCCGAGTTCTGCTTCCGCTGGATCGACTCGGTCCATGGGCTGCGCGAGCTGCGGACGGCTGCCGACCGGCGGTCGTTCCTGCTGAACCTCATCTGCTTCGCGGCGTGCATCGAGGGGCTGTTCTTCTACGGCGCGTTCGCTTATGTGTACTTCCTGCGCTCACGCGGACTGCTGAACGGGCTGGCCTCGGGCACCAACTGGGTCTTCCGCGACGAGTCCATGCACATGGCGTTCGCGTTCGACGTCGTGGATACCGTGCGCGCGCAGGAGCCGGAACTGTTCGACGCCGAGCTGGCCGGGAGGGTGCGCGACATGCTGGCCGAGGCCGTGGAGTGCGAGGTGCAGTTTGCCGAAGATCTGCTTGGTCCGGGGATCCCCGGCCTGTCGCTCGCCAGCATGCGGGAGTACCTGCAGCACGTCGCGGACCGTCGGCTGGCCAGGCTCGGCATCGAGCCGCTGTACGGTTCGGCGAACCCGCTGCAGTTCATGGAACTCCAGGACGTGCAGGAGCTGTCGAACTTCTTCGAGCGGCGGGTCTCGGCGTATCAGGTCGGCGTCACCGGCAGGGTCAGCTTTGAGGAGGACTTCTGAGTATCGTCAGCAGCGCGCGGTCGTGGCGTCTGCGGTCCGGCTGTCCGATACTGGGACCGTCAACACTGGCAGGAGACTGGCGTGCCGGACGACGTTGTACCCGCAGCTCGCTCTGAGTCGGGCCAGGCCAAGCTGCGCGTGTCGGATGCCGATCGCGAGCAGGTGGCGGAGCAACTGCGCGACCATGCGGCTGCGGGCCGGATAACGCTTGACGAGCTAGAGCAGCGCGCCGAACAGGCGTACACCGCCAAGACGCGGGCCGAGCTTTCCGCGCTGCTGAGCGATCTGCCGGTGGCGGACCAGCCAGCTGCCGCCGGCAAGAACCGGCACTGGACCGTGGCCATCCTGGGTAGTTCGAGCCGCCGGTTCAGGCGCAATGTCCGCCGCCTGATCTCGATCGCGATCATGGCGAGTCCTGATATCGACTTGTGCCACGGCCAGCTTGACGGCGACGAGATCGTGGTCAGGGGTTTCGTCTTCTGCGGCTGGCCCGACATCTATCTGCCCGACTCGGTCGACCTAGAGCAGGGCGGATTCATGCTGTTCGGCGGCGACGAGGAACGCGGCAGCGCCTCTGTGCCGCCGCCGGGAGCGCCGGTGGTCAAGGTTCGCACCTACGGCATCTGCGGCGGATGCACGGTCTGGCGGTTGCCGCCGGAACTGCAGAACCTGCCACTGTCGAAGGCGCGCAGGGCGGCCAAGGCGCTGCCGCGGGGTGGCGGCTGAGTCAGTGGCGTGCCGTCCGCAGCGGATCAGCGGCGCTGGACGCCGATGATGACGGACGCGGCGAGCAGGGGACTGGCGAGCGCTAGATCAGCACTCCGCTGGCGGACAGCTTGCTGATGGCCGTCTCGTCGAGTCCGAGCCAGTCGGCAAGCGCATTGGAGTTGTGCTCGCCTCTAGCTGCCACCCCACGACGCACCGTGGCTGCGGCTGCGGAGAACTCGTACGGCATCGCGGCCACCCGACGGCTCGTTCCTGGTATTGGCGTCGAGTGCGCCTGGTCGGCGAAGACGTCGGCGCTTTCGCGCAGTTCTGCCCATGCCACGCCAGCGCCTTCCAGTTCGGCGATCAGCGCCTGGCGATCAGGGAAGCCAAGCATCCAGTCCCGAATTGCCTGCTGTCGCAGCCGAGCCTTGGTCGCCAGGTCGCTGCCCGGCGGCGCGGGATCTGCGATCAGTCCGCGCCTGGACAGCATGACCCAGGCGTGCTTGGGCGGCGCGGCGATCAGGATCGGTCCGCCCGGCGCCTGCCAGATAGTGCCGCGCGAACTGTACGGCTCGGCGCTGCCGTCGATCGCCGCGTGGGCATGGTCGTCGCTGGCCGCCACGGCCGCCAGCATGCTCAGGCCGATGCGCTGGCCGAGACCGGTGACGGCGCGCTGGTGCAGCGCCGCGAGCACGGCGATGGCGGCGTGCAGCCCGGTCATCGTGTCGGCGAGGGCCAGCGGCAGGTCGGCGGGCTCGCGGTCATCGAGCTCGGCCTGCCTGGCCAGTAGCCCAGACTCGGCGTGGATGACGGGAGCCAGCGCGCGGCGGCCTGCGTCTGCCCCGGTGGCGCCGAACCCGGACACCGACAGCATGATCAGCTGCGGGTTGGCGGCAGATAGTCGGTGATAACCGAGCCCCAGCCGGTCCATCACGCCGGGCCGGAAGTTCTCGATCAGTACATCAGCATGCGCGGCGAGGTCGCGGATCAGGTCGGCTGCGCCTGCGACGGCCAGGTCGATGCCGACGTTCCGCTTGCCGGCGTTCATCTGCGCATACATTCCCGCGCGGCCGTCGGTGACGACCCCGAACAGGTCGGTGACGTCAGTGCGCGGACCCTCGATGCGCAGGACATCGGCACCGAGATCGCTCAGGATACGAGCCGCGTACGGACCGGAAATAGCCTGCGACATATCCAGCACGCGCCACGGCGGCAGCGGTGGTTGCTGGCTGATGGCGGGATGCGGTCGGCTCGGCTCGGTCACTGGCCCGATGGTAGTGGCGAGAGCCGCGGCGGCGAATTCCCGGTGGCCCGACTGAAGCCGGGCAAGGTCGGCCGGCGACACTCGCCAGTCGGCCATCCGGCCCGCATGGCGCAGCGCCGCGTACAGGTCCCAGTGGCGCAGTGCCGTCATGTCGACCGTCGGCCTGAGTTCGCGGTACTGCCGGGTGAACTCGCTAGCCGCGGACATGCCGAAGGCCATGCAAAGCTCCATCCGCGCGTTAGCGACGTCGTGCAGCGGATCGCCGAACACGGCGTCTTCCCAGTCGACAACGGCAGCCAGGGTGCTGTCCACGGCCATGTTTCTACCTTGAGCGCAGCTTTGGCTCGGACGTCGGCCAGGTAAGGCGCGTCAGCCGACGTGAATTCGGCGGCGTGCAGCTGGGCAAGTGCTGCAGCCAGCTGCCGAGTGAAGTCGGTCAGCGGCGCGGCAAGCTGGCTGGCATCGGTGACGACGTAGCCGTCGATGAACTCGATGACCAGGCACGGCACCGGCACGATCGCGGCTGACTCATCGGCGTATCGGGGCCGGGGCACGAGCAGGCCGGCGGCTTGGAGCAGCGTCAGCAGCGCGAACTCGTGCAAGGCGACATGCGGGTCGCTGCGCAGGTTAGCCGCGCCGTACTGCCGCAGCACGAGCCTGTCGACCTGGCCACCGGGCAGCTGTGCTTCGATCGCCGTTACCTGTGCCGAGACGCCGCCAGTCAGCGGACGGCTGGTGACGAGCCGGAGGTTCGGATCGATCGCGTGGAGCAGATCGCAAACCTGGGCCGGGCTTGGCTGACTCGGCTTGCTCACTTGCTGATCTTGCCAGCCTTCGGTCTACGCCGGCCAGCCATTACTTCTAGACTCTGCCGATATGGGCACCGGTGAGGTCGCATGACCTCCACGGACTGGGAATCGTCTTCGTCGTTCGAGCTGGGCACGGACGGCCCGTCCGTCATCCTGGTCGGCGTTGACGACTCGACCACGTCGATCCGGGCTGGCTGGTACGCGGCCGGCCTGGCTCGCAGGCAGCGAGCGCGGATAGTCGCGGTGTTCGTAGCTCCGCTGGCCGGTTTCAGCGCGGCCGCACCGGGTGGCGCGGCCCTGACGGTCGCCAAGGACGAGGCGTTCCGCGAGAGCGCCGAGCAGATGGACGCTCGAGCTCAGGTGATGGCCGCCGAGCTTGGCATCTCAATCACTTTTATCGCGGCCAGGGGTGACCCGTACTCCGAGATCCGGCGCATCGCGGATGAGGTCCGGGCCGACGCGATCGTCGTCGGGGCGTCCGCGCAGGCAGGGCACCGGTTCGTCGGCTCGCTGGCCGTCCGGCTCGTGAAGGCCGGCAAGTGGCCGGTCACCGTCGTTCCCTAGCAGCGGCCGCGGTGTTTGCCGCTTCAGCCAGGCTGGCTGGCGAGCAACCGGTCAACGATCTTCGGGACGACCTCGCCGATTGGCTGGCTGATGGCGGCCGTGGCAAGCCGGTCGTACGGAGTCGGGTCGCGATTGACGATGACCAGGCTGGCGCCTGCCTCGGCGGCGACGGCGCACAGCGAGGCCGCAGGCTCGACCGTCAGCGTGCTGCCGACCGCCAGGAAGAGATCGGCTGCTGAGGCGGCCGCGGCGGCACGAGTGAGCACCTTGGCGTCGAGTTGCTGGCCGAACATGACCGTGGCCGACTTCAGGATTCCGCCGCAGTCGGCGCACGGCGGGTCGGCCTCGCCCGCTCGCACCCGGGCGAGAGCGTCGGACATTGGCGTCCGCCTCTCGCAGTTGACGCAGACGACCGTGTACATGGTGCCGTGCAGCTCAAGGACCCGATCTTCGGGCGTCCCGGCCCGCTGGTGCAGGCCGTCGATGTTCTGCGTGATCACGGTGGTGTCGATCGGGCTGGCCGCCAGCCTGGCCAGGGCGAGATGCGCGGCATTGGGCTGCGCCGTCCAGGCGGGGTGCGACAGCCGGGCCTGCCAGGACCGCTGCCGGACGGCCGGATCGGAGACGTAGACCTGGAAAGTCGACATCTTCTCGGCGGCCGGGTCCCTGGTCCAGATCCCGGACGGCCCCCGGAAGTCCGGGATCCCGGAGTCAGTGGAGATACCAGCGCCGGTGAGCACCGCGACCGCGCGGACGCCTGAAGCCCAGCTGGGTGAGTCGAGCTGATCGGCCGCGGTCACCGTGCCATCCTTGGCCAGGTGCCGGCCAGCCGCAACTCGCTCGATCCGCCGATCCGCTCAGACCTGCGGCTCGTCCTGCTGGCGGCGGCCGGCCAGCCGCCACGCGAAGGGCAGCAGCCCGGCGGCGATCGCGGCCTTGATCGCGTCGCCAGCGACGAACGGGCGTGAACCCGGCCGCCAGCGTCGCGGCCGCGCCGTAGTGCAGGTCAAGTGCGAGCCAGGTCAGGCCGAAGGCGTAGATGATGATCTCGGCCGCGATCATCGCGGGCAGCGACTTCAGCACCGAGCGATCGGCGCGGCGCTCGGCCAGGTACCCGCAGGCCGTGGCCGCGAAGAAGAATCCGACGATGTAGCCGAACGACGCGCTGGCATACCCAGAGGTCGTGCCCGGCGAACCAGGGCACGCCCGCCACTCCCGCGACCGCGTACAGCGCCATCGCCGCGGCAGCGCGGCGCCAGCCGAGCGCCGTGCCCGCAAGCAGCACGCCGAGCGTCTGGCCGGTAATCGGCACTGGCGTGAACGACAGGGGGATGGAGATCTGCGCCAGCGCGCCGACGAACCCGGCTGCCCCGATGACGAGCAGTACATCCCGCACCGCATGCGCCACCCTGCCCCGGCTGGCAGCAATCAGGTCGCCGAGGACGAGCGGGCGCGGGCGCGCGAATGGCAACTGACGACACGGGCGATCCTCCTCGGGCGGGCCGCGGAGTACGGCCGGATGACGACGGACTCTACCATTTGGGCTATTCGGGACTCACTTGGGTGTTCGGGGCGGGGTTGAGCGGTTCGCGGGAGGCTGCACCCGTCGGCCGCAGTCGGCAGTGTTAGCGGCTGTCCGGTCTCGGCGGTATCGTGCGGCCGTGGACGTCAGCGGAACCGTGGGATACCTCAGCGGGGACTGGCACCTGGAGCGCCAGATCTCAGACCACCGCACTGGCCAGCACGGGGTCTTCCGCGGACAGGCTCGCTTCCGGCCATCGGCCGACGGCCAGGTGCTTCAAGTACACCGAAGACGGCGAACTTGCGTTCGGCAGCTACCACGGGCCAGCTAGCCGCAGCCTGATCTACCGCGGCCGCCCCGACGGCGGAGCGGACGTCAGGTTCGCCGACGGCCGGGAGTTCTACCGGCTCGACCTGCGGTCTGGTAGCTGCGAGGCGGAGCATCCGTGCCGGGCCGATCAGTACCTCGTCACGGTGACCAGACGGAGCCCGGTCAGCTTCACCGAAACCTGGCGCGTTGCCGGGCCGGACAAGGACTACGAGCTGACGGCGACCTACACCAGGCCCGGCGCGGAGTGAGCCAGCCCGCGTACTCGGGCACGATCCCGCGGCTGCTCGCGGCGGCGGCCGACCGCGACTGCGACGGCACCTGGCTGCGTAGTGACGGCGGCACCCTGACCTTCGGCGGCGCGGTGGCTGCAGTCAGACTTACGGCCGAGGCCCTGCGGGCGGCCGGGCGTCCGCAAGGGTGACCGGGTCATGCTGACCGCGCGGACGACGCCGCCGTATCTGCTGTGCTGGCTCGCGCTGACAGCTCTCGGCGCGGTCGCAGTCGCGGTCAACCCGCGCAGCTCGGCAGCGGAGCTGGCAGGCCTCATCGGTCAGGTGCAGCCGCGGCTGCTGATCACTGACGCCGGACTGAGCGACCTGGTGGCGTCAGCCCGGAGCGAGACGGGCCTGACGGGCGGGGACCAGCCGCGGGCGACCCCGTTCCCGGAAGAATGTGATGTTTCATCGCTAGCCCCGCAGCTCTGGGCTGATCCCATGGCGATGGCCGCTGCCGCGCGTAGCGTGAGCCTGCCTGACGCCGGGGTCGGACCGGACGACCTCGCGGTGCTGATCCCGACCTCGGGCACGACCGGCCGGTCGAAGCTGGTGATGCAGACCCACCGGGCGTACGCGATGGCAGGGGAGGGCTTTCCGTTCTGGATGGAGCTGACCGCTGCCGACCGGATGCTGACCACGCTGCCGCTGTTCCACGTCAATGCGCCCGCGTACTCGGTCATGGGCTCGCTCGCCTGCGGGGCCGGGCTGGTGCTGGCTGACCGCTTCTCGGCCAGGACGTTCCTGGATACGGCGCGGCTGCACGGCGCGACCGAGTTCAACGCGATCGGCGCGATGCTCGAGATCCTGATGCGCCAGCCGGAGCGGCCCGACGATGCCGATACGCCGCTGCGGCTGTGCTACACCGGGCCGGCCCCAGAGCGGGAACGGCAGCTGGAGATCGAGCGGCGGTTCGGCCTGCGGATCGTGGTGGGGTACGCGATGTCGGAGTCGCCGTACGGGCTGATCTGGCCGCATGGCGCGCGGCCGTTCGGCACGCTCGGCACGGTGCGGCAGCACCCGGTGCTCGGCACCATCAATCACGCGCGGGTCATCGACGAAGCGGGCGCAGTCGTCGGGCCGGGCGGTTCCGGTGAGCTGGAGCTGCGTAACCCGGTGCTGACGCCCGGCTACTGGGGGATGCCGGCCGAGACCGCGGCTCTGATGGACGACGGCTGGCTGCGCACGGGCGACCTGGTGACCGTCGGCGAGGACGGCACCTACACGTTCATCGCCAGGGTCAAGGAGGTGATCAGGCGGCGCGGGGAGAACCTGTCGCCGCTGGAGGTCGAGGACGTGCTCGCCGCGCACCCGGCGGTGCTTGAATGCGCTGTTACCGGTGTTCCGTCTGAGCTGTCGGAAGAAGAGGTCAAGGCGTTCATCGTGCCGGCTCCGGGCGTGCAGCAGCTGGACTTCGCGGAGCTGCGGGAGTTCGCCGCGAGCGGCTGCGGCCTTCAAGGTGCCCCGTTACTGGCAGCAGGTCGCCGAGCTGCCGCGGACGCCGACCGCGCGCGTTGCCAAGCACCAGCTCCCGGCCGGTCACCCGGACGGGGAGTACGACGCGGAATCGACGAGCGGTCGCCAGGGCACCAGCCCGGGGAGCCGCGTGCTGGACATCAGCACGGCGACTAAGCGAGCCCGGACGACGTGCGATCGCGAGTGTCTAGCGCCCAGGCGAATTAGGAACCCGCCGCAACCCCTGCGCGAGCGCTGGCAGCGATCGCGCTCTGGCCTTCATGATGCCGGTAAGTCTGTCGTCGCGCTACCTGCTGTATCCATTAAGTCTTCACCGGATGCCGGAACACAGACGATCAGCGGCGGTCGACGGCTGGTGAGATCGTGTCGCCAGCCGCCGCTCGCGCGTTTCATTACTCTTCATCAGGATCCAGAGCAGGGCCTGATCTCAGATCCGGAAGAACAGGTTCAGGAACCGGTCGGCCAGCGCGGCGTCTCCGCTTGCTGTGCCGCCGTTGACCCGGCCGAACGCGGTCAGCACCATGCTGCCCGGGTCGAACTCGAGCATGGCCGGGAGATCGTCGATGCTGCCGGGCTCGTAACTCATGCCCGCGTCGCTGATCGACACCCGGGTGTCGCCGGCGTTCCGGCCGCTGACCCGGATGCCGATGGTGAACGGGCTCAGGTCGGCGTCGGGCCGGATCGTCGACTGCCAGATGATGAACATGAACGGAACGAGCAGGTCAGCGGTGTCAGCCGGCAGCGCATGGGCGCGGCCGCTGCCCTGCCGGATGTCCCAGGTGTGCACGCCGTAGTCCATCAGCTGGCCGCCTGCGTAGACGAACGCCGGCACCGGGCCCATGTAGGCGTGCGAGCACGATCATGCCGGTCCACTCTTCTGCGGTCAGCGGCTCGAGGATGCCCATCATCTTGTCGAGGTCGGCGCGGGCGCGGGACATCATCTCCTGCTGCGATTCCTCGCCGAACGCCTGCGCCGACCGGCCAGCCCGCTCGTGCATGACGCCCAGCCCGTAGCGGAGCCGGCGCATCGGCTCCCGCCCGGGCCGTGTCGAAGGCCCGGAAGTAACCCTCGGTCGTGTCGACGATGTGCCCGATGACGTCCTTGACCTGCCAGCTTTCGCAGGCGGTCGGCGCGTCCCATGCGCCGGGCTGCTCGGCCAGCGCGAACATGCTCGTCGGCCTCCCGGCGGACGACGCGCAGGATCGTGTCCTTGCCCTCGTAGGTCATGGCGTTCCACTCGCTCATGCCGTCACCCTTCTTCTCGAGTGCCCAGGTTCGGTATGTGAACCGCTGTGCGGTCTACAGTTCGCTAGCTCAGCGCATGCCGGACCCGGTGTCAACGAGCCTTTTGAGCGGGAACGAGGTCGGCCGCGGGTCAGTCTGGCCCGACGGCCGCGGTGAACCAGGTGAAATGCGGTCGTTACTCAGCCGGCCAGGCTCAGGCTGGCCAGCGCAGCGCCGTAACGGATCGCGACGAGCTGCCCAATGGCCTGGTGCGCGCCGAGGGTTGGCGCGCACGGGGCGCCCAGCGCGGCACTGAGGTCGTCGAGCACGGAGATGTTGGTCTCGGGCCCGATCAGGCAGGGCGCTAGGGCCGGTCGCGGGGCGCCGGAGTCGGTCAGCCGGTTGAACTGCGTCGACGATGCTGGCCGGATCACCGAGCGAGGCCGGTACCACCGGGACCGATAGGCGGGAAGCGAGCAGGACCGCGGCAACACCGGCGGCGCTGGCAGCCTGCTCACCGATATCGGCCAGGACGACCACGCCCCGGCCGTCAGCGGAGATGCTCAGGCCCGTCGAGCGTGCCTGCCTGCGCCAGTCCTGCGTCGGCCAGCCGCGTGTGCAGGGCCTCGGCGACGAGCGGGTGCGGCCCCAGGTGACTGGCCAGCACGGCTGGAATCGCAGGCTGCGACGGCCAGCTGGCGGAGCGCCGCGTCGATGAGTCGCGTTGGGGCTCAGCAGCAGCGGGACGATGACGCAGGGGAACTGATCTTCATCGCGCCCTGGTCCCGACGGCAGCAGGCATTCGGATACCAGCAGGTCGTCGCCTTCGATGTAGCCGACCCGGATGTCGACTCCAGGGCACGAGAGCCCGGCGATGGACGCTACCCGGGGGCCGATCTCGCTGGTGTCGGCCTCAGCGCGGCCCGGTACTGCCAGGACCAGCGCCGGCGCATCCGAGGCAACCGACAGCCGGTGCGGACTGCGGTGGCGGCCGCTGGGCCGCGTCCTGGTGGTCCTTCGGGGCAGCGCGCCAATGCCGTCGGCCGTGCGCCGCGCTGGGGGAGTTCGCCGCCGCGCTGGGGCAGTTGCTCGCGCCGCGCTGCGGGAGTTCGCCGCCGCGCTGCGGCAGTTGCTCGCCCCGCTGGGGGAGTTCGGCGCCGCGCTGGGGGAGTTGCTCGCCGCGCTGGGGCGAGTTCGGCGCCGCGCTGGGGCAGCGAGTCGCTCTCATCGGGAAGCGGCGCGGATCGGCGGGGAAGCGAGTCGGTCCGCTCCGGAGGCGATTCGCCTCGCCGTGGCAGGGAGCCCCCTCGATCCGGCAGCGTTTCCGATTGCGGAGGTGACCCATGAGGCGGCCGCCATTGCGGCAGGTCGTCTGCCGATGAAGACCGAGGCAGGGCGCGCTCGAAGAAAGAGCCTCCCGGCTGAGGCGGCGACTCGTCTGCCGGTTTGCGCCGGGGCAGCTCCCCGCTGCTCTGCGGCAGGGAGTCTCCTGGCTGCGTCTCGCCTGGCTGGCTCTGGTCTGTCACGCTGTCGTATCGTAATCGGCTCGCGGAGCAGTTGACGCGCCTTCTGCGATGTTCACACCAAAGCTGTATGTGTCACCGATTAGTACTACTCGGCCGAAAGCATGCTCCTGAGCACCGCGATGAGAGCGCTCTTCTGGTCGTCGGTGAGCCGCTGTTCGGCCTTGATCGCCGTCTCGATGTCAGGCGGCGTAGCGCCGTTGGTCGTGACGTCGGCGCCGTCCTTATGCAGCAGGCCTGCTTGGGCCAGCAGTGTTTCGGCCGACACGTTCAGAGCGTCGGAGATCAGCCTGATGACCCGTACCGAGGGCTGGTGCAGGCCGCGCTCGATCTGGCTCAGATAGGGGTTGGAGAGTTTGGTCCGCTCGGCTAGCTGTCGCAGGGACAAGTTGGCCATCTTCCGCTTGTCCCGGATGAATGCGCCGAGAGCCTGCATCTGGGAGTCCCAGGGTTCGGCCATAGTTGTTCCTGTTCGCGCCCGGACGCCCGCGCTGAGGCAGGCCGCCTGGTAGGCGGCCGCCTCAGCGGGCTGGCGTCGTTAGTTCTTCGTGCTGCGCGGCTTGCTCGTGCGGGCTGCCTTGGTGGTCGCCGGCTGCCTTGGTGGCGCGAGGCTTGCTCGTGCCGGCTGCCTTGGTGGTGCCGGCGCTGCCTTGGTGGCGCGCGGCTTGCTGCGGTACCGGCGCTCTTCGTAGCGCCGGCTGCGCTGGTGGCTCGCGACTTGGTCGGACCGGCTGCCTTGGTGGTGCTGGCCCGTGGCGTGCGCGGCTTGCTGGCCTTCGCGCGTGGTGCAGCAGACTCGGCGGCAGTGCTGGCCGGCCGCCGTATCTGCCTGATCTCCGCGCCGATGACGTCAGCGGGACTGGCCTCGTCGGCCGCGCAGCTTCGGCCGCGGCAACACCGTCGGCCAGGGCGAGCCGGCGCACGCCCGGCAGCGTCCCTACGACCTGGGTGAACCTGGCAACGCCCTCCGCCACGACCGGGCTGGCGGCGTGCAGGGCTCTGCCTGCAAGCTGGCGCTGGGACGCGAGGACCTGCTCGGTCAGCGGGCCCGCAACCTGGATGGTCCTGTCTGCGAGGTGGCGCTGCGTGGCGACGACGTGGTCCGCCAGCGGGCTCGTAATCTGCAGGGCCCTGCCTGCGAGCTGACGCTGGGTGGCGACAACCTGGTCAGCAAGCTCCTGGGTTCTCGCACGCAGCTTGGCCCGGTCAGCCGGGGTCGTGA
This sequence comes from uncultured Actinomycetota bacterium, assembly GCA_963808215.1. GTDB lineage: Bacteria > Actinomycetota > Actinomycetes > Streptosporangiales > Streptosporangiaceae > JAJYUU01. The sequence goes on from CAWEEY010000014.1 coordinate 123,313, forward strand.
GCGGCGGAATGCGCACAGTTCGCACCGGCAGGGCCGGGATGCTCGGCCGGATGGACTTCGCTAGCTGGTTGCCGCTGCGGATGGCCTCGGCCATCGCCTCGCGACTCTTGCGCATCTGGTCCTGGCTCTTGCGCATCTGATCCTGGCTCTTACGGAACTGCTGCTGCCCGCGGTGCATGGCTGCGAGCAACTGGTCCTGAACTTCCTGCGCCAGTGCGCGGGTGTCGATCATGGGATCCCTCCCTCTTAAGGTCTCTGCTGCAAACTATATCAAGCACCGCGCGCAATATGTCAAGCGGAGGGCGTCGCCCCGATATTCGGCTGCACGCACGATGTCAAACGGAAACCATGATCGCGACCTGCGGGCGAACGAGATGTCATGTCCAGGCATGCCCGAGGCCTCGGCGGCTAACCGGGCGGGCTCACCCGAGTCCGATGAACCCACCCGCCAGGCAATCGGGGTACTGGGCATTGCCGGGCTCAGGCGGCCCGAGTTTCCTGGGGCCGGCGCAGCTGACAGCTACGCCCGCGATCAAGTTTCGCTCGGCTCCTGAACGAGCTCCAGGCCGTTGCCATCCTGGTCACGGAAGGCGAACATGGGCGGCACGCCGGGCCAGCGCAGCACCTCGTCGGCGTCGACACCCAGCGCCAGCAGAGTCGTGCAGGCCGGCCTCGGCGTCAGCTGTGGTGAGTCGGATCCCGGTCTCGACGCCGGCCGGGACGCCGTCGTGCTCGAGCACGAGAGCGATCGACGTGCTGGCGCCGGGCGGCGCCACCTCGATCCAGCGCGCGCCGGTGGCAAAGCTCACGTCCATGCGCGTATCGAAGCCGAGAACTGTGGTGTAGAACTTCAGCGCCCTGTCCTGGTCGCGGACCGGGACGCCGATAGTGCGCACATCGGTGATCCGGATTGCGGTGCCGTCTCCTGCCATCGGTCTGCTCCGTCCAGCTCAGCCCTGGCCGCTGTACATCAGCGAGCCAGGCGTAGTCAGCAGTTCGCCGGTCTCCAGCCAGGTCTTAAGGCCGGACAGGATCATCGGCCAGCCCCCGTAGAGCTGATCGTTCGCGCCCTCGCGCAGCTGGTCGTGGGTCAGCAGGAGACGGCACGAGTCCGCCACCTGCTCGATCTCCCAGGTGACCCGGCTGGTTCCCTCGCTCTTGACCTCATCGCTCCAGAGCGCGGTCATCGTGTGGACAAGCTTGCGGGGCGGATCGACCTCAAGGACCTCGCCCTCGCCCAGGAGCGTTGGCGCGCCTGGGTGCCCGAATGCCAGCCTGGCGCCCGGCGTCCAGTCCGACGTCACGCCGGCGCCGAAGTTGTACTTGCTCCTGATCTCGGGGTCGATGATCGCCTGCCACAGGCGCTCCGGGGTTGTGCGGATGTAGATCTCGAAGATCTTCTCCATCGGCTTCTCCAGCTTCTGCTTGATCTCGCTGAGCCCGGCGGCCCAGGGTTCGGCGTACTTGCTGACCCACCGGTCGTGGATCAGGCGGATCGGGACCGGATTGAGGAAGTGGAGCTTCTCCCGCCCGCGCTTCCTGGTCACGATCAGCCCCGCCTCCTCAAGCTGCCGCAGGTGCTTCATGACACCGAAGCGCGTCATCGGGAAGCGCGCCTCCAGCGCAGTCAGGGTCTGCCCGTCGGCTCGGAAGAGCTCGTCGAGCAACTCGCGCCTGGTCGGGTCGGCCAGGGCCCTGAACACCTCATCCACGGTCTCGAGAATAGGTGACCAATTGGTCACATGTCAACGTGGGCTTCCTTTGGGCAGGCCGCGTTGAGCCGCCGCAGCGGCAGGAACTAGCGTTCAGCTATGACTCGCGCCTGGCCGGCCGTCTCCTATGACCAGTGGAGCGCGACGTGCGACACGCTCCACGCGCACACCCAGGTGCTCGGCAAGCTCGCGGTGGCGCTGGCGCCGCCGGAGCCGCAGCTGCAGCACGCGGCGCTCAGGTTGACTGCGCGCGGCTGGGAGACCTCGCCGCTACCAGCCCCGGACGGTTCCGGCCGCATCGTCGCGTTGCTCGACCTCCGCTCGCACGAGGCCGTCGCAGAGCACAGCAACGGCACGGTCGAGCGCGTCCCGCTGTCACCGGACCGGCCTGTCGGACAGGTCACGACCGAGCTGCTCGGTGCCATCCGCCGGATGGCCGGCGACGTACGGATAGATATGACGCCACAGGAAGTGCCGTGGACCGTTCCGCTTGACGCTGACTTTGATCACGCTACTTATGACCCTGAACAGGTCGGGGCCTACTTCGACGCGGCCGGCCGGGCCGCCATGATCCTGGCTGAGTACCGCGCGCCCTTCCGGGGCCGGTCCACGCCGGTCAATGCCTGGTGGGGCTCGTTCGACCTGTCGGTCAGCCTCTTCTCCGGAGAACCGGCCGATCCGCCCTCGAGCGACTTCATCATGCGCAATGCGATGGACGCGCAAGAGGTGGCCGTCGGATGGTGGCCCGGGGATCCCCGCCACCCGGCCGCGGCGTTCTACGCCTACGCGCATCCTGCGCCGCCCGATTATGCCGGCGGACACGCTGGAGCCTGCCGCCGCTCACTGGGATGCCGGGATCGGCGAGTACATACTCAACTGGGACGACGTCCGGGCCAGCCCGGACCCGCACGCGGCCGGGCTGGCATTTGCGCGGTCCGCGTTCACGCGCGCTTGTGATGTGTGCCAGTGGGACAGGGAGCTGGCTGCCAGCGCGCACAGCCAGCCGCCGCCAGTGCACTAACTCCCTGCACCTGAACGAGGCAGCGCCCACGAGCTAACCCAGGGTCCGGGTAACGAGCCATGCTCTGCGCCGGCAGTTCGCGGCTGGCTGCCGGTGAACACCCTTCAGGCCTGGCATGCTTGCCGAGTGAGCTTCGAAACGCCGCCAGCGCAAACCCGCCGTGCCAGGTTGTGGCACGCGGCCGAGGTCAGGCACGTGCCGTTGCGTGCCATCCTGGTGACGGTCGCGGTTGTGATTCTCGCCTACATGGCTGGCAAGATCATCTACCGGCTGCGCGACGTCATCCTGCTGCTAGTGGTGGCCGGGTTCGTGGCCCTGCTACTGAACCCGCTCGTGATCGCGCTACAGCGCTGGGTGGGACGGCGCGGTACCGCCGTGGCAGTAGTGACGCTGCTGGCCCTGTGCGCGTTCGCCGGACTGGCTGCGGCCTTCGGGTACCCGCTGGTCAACGGCATCAGTCACCTGGCCGATGACCTGCCCGCCTACGTCAGCAGGGTGGAGCACAGCGGCTGGATCGGGCGGTTGGCGACCAAGTACCACGTGCAGACCTGGGTCGAGAAGAACGCGCCCAAGCTCGCTGGCTACGCCCGTGATCTGGCACATCCGGCGCTGAGCCTGGGCAAGGGCGCCGTGTCGCTGCTGTTCTCGCTGTTTACGATCTTCGTGCTGGTGGTTCTCCTGCTCCTGGAAGGACCGAAGATGCGCACCGGGCTGCTCGGCCTGATGGCGCCGAAGCGGGCCGAGCGCTACACGCAGCTGGCGCGGGAGGTGAACCAGTCGGTCGTCGGCTACATGCTTGGCAACTTCGCGACCTCGCTCATTGCCGGACTGGTCGTATTCGCGACGCTGGTGCCGCTCGGCGTGCCGTTCCCGTTCCTCTGGGCGCTGTGGGTCGCGCTGGTGGACTTCCTGCCCATGATCGGCGGGGCGCTGGCCGGGATCCCGGTGGTGCTGTTCGCGCTGGCGCACTCGGTGCCGGCAGGCGTAGTCACCCTCGTGGTCTTCCTTGTCTACACACAGGTCGAAAATCATGTGCTGAACCCGGTCATCATGAGCCGCACAGTGCGGATCAACCCGCTCCTCGTCCTGGTGTCGATCCTCGTCGGCGCATCGCTGGGCAGCTGGGTCGGCGGGATCTTCGGCGGCTTCGTGGCCGCCCTGCTGGCGATTCCCGCGGCCGGGGCGATCCAGGTGATCGTCAAGTCCGTCTGGAAGTCGACGTCGCCGACGGAGGGTTCCCGCGGGCCTCAGGTGGGCGGAGTCGAGCCCGGCGATGGTCAGCATGGCCTGAGTCAGCCAGCGATGGAGCCAGGTCCGCTGGCCCCCGGCCGGACGCCGCTCCCTGACTGACGCGCCCGCTCCCTTACTCAGGCGACCGCCCGGCCTCACCCGGCGGTGGCGCCCCCGGGCAGTAGCGGCAGCCTGGACGGCGGCTTGATCTCCTCTAGGCGCAGGTACGTCACCAGCCGCTGGCCACCACGTGCCGCGAGCGAGGCCAGTACCTGCTGGAGCTCGCTGACGTTCCTGGCCACGACGGTGAGCATGTAGTCCATCTCCCCGGTCACATTGTCCGCGGCGATAATCTGGGGCAGCGCCCGGACCAGGTCCTCGAACTGGCGTGTCCCCCGCGGGTCATGGCGGGCGAGAGTCGCGCCAACGTACATCTGAAGCGGGAACCCGACCGCCGCCGGATCAAGCCTGGCGGCGATGACCTTGATCACTCCGGACGACTTCAGGCGGCGAACCCGATTCAGCGTCGCGGCAGGCGACAAACCCACTAGCCGGGACAGCTCCACGTTCGTTCGGTCCGCATCTGCCTGCAGCTCGGCAAGCAGCAACAAGTCAATTTCATCAAGTTCTACGGCCATGTTTCCAAATAATATCTTGTTCACAGGCTGGGTGCCCGAATTGCGCAGCACCGCCAGGTGAAACTGGATCATGACCAACAGCCGTCGCTTCGTCTTCCCGGCCCTGATCGCCGCGGGCATCCTGTGGGGCATAACCGTGCCCCTATCCAAGCTTGCCCTTGCCTGGATGGCGCCTGCCTGGCTCGCTTTTGCCAGGTTCGCGCTCGCCGCCGCGGTGCTGATGATAGTGAGCCGGCGGCGCCTGCGCGGGGCCGCCAGCCCGGCGATCCTCGTTACCGGCGGCATCGGGTATGGCGGGTCGGTCCTGCTGCAGAATCTGGGCATCGAGCGGACGAGCGTGACGCACGCGGCGCTGCTGATAGGCGCCACCCCCGTTCTGATCGCGATCATCGCCGCCGCGCTCCGGCACAGCGTGGCGCGGCCACTGGCGTGGGCCGGATTCGCGATGTCGCTGGTCGGCGTCGGGTTCATCGCGACCGGTCAGGGCTCGGGATCGAGCCTCGGCGGCGACGGCCTGGTGCTGGCCGCGCAGCTGGTCTCGGCCGGGTTCACGGTGTCGCAGGCCAGGCTGCTGCGCGGTCGCGACCCGATCGCAGTCACCGGGCTGCAGCTGATGACCGCGGCCGTCATGGTGCTGCCGATCGCCATCGCGACCGAGCCCCGCATGGCGGGACCGGTGAGCGCGTCCGCACTGCTCGCCACCATCGGGCTAGTGCTTGCGGGCACGGTGGGCCCGACGACCTTGTTCGCCTTCGCCCAGAGCCGGGTGGCTGCCGACGTGGCCGGCGCCTTCCTCAACATCGAGCCTCTGGTCGGCGCACTGCTGGGCATGGCGTTGTTCGCGGATCCGCTGGGGCCGGTCCAGGTCGCCGGCGGCGCCGCCATCGTGGCCGGCATCGCCCTCAGCACCTTGCAGGTGGTGCGGGCCGAGCGCCTCCGCCGGGTCAGGCCGGCCGCGACAAGCACGTCGGCCGCCATCAGCGCCGGCCCGGCTGCCACGGTCGGATCGCTACCGCGGCCCGGCGAGGCGCCGAGCCTGGTGCGGCGTACTCGCTTCCCGCGGCTCCGTGATGCCCACGCTGCGAGACTCGCTGGCCGCCTCAGGCCGGCCGGGCACGCGAGCCGGAGGACCGGGGCGGCGGGTCGGCGGTCGGGTATCGGGCGTCGCTCGGGCAATGGGCGCGGGCCGGGTACCAGGCACCGACCGGGCGCGGGACGTCGCACGGGTTCTGGTCGCAGCCGCCGGACCTAGCACCCGAAACGCCCCGCATGATCTGCGTATCGGGCGCGAAGGTCGGCTCGCATCTACTGCGGGTAACAACCGGCGCGGGCGCCTTCTGGCGCCCGCGCCCGCAGTAGCAGCGGGGGCTTGCGCTCAGCGGCTCTGATCCAGCAGGCTCGCGGAGTGACGTCACTGAAGTCCGTGGGTGTTGTCGGCGCCGGAATACTCGGGCTAGCCATCGCGCGGGAGCTGACGATCCGCTTCCCTGGAATCTCCGTCACCGTCTTCGAAAAGGAAGGCCACGTCGCGGCCCACCAGAGCGGGCACAACAGCGGGGTCGTGCACGCAGGTGTCTATTACCCGCCGGGAAGCCTGAAGGCGTCGCTGTGCCGGCGTGGCGCTGCCATGACGCGCGAGTTCTGCCAGGAGCACGGGGTAGCGTTCCGCGAGCTCGGCAAGCTGATCGTGGCCGTCTCTGAGCAGGAGCTCCCCGGCCTCGCCGAGATCGAGCGCCGCTCCACGCTTAACCAGGTCCCCGGCATCCGCCGCCTGACCCAGGCGCAGATGGCTGAGGTGGAGCCGCATATCTATGGCGTGGCGGCGCTGCACTCGCCGCACACGGCCGCTGCTGACTACGTCGCGATGTGCGAGGAGCTAGCGCGTGCCGTCAAGTCCTCGGGCGGCGAGGTCCTGCTCAGCACGCAGGTCACCGGGGTCCGGGAGACTGCGTCCGCGGTGCGAGTGAGCTCGGCCGCGGCAGCCTGGGATTTCGACCACCTGATCGTCTGCGCCGGCCTCAGCAGCGACTACTTCGCGGCCAGCCTGGGCCGGTCCGATGACCTGCGCATAGTCCCGTTCCGGGGCGAGTACTACGAGCTGCGGCCACAGGCGCGAGACCGCGTCCGCGGCATGGTCTACCCGGTACCCGACCCGCGGTACCCGTTCCTCGGCGTGCACCTAACCCGGCACGTCGACGACACGGTGCATGTCGGACCGAACGCGGTGCTCGCCCTCGCGCTCGAGGGCTACCAGTGGACGAACGTCAGCCTGCGTGACATGGCTCAGATAGCACGGTGGCCGGGTACCTGGCAGCTTGCCCGGAAGCACTGGCGCAGCGGGGTGACAGAGATCGGCGGCTCACTGTCCAAGCGCCGTTACCTGGCTAACGTGCGCGCTTACCTGCCGGATTTGCAGCTGCCCGATCTGGTCAGGTCCAAGTCTGGCGTCCGCGCTCAGGCGGTGCGGCGCGATGGCAGCCTCGAGGACGACTTCGTGCTCCAGGCCGCCGGGCGGGTGCTGCTCGTCCGCAACGCCCCATCACCAGCTGCGACGGCGAGCCTGGCCATCGCGGAGCACGTCGTGTCGACGGTCGGCGCCTAGGGGCTGGCTAGACAGCGACGAGCTCTCCCTCCTCGATAAGCGAGAAGCCCTCGTAGCCGTTCGCCGCTACCTCGTCGCACTTCTGCCGGTACACGCCGACGCCTCCGACATAGGGCAGGAACACCCGCGGCTTGCCCGGCACGTTCGCGCCCATGTACCAGGAGTTGGCTCTCGGGAACAAGGTGAGCGAGCCCACGTCGGCCACGTGCTGCACCCACTCGGCCTGCGCCGCTTCCGTTGCCTCGATCGCGGCGTAGCCGTGCTCGCGCAGGTAGCCGATGCAGTCGCTGATCCACTCCACGTGCTGCTCGATCGAGACCACCATGTTGCTCAGCACGGACGGGCTGCCCGGCCCGGTGATCGTGAACAGGTTCGGGAACCCGGCCATCGCGACTCCCAGGTAGGTCCGCGGCCCGGCGGTCCACTGGGAGGACAGGGATACCCCGTTCCCGTTCCTGATGTCGATCGCGGCCAGCGCGCCCGTCATCGCGTCGAAGCCGGTGGCGAAGACGATGGCGTCAAACTCGTACTCGGCCGCCGACGTGCGGAGCCCGGCCTCGGTGAACTCGGTCAGCGGCGTCTTGCGCAGGTCGACCAGGTGCACGTTCGGCCGGTTGAACGTCGCGTAGTAGCCGGTGTCGAGGCACGGCCGCTTGGTTCCGAACGGGAAACTGCGCGGCGACAGCGTCTCGGCAATCTCCGGGTCATGCACGACCTCGCGGATCTTGGACCGGATGAACTCCGCCGCCGTCTCGTTGGCCGCCGGGTCGATCAGGATGTCGACGTAGCAGCCGCCGAGCGAGACCAGGTCGCCCTTCTCCCACGCCGCCTGGTACCGGGCGGCGCGCTCGTCCGGGGACGCCGCGAGCGCGAGCTCGGTTGCCTCCGGCGTCGGGATACCGGCCCGGGAGGTCCGCTGCGCCTCCCGCCAGGCCCGGTAGTTCGCCTTCATCTCGGCGACCTCGTCCGGCTGGAGCGGGCGGTTGCCGGCCGGCATGGAGAAGTTCGGCGTGCGCTGGAACACCGTCAGGTCGGCGGCCTGCTCGGCGATGATCGGGATCGACTGGATGCCGGAGGATCCGGTGCCGATCACGCCGACCCGGAGGCCATCGAAGCGGACCTCGTCCTTGCCCCACCTAGCGGTGTGATGAGTGCGGCCGCGGTACCGCTCCAGGCCGGGGACCTCGGGCAGCTTGGACGCGGACAGGCAGCCGGTCGCCATGATCACGAACTGCGCGGTGAGCGTGCTGCCGGTGTCGGTCTGCAGAGTCCAGCGGGCGGCGGCGTCGTCGTAATGCGCGCTCAGCACCCTGGTGCTGAAGGTGATGTCCCTGGCGCAGGTCGAACCGGTCCGCCACATGATTGAGGTAGCGCAGGATCTCCGGCTGGGTGGGGTACTTCTCGGTCCACTCCCAGTCCTGCTCGAGCTCAGGGGAGAAGGAGTAGGAGTACGACAGGCTCTGCACGTCGCAGCGGGCGCCTGGGTAGCGGTTCCAGTACCAGGTGCCGCCGACGCCGTCGGCTGCCTCGATGACGCGCGCATGAAGGCCGAGCTGGCGCAGCCGGTAAAGCTGGTACAGCCCGGCGAGGCCGGCTCCGACGATGACGGCGTCATAGTCTCGGTCGCTGAGTTCTCGCCGCCTGGCATCTGGCTCACGCCCTCCAAGCTCGCTCAGGTGCGCGGTCAGCTGCTCGGTCACGTAGGCGATGCCGTCAGCGCTGCCGGGCAGCAGGTTGACCATGGTGAAGAAGCCGTGCATCTGGCCGGGGAACCGGCGGTGCTCAACCGGCACGCCGGCTTCGCGCAGCCGGTCGGCGTAGGCCTCGCCCTCATCGCGCAGCGGGTCGTGCTCGGCGGTCAGCACGATCGCCGGCGCAAGCCCGGTCAGGTCGTCGGCCCGGATCGGCGAGGCGTCCGGGTTCAGCCGGCTCGCCGGGTCCGGCGCGTAGTGGTCCCAGAACCAGACCATCGACTCCCGGGTGAGCAGCAGCTGGTTCTCCGGGTCGGTATAGGTGCCGTTGTCCAGGTCGGCGTCGGTCACCGGGTAGATGAGCACCTGGCTGGCTACCTCCGGGCCGGCTGCCTGCGCCTTCTGCGCGACGACGGCCGAGAGGTTACCGCCGGCGCTGTCACCCATCACCACCAGGGGAACGGCGGCGCCGGCGATCTCGGTCATCTGCTCGTTCGCCCACGTGCAGCGCGGTCCAGGCGTCGTCCGCCGCGGCCGGGTAGGGATGCTCGGGGGCCAGCCGGTAATCCACGTTGACGACCGCGGCGTTCAGCCCGTTCGCCAGGGTCCTGGCCAGGTTGTCGAACTCGTCGATGTTGCCGATCACCCAGCCGCCGCCGTGGTAGTACACCACCAGCGCCCGGATCTCGCCGTCAGGGACCAGAACTCGCACCGTGATGTGATCGCCATCCGGCGTCGGCACCTCAACGTCATAGGACTTCATGACGTCTGGGCCGGGACCAAATATTTCTCGCATCGCTGCGGTGAAGCCGCGTGCTTCCTCGGGCGTCATCTCCTGCAGCGGCTTGGCGCCGCTGTCCGCGAGCTGAGTGAGGAAACCCAGCCGTCGCTTCGTCGATCGCCATCAGTCCTCCGCTCGTCGCGCCCGTGCTGGCAGGGCCTCGCGGTGTAGGTCAGGTGGCGCCGTCCCGCGACGGCCTGCCCGGAACCTACTACGGGGGCAAATCGCGAGCAATACCCCGTGACGAGCGTGGACCACCTTAGGGTCGGCATTAGGCCCGCCCTCGGGAGGAGGGGACTCCATATCGTGGGTCTGGTGGAGTTCAGCCGGGAACTGCGGGCCGCCGTTATCGCCGGCGACATCACGGTGTCGTTCCGGCTGTGGCAGCGACCGAAGGTTCGCGTCGGTGGCCGCTATCCGGTTGGGCCGGCCCTCATCGAGGTGGACTCGGTGGAGCTGGTGCCGTTCAGCTCCGTCACCGAGGCGGACGTGGCCCAGGCCGGCGAGACCGACCTGGAGTCCTTGCGCCGGCGCGCGGCTCACGCGGGTCCGATTGCCGACGACACGCTGGTGTACCGGATCGAGTTCCACCTTGTGTAGCCACTGGACGCTATAGCGACCGATCGGTGTGCGCACAGGGCTATGGTGACCCTTCGGTGGGGGCAAACACGGCAATTCGGGCGCGATTTTAACGCTAAGGGTCACGTTGTGTGGGGGGGACGTTAACGGTCGCCATTGAATGTCACTGGCGCGCGCAATCCTGGCCGTCATGACGGAGCAGCATCCGCCCGCGTCCAAGCCGCCCGTGTCGCCAATGCCTGCGTCGCGAACGCCCGACCCAGTGATCAGCGTGTTTACCAGCCGGAGACTCCGGGCCGGGGGACGGTCGCCCACTCAGATACGCACATTGGTCAGCCAGGGCAGACTGGTCGCAGTTGGCCGCGGCGTCTATGTGACCAAGGCCTTAGCCACTCAATTCGCCGATGTCCCTCATGGCGAGCACATAATGAGGGCCGCCGCAGCGATAGTGCTCGGCGGGCCGGGCTGCTTCGTCAGTCACCAGTCCGCCGCTCTGATGCACAACATCGATCTAGTCGGCGGCCAACTTACCCACGTCACCATGTACAGCAGTACCGGCCGTCGTGGAATCCGGCATGGTGTGCACCGGTACCTAGCGTCCCTGCCAGCGTCCCATGTCACGCGGAGGTTCGGCCTGCCAGTGACCACAGCGGCAAGGACCGTGGTCGACCTGGCTAGAACGGGGACCTTCGGCGAGGGAGTGGTGGCCGCCGATTCGGCTCTTCACCGGGGACTGGTCTCTCCGCTTGAGCTGCGGGTTGTCGCCGCCGAGTGCGGATCTCGCGGATCAGTTCACGCGGTTCGAGTGGTTGAGTTCGCGACGGGGCTAGGCCGAGTCGCCTTTGGAGTCGCTGGCGAGGGTGGCTTTCGACGACCAGGGACTCCCGCCGCCAGAACTCCAGGTTTCGATCTTCGGCGACAACGGGTTCATCGGCCGGGTTGACTTTTACTGGAAGCAATACCGGACCATCGCTGAAGTAGACGGGGCGCTCAAGTACGCCGATCCGGCCCGGGCCAGGAAGCAGCTCTGGCGAGACAAGGCTTTGCGCCAGGCCGGCTACGAGGTCGTCCACTTCGACTGGCGCGAGATAACGCAGCACCCAGAGCAGGTGGCCAGTACGCTCCGCGAGGCTTTCCGGCGCGGAGCTCAGGCTGCCTGACGACGCTCGACCGACCGATCCGTGAGGCAAAGGGCGCGCTACTGCTCGGACAGGATCGCCTCGAGTTCGGCCAGCGGGTCACGGACGACGGGGCCCGTTGTCGTGACAACCGCGCGGCGGATCGTGCCCGCGAACGGGAACGGCGCGGTGTAGCCAGTGCCGATGGCGGGTCCCCACTCGTAGCCGCAGGTCAGGCCCACGCCGGTGCCGCTGAAGCCGGACGGGGTGAACCGGGGGATGGCGCCCGCTGCCCACCTCACGTCCGTCGCAGCGCAAGGTCCCGGTGCCGCCAAGGCCGTCGTCTTTCGTGAAGGCGTACTCGATGTGGTGGTCACCAGGAGTGATGAGCTCGCGCGGACTCAACGACGTGCCGCTCCTTGCCGTAGAGGTTGTGCACGTAGCGGAGCCGGCCGTCCGAGGATGTGCAGCGACCAGCCGCCCAGCGCGGACCCGAGGGCGATCAGCACGCCGTCGGTGGCTCGGACTCCGGGATCGTAAGGTCGACCGCGATGCTGTGCGACCGGTTGCGTACGTTAACCGCGACGTGCTCGGGCACCTGGGCGCCGCCCTGGAAGTAGCGGTACTCCGCAGCCGGTCGGCGGTGATCCGGTTTCGGGTTCACCAGCGCCCACAGCACCCTGTTGTCGAGCGGCAGGACCTGGTTGCGGCGGGCCTCGGCCCACCACAGCTCGATCGAGCTCAGCCAGCAAGGCCGGGATGCTCTGCGGCAAGATCGCGCGACTCGGACAGGTCCTCGGCGACGTGGTACAGCTCCCAGACGTCGTCCTCGAACGGCGCGTTCGGGTCCTGATCGTCATACAGCGGCCCGATGGGGTGGAACGTGACGGCCTTCCAGCCGCGGTGGTAGATCGCCCGTGAGCCGAACATCTCGAAGTACTGCGTCTGATGCCGCTCCGGGGCTGCAGCCGTGCCGGGCGCCAGCAGGTAGGCGAAGCTCGTGCCGTCGATCTCCGACTGACGTATTCCGTCGATCTCGGCCGGCAGTGCTATCCCGGCGAGCTCGGCCAGTGTCGGCAGCACGTCGATCGCGTGGCTGAACTGGTGCCGGATGGCGCCGGGCTCCAGCACGCCCAGCTTCTCCCCGGCGGGCCAGGAGATGATGCACGGGTCGGCGACACCGCCTTCGTGTACCTCGCGCTTCCACCGGCGGAACGGCGTGTTTCCCGCCATCGTCCAGCCCCACGGGTAGTTGTTGTGCGTAGCGGGCCGCCGATCTCGTCCAGCCGGGCGAACATCTCGTCGGGCTGGGCCGGGTCGATGTTGACCATCCGGACGTCATTGATGGAGCCCTCCGCGCCGCCCTCGGCACTGGCCCCATTGTCGGAGACCACGCAGACGACCGTGTTGTCGAGCTCGCCGCGTTCCCGTAGGAAATCCAGGACGCGGCCGATCTGCTCGTCGGCATGCGACAGGAACCCGGCGAAGCACTCCATGAAGCGCGCCGCGACCGCCTGATCGCGCTCGCCGAGCGAGTTCCAGGCCGGGACCCACGGCGGGCGCGGTGACAGCGTGGTGGTGGCCGGGAGCAGGCCGCTCGCCAGCTGCCGGGCGAAGACCTGCTCGCGCCAGGCGTCCCAGCCCAGGTCGAACCGGCCGCGGTAGCGCTCAAGCCAGCGCCGGGGCGGCTGATGCGGCGAGTGGCAGGCGCCGGTCGCGAAGTACAGGAAGAACGGCTTGCCCGCGTCGACCGCCCTCAGGTCGCCAAGGAACTCGATCGCGCGGTCGGCCAGGTCCTCGGTCAGGTGGTAGCCGTCCGCGACCGACCTGGGCGGGCGCACGCTGTGGTTGTCGTGGTACAGGGCGGGAACGAACTGATGCGTCTCTCCGCCGTGAAAGCCGTACCAGCGGTCGAAGCCCCGGGCCAGCGGCCAGGTGGCGCGGGAGGCCGCCATGCTGGTCTCGTCCTCGGGGGACAGGTGCCACTTGCCGACCGCGTAGCTCGCGTAGCCGGCGGCCGCGAGGATCTCGGACAGGTAGCCGTTGCACCGCGGCGGCTTGCCCCAGTAGCCGGGGTAGCCGATAGCCAGGTCGGCAACCCGGCCCATGCCGCTGCGATGGTGGTTGCGGCCGGTCAGCAGGCAGGCGCGGGTGGGCGAGCACAGCGCGGTGGTGTGGAAGTTCGCCAGCCGGACCCCGGCTTGGGCAAGTCCGTCGAGCACCGGTGTCTCGATGTCGGACCCGTAGCAGCCGAGCTGGGCGTAGCCGACGTCGTCCAGGACGATGAGCAGGATGTTCGGCGCGCCAGCCGGGGGAGACGGCTCGGCCGGCCACCAAGGCTCGCTGTCGCGCCAGCTAGTGCCGATACGGCCGCCGAATTCGAGCGTCACGTCCGCCGCCCTTCCGCGGTTGCAGTTCCGGCCCATGCTGCCAGACGCCGGCCGATAGTTTTGACGGGTGGAGGGCGAGCTTGTCCCGGTCCGTGCGGGGCGCCGTGGACAGGCGGTGCTGCGTTACGCCGTTGGCATCGTGATCGGGTCCGTCGTGCTATGGCTGCTGTTCGGCAAGCGCGGTGACCTCGCCGCCGCCTGGCGTCAGATCAGCGGTGCCGCTCCTGGCTGGGTGGCGCTGGCCATCGGGGCCGAGTCCGTGTCGCTGCTGGCGTTCGCCTGGCTGCAGCACCGGGTGCTGCGGCTCAGCGGGACCACGATCCCGATGCCCGGTCTGTTCGCGCTGGCGCTCGCCAACGACGCGATCGCGAGCACGGTCCCCGGCGAGCCGGCCGTGTCCAGCGCTTACCGGTACCGCTATTACCGGCGGCGCGGGGCGAGCGGTGCGAGCGCGGGCTGGGCTATCTTCTCGACGCTCATCGCGCTGGCCATCGGCATGTCCGTCGTCCTGCTGCTCGGGGTAGTGATGGCGCTGGCCGGCAGCACCAGCATCGCTGGAGCCGGCGTCACCATCGTGGGCCTGGTGATCGTCCTCGGCGCGGGCGCGGTCCTCGTCCGCAGGGACCTGGTACTGGCGCTGGCAAGCGCGGCTGTACGCGGACTGCGCCGGGTCACCGGCCACCCCCGCGGTTCGCTCGCCGCACGGGTGGAAGGGACCCTGGCGCGCATGCGGGAGATCCCGCTGAGCGGCCGGTCGACGGTCGGCATCGTCGTGATCGCGGCCGCCGTATGGTCCGCGGACTTTCTCTGCCTCGTGTGCAGCTTCCATGCAGTGCACTCGGGTGTTCCGTGGCGCGGGGTGCTGCTGGCCTACGGCGTGGCTCAGGTCGTCGGCTCGTTCCCGGTAGTTCCCGGCGGCCTGGGTCTGATCGAGGGCAGTCTTGCTGTCGTTCTGGTCGCGTACGGCGCGGGGCGCATCCCTGCTGTTTCGGCCGTGCTGGCGTTCCGCATCGTGAACTTCTGGCTGCCCATCGCGGTGGGCTGGATCAGCGTCGCGCTCATCGCGCGACACCTCGGCCACGATGGCCGAGGCACTCAGGATCAGATTGAGGCCGGGGAACGCGGCCGGCCCGGCGGACTGGTGCCCGACGGGCCGGCCAGCGTTCCTGAGGGCGACTAACGGGCTACGTCAGCAGCCGTCGTACGGTGCCCAGTTGGACTCGCCGCCGGCGGCTAGTGCGTTGGCGAACACCTGATTCTGCTCGGCGACGCTAGCGTGGCCGAAGTCGGCGGCGTTGCCGCCGTAGGCGACCCACGTCGACTCGCTGAACTGGTACAGGCCATAGTGGCCGGTCGCGTTCATGATCTGCGCATTGCCGCCCGACTCACGTGCGATCACGCACGCACCGAACGCCCCTCCGGGCGTGCCGCCGGAATAGCTGGCATTACTGACCGCCTCGGCTCCGGATCCCTGCGTTGCCTGAACGGGCACAGCGGACGGCAGGCTCGGCGCGGACGTCTGCTGGAGGCACGCCAGGTGCTCTCGGTATCCGCGCCGGCCTGGCCGGCACGTGCAGCACCTGGCCGGCGTTGATGTCGTCAGCCCAGTGAATCGTGTTGCGATTGCGCCAGTACAGGACCGGCCACGCCGCCCGGTCGTGGTACAGCCGAGATGCGATCGACGACAGCGAGTCGCCGGGCCGGACCTTGTAGGTGGCTGGCAATGCGCTCGCCGACCTGCGCTCCTTCGCCTCCGCTGACGACTGAGCGTTCAGCGCCGACAGTCCGGACGCGACGGTCGGCTGAACCAGGGCATCCAGCCCGGCTGGCTGCACCTGCGCCGCGGCAGCCGGCGGGGCTGCCTGCGCTGACAAACAAAGCGCCGCGGCCACGCTCGCTAGCGTGGGTGCCGCGGCAACTACTGCTCCCTGCGGGAGCCTGATGCGTGACGGTTTGCTGTGGCGGCCCAAAGGGCTCCTCTCCGCGATGTTCGCGCTCACCGGGACTGCGCGAGCGAACTCGCGCAGGGCTTCCCTCGAAGCGCCGGACCAGTGAAGGTTATGGAGCGATTTCGGGTTCGTTAACCCGAACCATTAAAAAAATGAACGAATCTGTGGTCGTATCGTTACTCTCCGAAGTCGGGCGTGCCAATGCGCGCCATTCCGGAACCGGGTGGCGCGAGGCCATCTCGCTTGGCCGCCGCGGCCGGCTGGCCTGCGTCGGCGGCCAGCTACATCGGCGCCTGATCAGGCATTCGCGCAGGTCACGCGATCACCACGGGAATGCGGGCGCGGATTTCGACAACGACAATTCCGGCTAGCGGGCGGCGTCGGCCGGCGCGCCGCCCTGTCGCGCTCGCCTTGCGCCGATGCCAGGCCCGCCGCGGTGGACGGAGCGGCGATTGTGACGCAGTCAACACTGGCGAGCCGCGGGGCCGGCGCCGCCAGCCGGGCCCGCAGGTGCGCGCCGGAACCGCGGCTGACGGCATACGAGTCACGCTCGCGACCGCGCCAGGGCGGCCGGGTGCCGCCAACGAGGATTCGCTGCTGTCAGCCCGTCGGGCGCGGTGCTCCTGGACGGGGCGGGCATAACCGCGGCGTTGCTTAGCTGTGACACGGCTTGCCAACGAGCGGATCTCGATTGTCGTACCGGCCCCGACGCGGCAGGCTCTTCGACATGGCAGTCTGCGGCTCCGCCCGCGCCGGGTGATCGCGTGGCCAGACGAACGGCAGGAAGAGACGAGCCGGGTTATCCGGACAGGCTAGAAGGGCTCGTGTCTGTCCCGTCGGAGGATCTGCCAAGGCGGCTTGACCGGATGCCGCCAGGGCATCCGGCGTCGCCGCAGTACCGCGACGGCCGACGGCAGCGTGTCGATGCATCATCCGAAGCGGAACCTCAGGTCAGCGTTCAGGCCGCAAGGGGAGTTCCGCGCGCTGACGGCAAGGGACTGCCGGAATCGCGACGTTCCAGTGACGTGAGGCGGGAAGAGTTCGCTGACCGGATGCTTCGGGAGGCCGATCTCGGTCCGCAGATGCGGGACCTGCCGACTGCGCGGGATACCGTCCGGAACGTCGACCGCGCCGAGCTAGATGTGCGAAAGCTGTCGGAGTATGCGATGAACCCCGGCCATTCGCAGAACAACGGTAAGTTCCGCGCCTGGGCAGCACTGGGCTACGAGGTTGGCAACGCTGCGGCCCGGTTGGAAGACGCGCAGGAACTGCGAGAGCTGATCGGCCGCCATATGCTCCCGGATGGCAAGGTCGCCGCAGTCAAGGAGACCGCCGATGGGACCGACTACCGTGTCCTGAACGGTTTCATCGGCCCGAATGACCGGCGCGCGACCCTCGTGACCTGCTGGCGCGTGTCTCCCGATGAGCTGGCCGGGCCCCGGCTGCTCACAAGCTGGCTTGCTATCCACAGGGATGACCGACCATGACCAAGGCGAACGCGGACGACGTGATCCGCACGACCGTGGAGATTCCGAGCCATTTCGGTGACCGGACCATTGCCGCCGGGACTGAAGGACTCGTGCTGGTGGTCAACCCAAGCGGGAGCTACCTGGTCGAGGTCACGCTCCGGCCAGGCTAACGACACCGATGATGGCGATTTCGACCAGGCCACAGTCACCGACGACCAGTTCGAAGTCGTTGAGCGGCGACGTGCGCGCTGACGAGGACGCCCCCGCGCGGGATGCGCTAGAGAATCTGCGCCGGCCCGGCCCCGCAGCCGCGGCCCTGGGGCCAGCCGGGTGCCCGCATGTGCTTACGGTAGGGAGCCGATCGCAGGCAGCCCTAGCCTCGGCCCTTTCGTCTGGATGATGCCTGAAGGCCGGTCCATCACGTACAGTCCGAAAGGCACTTTCCAGGTGCTTCGGCGGCGAGATGGAAAGTGTAGAAACGATGTAGCAACTCGACGGCGAGGAGTCTGGTATGGCAGAGCTGCAGCTGGAAGGCGGCGAACTGGTGCTTCACCTCTCGGGTGCGGAGAAGGCCGAGGCGGTTCACGGCGACCTTCGTGTGCCGCTGTCGGCGCTTCGCGGCGTCGAGGTGCTCGACGACGCCCACGGCTGGACCGGGATCGGGGTCGGGTTCAAGGTCGGGATGCGCGTCCCCGGCGTCGCCACTGTGGCCACTGTCCGCGGCCATGGCGAGAAGGTGTTCGTCGCAGTCCACGGCGACACGCCCCGGGGCGTGAGGGTGCGCTTGGAGGGTGCCCCCTGGGATGAGTGGATCGTCGGCTGCGCAGATCCCGAAGCCGTCGCCGCCACCCTGGCGCCAGCGAGCTGAGCCGTCGCTGCAGTGAAGCAGAGAATTGTGGTACGGCCGTCAGCCGGCCAGACTCTCGCCGGCCCAGGTTCGGCCAGGTATTCAGTCGGCATAGGCCGAACGAGCCTGTCGCGGTGGCGTTAGGCGGTGACTGCCTGGCCGACGCGGGGTACTGCGAGCCGAGCCGGCCCTGTTCGGCCCGGCGGCCTCCGATCCGGTGAGCTCGCGGCTGGTTACCCGGCTGGCCGCGAACGCGCCCGGAGCGCTGAACGCCATAGTGTCGACATCGATGCCACGATCGTGACCGCCCATTCGGAGAAAGAACAAGCCGCGCCGACGTGGAAGAAGGTCCGCGCTGATTCCGGCGGCGGCACCCACGAGTTCCTCGCATGGCTGACCAGGCCCGGCCGGCGCCTGCAGTACTCGGGTTCACCATCACCGACGAGGTGCAGTACGCCATCACCAAGATCCCGGCCCGGGCATGGACCCCGGCTTGTGACGGCGACGGGCGGGAGCCTAGTGAGCAGGAACAACGGGTCATAAGTCCCTCGCGGAGACGCCATCAGACCCAGCCACGCAGGCCGTGCGGTCCTATTGGCGCGCCGGCAATGACGCGCACTGTTGTCTCAGAGCCCGCGGGAACCGGGCACTGAGCAAGGGAAGAAGGACGAGTCCAATGGCAGGCCCGATTGATTTTCTCGGTGAGCCGTCGCGGCGCAGCAACCTGCAAGTGTGGGAATGGGTGAAGCAGTCCAAGGTCATGGCGATCGGCTGGACGGCCATGCGCGTCTGGCTCGGCATCATGTGGATCCAGGCTGGCGTCGCCAAGCTGTGGGGCGCGGAGAACCCCGCATTCCTGCACAACGGCGGCGCGGCCGTGGCCGGCTTCGCCGCGCACGGCACCCCCGCCTACACCTGGTGGGGCAGCTTCCTGCACAGCTTCGTGGTCCCCAACGCGGGCTGGATCGCCATCCTCGTCGCGGTCGGTGAGTTCGCGATCGGCATCGCGCTGTGCCTCGGCCTGTTCACCCGGATCGCGGCGCTCGGCAGCCTGGCGCTGCTGTTCACCTACGTGATGTCGGGAACGGCCAGCGTGTGCGCCTTCTACGCACTGTTCGCCATCGTCATCCTGACCATGTGGCGGACCTCAAGCTGGATCGGCGTCGACGGCCTGGTGGCCGCCTACCGCCAGCGCCATCACCACGAGCGCGGTCTGCACACCCCCGTCCGCGAACTCCTCAGCCAGGTTGCGGCCGGTACCCCCGCGGCCGAGAAGACTGCGTAACGGCCCGTTCATCGGCCGAGACCGGGGCCGGTGCGGCCCGCAATTCGCGGGCCGCGTCGGCTTTTCTCGGTAGCCGGATTTCGGCCGCCGGGTTCGAGTAGTCGAGTTCAGTAGTCGAGCAGGGCGCGGATGGCGGCGGTGACTTTGGCGGTGGTGGGGATGACCTGGTCTTCGAGTGCGTCGGCGAAGGGGAGTGGCACGCATTCGGCGGCGACGCGGCGGATGGGGGCGTCGAGGAGTTCGAAGCCTTCGTCGGCGGCGATGGATGCGATGGTGCCGCCCCAGCCGCCCTGGTAGGGGTTTTCCTCGACGATCAGCAGCCGGGAGGTGCGGGCGACGGAGGCCAGGACGGTGGCCATGTCCAGGGGGATCAGGCAGCGCAGGTCGATGACCTCGGCGCTGACGCCGGCGCCGGCCAGCTGGCCGGCGGCGGCCAGGGCGATGGGCACGGTGGCGGCGAGCGCGACGACGGTGATGTCGGTGCCCGGGCGGGCGATTGCGGCCTGGCCGAGCGGTACGAGGTGGCCGGGCGGGCGGGGCCTGGCCGCGGCTGGCGAACAGGCCCTTGTGCTCGAAGAACACCACCGGGTCGTCGCTGCGGACCGCGGCGGCGAGCAGGCCGATGACGTCGGCGGGGGTGGACGGGGCGGCGACTTTCAGGCCGGGAACGGCGGCGGCCCAGTTCTCGGTCGCCTGGGAGTGCTGGGCGCCGAAGCCGAGCCCGCCGCCGTTGGCGGTCCGGATGACCAGCGGCACGGTGACCTGCCCGCCGGTCATGTACCGCATCTTGGGGATCTCGTTGGCCAGGTAGTCCCAGCAGCAGGCCAGGAAGTCGGAGAACATGATCTCCGCGACCGGCCGGATCCCGGTCATCGCGGCGCCCATCGCCATCCCGGCGATGGCCTGCTCGGAGATCGGGGTGTCCCGGACCCGGTCCGGGCCGAACTCGGCCAGCAGCCCGGCGGTGGTCTTGAACACCCCGCCCGCCGCGCCGATGTCCTCGCCCAGGCACACCACCGACGGGTCGCGGCGCATCTCCCGGGCCAGGCCCTCGGAGACCGCGTCCCGGTAGGTGATCAGGTCCGCCACTGGTAGCCCCCGTCTGCCCACACGTCGGTGAACGCCTCGGCCGGGATCGGCGCCGGGCGCCGCCTTGGCCTCGGCGACCGCCGCGGCCACGATCGCGGCGGCCCGCCCGGTCGCCGCCTCGATCGTCCGCCGCGGGCACCCCGAGGCCGGCCAGCCGCTGCCGGGCCACATCCAGCGGGTCGCGGGCCAGCCACTCCTCCACCTCGGCGGCCGGCCGGTAGGCAGCGGGGTCGGTGCGGCTGTGCCCGAAATGCCGGTAGGTCAGCGCCTCGATCACCGTCGGCCCGCCGCCCGCCCGCGCCCGGCCCGCGGCCGCGGCTGACGGCATCGGCGACCACGCACCACGTCGTTGCCGTCGATCACCTCGGCCGGCAGCCGGTAGCGACGCGGCCCGGTCGGCGGCCGGATGCGCGGCCGCGGTGACCGACCCGATCGGGGTGTACTCCATGTACAGGTTGTTCTCGCAGACGAACAGCACCGGCAGCGCCCACACCGACGCCAGGTTCAGCGCCTCATGGAACGCCCCGATGTTGGTCGCCCCGTCACCGAAGAACGCCACCGCGACCTGCCCGGTGCCGCGCAGCTGCGCCGACCACGCCGCCCCCGCCGCGACCGGCAGGTGCGCCCCCACGATCGCATACGACCCCAGCATCCCCGCCGACGCCTTCGTCAGGTGCATCGACCCGCCCTTGGCCTTGCACACCCCGGTCGCCTTGCTCATCAGCTCGGCCAGGCACTCCGCCGGCGACGCGCCCCGCGCCATCGCGTGATGATGACCCCGGTACGTCGCGAACACGTAATCGTCGGGCCGCAGCGCCGCGCTCGCGCCCACCGCCACCGCCTCATGCCCCGCCGCCAGATGCGTCGTCCCCTTCACCAGCCCCGCCAGGAACAAATCATGCGCCGCCTTCTCCGTCCCCCGGATCACCGCCATCTGCTCAAACAAGCCCAGCAGCACAGTCGGGGGGACACCCCCCGACGCCCCCCGAGGACCATCCGGCGACCCCTCCGAGACCCGCTGCCGGCATCGCCGTCGACGCGTCATGCCTCGCCTCCGGCTCGCTCGCCCCGGCCGGCCGGGGTGTTCAGGTTCGACTGGCTCTCCCGCAGCGTGCCCAGCGCGCCGCCCGCGGTCCAGTACTTCCGCCCCGCGACCAGCAGGTCCTCGGCCGGGAACTTGGTGATCACCTCACACCCATCGGCGGTGACGACCACCTCCTCCTCGATCCGGGCCGCCGACCAGCCGTCAGCGGCCGGCCAGTACGTCTCCAGCGCGAACACCATGCCCTCCTCCAGCGGCTCGGGATGCTCCAGCGACACCAGCCGGGAGAAAATCGGCTTCTCCCAGATCGACAGCCCCACCCCGTGCCCGTACTGCAGCGCGAACGCCGCCATCTCATCGGGGAACCCGAACTCCTCGCGCCCGCGGCCACAGCGACACGATGTCACCGGTCGTCACGCCCGGCCGCACCATCGCGATCGCCTGATCCATGTACTCCCGGCACCGCACATACGCATCCCGCTGCGCCCGCGACGCCGACCCGACCGCGAACGTCCGGTAATAACACGTCCGGTAGCCGTTGAAGCTATGCAGGATGTCGAAGAACGCCGGATCACCCGGCCGGATCAGCCGGTCCGAGTACACATGCGGATGCGGCGAGCAGCGCTCCCCCGAGATCGCGTTCACCCCCTCCACATACTCACTGCCCAGCTCATACAGAACCTTCGACACCACCCCCACGCACTCGTTCTCCCGCACCCCCGGCCGCAGGAACTCATACAGCTGCTGATACGCCGCATCCACCATCGAGCACGCCTGCGCCAGCAGGCTGATCTCATCGGCCGTCTTAATCCGGCGGGCCTCCAGGAACACCTGCTGACCATCCACCACCTCAATGCCCTCCGCCGCCAGCGCCGCCAGCACCGGGATCTCCGCCACATCGACACCCAGCGGCTCGCCCGCCAGGCCATGCTCAGCCAGCACCCCCGCCACCTTCGCCGCCACATCCGCCGCCATCCCCGCATCCGGATGCAGCGCCCCCCGCAGCGTCGAAATCCCCGCCCGCGCCCCCGTCGCCCGCGCACCCTCCGCCGTCGCCGGCCCGCCGGTGTGATCCAGCCACGGGCAATAGAGCTGATGATGACGCGCCGCCGAGCCGAAATCCCACACCACCGGCTCCCCGCCCCGCGGCAGCAGCGCGAACCGGACCAGCTTGTCCATCCCCCACGTGCCGATATGCGTCGCCGTCATATACCGGATATTGCCGAAATCAAAACACAGCAGCGCCCCCAGCGACGACCCCTCCAGCTGCGCCTTCAACCGCGCCAGCCGCTCGGACCGCAGCCGCGCCAGATCCACCCGCTGCTCCCAGTCCACCGCATTAGAGCCGTAGGTATGAATCGCCATCGCCTGTCACCTCCAGCGCTCGGTTGTGTCGGGGTTGACGGCGGCATTCGCTGACCGTCAAGCAGCCGCTCCGCGTTGCCGCCGAGCAGCAGCCGCTCATCGGCCTGGCTGAGGCCCAGCGCCGTGATCTCGTCGACAGGCTGATCGGAGCCCATGTCGAACGGCCGGTCCGAGCCGAGCAGCACGTGCTCGGGACCGGCAAAGGCGACCAGGTCGGCCAGCAGCGCCCGGTCGTGGGTGAGGCTGTCGAAGTACAGCCGCCGGAGCAGCTCATCCGGGGCGACGGGCGCGTCGGAGCGTGCTTCCGGCCGGACCGCGAACGCGCGCCGCAGCCGGCCCCGCAATGCCAGCAGCGCGCCGCCGCCGTGCGCCAGCAGCACGGTGAGCCCCTGGTGCCGCTCGAGTACGCCACTGACGACTAGCTGCGCTGCGGCGATCGCGGTCTCCAGCGGGTTGCCGACGGAGTTCCACAGGTAGTGGCCGTCGAGCGCGGGCACGCCGATCCCGGTCGTAGTCGGATGGACGAACACGACCGCGCCGGTGCCCGCCGCTGCCTCCCAGAACGGCGCGAACCTGTCCTCGCCCAGGTAGCTTCCCGCGACACTGGCGGGCACCTCGACACCGCGCATGCCGGGCAGGGCCATCAGGGACGTAAGTTCGGCGGCCGCCCGCCTGGCGTCCTGCAGCGGCACGGCGCCAAGGCCGAATACCCGGCCGCCGCTGTCTTGCGCCGCGAGCGCAAGGCTCTCGTTCTGCACCCGGCAGATCCGGGCTGCATCGGCGGCGTCGGCGGCCACCGGCACCAGCAGGATCCAGGGCGAGAGCAGCAGATGGCTGACGCCGGCCCCGGCGGCCTGCTCCAGCATCACGCTGACGTCGCTGAACTCGCCGGTGACCGAGGTGAGCCTCCGGCCCTGAAACGACACCACCCGGCGCCCGTCCTCGCGGCGCATGACTGGGCGCCACTGCTCTGGCACCGCGTCGGTGAGCATCCCCGCCGGGATGATGTGGCAGTGGCAGTCGAGGATCACGCGGCCGGTCCTGGCGGCCCGGATGCGGGCTCGCTCGACTTGAGCAGGCCGGACTGCGGCTGGCCGACGGGGGCTGGCTGGACGGGGGCTGGCTGGACGGGGGCTGGCTGGACCCGGCCTGGCCGCCCAGGTAGAGCGCGCCGATCTCCGGATGCTCGAGAACTTCGGTGCCAGTGCCGGTCAGGCGGACCCGGCCGTTCTCCAGGACTACGCCGTGGCTCGCCATCCGCAGCCCGGCTCGTGCGTTCTGCTCGACGAGCAGGACCGTCTTGCCTCTGGCGTTCATCTCCTCGACAGCGCCGAAGACAACCCGCATGATCTTCGGCGCGAGCCCCATCGACGGCTCGTCCAGGATGATCAGGTCAGGATCGAGCATCAGGCAGCGGGCGAACTCCACCAGCCGCTGCTGGCCGCCGGACAGGCTGCCCGCCTTCCGCTTGCCCCAGGTGCTGATGTCAGGGAACAGCGACTCCACCGTCGTCCGCCGGCTCGCCACCAGCGCTTGCTACCCAGCATGTAACCGCCGAGCTCAAGGTTCTCCGTGACTGTCATTTCGCGGAACAGGCTGTGGTTCTGCGGCACGTGCACGACGCCGGCTCGGAGGATCTGCCGGGGGTTCTTGCCGGTCAGCCGCTCGCCGCGATGCAGCACCTGGCCCGCGCGCGGCCGCAGCAGCCCGCTGATCACCGCGAGCAGCGTCGACTTGCCGGCGCCGTTCGGCCCCACGATGCACGTGATGCCGCCTTCTGGCACGGTGAACGACACGTCGTGCAGCACGTCGCCGCCGCCGTAGCCGGCCGTGAGGCCCTGAACCTCCAGCACGTTGCTAGTCATCGTCGTCCGCCTCGGTGCCGAGATACGCGTCAAGCACGCGCGGGTTAGACCTGATCTCCTCCGGCGGCCCGGCCGCGACGACGGTACCCGAGTCCAGCACCGTGACGCTGTGGCACAGGCCCATGACGAAGTCCATGTTGTGCTCCACGATCAGGAACGTCTTGCCCGCAGCGTTCATCTCCTTGATCCGGTCAGCGATGTAGTTGATCAGCGACGGATTCACCCCGCCTGCGGGCTCGTCGAGCAGGACGATCTCCGGATCGGCCACGAGCACATAGGCCAGCTCCAGCAGCTTGCGCTGACCGTAGGACAGCGTCCCGGCCATCGCGTCCGCGTGTCCGGTCAGGCCGACAAATTCCAGCAGCTCTTTCGCGTGCCGTCGCGCGACGGGGCCGCCAGCCGCCGCGAGCGGATTGCGGGAGCGGTGCCGGTGCTGGGCGGCGACCAGCATGTTCTCCAGCACAGTCAGGCTCGGGAAGATCCTCGTCAGCTGGAACGTGCGGCCGATCCCGAGTCCGAACACGCGGCTTGGCCTGAGGTTCGTGATGGCCCTGCCGTCGAGATAGACCTGGCCAGAGTCGGCCCGGACGTAGCCGGTGATGACGTTGAACAGAGTCGTCTTGCCCGACCCGTTGGGCCCGATGAGGCCGGTGATGCGACCGTGTTCGACCTCCAGGCTGGCGTCGCTCAGCGCGTGCACACCACCAAACGCCTTCGACACATCCTCGGTGCGCAGCAAGGCAGTCACGCGAGCTCCTCGGCGCGGTTCGCCGCGGCGTCCAGGACCTCGGCCCCCCGGTCGGCGCCGCCGCCCAGGTCGCGGCTGCGCCGTCTCGCCCGCCAGTCGGTAATGAGTTCC
The DNA here is from genome assembly GCA_963808215.1 of uncultured Actinomycetota bacterium. GTDB lineage: Bacteria > Actinomycetota > Actinomycetes > Streptosporangiales > Streptosporangiaceae > JAJYUU01. The sequence continues at coordinate 148,845 of CAWEEY010000014.1, forward strand.
GCTACCGTCGGGATGATGCCCCGCGGCAGTAGCAAGATGACGACCAGGAACAGCGCGCCGTAGGCGATCAGGAAGGTGTAGCCGGACGATACCTGGGCCTGGAAGTACTGCTGGGCGGGCTCGATGATCAGGGCGCCTAGCACCGGCCCGGCGACAGTGCCGAGGCCGCCGAGGAACGCCATCAGCGCCACTGTGACGTCGAGCAGCGGGTCGAACCCCGAGGACGGGTCGACGACCGTGGTGAAGTACCACCACAGTCCGCCGGCCATCGCGACCGGAACCGCGGAGATGATGAACGCGCTGAGCTTGACCTGCATCGTCTGCACGCCGAGGCCGGCAGCCCGGTCCTCGTCGTCGCGGATGGCGCGCAGCTGCAGGCCGAACCGGGACCGGCGGATGAGCCAGGACGCGGCGACCGTGACCGCCGCGATGGCGAATGCTACGTAGTAGAAGGGGTTGTTGTAGGTCGCCGACGCGAAATTGATGGTCGGGGCGAGCAGTCCGGAGCTGCCGCCGGTCACCGACAGGTTGTAGGCCATGAGCTGGAAGATGAAGAACACCGCGATCGTGATCACGACGAACGTGTGCCGGCGCACGCGCAGGGCGAACAGCCCGAACCCGACAGCAAGGACGGCACCGAGCAGGCCAGCCAGGGGTAGCAGCGCGAAACCGTCGAACCGGTCAGATGCCAGTCCTTGGCGGCGATGCCGGTGAAGTAGGCGCCGCTGCCGAAGAAGACCGCGTGGCCAAGCGAGATGTAGCCGCTGTAGCCAGAGAAGATATTCCAGCCGGACGCGAACGCGACGAAGATCAGCGTGTAGACGCCGTACGGTGGTGATCGCCGGGTTCGTGAAGACCAGCGGGAACAAGGCGAACGCGACAAGCACAACCACGATCCCGGCGATCGGCCCGGAACGCGCGCGAGTGATCGCGTTCGTCAGTGCGCCGGTAAGTGTGCCCGTCACGGTGCCCGCCTCATTGCGCCCGCGCCGAGCTGCTTGCCGAACAGCCCGGACGGCCGGACGAGCAGCACGATGACCAGCACCGCGTAGTAGACCGCGGTCGCCCAGGTCGGCTGCCAGAGGTTGACGATTTCCTCTGCGGTGACCATGAAGAACGCCGCGATCATTGCGCCGCCGATACTGCCGAGGCCGCCGAGGATGACGATGGACAGCAACCTGGAGATCAGGTCATACCCGCTGTCCGGGTTAAACGCATTCGTCATGCCGAAAACCATGCCGCCAGCCGCGGTAACGGCGACACCGATCCCGAAGCTCAGGGCAGCGACCCGGTCGACGTTGATGCCGATGAGCTGGGCCGCGACCTTGTCCTGCACCGTGGCCCGGATGGTGCGGCCGAAAACTCGTCCGGTACAGCATGTAGTAGATCGCACCGAGTGCCGCAACGGCGAGCCCGGCGCCGATCAGGTAGATGTAGGGCAGGTAGAAGCCGAAGATATGCACTGTTGAGGTCGCATACGAAGCCTGGATCGTGACCGGAGTGTCACCGAAGATCTGGTACAAGACTCCTTCGATGATGACCGCCACCGCGTAGCACACCAGCAGCGACATTGCGGTCCGCTCACGGCCCCGCAACCTCCGAACGAACGCCCACTCGATGATCACGCCAAGCGCGAACATCACCGGCACCGTTATCAGCAGCCCGAGCAGCGGATCGAGATGCAGGTGCACGGAGAGCGCGTAGCTCAGATATGCGCCGAGCACGACCAGGACTCCCTGGGCGATGTTGATGATGTCCAGCACCCCGAAGATCAGCGTCAGACCCGCTGCCATCAGCGCGTAGACCGCACCGCCCAGGATCCCGTCGATAACCGCTTCAGCAAACCTACTCATCGGCGGTGACTGCCCTCCGCCGATGCTGAGGCGCGCAACTCTCCGTGTACCTGATCATGGTCGCCGCTCACCCGCCCCAGGCGGGCTTCGGGTACTCGATGGACGAAGATCCAGCAGCCTGGCGGCAGCGATCTGGACAAGCGTGCCGTTCTGCCACTGGAAGACGAACGCGGTGGCCGACTCGTTCTCGCCGAGCGGAGTTGAAGTGCACCGGCCCCTGCACACTGGTCAGGGTCACTCCGCTGTGCAGGTAGCTGATGATCTTCGCGTTGTCGGTGCCGTCTGTCGCCTTGACTGCCTGCGCCGCCACCTGGCCGACCGAGTACGCCTCGGCCACATCCGCGTTGACGCCGGACGCCGTGCCGCCGTACTTCGCGATGTACTCGGCGACCATCGTCTTGCTGGCCGGGTTCGGCGAGCCGCCGTACCACGCATTCGGCACCATGACGCCCTCGTGTTGCCGACGCCGCCCACCGCCTTGACGTACGCCGCACCCTGGTCGGGACCGGACGTGGCGATCAGCGATCTTGGGGTTGTAGTGCTGCTGCACGAAGGCCTGGGTGAACGCGGCGACGGTCGGCACATCGACCGAGCCCAGCACCACCATGTCGGCCTTAGTGGCCGCCACCTGGTCGGCGATGCCCTTGTACTGCGTCGGCTCGGCTGGGAACACCTTGTAGTAGACCGACTTGATGCCCGGCCGCGGCCAGTTCCTGCTGCGCCCACTGAAGCTGGAACAGCGTGAAGGGGTCGTTCGACGGTCGGGAATGCGGCGGTCTTCGGTTGCTGGCTCGCGGGCAAGCGCCTTCAGGTAGTTGATCAGCGGCAGCATGGACTCCTCGACCGGCAAGCTCACATCAAACACGTTCGGCAACTTGGTCGCGAAGACAGCTGGAGATCCGCCCGCGCCTTCGATCAGCGCCTTGCCGAACCGGTGCGCGACGGGTGCGGCGGAGAGCGTCAGCAGCGACGAGAACGGCCCGAACAGGAGGTTGACGTGATCGACGCTGATCAGGGTCGTGTCGTTGGTCACCGTCTGGGTCTGCGAACTTGCGTCGTTCAGCACTATCAGCTTGACCTTGCGGCCAAGCAGTCCGCCCGCAGCGTTGATGTCCTTGACCCACAGGTTGTAGCCCTTCTCGAAAGCCTGGCCGTCGGTCGAGAAGCTGCCGGTCAGCGACAGTGAGGCGCCGACCAGTATCGGCTAGACGAGGTCGATGAGCCAGATCCTGAGCTGCCGCAGGCAGCTATAAATGCTGTTGCCAGCAGTGCGCTCGTGCCAATAGCTAGGTACCGGGCGCGGTTAGAGTATGTCCTCATTCCCGGTGCTCCTTCCAGTCGGGAAAGGCCCGATCGTTACGGATAGCCAGCCCGGACGAATGCCGCTGGCCGGGGTGGTGACGCCAGCGGCTCACCATGTGGTGTCTTTCTCACTCGCGGGATGCCCGGCCGGCTCCAGGCCGTCGGACACCTCCGCGTCCTCGCTGATGAGCTGCAGGCCGGCAGACCGGGCCTCCATCTCGATGACAGTCGCGAAATCCTGCTCGCCGTACCCGAAGCCGACCAGGCTTTGCACGATCTGATGAACCAGCGATGCCACCGGCATCGGCACCTCATGCTCGCGTGCTGCGGCAAGCCCGAGATCGAAGTCCTTTCGCAGCAACTCTGAGGTGAAGGTGGCGTGATAGTCCAGGTTCACCAAAGCAGGCGACTTGTACCGGGTGAACGTGGAGCCCATCACGCTGTCGTTGATGCAGGCAAGGAACGCCTGCCGGGTCACGCCCGCCTTCTGCGCCAGAACCGTCACCTCGGCCAGCGACTGGATCACGCTGCCAAGGAACAGGTTGTGGCAGAGCTTGACGATCCTGGCGATCTCGCCGGACCCGACGTAGCTCGCCCCAGCCCCGAGAATGTCCAGATACGGCCGGGCCTCGGCGGCGGCGTCCGGGTCGCCCGACACCGCGAACGTGAGCCTTCCGGCGGCGGCCACCCGCGGGTTGCCCATGACCGGCGCGGCCAGGAACTGCGTGCCGCGCGCTGACAGTTCTTCCCGTACCTGCCGGGACGCCTCGACTGACACAGTTGACAGGTCGATGACGATGGCGGGGGAGTGCGCGCCCGCCATCAGGCCCGCCGGACCCAACAGGGCGTCGAGCAGGTTCTGCGACGTGCCGACCATGACGAACACCACGTGCGACCGGGCCAGGTCGGCGGCCTGATCGACAACCGTAGCCCCAGCAGCGCCCAGCGGCTCAGCCTTGGACTTGGTCCGGTTATAGACGGCCACATCCAGGCCGGCCGCGAGTAGCCGGCGAACGAGCATCGAGCCCATCCGCCCCGTTCCCAGCCAGCTGACCTTGCTTTCCGGGCGATCAGTCATGCGTGCTCCACAGGTGCTCGACGACGCGGTGGAGATTGCCCGTCACAGTCGAGTGGCACAATCGATTGCCACAATCGTTTGCAACCGGCGAGTGGCACTAGATTGGCGCAGCGCCAATGGGTTGTCAATGGCATAAATAAGATAATCAGGAAAGCTCGGGCCGTGGAGCCCCTGACGACAAGTTCGGGCGCCAGGTAGATGACCTTGACAAGGTCAGCCCCGCCGTTCAGCCGCTCAAGCAGCAGTTGCGCCGCCTCGGTGCCGACCTGGTAGTGCGAGAACGCGATCGTGGTAAGCGGCGGGCGCAGCATGTCGATGAACGGCATGTCGTTGAAGCCAACGACGGACATGTCCGCCGGGCAGCTGAGGCCAGCGTCGTCGAGCGCCAGATAGCAGCCGACGGCCAGCATGTCGTTGCCGGCCGCGACCGCCGTGCAGCGGCTGCCGGTGTCGGCGGCCAGGATCTCCTTGGCGCAGCGGTACCCCTCGTCGATTGAGAACGAGCGGGCGAATGCGACCCGGCCAGGCGGTACCTCCAGGCCGGCTCCGGCCATCGCTGCCTGGAAACCGCGGTACCTGGCCAGCCCGGTTGAGACGTCCTGCGGCCCGGCGATGCATGCGATGGCGCGATGGCCGAGCGAGGTGAGATGGCTGACTGCCAGCTTGACCCCGCGTTCGTTGTCGACCGAAACAGACGGGAAGCTGTAGTCCTCGGCGATCCGGTTCACCAGCACGACCGGTACGCCTGCACGGACCGCGTCAGCGAGCAGCGGATTGCGGAGGTGCGCGGTCGCCAGGACATAGCCGTCCACGTGCCGGGCGCGCATCTGCTCGAGTACGCGCTGCTCCCTGGCGTCGTCGCCGTCGGTGTTGCCGATCAGGGCGACGTAGCCGTCGGCTTCGAGCCGGTCTGCCAAACCCCTGACGATGGGCGGGAACAGCGGATTATTCAGGTCCGGGATCAGCACGCCCACGGTGTGCGAACGACGGGTGCGCAGGCTCCGGGCTACGGCGTTCGGCCGGTAACCGAGGTCGGCGGCGGCAGCCAGCACCCGACCCGCGGTGATCTCGCTCACCAGCAGGCGCGTCTCCGGGTTCAGGGCCCTGGAGGCCGTCGCCGGATGCACGCCGGCACGATGTGCCACGTCTTTCAGCGTTATGGCTGCCTCTGGCATCAGCGCTCCGGTAGGGCCAGCCCGGAACTACCCGTTGCTCCCGGCTTGCCCGCATCGTATCCCTGTGAGCTGGCCTGGGCGAAGCTACAGCTTTCCTGGCTTTCGCCGTCTCGGTAGGGTCTTCGCGCGACGGCCGCCACCGTCAACCTGAATCAGCTCACGCCGCGCCCGCCGGGAGACACGCGCTGCCCGTTGTGGCAGCACGGTCCACACCTCTGGCTTCTGGCCATGGGGATGCACGTTGTGTGCTGGCTGCCAGGCCGATGGCGCCGTCGCTCACAGTCTGGCCGCCCGGTCGCCGACGTCGGCCAGGCTGGCCAGCACCATCGCGATATCAGCTGCCGCTGCTGGCCTGCTGATTGCTGCCGATGCCTGTCGCATCTCGGCGAGCGCGCGCGGGTCGCTCCGAAGCCGGTCGATCTCGGTAACCAGGTCTGCCAGCCCGGGAACGTACCGGCCCGGCGCCAGCGCTCACGACGAAGTCGGCGTTGCCTGCCTCCTGGCCTGGCACGTAGGACGTCAGCAGCAGCGGCGCTCCGCAGCATGCCGCCTCGGCGATGGTGCCCGGCCCGGCCTTGCCCACGACGACGTCCGCGCAGCGCAGCCAGTCCGCCATGTTGTCGACGAATCCCTGCACGGTCAGGCGACCGCCGGCCCGCGCTGCCAGCCGGGTCAGCCGGCGGCGGAGCATGTCGTTGCGGCCGCAGATGACCGCGACGTCGACGTCGCCGTGCTGCCTGAGGATGGCAGCAGTTCGCCCGTAGATGCCGCCCGAGCCTTCCGCGCCGCCAGTCACGACCACGAGGAAACGGCCGCCGCGCAATCCGAGCGCACGCTGCAGCGCGCCGCGCGCAAGCGTGCCTACCGGCGGCTGAGCGAATTCAGCCGCGACTGGCAACCCAATCTCGGTGTAGCGGCCCTCTGCCATCCCGTCCAGCCTGCACTGATGGCGGACTGGCGCCGATGGCACGATGATGCGGTCGACAGCGGCATCGCGCCAGGACAGATGCGCGGTGACCAGGTCGGTGACAACGGTCACCAGGCTCGCTTCAGGCACGCTCGAAGCACGGGCCCGTACGGCCGGGTCGGCGGTGAGCGCGTGGAACGCGACGACGACGGCCGGCTGATGCTCGGTTACCGCAGCGGCGACACTGCGGTAGGCGGGCCGCAGCAGCGTCCGGCGCGCCCAGCCGAGCACGCGCGGTGAGTTGTAGCCGCGCCAGAGCATGCCCCACAGCCAGGGCGTCAGCCGGATCGCGGGCCCGTAGAGCCGCATCAGCCAGCGAAGCCGCAGCGGAGCGCCTGGCCCGAGCAGGGGATCACAGACGATCGGCGTCGAAGCGGCCGGGATAGGCGTGCTCGAGCGCCTGCCGAACTGCGTTCGCCGCACTCCGGTGCCCGCCGCCAGTATCGCCCACGAGAAATAGCAGTCGAATCGGCTCTCCGAAGGTCCTGGTCGCCATCCCGCTCACCGGGACCCGGAAGCGGCCAGCGTGCCGTAGAGCGACTCCCAGTGAGCCAGTGAGCGGCTTAGCTCGTGCTCGCTGATGACCCGAAGACTCTCCGCCGCCATCCGGTCGCGTAGTTCGGGCTCCTTCAGAAGCACATCAAGGCTCGCCGCGAGCTCATCGGGCCGGCCCGGCGTGACCAGGAGTCCGTTACGCCCGTGGGCGACCAGTTCGCCGAGCGCGTAGGCATTGGCGGCCACGATCGGAAGAGCGGTCGCCATTGCCTCCATGGTTGTCAGGCTCTGAAGCTCGGCCACGGACGGGATGGCGAAGACATCGGCTAGCCGGTAGACCACAGCCAGCTCAGGACCTGGCACGAAGCCGAGGAAGCGCACCCGCTCGGCGTGCAGTCCCAGGCGCTCCGCCTGCGCCCGCAGCCTGCCCTCGTCCGGACCGGTGCCGGCGATCGCGATCTGAGCATCCTGGGTCAGCCTGGCCGCCGCTTCCAGCAGCACGTCGACGGACTTCTCCTGGCTCAGCCGGCCGACAGCAAGGATGACAGGACAGTCGGTGCGCAGGCCATAGCGAACGCGGATCTCGTCGCTGACGGGCCCTGGGCAGAAAGCGCTGAGATCGACGCCGTTAGACAGGACGGTGGACGGCACTCGCAGCCCCCGGTCGCAGAGCAGCTCCAGGGCAGTCGAGGTCGGCGCAGTGACATGACTGCTGCTGTTGCCGAACCAGACGAGATACGAATAGAAGGCCGCGTCGAAGGCCCGCGATCGCCGGCGCCGGGTGGGCCGGGCATTCTCCGGCAGGTAGTGGTTGGTATAGACGACCGGGACGCCGAGCCGGCGACCGACCATCCTGGCCATGCTACCGAGCGTCAGCGGAGAGTGGATGTGGATCACGTCCGGCGCGAACGCGCTGATCAGCTTGCGGGCCGCGGACCGGGATATCCAGGCAAGCCGCATGCCGTCATACCACGGCCACGGCACCGAGCGGCGAGCGTCCACGGTCACCTGATCATCAGCGCCTACCTCAGTAGCGGCCCCGTCGACTGCGGCTCCATCAGCGGCACCAGGTCGGCCGCGGCGACCGGGGCTCGGCACCAGCAGCCTCACCTGGTGGCCGCGCTCGGCAAGCCCGTGCGCGAGCGTCCTGGTGACAGTTGGCACTCCCCCGACCATGGGAGCGTACTGGTCGCTGACCACTAGGACCCGCACGACGGCGTCCTCGGGCATGTCGCTCGGGTCGTCGTCCTCATTGCCGCAGTTGTCATGATCCGGCAGGTTAGTGGTGCCGTCGAAGGCGTGGCTGAACACCAGGACAAAGCTCGGCGGCTGGACGGTGACGATCAGCAGTTGCTGTGGTGTCCAAACGAGGCAACGCTGGCGTAGCCGGGCCGGACATTGCCCGGAACGGAACCCGTCGGAGCTGGCCATGTGCACAATGGTTGCTGCCCTGTCGCAACGCGCCGCGGCAGGCCGGAGGCGGCCATCGGCGTGGAGAGATCTAGATCGGAGCGGACGTATGCCTCGCGGTCGCCCGACGACTTCTCATCGACGCGCGGGTCAACGCGATGGCCGGCGCGCACGGAATCGCGCGCTCGATGATGAAGCTGACGGCTCACGTTGCCCAGGACGACGACCTGGCAGTGCGCGTGCTCGTCAATCACCGGCCGGCCCCAGATCTTCCCGCTGACGGAGCTTCCTGCCCGCGCGGACGTGGTCGAAACTGACATCGGCCCGGGTGCAGTGCATCGGTGCGTGGCGCTCGCCCGGCTGATCAGGTCGACGGGCGCGGGCGCGATGTACGTCCCCTATCCGACGTTCACCCCGCTGATGTGTCCCTGCCCGATGGTGGTCACCCTGCACGACTGCACCATCGAGAGTGATGTCCGTTTCGCTGGCAACTGGCAGCGGCAGGCCCAGCTGACGCTGGCCACCAGGGCCGCGGTTCGGCGCGCTACGGCGATCACGGCGCCGAGTGAAGCCAGCCTGGCCGACATCCGGCTGCACTACCCGTCCGCCCCGAATCCGACGCTGGTGCCGAACGGCGTCGACATGAGCCAGTTCACCGCTGTCGCAGCTGACTCGGTAGCTGCGGCGAGGAGTCTTTACGGGCTGCCCGGCCAGTTCATCCTTGCCATTGGCGCGCACCGGCCGCACAAGAATCACGAGGTCCTGGTCCGGGCGCTGGCAGAGCTGCCGGCCCACGTCTGTTTGGTGATCGTGGGCTACATCGACCCCAGCTTCCACCAGCCGCTGCCCGGGCTGGTCGCCCGGCTCGGCCTGCAATCTCGGGTGCTGCTCGTCCCGGACGTGGCCGACCCCTGGCTGCCGGCGGTTTACCGCGCGGCGTCGGTGTTCGCATTCCCCTCGCTCGCGGAGGGGTTCGGCATGCCAGTGCTCGAGGCCATGGCGAGCGGCGTTCCCGTCGTGGCCAGTAACATCCCGCCCATCGCGGAGGTGACCGGCTCGGCCGCGGCTTTGGTTCCGCCGACTGACGTGGCCGCCTGGACATCGGCAATCGTGGCGATACTGTCCGATCCTGTGCTGGCGAGGCGCCGCCGGGACGCCGGCCGGGAGATAGCGAGGAGCATGAGCTGGGAACGCGGCGCAACGGCCCTCAGTAACGTGCTGTCCGCGGTAGCGACAGGCCACCTAACGCGGTCGGGTCGGCCCGCCCTGGCGCTTGGCGCGCGGGGCCCGACACTGCGACAGCGGCCAGATCCTGGGCTGGCGCCAGGCGACTAGCCTTCAGCGACGCCGCTAGGCCTTCAGCGACGCCTCGACCTCAATGGTGAGCTGGATCTTCTCGCTGATCATCACTCCGCCGGTCGGCAGCGCCATGTTGGCCGTAATGCCGTAATCGTTCCGGTTGATCTCGCCGCTGGCCGAGAGGCCGAGCCGGGTGCCGCCGTAGGGATCGGGGCCAAAGCCGTTCACTTCGACCGCCAGCGTGACCGGCCTGGTCACTCCCTTGATGGTCAGCTCGCCGTCGGCGAAGATGTCGTCGCGCTCCTCGCGGATCTGCGTCGTCCGGTAGGTAATGGTGGGGTAGTGGGCGACGTCCAGGAAGTTCTCGCCCTTCACGTCGGAGTCCCGCTGGTCGGTGCCGGTGGTGAATGAGCTCGCGTCGATAGTGGCAGTGGCCGAGGACTGCAGGGGGCTCACGTCGGTGACGATCTGGCCCTCAAGCTTGGTGAAGTTTCCGCGCACCTTGCTGACCATCAGGTGCCGGGCCACGAACCCGACATACGAATGGACCGCGTCAATCTCCCATGTGCCAGTGATATAGCCAGGAATCTCAGTGGCCTGTGCCGACATGATGTCTCCCTGCGTGTTGAGGCAATGACGGTTGGTTCCCGGTTATCGACCCTAACAACGCGGCTTCAAGCACGGCAACGCGCGGGCCCCGCGACGCGCTACCAGTTACCCCGGTGCTCAGGTACCAGCAGGACGAGCGGCAGCGCTGCGATCAGGATGGCGGCGAAGACGACGAAGATCCGGGCTTGCGCCAGGCCGGGATTCACGCTGCGGGCGACGATCGATCCGGTGATGGACACCGCTGTGATCGCGCCCGCCTGCCGGAACATGCCGCGCAGGCCAGCGACTGCGGCCGCGTGCTCAGGTGCGAGCTGAAGCGTGGCGTTATTCGCAGAGGGCGTCGAGATGCCCATGCCGATGCCGCAGATGCCGGCGGCTATCGCGAGCCAGGCATACGCCGAGAGCCGGTGCGGGGTTGCGGCCGTCGCGACCAGGCCGGCGGCTGTGAGGGTGAATCCGGTAGCCATGGGCCACCGGTAACCGGTCCGGCGCAGCAGGTAGACGGCGAGCCCGGCAGTCGCGATCATGCCGACGGCCCTGGCGGTCAGCAGGGTGCCGGCTGGCAGGGGCGGGAGCCTGAAACGGTTCTGGGCGTAGAGCGGGATCAGTGGAGCGAATCCCAGCACCGCACTTCCGTACAGGAAGTTCAGCACGTTCATGACGCCGAAGCCGCGGCCGGTCAGGAAGCGCAGGGAGACGAACGGGGACGCGGCTCTTGCCGAGTGGCGGACGAATACCACCGCGGAAATAACGGCGATACATTCGGGAACGAGGAAGTACGGGCTGGCAGCGTTACCGTGCGCGCTGCCGAGGTAGCCGATGCCCAGCATCGCGGGCAGCAGCGTGGCGCCGAGAAGCAGCACGCCGCGGATGTCGAGGTTCCGGTCGGGCCGCCTGGCGATGTTCGGGATGAAGACCGCGCCGAGGGCCATGAGCGCGCACCCGATCGGGATGTTGACCAGGAAGATCCCACGCCAGGACCAGTAGGTGACGAACAGGCCGCCGAGTACCGGCCCGGCGATGCCGCCGATGGGGAAGACGCTGGAGAACATCCCGACTGCGCGGTCACGGTCCTTGCCGAATATCTCGGTGACAACTCCCGTGGCGGACGGCATGAACGCGCCGCCGCCGACGGCCTGGATCGCGCGCAGCACGATCAGCAGGTAAATGTTGCCTGCCAGCCCGCAGCACAGGGACGCGGCGGTGAAGAGCGCTGCTGCGCCGAGGAAGACCTGCTTGCGCCCGTACTGATCGCCGATCTTCCCGGCCAGCGGCATCACCAGGACCTGGCCGAGCGCGTAGACCGTGATCGTCCAGCTGCTCCAGTTGACCTGGGCGTGCAGGTCGTGCTGCAGGGCGGGCAGGGCAGTCGCGACGATGGTCTGGTCGACGGAGGACATCAGCAGTGCGATGGAGACGACAGCGAAGATGATCCTCCGCCGGCGGGCCGGCTCGACCGCGTCCTGCCGGGGAAGTACTTCAGTCTGTGCTACCTGCTCAGCCACTAGGCCCTGCATACTACATTGCTTGCCGACAGGCAACTAATCGCGGCGATAACATCCGGCCATGGACGAAGACGGCGCTATCCGCCTCCGCCGGGTGATCACCATGCTTGCCAGGCAGCTCAATGCCTCGTCCACCGGCGCCGGTCTCACGCCCTCGCAGGCCTCCGTACTCGGGCTGATCGTTGCGCGCGGGCCGCTGTCGCTGGCCGATCTCGGGGACCTGGAGGGCCTTAACCCGACGATGCTGTCCCGCGTGATCAGCCGTCTGTCGGCGATGGAGCTCATCGTCCGCATCCCTGATCCGGCTGACCTGCGAAGCGTGTCAGTCGTGAGCACGCCGGACGGCAAGCGGGTCGACCAGGAGATCAAGGCCCGCCGGGCGGCTGCCGTCTTCAGGTGCATCGAGCTCCTGCCCGCCGCCCGGGTGTCAGAGCTGACCACGGCACTGCCCGCGCTGGAGGAGCTCGCCGAGACCATGCGCGAGGTTGGCCGCGCAGATCAGAACGCAGGCGGACGGGAAGGCTGACAACCGGAGCTGGTTGTCGGCGGCCGGAGTTAGGGTGACTGAGTGCTGGAGTTGTTCCACCCGGCGGTGCGTGCCTGGTTCGAGCAGAGGTTCCCAGCCGGGCCGACAGAGCCGCAGGCTGGGGGCTGGACCGAGATCGCAGCCGGGCGGCACACGCTGATCGCTGCGCCCACGGGGTCGGGGAAGACGCTGGCGGCGTTCCTGGTGTGCATCGACCGGATCTACCGTGCGCACGAGGCGGGCGCGGAGCCGGGTGCCGGGCCGCAGGTGGTGTACGTGTCGCCGCTGAAGGCGCTAGCGGTTGACATCTGGCAGAACCTTGAGCGGCCGCTAGCTGAGATCGCCGAGGTGGCTGCTGGACTCGGGCTGACCGCTCCGGTGATCCGGGTCGCGGTGCGCACCGGGGATACCGCGGCGACAGAGCGTGCGGCGATGCTGAAGCGGCCGCCGCAGTTCCTGATCACCACGCCCGAATCGCTGTACCTGATGGTCACCGCGGAGCGGACCAGAGCGATGCTGCGCCCGGTCGCGACGGTCATCGTGGATGAGATTCACGCGGTCGCCGGCAACAAGCGCGGATCTCACCTGGCCCTGACGCTGGAGCGGTTGCAGCACATCGCGGAGCAGCCGCTCCAGCGCATCGGCCTGTCGGCGACGCAGCGCCCGATCCAGGCCGTGGCGCGGCTGCTCGTCGGAGCTGGCGCAGACAGGTCTGACCCTGACGGCGGTCCGCGCTGCGCGATCGTCGACGCAGGGCACCGGCGCCAGCTCGACCTGGGCCTTGAGCTGCCAGGCGATGAACTCGGGGCGGTCGCCACCACGGAGCAGATGGCCGAGATCTGTGATCTGATCGCCGGGCACGTCGATGAGCACCGCACCACCCTGGTGTTCGTCAATACCCGGCGGATGGCGGAGAAGCTCGCCCATCAGCTTGGCGAGCGGCTAGGCGATGGCCAGGTCGCGGCCCACCACGGCAGTCTGTCGAAGGAGCGCAGGCAGCGGGTCGAAGCTCGGCTGCGCAGCGGTGACTTGCGAGCCCTGGTGGCGACAGCCTCGCTGGAGCTGGGCATCGATATCGGGCCGGTCGAACTGGTCTGCCAGATCGGCTCGCCGCGCAGCTTCGCGACATTCCTGCAGCGAGTGGGAAGATCCAATCACACAAGGAGCGGCGTTCCATCCGGGCTGTTGTATCCGACCACAAGGGATGAGCTGGTGGAATGTGCCGCGCTGCTTCGCGGGGCCCGCTCCGGCCGGCTCGACCGGCTGCGGATCCCGCTCGTGCCCGCTGGACATCCTCGCTCAGCAGGTGGTGGCCGAGTGCGCTGCCTCGGACTGGGCTACCGATGATCTTCTGGACCTCATGCGCGGGGCGGCGCCATTCTCGTCGGTATCCGGTGAGGACTTCGCCGAGGTTGCCGAGCTGATGTCCGAGGGGATCCGCACTGGCCGGGGCCGCCGGGCAGCCTATCTGCATCGGGACCAGGTGAGCGGCCAGCTGCGCGGCAGGCGCGGTGCGCGGATAGCGGCTCTCACGTCCGGCGGCGCGATCCCTGAGCTGGGTGATTACCGGGTGCTCGCGGAGCCTGATGACGCTGTCGTCGGCACCGTCAACGAGGACTGGGCGATCGAGAGCACGGCTGGCGATGTGTTCCTGCTCGGCACGACGTCATGGCGGATCCGCCGGGTCGAGCCTGGCATCGTCCGCGTCGTCGACGCGCAGGGCGCACCGCCGTCGGTCCCGTTCTGGCTCGGCGAGGCGCCCGGCCGGACGGTGGAGCTGTCCGAGGAAGTCTGCGCGGTCCGGTCCGGCGTTGCCAGCCAGCTGGCGGCCGGAGGCCCAGCTGCCGCGGCGGCATGGCTGGCAGCCGAGTGCGGCATCGGCGATGCCGCCGCGGAAATGATCGTGGCCTATCTGGGTGCCGGACTCGCGCAGCTCGGAGTGCTACCCACGATGGACACGATCGTGCTGGAGCGATTCTTCGACGACGCAGGCGGCATGCAGCTGGTCGGGCATGCTCCGTTCGGCGCCCGGCTGAACCGCGCTTTCGGGCTGGCACTGCGGAAGCGGTTCTGCGTGACGTTCGACTTCGAGCTGCAGGCAGCGGCCAGCGATGATGCGATCTTGCTGTCGCTCGGACCTCAGCACAGCTTCCCGCTGGACCGGGTCCAGAAGTTCCTGGCGTCTGGAACCGTCGAGGAGGTCGTCAGGCAGGCGGTGCTCACCTCCCCGATGTTCGCCGCCCGCTGGCGGTGGAACCTGAACACTTCGCTCGCGGTGCTGCGGATGCGGGGCGGCCGGAAGAATCCGCCGGCCATCCAGCGGATGGAAGCCGACGACCTGATGGCTGCGGTGTTCCCGACGCTGGCCGCCTGCCAGGAGAACGTCGCGCCGGGCCCGCTGGAGATCCCGGACCATCTCCTGGTCCGGCAGACGCTGGCGGACTGCCTGTCCGAGGCGATGGACATTGACGGGCTGAAGAACCTGGTCGCCGGGATCGAATCCGGCCGGGTCGCCGTCGTGGTCGTGGACACGACCGAGCCGTCGGTCCTCGCGCACGAGATCCTGAACGGACGCCCGTTTACCTACCTCGATGACGCGCCACTTGAGGAGCGCCGCAGCCGCGCGGTGCCGCTGCGCCGCGGCCTGCCGGTCGACCCGCATGAGCTGGGCGCGCTGGATCCGGCTGCGATCGAGCGGGTCAGCGAGCAGGTCAGGCCCGACCCGCGCGACGAGCACGAGCTGCACGACCTGCTGCTGAACCTCGTGGTCATGCGGCCGGAAGCCGGCTGGCAGCCGTGGTTCGATTGCCTGATCCGCGACCGGCGGGTTATCGAGGTCCGCACATCGGCTGGCACGCTATGGGCGGCGGTGGAGCGGCGGCCGGCGGTCGAGGCGCTGTTCCCGGCTGCTGCGATTGTGCCCGACTACTACGCGCCGGCTCCGGCGGTGCCGCCCGATGAGGAGGCCGCCGCCGCGGACGTCCTTCGCGGCCACCTGGAATGCAGGGGGCCAGCCACGGCGGGGGCGCTGGCCGAGTCCACCGGATTGCCCGCCGGCCTGACCGCCCGCGGGCTTGCGCTTGTCGAGGCAGAAGGTCTCGCCATCCGCGGCCATTTCACCCGGCGGGACGGAGACGAGGAGTTCTGCTCCCGGAGACTGCTAGCGCGCATCCACGCCTACACGAGGGAACGGCGCAGGCGGGAGATCGAGCCGGTCACCGCACGGGACTTCATGCGGTTCCTGCTGCGCTGGCAGCATGTCGCGGCGGGCACCAGGCGCGAGGGCCGGTTCGGTGTTCTTGCCGTCGTCGAGCAGCTTCAGGGCTTCGAGCTGGCTACCGGAGCCTGGGAGCACTCGGTCCTTGCTGCCCGCGTCGAGGGCTACCGGCGCGAGTGGCTGGACGAACTGTGCATGTCCGGGCAGGTCTCCTGGGGCCGGCTTGCTGTGCGCGACGCCGACCCAGACCCGGTGCCCCGGCGCGAGCGGCATGACCCCGTCTCGCGCCACGCCCATCACGCTGGCCCTCCGCGACGACCTGCCGTGGCTGCTGCGCGCGGCGCGCGGCGAGCTGACTCCGGCAGAACCGGACGACGGCCGGACCCGCGACGTCCTTGACGCGCTCCGCCAGCATGGCGCCTTGTTCCGGCCCGACCTTGCGTCGGTGACCGGCCGACTGCCGTATGAGATCGACGAGGCGCTGTGGGATGGCGTGGCCCGCGGGCTAGTCACCGCCGACGGCTTCCGGGCCGTGCGGTCGCTGCTGCGGCGCGGCGGCCGCGAGCATTACCAGCCACGGGCGGGCCTGCGGCGCGGCCTGCGCGGCGCGAGCACGGGGCCGTCCGGGCGCTGGTCGCTGCTGCCGCAGCCGGAGGCCGACTCCGACTCCGACGAGCTGGCCGAGGCCGTAGCGGAGCAGCTGGCCGTCCGGTGGGGCGTGGTCTTCCGGGACGTAGTTGCCAGGGAGAACCTCGCCGATACCGTGGCGTGACGTGCTCTGGGCGTTCCGGCGCATGGAAGCCAGGGGGACAATGCGCGGCGGCCGGTTCGTCGCTGGCTTCAGCGGCGAGCAGTACGCTCACCCGGACGCAATCGACGTGCTCAAGTCGGTCCGGAAGCAGCACCGAACCGGCGAGATCGTGCGGATCTCGGCCGCCGATCCGCTGAACCTGACCGGCATCGTGCTGCCGGGCCCTCGGATTCCCGGCATCGCCGCTAACACCGTTACCTACATCGATGGCGCCGTGGCTGACGCGGACGCTGTCGCGGGGGCAGGGTGAGGTTCAGCCGGCAGCGCTGACGGCCTCGCCGTAGCGGGGGCGGAGTTGGGTTCAGCCAGAGGCCTACCTCTTGCGTGCCTTCTTGCTGGCGGGTCGATGACGGCGTCGGGCCCAGGGAAAATCAGGCCGGTGTGGCCGTCCTCGAAGCGCACCACGTAAGGTGGCTCGCCGCCTGCTCCGCGTACCTCCATGATCTCGCCTATGTGGTCCGCCTGGCCCACGATGTTGCCATGAACGTGGAGCTTGTCTCCGACGGTTGCGTGCATCTGGGCACCTCCTGATCCTTGTTCACTAGCCTGGCACGGTGCGTCAGCCCTACACCAGATGTGCGGCCGTGATTCCGTCGGAGCTAAGCCTGTTCGCGCGAGCACCACCAGGTCGTCCGGCCGGCCACTGTGCCACGCGCCATCGGCGCGCCGCAGCGCGGGCAGACCGCGCCGGCCTGGCGGAGCGAGATTATTGGCAGGGCGTGTACACCGCCGCCCGCCACCGACGATTCGACCGACTGCCGCACGGCCTGGAACAGCTCGTCCACGTCGGACTCGCGCTGAGCTCGTCCACGCGGCGGGCCGGGTTGATCTTCGCCAGCCAGAGCACCTGGTCGGCCAGCAGGTTGCCGATGCCAGCCAGCGCGTCCTGATCCAGCAGCCGCGCCTTCACGGGGGCGGTGCCGCGGGCAAACGCGGCCCGGAACTGGGCCTCGGTGATCTCACCTGCATCAGGGCCGAGCGCTTCAACCGGGGGATCGAGGCGGACGCGGCCCAGCCGGCGCGGGTCGATGAGCAGCATCGACCCGCCATCGGCGAACGTCAGGGAGAACCGGGTGAATCGGTGGTCGCCGACGGCGCGGCCACGCTCCCAGTAATCGCCGCCATCGATCTCGTGGCCGCGTCCGTCGGCGACCACGATCTTGCCCGTCATGCCGAGGTGGATGCCGAGCGCGGGGCCAGCGGTGCGGGACCGGCCCGCGCCCGACGTATCGCACCACATGCTCTTGCCTCGGCGATGGGCTGCGGTCAGCCGCCGGCCAAGCAGCGCCGCGCGGATCTCGCCAGGCTGGTGCGGGCGGCATACGTAAGTATCGGAGTCGTCGACGTCGACGATCCTGCGTCCCAGCGCCGCGTGCTCGATTACCGCGCGTGCCGACTCGACCTCGGGTAGCTCAGGCACGCTTCAGCCGTCGCTGACGCCGAGATGCTTGTGCGCAACGCCCGCCGCCACCCGATGACAATATCGTCGCGTGTTCAGAGGACGCTCAGATGCTCCCGAAGATCGGGATCACGGCCTGGGTCGGCCGGGTAATGTCCCGTATCGGGTCTTACACTCTCAGTGAGCCGATCCGGGCTGCGGCGCTGATCCTAGCTGCGGTAGCCGAGCCGAGCAGGGAGGCATGATATGGCTGATCTCGGTCAAAGGCATGCAGGCCAGGCAGCTGCCGGCATAAGGCAGTGAACAGTCCAATGACCGCGCTGGTTAGCCGGCGTGAGACGTTCAACGCCGCGCATCAGCTCCGGGACCCGCGACTGTCCGATGATGAGAATCGCAGACTGTTCGGGAAATGCAGCGGCCTGCATGGTCACAACTACGTGCTGGACGTGGTCGTTGCCGGAAAGATCGATGACGCGACCGGCTATGTCATGGACTTGAAGCAGCTCTCGGAGATCATTTGCACGCAGATCATCGCCGATGTTGACCACCGCAATCTGAATACTGATGTGCCGTGGCTGGAGGGTCTCATCCCGACAGCCGAAAACCTCGCAGTGACCTTCTGGGGCCGGCTTCAGGCGGGGCTATCGGACGGCCTGCTACGTTCCGTCCGCGTGACGGAGACCGACAAGAACTGGGCTCAGGTCGGTGATCACTTCTGACGAGCCAGCCGAGCTAGGCCGGGAGCGATGCGT
>CAWEEY010000015.1:0-86000 GCA_963808215.1 uncultured Actinomycetota bacterium
GGTGGAAGTCGGGTAGTTCGCGTTCGCGATCGGCACGGTCGTCGACTCCGGAGTGCGCAGGGCCTCCGCGACCCCATATAGCTGGTAAAGGCTCGTGCCCTGGTCCACCGTCAGGGTGCGGACCACGCCGCTGGCAGCCGGGAGGGCGGCGAACGGGTTCAGAATCACACCGGCGCTTGTCACCTTCGACAACAGCGCTTTGAGGAAGATCCGCTGGTCCTGCTCGCGCTGCAGGTCCTGAGTGACGAAGTCGTGGCGGTCCCTGACGTAAGCGAGTGCCTCGCCGCCGTTGAGTACCTGGCACCCCCGATGCAGGTGAAGCCCGGATGCGCGGTCGTACAGCTTGTGGACTAGGCACATCCGGACGCCGCCTACCGCGTTGACCACCTTGACGAAGCCGCCGAAGCCGATGTCCATGAAGTGGTTGATGTACAGGCCGGTGTTGACCTGGACGGTCTGGGCCAGCAGCTTTGGCCCGCCAAAGGAGAAGGCGGCATTGATCTTGTTCATGCCATAGCCGGGGATCTCCACGTACGAGTCCCGCGGGATGCTGATCAGCAGCGGCTTACCGCTGACCGGGATGTGCAAGATCATGATCGTGTCGGACCGGCCAAACCCGGTAGCGTCGAGATTCCCGGTGGACAGCCGCCGCTCCTCGCGCTTGGTCAGTCCCTGGCGGCTGTCGGAGCCCGCGATCAGCCAGTTCGTCCCGGACCCTGCAGCTCGGTCTGCCGGGAAAATTGACCAAGATATTGCTTCTTGTCAGCTTGGAGTTGAGGTCAAAGTACGTGCCAACCCCGGCGACAAGCAGAACGCCACGATCACGGCAAGCACGCGGAAGACTCGTCTCGGCCGCAGCCAGCGACGCCAGCGCGGGGCGCCGGGCAGGCTAGGACCGCCGGGCCTTGCCGGGGACCGGGCAGGTGCAGCCAGGTCGGCGCCGTAGCTGCCGCCCGCGCTGTAGTCGGCGCCGCTCCCGCTGGAGTTAACCGGTGGCTGCTGGGGCCATGAGCCCGGGGGAACGGGCCGCTGAGCTGCTGCGCCGTACCCGGCGGATCTGCCGCGTACTGGCCGACCTGGTATTGTCCGCCGGGGTGCTGGCTCGACGGGATGCTGACAGTCCGGTCTGCGCCCAAGCCGCGCGCTATCGCCTGCGGCGCCTGCGTCGGCCGAGTCTTTGCCGTCGCGGAACCAGCCTTCTGGCCATTCGCCCATCGGATCCCGCCCATCGCGATTCGCTGTCTCCATCGTCTTTACCTGCAAGACGGGCCGGGAGCCAAATCACAGCCTGGGGACCCCTCCCCACGACCCCCCGAAAACAACAGTCGGCGCTACGCGGTGCCGGCCCACCAGACGGTGACGACGTCTCGGCCGGACGAGCCAAGGTCAACCGGGTGCTCGGGATCGATCCCTGACTCGGCCAGGGCCTCGCGCACTTCGTCGGCGCGCTCGGGTGGCAGGCACAGCCGCCGCCGGGTGACATCGGTGAGCTCGGCGAAGTTCTCGTAATCCGGTCCGCCTGGCCGCTGCCAGCGCTCCGACCCGGCCCGGATTCCCATCGCTGCGAGCACGGCCAGCAGGTCATCGGCAGTCGGGCCGGTCGGCCTGACCAGCCCGTGAAACCGCAGCCACAGCGGGTTCAGGCTGACCAGCGGGTGCGTGGCCGTCATCTCGAGCACGACTACGCGGCGCGCGGCCGCAGTGAGGGCGGCGAGGAACGGCTCGATCTCCGGCACGTTGTAGGCAACGTGGTGGCAGGTCACGACGTCGGCTTTCCCGGCCTCTGCGGCAACATCCGGCCAGGTCCCCGTTACCAGGCGCGGCGTCGTGCCGGACGCGGCCGCCCGCCGCGACAGCAGATCGAGCATGTCCGGCTCGGAGTCAACCGCGGTCAGCCCGGTGCACCTCGGCAGCAGCGGCAGGCAGGCGGCACCGGCCCCGGCGCCGACATCGAGCACGCTGCCCGGCGGGTCGAGCGCGGCCCAGGCGTCGGTCGAACGACGGGCCGAACGGGGCCGCGGCCAGCCGGTCAGCCCGGCGGGCAAACACGGTGCGGGGCAGCACCCAGGGAGACTGAGCGACGGCGGCAGTGATGTGCTCAGGAATGGCCCAGGCGGCCAGGTCCGACCGCCAGCGCTGAAGGAGCACTGGTAGCGGGGCGGCCTCGTTCCCGTCGTAAGTCATTACGGAAAGGCTAAGGCCGCGTCGGTGATGAGATCGGCGTCTCGGCGCACGGTTTCGACAGGTGCCGAGGTGGCTCACGTTGGCGACGATTGGCGCATGCTGGCGTCTAGTGGCGCCGGATGACTTGCAATGGTGCCATCGTGGTGCCATGATGGCGTCATGGAACTTGAACCGTATGTCACTGCGCTCCGCCAAGAACTCGCCGTGGCGGCCGAGGCGGCGGGAGACGACGCGCGAGCCCTGGCCGACCGGCTGTCCGCGCCGCTGGAGTCCGCAGTGCGGCTCGTCGTGCTCGAAGCGCTCTCAGCGGCGGCGGACGAGATCACCCGGGAGCTTGCGCCCGGCTCGGTCCACGTCCGGCTACGCGGGCGTGAGCCCACCTTCGTCGTCACGCCGTCGCCCGCCGAGTCGCTGACCGAGCCCGACACCTCGCCCGTGTTCGCTCCGCTGGCGGCACCGGAAGGCGACGAGGGCGCGACGGCGCGCATCAATTTCCGGCTCGGCGAGCACCTTAAGAGCCGGATTGAGGAAGCCGCCGCAGCCGCTGGGCTGTCGGCCAACAGCTGGCTGGTGCGGGCTGCGGTCGCAGCGCTGGACGCTGACGCCGGCCGCACCGTGCCACGGCGTGCTGCTCGTGGCGAGCAGCGCTTCACCGGATGGGTCCGCTAGCCGGCCACCAAACCGCAGAGTTTCACCTACCGCTCGCCGTCACGCCCCGGCGGGAACCGCTCTAAACCCCACCTGGAGGAATCACCATGCCCACTTTCGAGACTCCCGAGCCCATCTCGGCCACGATCGACGTGGCTGTCGGCGATGTTCGCATCACCGCCAGCGACCGGCATGACACGGTTGTCGACGTTCGCCCGACCGACGCATCCCACGAGCCAGATGTTCACGCGGCGGAGCAGACCAGGGTCGAGTACACGACCAACGGGCTGCTGATCAAGTCGCCACGACAGCGTGGCTTCGGCATCCGCAAGCCCGGGTCGGTTGACGTTGCGATCGAGCTGCCAGCAGGCTCGACACTGCATGCCGACGCCGCGATGGGCGCCATCCGCAGCACCGGCAGGCTGGGTGAGTGCCGGATCAAGGTGTCCGCAGGCGACATCGACCTCGATCAAGCCGGCCCGGCCGACCTGTCCACCAGTGCGGGCGGAATCGCGGTGGACCGGACTACCGGACATGCCGAGATAAGCACCTCGTCCGGCCGCATCCGCGTGCGCGAGGTCGACGGCAGCGCCGTGATCAAGAACTCAAACGGCGAGATCTTCGTCGGCGAGATCACCGGCGACCTGCGGGTGAATGCCGCCAACGGCACCATCGTCGTCGGCGACGCTGGTGCCGACGTCACCGCCACTACGGCCAACGGTGACGTGCGCGTTGGCGCAATCACCCGCGGAGTGACCTCGCTCAAGACCGGCTACGGCCAGATCGAGATCGGCATCCGCAGCGGTACCGCAGCCAGGCTCGATGCACAGACCAGCTTCGGCCAGGTGCACAACTCCATGCAGGTCGCCGACAGCCCAGGGCCGGACGAAGAGACCGCGGAGGTGCGCGCCCGCACGAGCTTCGGCGACATCGTGATCCGCCGCTCTGGAAAGGAAGAGTCGTGACAACTACGACCACCCCGAGGCCGCTGGCGATCTCGGTGACCGGCATGCGGAAGTCGTATGGCGACAAGGTCGTGCTTGACGGCATCAGCCTCGCCATCCCGGAAGGGACGATCTTCGCGCTGCTCGGGCCTAACGGAGCGGGGAAGACGACGGCGGTGCAGATCCTGTCCACGCTGATTCCCGCTGACGGTGGCCAGACTGCAGGTCGCCGGACATGACCTGGCCACAGACCCCGACGCGGTACGTGGCGCGATCGGCGTCACCGGACAATTCTCGGCCGTCGACAATCTGCTGACCGGCGAGGAGAACTTGCAGCTGATGGCCGACCTTCAGCACCTGGGGCGGATGGCGGGCCGGCAGCGCGTGCAAGCCCTGCTAGCGCAGTTCGACCTGGTCGATGCGGCACGGAACCTCACGTCTACCTATTCGGGCGGGATGCGGCGCCGACTGGATCTTGCCATGACGCTCGTCGGCGACCCGCGGCTGATCTTCCTTGACGAGCCGACGACCGGGCTCGACCCGCGCAGCAGGCACACGATGTGGCAGATCATCCGTGATCTCGCCGCTGCCGGAGTGACGATATTCCTCACCACGCAGTACCTGGACGAGGCCGATGAGCTGGCCGACCAGATCGCGCTGCTGGACCACGGCCGCCTTGTTGCCGAGGGCAGCGCTCAGGAGCTGAAGAGCCGTATCCCTGGCGGGCACATCCAGCTGCAGTTCGCCGGACTGCGCGAGCTAGAGCCCGCGGCCCGTCTCGTAGCGGGCGCATCGCGTGACGACGAGGCGCTCGCCCTGCGGGTACCCAGCGACGGCAGCGTCCAGTCAGTGCGCGACCTGCTCGACCAGCTGGACCGGGCATCGATCCCGGTTGAGCGGCTTTCCATCCACACCCCCGACCTTGACGACGTCTTCTTCGCCTTTACCGGCCAGCCCGACGCGCAGAAAGTGAGTACGCGATGACCGCCATCTCCTATGCCGCGGCCGACTCGGCGACGATGCTGCGCCGCAACCTGCGGCACATGCTCCGCTATCCGGCCATGACCGCGATGCTGCTTGGCGTGCCGGTCATCTTCCTGCTGATCTTCGTCTACGTCTTCGGCGGCACGCTTGGCGCCGGGCTCGGTCACGTGTCGGACGGCCGCGCCGTTTACATCCGCTACGTGGTCCCGGGGATCATCTTGCTGACGGTAGCCTCGGCGGCCCAGGCAACCGCCATTTCGGTCGCTATGGACATGACCACCGGCATCATCGCCCGCTTCCGCACCATGGCGATCTCCCGCGCCTCGGTGCTCACCGGCCACGTACTTGGCAGCATGATCCAGTCCGTGATCGGCATCGCGGTGATCATTGGCATCGCGTTTGCGGTCGGATTCCGGCCGTCGGCGGGCCCGCTCGCCTGGCTCGCCGCCATCGGCGTGCTCGTGCTGACTGCCTTCGCGCTCACCTGGCTGTCGGTCGCGTTCGGGCTCGTCTCCAAGACTGTCGAGACTGCGAGCAACCTGCCCATGTTCCTGATGCTGCTGCCGTTCCTCGGCAGCGGCTTCGTCCCGACGGCATCGATGCCGACCGGGTTTCGCTGGTTCGCCGAGTACCAGCCGTTCACTCCGGTCACCCAGACGCTGCGGGGCTTGCTTGTGGGCGGCCCGATCGGCGCCAATGCCACCGTCACGGTCGCCTGGGGAGCGGGGATCGCGCTGTTTTCCTACCTGTGGGCGAGAAGGCTATTCAGTCGTGGTCCGCAGCCCGTCAGGTGAGCCGACGGCCTGTGCATTGCCTCAGCTCCTGGTTCTCCAGGAGCTGAGGCGGTTCGCCACCGTGCCGGCAGGCACTCAGGGCAGTATGACTATCCGTCCATCGACGTGACCTGCCTCTAGCTCGCGGTGCGCCTCTGCCGAGGCCGTCAACGGCATCTTCGCGGCGATGCGGGGCTGCAGCGTCTGGTCGGCCAGGCGCGAGTTGATGATCCGGGCCGTGGCTGCCAGATCGCTCATCGAAGCATTGCTGATCGTGAAGCCCAGAACGCTGACGTCGTGCCGGTAATAGCTCAGCGCGGGCAGGCTGACAGTTGGGTCATGGGTGGCCGTGACGATGATCCGGGCGCCCACAGCAAGCAGGGGGGCGATCACAGACAGGTCGAGGTGTCCTGAGGTGTCCCAGTAGACGTCGGCACCGTACGGCGCCGCATCACGGAGCTTGGACACCAGATCTTCGTCACGGTAGTCGAAGACTTGCTCGGCGCCGTCGGCCAGGCACCGCTCGGCATCGTCGACCGATGCTGTCGCGATGACATGCGCGCCAGAAGCGGCGGCCAGCTGGACTACTGCACTGCCGACGCCGCCCGCGCCTCCGCCCACGATGACTGTGTCTCCCGCACTGAGTTGGGCGTCGCGGAAGAGGCCGAGGCTCGCAGTGCCGCCAGTGTGCAGAGCCGCCACGGCGCGGATCGGATCGATGCTGGCCGCGAGGTGGTAAAGCCGGTCGGCGGCTACTACGACGTGCTGCGCGAACGAGCCTTGGCGGCCCTCGTAGCCCAGGCTGTTGCACCACACCCGGTCGCCTTCGGCGAAGCCGGTAGCGCCAGGCTCAGCTGAAATTACCGTGCCGACCAAGTCCCGGCCAATTACGAACGGAAACGGAGTCGGCGTCGGATACGCACCGGAACGGACCAAGGTGTCGACATTGTCGACCGCCATGGCTTCCGTGCGCACCAGCACGTCGGTCGGGCCAGGCGTGGCCACTGGCAGACAGCCGACCTCGATGCGGTCGGGGGGACCCAGAGCAGTGATGTAGGCCGCCAGCGTGTTCATGGGCTTGCCCCTCTCGTCCGGCGCAGCGCGGCCACCGCTGGAATCAACGCTACCGGCGGCCGCTGGCGCGCAATTGCCCCCTTGACGCATGCACGGCCGTACGCTTCACTATCCACACCATATTTGGATCGCCGTTCCAAATATAGAACTGTCGGCTCGGGCGAGCTGATTGCCAGCTGGGAGATGATCGAATCACTCGCAGCCATGCACGCCGCCGAGGTCCTGTTGTCGCATTACCCTGCAGTCGAAGAGGCGCTCGCCAGCGCAGGCGCGCCGCCGCCAAGGAGTCACTGGTGAAAGCAGCCATCCTGCTCAATACCGGCGAAGAGCTGAAAGTCGCCGACGTCGAGCTTGCGCCTCCGGGGCCGCGCGAAGTGCGGGTGCGGCTGAGTGCATCGGGCGTATGTGCGAGTGACTGGCACACGATGACAGGTGCCATACCCTCGCCTGTCCCGTGCGTCCTCGGACATGAAGGCGCCGGCGTGGTGGATGCCATTGGTGATGGCGTCACCACGGTCTCGCCGGGTGAGCACGTTGTGCTGAGCTGGGTGCCGGCCTGTGGCCGCTGCCGCTACTGCGAGGGAGGGCGGCCCAACCTGTGCGCTACCGCCGCGCCGGCACTGCTCGCAGGCACGCTGGTCAGCGGTGAACGCCGGCTCCGGCTAGGCGACGTGCCTCTCTACCACTACTCGTTCCTTTCGACGTTCGCCGAGTCCGTTGTTGTCGACGAGGCAAGCTGCATCCCGATCCGCGCCGACGTGCCGCTCACTGTTGCGGCTCTGGTTGGATGCGCGGTCACGACCGGCTTCTGCGCGGTGACGAACCGCGCCCGTGTCACCCCTGGTTCCACTGTCCTTATCTTCGGCGCCGGTGGTGTCGGCCTGAGCGCAGTGATGGCAGCGAAACTTTCCGGGGCCGGTCAGATCGTCGTCCTTGATCCCGTGGCCAGTAAGCGCGACCTGGCGAGCGCACTAGGTGCCAGCCATGTACTCGACCCGGCGAGCACCGACACCATCGCTGAAGTCAGAGCGCTGACCGGCGGCGAGGGTGCCGACTTCGCCATCGAGGCCGCCGGCCGGGTGGAGCTTGTCCGGCAGGCCTTCGATGCGACCCGCCGGGGCGGCACCATTGTCGCGGTCGGAGTGCCCGCCGCGAATGCGACAGTGCAGCTGCCAGGACCCGACCTTGTCAGGCACGAGAAGATCGTGACGGGCAGCCTCTACGGCTCGTGTCGGCCGCGACAGGACATGCCGGCCATCCTCGATCTGTACGCGAACGGCAAGCTGCCCCTTGACCGTCTCGTCACCCGCATCTACCCCCTCGAGGAAATCAACCAGGCGTTTAGCGACATGCTCGCTGGCGAGCTGGCCCGTGGTGTCATCGACCTGACAGGAGACGGATCATCGTGACGGCAGCATTCGGGATCAGGATTGGCGAGGCGTTCGCCGGTGACGGCGCTGAGGCTGCGCACGTCAACATTGTCATCGGCGACCGATCCGAGCTCGGCCCCGCATTCGCGCTTGCACTCGCCAGCCCGAGTACGGGACATACTCCGTTCGTTACGGTGCTGAGGCCCGGCGTGCCCGTCAAGCCACTGACGCTGTTCGTCAACAAGGCGACGATCGCCGGGGATGAGCACGGGAACCTTACCTGGGGTGCCGCTCAGGCTGGGGTCGCCGTCGGCATGATCGATGCCGTGGCCGGCAACAGCACCCTGGCGGACCTGGCCGACGACCTTGTCGCGATCGCAGCCGTCTGGGTGAGCCCGCAGGCGAGGGACGCCGGGGCGGTCTTCGCCAACAACATCGTGTCTGCCAGGGATGCGGTAGCTGCCGCGGTCCGCGGGGGGCCGCGAGCAGCTGACGTTCTGGCGGATCGGGACAACTGCCATAACCCATTCTTCGATGCGAGGCCCCTGCTCGCGGCCCAGCAAGGGGCGGGGAACGCCGGATGATGGGGGAGCGGCCTTGACCACCGCTGACTCCCGGTCGGCGGAAGGCTACGCTCGCGCGCCCGTGCCCGGTGCGTCGTCACCAGCCGTCGTTACCGCGTTCCGGCTGCTCGATCTGCTGATCCAACGCCCGAGCGGAGCGCGCCTCAGCGACCTGGCCAGGGATCTGGGCCTCCCCAAGTCATCAGCTCTGCGCATTCTGGCAACCATGTGCCAGATAGGCGTTGTCCGGCGGGACGAGAGCACCGGCAACTATCAGACTGGTACCAGGCTGCTCGATTACGCCAAGGCGCCGCTGAACTTCGACATGGACCTGGTGCGCGAGTTCTACCGCGTGGCTGAGCCTATGCACGCCGAGCTCAACGAGACCGTTCAGCTTGCCGTCCTCTCGGCGACCGACGTGATGTTCATCGCCAGGATCGACAGCACTAAAGTCGTCCGGCTGGTAACTCAGATCGGCCGGCGGCTGCCTGCCCATGCAACCGCCGTCGGCAAAGCCATTCTGGCGTTCTCGGACGCAGCCGACGTAGATCGGATTATCGCTGCCGGACTTCCCAGGCTGACCGCGAACACGATCACCGATCCCGTGGCGCTCCGAGCTGAAATTGACCAGGCCAGGCAGAACGGCTATGCCACCGAGTCGGAGGAGTCGTCGCCCAACCTGTCCTGCCTGTCCGCGCCGGTGTTCGGGCCCGACGGCCAAGTGCGCGCCGGGATGACAGTCTGCGTCCCGGTGAGCCGCCTCACGCCTGAGCAATCAGCGCCGCTAGCCCGAGCGGTCCGCAGCTGCGCCCAGGTCCTTAGCGCTGCGTTGTAGCCGCTCGGGTCGGCCCGATTACCGCGTGCCGACGATGCGGTCGTGTGTCAGGGTGTGTGCGTGAATGACGATCTGTGGGATGTCTACGACGGCATGGCCCCGAGCTTTCTGCAGCATGCGGCCGACAGTGCGTACAACGCTCATTATGATCGCCCGGCGGTTCTGGCCGCCCTGGGGCGAGTCGCCGGCCTGGCAGGTCCTGGACGCGGCTTGCGGCCCTGGTCTGTACATTCGCGAACTGCTGGAGCGGGGAGCCGAGGTCAGCGCCTTCGATGCCAGCCCGGTCATGGTGGCATTGGCCAAGCAGCAGGCGGCGGACCGGGTGCGGATCGAGCAGGCAGTGCTGGGGGAGCCGCTGCCCTATCCCGAAAGTGCCTTCGACCTCATCGTGTGCGCGCTGGCCATTCACTATGCCAGCGATCGTCGGGCCGCATTCGCCGAGTTCTGGCGTGTCCTGCGTCCAGGTGGGGCGCTGGTGGTATCGACGCAGCACCCGGTGATGGACTGGCTGCGCAAAGGCGGTTCCTACTTCCAGGCCACGCTGGAAACCGACATCTGGCGGACCCCGTCGGGAGACCAGCCGGTGCGCTTCTGGCGCGAACCCCTGTCAGCCCTGTGCACGGCTGCCACCGATGCTGGATTCGTCATCCAAAAGCTCATCGAGCCTGTTCCAGCGGAAACAATGCGCGAACGTTATCCCGAGGACTACAAGAAACTGAGCGAGGAACCGGGCTTCCTGATCCTGCGCCTCCTCAAGTCGGCCACACCGAATCCCGGCCCACCGGTCTGACCAAGGGCCGCTGCCTCCGGTGATTGAGGATGCCGATCACCAGCCGCGACCTCACACCGGCACCTACGCTTCACGGTCGCTTCGGCGCGCACAGACGCGCGACGACGTGCACCCTGTCGGGCAGCGGCACCACGGCGTCGTGCGCTGTGTACTTCTCCACGCCGGCTGGCCCGCCGTTTAAGGGTCAGACCATAACCGCAAGCTACGGCGGGGACAGCGCCCACCAGAACAGCACTGGGAGTACAACGCTGCCATAGGAGTACGCCCGGTCGGCTTCGAGGCTGCTGACCGACCATGCTGTGAAGTCCCTGCCCGTGCCGCCCCGCACATGGCGCGGGCAGGGGCACAGCCACGGCTTCCGAGGAGTGACCGCAAGGCGAGGCGATACTGAGCGCATGGAGCCCACGCCGTGGCCCGAGGCGACGATGTTCAACGACTGGTACACCGAGATGGCGGGCTCGTCGGTCAAGGACGACATCGTGCAGCGGCATCTGGGCCTGCCGCCGGCACTGCTGTCCAGCAGCCTCCTGGGCTGGGAGGGGATCGGCGAGGTTACCGAGGCGCTCCGGCTGTCCGCTGGCAGCACGTTGCTGGACCTCGCGTGTGGCCGGGGCGGATACGGCCTGGAGATTGCCGCCCGTACCGGGGCCGCGCTCATCGGGATCGACTTCTCTTCCGAAGCCGTGAGCCAGGCCGCCTGCACGCGGCGCGACTGGGCCGGATCGCTGACTTCCGCATCGGAGATCTCGCCGCAACCGGACTGCGCTCCGGATCGGTCGACGCCGTGGTCTGCGTCGATGCCATCCAGTTCGCGCGGCAGCCGAACGCCGCCTACAGCGAGCTGCTGCGGGTGCTGGCACCGGCCGGTCGCGTCGCGCTAACCAGCTGGGAGGCCGTGCACAAAGACGACGAGCGGCTGCCGGAACGTCTGCGGCTGGTGGCGCTACGCGACGGGCTGAGCGCCGCAGGATTCGCGGACGTGCAGGTTGCGGAACGGCCCGCGTGGCGAGCCCGCGAGCCCTCCATGTGGGAAGAGGCGGCGGCGCTCGATCCCGGCAATGACCCGGCGCTGTGCTCGCTGCACGAGGACGGTGTCCGCACGCTGCCGGTCTTCGACCTGGTCCGGCGCGTTCTGACCACCGCGACCGCTCCGCGGAGCAATTAGGCAGATCAGCCTGTTGCGGCACCGTCAGCTTGCAGCCCGCTGGCCGGGTTATGCGTGGACCAGCGGACGCCGGTTCGCCCACGGTTCTGCTTGCTCAAGCTGTGCCGCCACCCTGATCAGGAGGTCCTCGCGGCCGAACGCCGCAACGAGCTGAACGCCGACTGGCAGGCCGGCCGGGGTCCAGTGCAGCGGCAGGCTGACGGCCGGCTGGCCGGTGATGTTGAACTGCGCCGTGTACGGGATGAAACTGACGACCCGCTGACCCTCGGATTCTGCTCCGTCGGCGGTGAACCAGCCGAGTTCAGGCGGCGGCGCGCCGACGGTGGGCGTGACGAGCAGGTCATACTCCGTCCACCAGTGCGCCATCCTCCTGGCCCAGGTGCCGAGCCATGCCCGGCTCTGCAGGTAGGTGACCACCTCAAGCGTCCGGCCAATCGCCCGGTAGACCGCATTGCGCGGCTCGATCTCGTCATCCTCGATCGGCCGGCCGAGCGCGCTCTCGTACGCGCGCATGGATGTCTCGGTGTCGGCGGCGATGATAAGCGTGAAGTGCTGGACGAATTCCGGGTCGAACATCGCCGTCGGCGCTGAGTCCTCGACGTAATGGCCGAGCGACTCCAGCAGCCGTCCGGCGCCTGTGACCGCAGCGCGACACTCCGGGTGGTCTAGGTAGCCCTCGCCAACGGGCCGATCGACCAGTCCGATGCGCAGCCGGCCGGGGTCGGCTCCGACCTCCTGGGCCAGCAGGCCAGGCCAGGGCGGAGCGTAGTAAGGCTCGCCGGGGAGCCGGGCGCTGATCGCATCCAGTATGGCTGCGGCATCCCTGACTGTGCGAGTCACCGCGCCATCGATCGTCGCGCCTGCCCAGCCCTCTGCTACCAGCGGCCCCTGACTAACCCGGCCCCGGGTTGGCTTGAGCCCGACGAGCCCGCATTCGCTCGCTGGGATCCGGATGGATCCGCCGCCATCGTTGGCGTGGGCGATCGGCACCATCCCGCTGGCTACCGCAGCTGCCGAGCCGCCGGACGAGCCGCCGGTCGAGTGGCCGGTGTGCCAGGGGTTGCGGGCGGGCGGGAAGCTGCGCGCCTCGGTGGTCACCGTCGTGCCAAGCTCGGGCACGTTAGTCCGGCCGAGATGGATGAAACCAGCCGCGCGGAATTGCTCAGCAAGATAAGACGTCACCGGCCAGGCCAGATCGCGCAGCGGCCCGAGGCCGAATGCCGTCGGCTCGCCGGCCACCGTGCAGCCAATGTCTTTGAGCAGCATCGGCACGCCACGGAACGGGCCATCGGGCAGGTCGCCGGCTGCCTCGGTGCGCGCCTGGTCAAATCGAGTGCGGAGCACCGCGTCTAGCTGCGGATTCACCGCTTCAATCCGGGCGATGGCCGCCTCGATGAGGTCCTTCGGGGTCAGTTCGCCGCGGCGAACAAGATCTGCCTGCGCGGTTGCATCCAGCCACGTCGTATCGATCACATCGGTCATGTCCGGGACGGTACCGCTCCGCGGTCAGCTGATGCCAGAGGTTGTGGAGCGCGAAGCGTCCTATCTCTTACCGCAATGACTCGCTTTGACGGACATCCCAGGAGCATGGAGGGTGTACCTCCCGTCGTCGTTTTCATCGACCGCTAGCGGGGAGTGGTCCTGGCAGTGGATATGAGGGGAGGCTTCCATGACCCTGCAGAAGATGGCAGCAAGCGCCGGGCTCGCCGCCGGCCTGGCCACGGCAGGCTGGGGCATAGCAGCGACTGCCGGGACAGCAGCGGCCGGTGCCAGCACCGGGGCCGCTCACGCCAGCCTGGCCGCCAGTCGCGCCGCCCAGCCGGCATCCAGCCAAGATCGCCTGTTCATGGACCAGGCGTCGCAGATCAACCTGACCGAGATCTCGCTAGGCAGGTACATGCAGGCACATGCCGCCAACACCACAGCGAAGAGCCTCGGCGCCAGTTACGCACGTGACCACACGGCAGCGCAGGCCAATCTCCGGGCACTAGCAGTGCGCCTGCATGTGACCCTGCCGACGACACCTGGCGCGCAGAATGGATCCGTGGTGGCTAGGGTCGAGGCCCAAAAGGGCACGAACATGGACGTCGCCTTCGCCAGGGCGTCCGTCAGTGGCCACCAGGCAGCCATCGCCATATTCAGGAAGGAAGAAAGCGCAGGCAGCAATCCGGCGGTGAAAGCTTATGCCGCTCGCTACTTGCCTATGCTGCAGACACACCTGAGATTGGCCGAGCACGCCGAGTCTGTGATGCGTGTCGCGCCTACCAGGTAATGCCGGTACGGCAGTCCTCCGGCATGCTGGTGACCTCGGGGCAGGAACGCGCTCGCGCCAGCGGAAGATCCGGCATATCGGACCAGCGGCTGCGCCGCGGCCTGCGCGCTGCGAGCATCCTGACTTGGGCGAGGTCAGCGGGCCTGCCGCGTCGGATTAGCATGTCGCGGAGGTAATGGCGGCGGAGGGTGTGTCGCTGAGCCCGGAGTGCCGGGGCGATGCGGCCCGGCTGGGCCTGCTGCTCGCGCCCGACTTCCACGAGTTCGGTGCCTGCGGGGGCGAGGTCGGTTATGAGGGAACGGCTGAGCAGGTGACCGCAGCGACCGACCCGGAGGGAGGGACATGGTGGAGAACATGCGGGGATGGCTGCGGGCCGACGGCCTGGTCATGGTCAAGTACACCTCCCAGAACCATGCTCGCCTCTGCCTACCATGCGGCAGCGGCCATCGAGGCGGCCCGTGGCCGGATGGTGACGGGGCCCTTCGACATTCCCGTCGGCCCGTCGCTGTTGTCGCGGATCCATTCGGCAACACTCTCGTGCTACTCGACTTGTCCAAGGGCCACTACGTCACGGACTCCATGCGCAACGTCGGGCTACCACCGGTCGCTGACGGACTTATTCTTCCGCCGCTCCCAGATCGCTGACTCGGCGCTCGCCAGCTGCCTCGCTCCCATTGCGCAGCGGGCGCCGATTATCCGTTCGAGTGCTCATACCGAGCGGGCGGACCCACGAGCCCGAAGAGCATTGCCGGGACCTCGGATGACGGCTGTCCGCGTTACCTGCGTCGTCCCCGGCGGTCGTGCCTAGCCCGCATCAGTCCCGCGGCTGCGAAGAGCGCTAGCCCGGCTACGCGTCCGACGTTCCAAGCTTCTGAGAACCGCGTGAGCAATGCGTACATGCCAACGACGACGAAGCAGGCCAGCGGCAGGATCAGCCAGATGTCAAGGCGTCGTCGTGGTGATGCCTGGACGTCGCGACGATCGGGCCACAGCGCATCCGTGGGCTGAGCAGCTCCGGCGACAGATTCCGAGCTGGAACCTACTTCGAACTAACGGCGACTATCCCGGCCTGGCCGAGAGCGGCCCATACTTCCTCGAAGTTGGAGAGCGGGCTGAGCGCGAGCTCGACCTCGGCGGTCTCGTCGCGACCGACCAGGTGGATGCACTCGCGGCGACCAAGCGCACTCCCAGCCCAGCCGACCTCGTCCCGCCACATCCTGGCCGTTTCGGCACGCAGGCAGATATCCCGGCTGTCCAGCATCATTCCCTGGGGCGCTCGAACCTCTATCGCTCCTGCCCGGATAAGCAGGCGGGGACCACCGCCGAGGCTCCGACTCCAGTCGACCCAGTTCCCGCCTGGATGCATGCACTGGCGAACCAGCACAGCACCGTCATAGATCACCGTCTGGTTCTGGACCCAGGCATTCAACTCGCGGTTCCTGCGTCGGCGCACCGAGGTGCGGATCAAGGTATACGACAAAAACGCGATCACGAGGAAGCTGAAGATCCCACCTGCGGACATTGCGGGTCACCTGTCCACTTTCAGTCGCTCATACTCGGAGAGGTGCGCTGTTGCCTGCGGTCGACGCCGCGACAGCTGACTGCTCGGATCGAACCCGCGAGATATAGATCGAGCGGGTCACCGACCCGGACGATTCCTGCCTTGATGATGCCCACGATGACGGTTCCCCGCCCTGAATCGGTGTGAGCAGCCGCGATGCGAAGTGGACGACCTGCTCGTTCACAGTCCCATATTGCCCGTTCGTGTGCCGCCCGCGCGGACGTCCCCCGGCTGCGGAGCCGCCCCAGCGACGGCTGGGGCGCGCACTAGGCAGTCCTCCCAGTGGCCCGCGAGCAGTCTTCTGGGGTCCGCGATCCAACGAGCCCGCATAAGTATTCATTCGACCCCGGCGCCTTCGTCGTTCACTCTTCTGCCGCTCTCAGAGCGTCCAGTTGCCGAATCCGTACTCGACTTGTCCTGCAGGTATCACGGCCGGGCGACAGCTACGGCAAGCGAATCGGCTTCACGGCGGCGGCAACGCAAACCGCGACCGTGGCCCCGCGGCCTCATCGCTTGGCGTGCGCGGTGGTAGACACGTAACATGACCGCCTTCCCGGTGCCCGACCTTGCTGACGTCCTCGCGGCGCGTCAGCGCATCGCGCCCCACCTCCGGCCGACCTCGCTGTACCGCTATCCCGCGCTGGATGCCATGACCGGGGCCCGGCTGTGGGTCAAGCACGAGAACCATCAGCCTGTGGGCGCGTTCAAAGTCCGCGGCGGGGTGAATCTGGTCAGCCAGCTGGGCTCCGATGAGCGGCGCCGGGGTGTCATCGCCGCCTCGACCGGTAATCATGGCCAGTCGGTTGCCTACGCAGCGGACTTGTTCGGCGTGCGGGCGGTGATCTGCGTGCCCGAGCAGGCCAACCCGGTGAAGGTCGAGTCGATGCGTGCCCTGGGCGCCGAGGTGGTCTTTTACGGCCGCGACTTCGACGAGGCTCGCGAGCACTGCGAGAAGCAGGCCACCGAAAACGGTTACCGGTACATCCACTCCGGGAACGAGCCGGCGCTCATCGCGGGCGTCGCCACCTACACCGTGGAGATCCTCGAGGCCCAGCCAGATACTGATGTGATCGTGGTCCCGGTCGGCGGCGGCAGCGGGGCGGCCGGGGCCTGTGTGGTGGCTAAGGCAGTGCGCCAGTCGATCGAGGTGATCGGCGTGCAGTCAGAGGCGGCCCCGGCCGCCTACCGCTCCTGGCAGGCGGGCACGCTCGTCGAGGACACCACGAGCACATTCGCGGAAGGGCTGGCAACCAGGACCGCGTTCGAGCTTCCGCAGCGGATCTTGCGGGATCTGCTGGACGACTTCGTCCTGGTCTCTGAGGACGCGCTCAAGGCCGCGACGCGGCTCATGATCGAGAAAACGCGCAACCTCGTCGAGCCGGCCGGCGCGGCCGCACTGGCGGCGGTGCTGACCGTTCCCCAGCGGTTCGGGGGCCGGAAGGTGACGATCGTATGCAGCGGTGGCAACATCAGTCCCGCACAACTAGCAGGACTGTGGCCGCACGAACCGGGCTGACGCCGAGCCAAATGCCCGCACCCTCATCGCCGGTCATTCCACGCAGCCATTACGCCGTCACTGGGCAGGCCAGCGGTTGACGACCCCGGCCACGGCCGAGCAGCGCAGCAGTTGAATCATATGTTTATGCATTGCTAGCGCTGGGCGTGATCGCCCGTACATGCGCGTGAGTCGTTTTGCGTCAAGCTTTTGGCCAGTGCCTCGTCCGTCGTCTGTCCCTGCGTCGCGGTTACGGGGTTGGTCCCTGCGGCGATGACGGTCTGGGCCTGGGTTGCTGTGAGCTTGTTCTGTTCCCGGCTGGTCAGTTGCTGGTAGCGGGCCCGGTAGACGGGGTTGGCGCGCTGGGCTCCCCAGCCGCGACCCGGCGGCTGCGGCACCTGGCCGATGCGGCAGGCGTACGTATCGGCCGCACGCATCCGCATATGCTCCGCCACAGGTTCGTGACGACGATGCTCGATGCCGGCGTCGACCTGAGGGATGTGCAGATCGCGGCCCGGCACGCCGACCCCCGCACCACCATGCGCTAGGACCGGGCACGCAAGAACCTCGACCCGCATCCGAACTACATCCTCGCCGCCTATATGGCCTCCGGCACCTGACGGCCTCGGCTGGTCTATACCATAGAATGCATATAGCATGTGATGCATGGCCCGGTTGTACGCGGTGGAGATCGAACCCGAAGTCCGGTCCTGGCTGGAACGCCTGAGCGACCGCGACTTCGGCCGGGCCGACTTTCTGGTCGGCTTGCTCGCCGGGCAGGCCGAGAACCTCGGCGAGCCCTACACCCGGCACCTGGGCGGGAAGGTCCGAGAACTGCGATTCCACCTGCTGGCTCAGCAGACCCGCGTCACCTACTGGCTGGCGCCCGGACGCCGCGTCATCCTCCTGACCGTATTTCGCAAAACCCGCAACGCCGAAGTCGCTGAGGTAGCCCGTGCGTTACAAGCCCAGAAGACGTGCGAGACCGAACACGGACCAGCTCACGACACGTTCGACCGAGAGGCATCCTAAGATGACCGCTGACCATACTTCCTACGAGCAACTGGCCAGCCAGCGACGCGACAGCACGGCCTACCGCGAAGGCTACGCCGAAGCTCAGCGCGCCTACCTGATCGGCCGTGCGGTTCGAGAGCGCCGGCTAGCCCTCGGCCTGTCCCAGGTCGAACTTGCCAGCAGAGCCGGAATGACCCAGCCCGCGCTATCCCGGCTAGAGGCAGGCGCCGTCATCCCCACCATCCCCCTGCTCGACCGCATCTCCATCGCTCTAGACGCCGACCTCATCGTCGAGATCGCACCGCACGCCGCATAATCCCGATCACCGCAGATGCCGATGACAGCACGTCCGGCTGCCGGATGCTGATGCAGACGACAGCCGAGACCCTCGCGCACGTGGGTGCCACCCTCGGCGCGGTAATCATCACATTTATCGGCGCCCCAGTGATCAGCCCTCGACCTTCTCAGCGTCGTGCCGAAGACGGTCGATCAGCAGGTTCGCTGCTTCCGCTGATGGCCCCCGTGGCGGTCTGCGATGAAGAGTCCGAGGGACTGGCCCGGCGCGTCCCTTCTGCCAGCGGTTCCAGCCCTTTGGTTTCGACCATCTCTGCGAGATCGCGATGAGCGTGGAGCTGCTGGGCCAGCCCGGTGGCGCTCCGGGGGCTGGTCAGTCCTCCTCGGAGCCGGTCTCGGGGAAGGGGCCGCCCGGCCCCAGGTGGGTGCGCGTGCCGTCGTGGTCGAGGATGCAAAGGATCTCCGCGGCTTCCTCTCGCACGCCGAACGCATGCGGCTCCATCGTCGAGAACTCGGCCGCCTCGCCGGCCCGGACGAGGATGGTCCGCTCGCCCAGCCGCAGCTCGATCGTGCCGGACAGGACGGTGAACCAGTCCCGGCCTGGGTGGACGCGCAGCCTGGCGGGCACCTTCCTGGTCACCCGCAGCTTCGCGATTGTCATGCCCTGCGGCGCACCGGTCCGCGACAGCAGCCAGGTCGTCATGCCACGTGCCTCGTCCCGGAACGGCCTGATCACCACGTCGGCGTCGTCGTCGGACTCCACCAGCTGGTCAAGGGTGGTGCCGAGTGCCCTCGCGATCGGCATGAGCTGATCCAGGGCAATCCGCCGGTGACCGGTCTCGATCCGGCTCAGCGTGGACGGGCTCAGGTAGCTCCGGGCCGCCAGCTCGTCCAGCGACCAGCCCAGCGACGTGCGCAGACCCCGGATGCGCTGCCGGACAAGAGCGTCCAGATCGGCGTCTTGCTTCATGCGCAAGAGTGTATGCCGTAACGGCAAGCCGGCAGTACCGTCGATGACATGGCACACGAACACATGGCTGACCTGCTCGACCTCGACGCGGAGGTCCTCGGCGAGTACCACCGGGAGGTAGCCGAATGGGTCTCGGCAAACCTCACAGAACGAGCCCGCATCATCGACGTGGGTGCCGGCACGGGCACCGGCACGCTCGCGCTGGCGAGGCAGTTGCCGGACGCCGAGGTGATCGCGCTGGACGTCGACGAGGAAATGCTGAAGCGCATCCAGGACAAGGCCCGCGCGTCCGGGCTTGCCGACCGGATCCGCACCGTCCAAGCCGACCTCGATCAGGCATTGCCTGATGGCCTGAAGGCCGCTGACCTGGTGTGGGCCGCCAACTCGATGCACCACATGGGCGATCCCGCACGGGCGGTCGCGCAGATCTACCAGATGCTGCGCCCAGCGGGACTGCTCGCGGTCACGGAGCTGGAGTCGTTCCCGCGTTTTCTCACCGACCCGGCGGGCGCGGCGCTCGAGGAGCGGATCCACACCGCCATGGCGCGGGGTCGTGATGAAGCCGGCATGCACATGCATGAGGACTGGCCTGCCCGTTTCGCCGAAGCCGGGTTCGCGGTCGAGTCCGAACGCCGCTTCGCGATCGCATTGCAGCCGCCGCCGGACTCGCCGACGGCCGCCTCCGTGACCCGCTACGCCATGGTCACCCTCAGCCGCGCCCGGCACGGCCTCGAGGACAAGCTCAGCGCCGGTGACATCGCGGAGCTCGATGCCCTTGCCCCGGCCCTGTCCGCCCGCAACGACCTGACGGTCCGCGCCAGCCGAACGGTCTGGCTGGCCCGCAAGCCCGCCGGATAACCGGGCTGGCCTCAAGACCGCCGGATAACGTCGTGCGGGGAGAAGCACCGCGGCCAGTTATCGCTACCGGAGGTCCCAGCAGTGACATCAGCCACATGCGTCCGCAGCTCCGGGCCAGCCACATCAGGCCGCTCGCCTGCATCGATCATGGTCTCACGAGGCTCTCGCTGCCGTCCTTTGCTAAAGGCGGCTCGGCGCGCGTTCTCCAACTCGTTGCTTGAGCAGCCGGCGTCAGCCTCGACCTGGAAGCTCGCCTAAGTATTCGCTCCTGCTCGCCCAGGCAACGTCCGGTCATGCAGCGTGCCGGGCGTCGGAGCCCGTTTATGTACATCGTTTGTGCCAGGCTTGCCGGGTGGGTTCAGGACTGGGTGAAGCGCCGAGGCTCGTGCTGAACAGGTTCGCGTCGCTGCGCCAGCACCAGCGCGGCGGTCGGCGTTCGCCGCATAAGCCCCTGCTCGTACTCCTGGCGCTGGGCCGCCTGGTCGCGACGGGCTCCAGCGACTTGGCTTGGCCGACGGCGGAGTCGCAGCTCGCCGACCTCATCGCGGAGTTCGGGTCGCCATCGCGCACAAGCCGGACGCAGAGCGCGGCGTATCCCTTCACCCGGCTGCGCGCTGACGGCGTGTGGGTACTAGATCACGACGTGCAGATGGATCTGGTCGGCCCGCTTGCCGACCAGCATGTCATCGGAAGGTTCGAGGACTCGGTGGAGTCGGCGCTGCGCAACGATCCGGCCCTGGTCCGCGCGGCGGCGCGCGCCCTGGTGCTGAGCAACTTCCCCGAGACCATCGCTCCGGACGTCCTTGCCGCGGCCGGCCTTGATTCCGACGCGATTCTCGGCATGGAAGACGCCGTGCCCGGCGGCCCGCGTGCGCCGGGACAGCGTCGCCGGGATCCTGGCTGGCGGTCTGCCGTGCTGCAGGCGTGGGACCGCCAATGCGCGTTCTGCGGATATGACGGCCAGCTTGCAGGGGCAAGCGCCGGGATCGACGCGGCGCACGCGCGCTGGTTCACCTTCGGCGGGCCCGATGACCTGGATAACGGTCTGGCCCTATGCGTTCTGCATCACAAGCTGTTCGACCTGGGTGTGCTAGGACTCGACCTGAGCCTGCGGGTGCTGGTATCGGCCGTGTTCACTGCGCGGACTTCTGCCGGGCGGGCAGTGTATGAGCTGCACGGACGGCCGCTTACTGCGCGGCCCGGCACCATTGCTCCCTCAGCCGAGCACGTCACCTGGCACTCGCGCGAAGTCTTCAAAGGCAAGCCGCCAGCCGCCTGAACTAGATCGGCCACCTGCCAAACACCTGGGCCAGCACCGGTCCGGCCTCTAGCAGGCACGCAGCATGCCGCCGGTGGCTAGGGCATCTAGCGGCAGAACGAAGAGGTCTGGGAACAGCATGCTCACGCTCGGCCATTGCTGTCTTGAGGAGCGCCATACCAGCGCCACGAGGTTAGGGCTTCGCGTCCCGGGATCTTCCCCCGCCCGGTGGCCCACAGGAGCGTTTGCCATCGATCGGTGTCTGCCGGGGCCGCGGGAAACAACCGCGCCAGCGCACGGTCACACAAATCTGCGGGCGGCCGCCACGCAACCCCAAGGCCAGCGGCGATGTCGTCCATGTGAACCAGAGTCTCCACAACGCCCATGGCAGCGAAGCCCTCCGGGTCGGAGTTTCCGAAGACGTGATGGGCCCTGACGTCCGGTGCCGTCCTGCAGATCATCGCCGCGAGCAGTGCCCCGCACGCCTCCAGCACCTGAACCAGGCCGGCCTGGCCAGCCGCAGGATCGGCGAAAATCGTGCCGGGCGGACCGCCCGGACGCCGGTATTGCCAGGCGAACGGAACATGGCCCTCCACGGGTGGCCGTCTCGGGCCGAGCTGTCCCGCATAAGCAAACAGGTCGTCACTGATGTGCTCGACCGTCTCCCAGCAGTCCCAGTCCAGGGTGCCCGCCGGGACGCGCCAGTCACGATCAACAACCCCACCCAGGACGTCAGCGGCCGCGCCGACAGCCTGATCAATGTCCGAAGCCGTGACCGGCCCCGGCCGTCTCGCACCTGATCCGCTCATCCGGCTGACAATACCGGGCCGACCGCCGCGATCTCCTACTGCGCACGACCCAGGCAAATCGTCGGCATCTACCGCGCCGCCCGAAAACTGAGCACGAAAAGAGGCTGTTACCTGCACCTCTCCTTTCCCACTTGTCGGCGCCTCTCCGCTCCCATTCTGCTCCGGTTGCCTACGCGCGGCTCGAGCGCCGAACGGGCACCCTCCTTGGCCCAGGGGGGCGGACAGCGGAACTGGCTATGCCACATCGGGACTGCCAATGGACGACGGGGAGCACCAGAAGCTACGGTACAGAACCGTACGCTTCCGTGCGGTTCTAGTGCTACGGTGGAGTCATGACGACGATCAGGGCCGAGGAGGTGCGGATCCCCCGGCATGCACGTGAGGCGGTCGCCCGCCACGAGCGGGTGGTCGTCGTCAACCACGAACGGCCGGCCTTTGTGATCGTGCATCCAGACGACACCGCCGCTGGCTCGTCGATGGTGCGTCGCGGACGGCCGCTGCGCGAGGCGCTGGGCCTGCTCATCGGCGCGGCCCTGCCCGATCCCGGTTTCGCGGACGACATGGAGGCCGTGCTTGTCGAGATCGGGCCACTTCCGGATGACCCGTGGGCACGCTCCTAGACACCACCGTCTTCATCGACCTTGAGCGCGCCGTCCGGCCTTTGCCCGCGGCAAACGCCATGGCTGAGGTGAGCGGGCGACTGGAAGGACAGCTGGGGCCTGATGAGGAGGTCGGCATCGCCGCAATTACGGCCTCGGAGTTGCTGCATGGCGTGCACCGGGCGACCCCCGAGCACCGGGCCCGCCGTGAGGCCTTCGTCGAGGCCGTCATAGCGGCGTTTCCGCCGCTGCCCTTCGACATCCTGGCCGCTCGTGCGCACGCCCGCATCTGGGCCGACCTCGCCGCTGCCGGGCAGGACGTCAGGGCGCACGACCGCATCGTCGCTGCGACCGGCATTTCTGCCGGATGGCGCATCGCCACGGCCAATCGCCGTCACTTTGACCGTATCGCCGGCCTCGACGTCGTCACCATCTCCTTGACCACTTAGTAGCAGTGCAGTACGTCGGCGCCGGAGCGCTTCGCCACGCCTGGTTGCAGCGCTGCAGAATTCGCGCACCGCGCATCCCGTCGGCGGCACTAGCGTGCATTCTCCGAGGCCCGCAGGGTGAGTGCACACGCGGCGACCCTGCACTCGATACTGCGAGACCTGCGGGGAGACCTTGATTGTGTCGAGATCCTCGGGTGATCGCCGGCGCTCAAATGATCTTGAACTATCCGTGGCTAGATCAACCCGCACGGCACCTCAGCCTGCCAGGCCCATGCAGGTGTCAGCCGAACCTCCCGTAACCGAAAATCTCCGCGCGGAAACGACCCTTTGAAAGCAGGCTTCCGCCGGCAGCCAGCATCGTCTCCGAATGAGGGACCCGAGCCAGGTAGTACACCGCGTTCATCCATTGCGGAATGTCCACGACCTGCCATATGCGCCCTGTCCAGTACGCCCAGGGCGATGTCCAGACACCGCGCGGCGAGTCGATAACCGCAGTGCCGCCGATGACCGGCAACCGGTACTGGCGCCACCGCCGACCGTCCCAGTGCATGAGCAGGGCCCCATTACCAGGGTTCTCTGCCTCTGAGCCGATCCACACGGCCCGTGGTCCCGAAGTATCGATGACGGGCCCACCGTTATGAAACCCGGTGATCGCATGACTGGGCATTCGAACGGTTCGCCACACCCTGCCGGTCCAGCGGTAAGTGACGGGGTGTGCAATCGGGCCGTATCGGTTGCGCCCGTGTAGACGGAACCCAACCGCCCAGATATTGCGTGGCCCGCTGGCAGCAAGCCCCGTCACGTTGCTGTTCAGGCGATACACAACCCAACGCCGGCCGTTCCACCGGCAGACGGGAGTCCAGCATGTCTTGACCCTGCCCGCGGACTGGCAGGAACTCTGCGACGGGAACCATACGCTCGATTGCCTCAGAACCAGGAACCCGACTTCATTCGGCACACCCGGTTCGGGCGGCTGGGGTACCTGATGCCACGCCTGCCCGTCCCAGCGCAGCGCCTGCCAGGGCTGCCCGGTAGCGGTATTCCGGTAGCCGAATATCCAGACGTCGCGCGGTGACGAAGCGGCCACGTACTGCGGGAAGAACTGGTAAGCATCTGGAATCGGAATGCGCCGCCATCGCCCGTTAATCCAGTGGAGTGCCACGGCATAGTCACGCTGCGTGTACCCCACGGCCCAGGCATCATGCGGGTTGAGGGCAGCTACCGCGAGCAGGGACATTGGCGTGCCAGAGCTGGCGCTGTAGATCACTCGCCAGCTCGCGTGATCACTTGCACTCTGTTGTGCAGGGGCGCTGACATGGCTGGCAGCGTGGGCTGGGCGCCATCGGGCTGTCGGATGCGATACCCACGCTGGACCGGGTCGCCCAGGGCTCGGCGAGGCGCTCACCCCCTGTGGCGCAACCATTCCAAGCGTGATGGCGATGCCGACCGCGG
Organism: uncultured Actinomycetota bacterium; assembly: GCA_963808215.1. Lineage (GTDB taxonomy): Bacteria > Actinomycetota > Actinomycetes > Streptosporangiales > Streptosporangiaceae > JAJYUU01. Next base: position 24,362 of record CAWEEY010000015.1, read on the forward strand.
TGCATATGCCGCTGCGCCGCAGTCTCACGCCGTCCCCAACGTCATGACGTCTCCACCGGCATAGGGATCACTTCGAACCGCTTTGTATCACAGCGCATCGTCAGTCGCTACCCCAGGAAGCCATCCGCGCGATTCACTCGTGCACAGCTCTGAGAGAGCCGCCGTTGGTGAGCCTCGCTTACGTGTGCAGGGCGCTATAGGCGATCGCATCGCGCCGGCGCGGATGCCTTGCCCGAGACCCGATACAAGATCACACCGATACAAGATCACCCAAGCGAACCCACGCACCGAGAGCGGCATGAGCGGAAACTCGGACCCTGGCAGGATGTGGTCCATGGCAGGGGCTGATGCTGCGTTCTATGCAGATATCGACGATGGCGTCTTCGGACGACTCCTTGACTTCTTGAACCGGTTGGACCGAGCGCACATCACCTACAAGCTCGGCCACACCAGGCCCGACTCGGTCATGATCGATATCTCGCTACCAGGATGGCGCTGGGAGGTCGAGTTCATGATCGATGGGTCCGTCGACATCGAGCGGTACAAGTCGGTCGCGGGAGTGGAGAACGATCAGCGGTTGCTGGAGGCACTGTTTGAGGATGCCGACCGACCCTAGGAGCGGCAGATGGATATGTTAGCCCGAGGGGCGAGGCTGCATAAATGTTCAGGTCGAGTCGATCGCACCGAGCTGCGGCCGAATCGGTTGCCGCTGCACTGGCAGGTGTCGAATTGCCGGATGGTCGCGCGGCCGGAGCCAGAGCCAGGCGAGGATGACGGCCGCCGGCTGCGGGGGCTAGCCACCGACCGCCAGGCGTGGTGTTAGCGGAGGCGGCGTCGGTGGTGGTATCCGCACATTGAGGTGGAAGCCCCAGTTCAGCAGTTTGGCTCCGTCGACGAACGTCACGCCTGAGTTGGTCGGCGCGCTATCCAGAATGACCCCGATGAGGACCTTCTTGCGGTGGATCGCGTAGAACAGCAGGCATTCGCCCGCGGGCGGCGTCCATCCGGTCTTGATCCCGATGACGCCGGGGTAGCGCTTGAGCAGCAGGTTCGAGTTTCGCCAGAAGTAGTGGTGGCGGTGCGGCCGCGCGGGCAGTGACCACCGCCTGCGATCGACCACTTGGCGGAAAGCCGGCTCGCGCATCGCCGCCTCGCCGAGCCTAATCAGATCGGCCGGCGTGGACACGTCCGTCTGCTGGAGGCCGTCGAAGTTGGTGAAGTTCGTGTCACGCATGTGCAGCTTGCGAGCCAGCGCGTTCATCTTCCTGACGAACGCGGGTATCCCAGGGCCGTAGCTCTGCGCCAGCGCCATCGCCGCGTCGGCGCCGGACGGCAGCAGCATGCCGTAGAGCAACGCTCTGGCCGTCAGGATGTCGCCAGCCTGCAGGCCGGCGTTCGACGCGCCGTAGGTCTGTACGTAGTTGACCTCTGCCTGCGTGATCGTGATGCGCCTGCGCAGGTAGCCCGCCCTGATCACGACGAGCGCGGTCATCACTTTGGTGAGGCTGGCTATCGGGCGCTGTATCGCTGCCTGCCTAGCCCACATGTCCTTGCCGGTGCGGACGTTGACCAACTCACCGGCGACCGCGCTGATGCCTGTCGGCCCGCCTGACTCCGCGCGAGCGAACGAGAGAGCCTGAGCGGACACAGCTTGAGCCGACGGCGTGGCTAGCAGGACAGCGGACAATGACGATGCGCTAACGGCAGCCATTGCGGCGGCGAGGGATCGGCGCGGTCTGCGTCTGGGCATGGCACTCCATCGTGATGTGTTGGCCCGGTAAAGAGTGACAGTCCCGATCACTGACGGCAAGTAGGTCGCGGCCTGTCGCCGCCAGATGGCTGTTCACCAGCCGTCGGCTCACCAGCCCGTCGTCAGCGGCATCCCTTCGGTGTAACCGGCCGCGCTCTGGATCCCGACAACTGCGCGCTCGTGCAGTTCGGCAAGCTGCTGGAGCAACCCGCCCGGCACCGCAGGCGGCTAAGGCCTGACGACTCCACGCTGGTCAACGCCGAGCCCGTCCGCGGCATCCCGGTCAGCGCGCCCTTCCTGCGGTCACATCCGGTGACGCAAGCCGAACAGCTTGCTGGGTCCTGGCAGCTCCGCCGGTTAGAGATCTTCCAGCACACATGACCCGTCACTGCCTGGAGCCAGTCCGGCTTCAGGAACGAGACGTAGCCGTGAGCCGCTGCTAGCTTCTCGCGGAACTCCTCGAAAGAGATGCACCGGCACACGTCGACGAGCGACTGTTTCATGCGCTCGAACGTAGGGCGGTTCACCTGGCGGATGACCTGCGCGAGCCTCGCCTCGGGGGCCACCGAAAACAGCGGAACGGACTTGCTCGCCTGCTCGGCAGACGCAACTCACGCCTTCACCGCGTATCGCAACGTCGAACGTGAACATGCGTATCAACGCATGATTATGTGCCATGCCAACGCCCTGGCCAGGCATGACCGGGCATCGGCGGGCGTTACGGTGGCCGCCCAAATCCCTGAAAGGTATGGCCGGGCTTGCACGGCTGTGCCAGCGCTTCCGCTCCGGAAGGGACAGGCTGGGTCGGGCCGCGCCAAGACTGCCCTTCAGCGGCCGTCGTCGCCTCGGCTAGTCCTTTCGTGAGGGCCGCGCGACCCGCGTCACCGCGGGCTTATCCGAGCGCTGTCTGGCGCCCGCTCCCACGAGCGTGACAGAAGCCGGACCACCACTGGCTCCCAGACCTGGGCCACAGCGGATCTTGGCAGCCCGCACCGCTCCCTGGCCCACCAGGCAACCCCCGCCACCGCCTACGCAGCCCGGCCCAAAGCCGTCCCCGGCGACCGCACCGCCGACACCCACGACCGCGTCCGCACCGACATCATCGGCTCCACCGGCACCGTCACCCTGCGCACCGGCGGGAAGCTCCACCACATCGGCGTCGGCCGAGCCCACGCCGGAACCCACGTCCTGCTCCTGGCCCGCGACCTGGACATCCGCATCATCGACGCTGCCACCGGCGAACTGCTCCGCGAGCTCACCCTCGACCCCAACCGCAACTACCAGCCCACCGGCCGCCCGCCCGGACCCACGCCCGGAACGCCCAGCAAACCAAAGAACCCCAGACCCTAACGTAGGTCCGGGGTGTCCTCGATGTCTTGAGAGATCACATTGGGGTGAGCGATGGTGTCTGAGCGCATGACATAGTTCGCACCTGTCCCGCGACATAGTTCACACCTACCTTCCGGGAGTGGACGATGTCGCTGGCACGGCTGGTGATCACCGCGATCTATGTCGAGGGACGCAACAAGAGTGAGGTAGCGCGGGAGTACCGGGTCTCGCGCCGCTGGGTGCAGAAGCTCGCGGCCCGGTATGAGGCGGACGGCGAGGCGGCGTTCGAGCCGCGGTCGCGGCGGCCCCGGACTAACCCGCGCCGGGTCAGCCGGGAACTGGAAGATCAGATCGTCGCGCTGCGCAAGACGCTGGCCGAGGAGGGCCTGGACGCCGGCGCGGCCACCATCGCGGTCCACCTGACCCGGCTGCACGGCAGCGCGCCGGCTGTCTCGACGATCTGGCGGGTCCTGACCAGGCGCGGTTTCGTCACCCCGCAGCCCCGCAAGAGACCAAAAGCCAGCTACACCCGGTTCGCCGCTGACCAGCCCAACGAGCGGTGGCAGCTGGACATCACCCACTGGCAGCTCGCCGGCGGCGCCCCGGCCGAGATCCTCAACATCATCGACGACCACTCCCGGCTGCTGACCGCCTCGGCCGCCCGGCTGACCTTCAAGGCCGCCGACGTGGTCACCGTGTTCCGCCAGGCCGCCAGCCAGCACGGCCTGCCTGCCTCGATGCTGTCCGATAACGGCGCGGTGTTCACCGGCAAGCCCCGCGGCCGCGGCCGGGTCGCCCTGGAAATCGAGCTGGCCGCCCTGCACATCACCTTCCGGCACTCCCGCGCCTACCACCCCCAGACCTGCGGCAAGGTCGAAAGGTTCCACCAGACCCTCAAAAAATGGCTCGCCCGCCAGCCCCCCGCCGCCACCCTCGCCGACCTCCAGGCCCAGCTCGACTGGTTCACCGGCTACTACAACAACCAGCGCCCCCACCGCGCCCTCGGCCGCAACACCCCCGCCACCGCCTTCGCCGCCCGCCCCAAAGCCGGCCCCGCCGGGCTCACCCCCGCCGCTCACTACCGCATCCGCCACGACCGCGTCGACGACAGCGGCGTCATCACCATCCGCTACAACAGCCGCCTGCACCACATCGGCATCGGCCGCGCCCGCGCCCGCACCCACGTCCTTGCCCTCATCGCCGACCTCGACATCCGGGTCATCGCACGCGACACCGGCGAACTGCTCCGCGCCCTCACCCTCAATCCAGCAAAGGACTACCAGCCACAGCCCGCAAAAGAGAACGATGTCCCGAGACACCTGTGAACGGTGTCCCGAGACATCACATTGGGGTGAGCGATGGGATTCGAACCCACGACATCCAGGACCACAACCTGGCGCTCTAACCAGCTGAGCTACGCCCACCATCGCCGGTCGGGCACGTAGGTGCCAGGCGGCTTACGAAGCATACCGGGCATCGGTCAGTGAGCAGAACCGGATTGGCCGTTGGCCTCCGCCTCGGCTGCCAACCGGGCGGCTAGCTCCCGCGCGGTGGCCGTGTCGGGCCCTGGCTGCGGCACGAAAACGGCCCGCCGGTAGTACCTCAGCTCGCGGATGCTGTCCTTGATGTCGGCGAGCGCCCGGTGGCCGCCGTGCTTCTCCGGGCTGGCAAAGTACGTTCTCGGGTACCAGCGCCTGGCCAGCTCCTTGATGCTCGAGACGTCGACCATCCGGTAGTGCAGGAAGCCATCCAGCTCTGGCATGTCCCTGGCCAGGAACGCGCGGTCGGTGGCGATCGAGTTACCGCAGAGCGGCACCTTGCGCGATTCGGGCACATGCTGGCGGATGTAGCTGAGGACGATGTCCTGCGCTTCCGCCAGGGTGAGCCCTGAGGGGAGCTCGGCCAGCAGGCCGGAGGTCGTGTGCATCTCCCGCACGACGTCGCCCATGCCATCCAGGGCCTCGGCCGCGGGCTTGATCAGGACATCCACTCCGCCGTCCAGGGCTTTGAGCTCGCCATCGGTCACGACGCACGCGATCTCCACGAGTGCGTCGCTGGTTAGATCAAGCCCGGTCATCTCGCAGTCGATCCAGACGAGCCGGTCAGTCATTCACCCAGCCTAGGTGATCACGGCCAAAGGCGGCGCCAAGCGCGGCCGAGGGCCTAGGCGGCATCAGTGACCGGAATCTGGCGCCGGTGGCGCGCCGCGGGAGCGCCCGGCCAGAGCGGCGATGTGCTCGGGGATCGGTACCACACCGGTTAGCGCCGGATCCGGCTGGGCAGAGCCAAAGGTCAGCGCGGCCGGCAGCACGCCGGCCCAGATCCCGGAGTCGTAGTCCTCTTCATCGTCCTTGGGGCCGCCGGTCCGTACCTTTACCGATGCCTCGTCCAGCGGCAGCGCCAGCACGGCAGTGGCGGCCAGCTCCTTGCGGGTGGGCTCCCTAGCGTGCTCCCACCGGCCGGGGACCAGGTGGTCGGTGACGGCGCGCAGTGCTGCTAGCTTCTCGTCTGCCCTCGGTCACCAGACGGGCCTCGCCGAATACGACCGCGCTCCGGTAGTTCATCGAGTGGTGGAACACTGCCCGCGCGCAGACCAGGCCATCCAGCAGCGTGATCGTGACGCATACGTGCTGGCCAGCTGCATTCAGCAGGGACCGGTTGGCCGACGAGCCGTGCAGGTAAAGGGTGTCGCCGATCCGGCCGTATCCGGTCGGAAGCACTACGGGAACGCCACCGATGACGACGCCCAGGTGGCAGATCAGTCCGGCGTCGAGTACGGCATCGAGGTCCGCGCGCTCGGTGCGGCCTCGTTCCCGGAGCCTGTGCAGTGTCGTGCGGGGGGTGGGCGACAACGTCTGATCGGCGCTCATGGTGCATACCGTACCGGTGGCCGGTCACGCCGGGCGGCGCCCTGCCCGCCCGGTTTGGACGAAGATCACGCAGACCCCCTCTGTGCGTGAGCCCGCCGATAAGGGATCATTGCCGCAGGCGGTTCGGGGCCACGCGGCTGGCGCGGCCTCGCGAGGGCCAGTGCGGCCTGGCTAGGGCCAGATGAGGTGAATAGTGACAGGTGGTATCGAGGTGCCCGGCGGTATCCAGCGCGTTCCCGGCGTTCCCGGCGTGGAGGACCCGGTACGGCTGGCTAAGTGGATGGCCGGGGCTGGCCTCGCCGACCTAGGCGAGCTGCGGGCTGTACAGCTGATAGCAGGCGGCCGTTCCAACCTCACCTACCGGCTCGACCTGGATGGCGGCCAGATCGTCCTGCGCCGGCCGCCGCTGGGCCACGTGCTGCCCACTGCGCACGACATGAGCCGGGAGTACCGGGTGCTGTCGGCGCTGTCAGGCACGGCGGTGCCGGTGCCCGAGCCGCTGGCGATCTGCCAGGACGCGGAAGTCATCGGCGCTCCCTTCTACCTCATGCGGTACGTGGAGGGCCTGGTGCTGCGCACGATGCAGGATGGTGAGCTGCTGTCGCCTGCGCAGGCCGCAGAGCTGTCCGACCTGCTGGCGCAGATGATGGCCACGATCCACGGCGTGGATCTCGCGGCCGTCGGGCTGGACACTTTCGGCCGCCCGGAGGGATATCTGGCCCGCCAGCTCTCCCGCTGGCAGCGGCAGTGGGAAATGTCGAACACCAGGGAGATGCCCGGCTACGACGAGCTGGTGGCCAGGCTTGCTGCCGGGCTCCCGGACCCCGCCAAAGCCGAGGGCACCCTCGTCCACGGGGATTTCCGGCTGGACAACACGCTCGTCCAGCTGACCACGCCAGCCCGGATCGCGGCGGTTGTCGACTGGGAGATGTCCACGCTAGGGGATCCGCTAGCCGACCTCGGGCTCACGCTGTCGTACTGGGCCGACGCGGGGGAGGCCTTCCCCGACCTCAATGTGGGCGCGACCGTTACCGCCCTGCCCGGCTTCTACACGCGCGAGCAGTTCGCGGCCAGGTACGCCGAGCTTACCGGCCGGGACATCAGCGGAATCGGCTACTACATCGCGTTCGGCTACTTCAAGCTGGCCGTGGTTCTTGAGGGCATCCACGCCCGGTACCTGCTGCACCAGACCGTTGGCGAGGGGTTCGAGCGGGAAGGTCCGGCCGTGCCGATCTTGATCGCTCGGGCACATCACATGCTGGACACTGTCAGCTGAGGCTTGGAGTGAGGCCCGGCGCCCCGCTCTCGCCGGGCCTCATGCAAGTGAGACGCGCCGCCTTCGCGAGAGGTTCACACAATTCTGCGAACGTTTTCCGGCAGGTTTGTCGCGGGGATTACGGCGCTGCGCAGCCCTGGTCGCACATCCGCTGCGAGACCGCCTCAATGAAGATCTTGCCGATCTCGGCTGGGTTGGTGATCGGATAGGCGACCCCGCCGGTCGCGGCGGCGATCTGCTGGAGCGCGCTGAAGTTGCCCTCCCGGCCGATCATGATGATGACGAGCTCGACCTTCTTGCTCGGGTTGTTCAGGCTGTGCAGCTTGGACAGCAGCGAGGTGAGTGACATGTCGCCCCGAGCGCTGTCTACGCCGGAGGTGAGTACGAGCACGGCGTTGGCGTAGTTCGGTGCGTACGTTACGGTCATCTGCCGGTAGGCGGCCAGGATCGCGTCGTGCAGCGCCAGGCTCCCGTTGCCGGCCTTGAGTGTATAGGTGAGCTGCTGCAGCTGGGTGCGCCGCGTGATCACGCCGTAGTCGGCGGGCAGTGGCCCGATCGTCACCAGCTGCTTGTAGGGCTGGCTGGCCAGCCTGGATTGGCCCATCTCCCACAGGCCCATGTGCGTGGAGTCCGGGAACAGGGCAAGCCCGCGCGAATCCGTCTGGGAGAGCACGTCTTCCAGCGTCAGCGTGCCAATCCCGGCTGGCTGGTTCATCGCCCGCGAGACATCGATCAGCGCCAGGTCCCGAGAACCTAGCCCGAGCTTCTCCCAGACCTGCAGGTTAGATGCCGCCTCACTGGCGCTCGGGGCGCTGGCCAGCTGCAGCGGCTGTGAGTCTAGGCCGGCCGAGGCTGGCATAGCATCCGGCACCCCGTTGGGTGACCGGAATCCGTAGTACCTGATGGCCGACTTTGCATAGTTCGTCTGCAGGTAATTCCCGAATTCGGTGGCGCCCTGCAGCGTATTTGCCTTAGCAGTCGTCAGCACGTACGGATAGTCCAGCTCCGGGCTTCCGAGGGCTGCGCTGGGGCCGCTGGGATACCGGGCCACCAGTGGCGACTTGGGGTTAGCCCGGTCGTAGGCAAGCACCGCCTGCTCGCTCGCGATCGTCACGGCCTGCCGGTCGAAAGGCTGCTCCGTGGTCCGCGCGAACTGCTGCAGCGCAGCAACCGAGTCGAAATCCTCGGTCGACTCGGCGTTGAAGGCGAACTTGGTAAACGCTGTCCGGGCCGCTGCGGTGTCACCGAGCACGCGGCTGACTTCGATCAGCGTGGCCAGCCCGGAGGCACTGTCCGTGGGATCGGGCAGGTCCACGGCAAGTCCCGAGTCGGTCGGCGGACCGCCGTAAAACGGCGGCAGCAGCACGCTCCAGCTTGGGGGGGCATCGAAGGCATGTGTCTTTGCAGCTACCGCCGCGGTGGTGACCAGCATCAGCGGTGAGCGGGCAACGCTCTTGCCGGTGGGCTGCACGTCCTGGGCGCCGACGGGGTAGGTGCGGGCGACGTCCACCCAGAGTGTGGAATCCGGGATCCAGGCGTCGATTGGCGCCACGCCGCGGAGCGCGGCCTGGCCGTCGATCTGACCTGCCTGGGCCGAGGAGTCACCCCCAGTGACCTGGACCTCGACGCAGTGGCCGCTGACGGTGACGTTCTGGCTATTGAAGGCACGCGCTACGGTCTGGATGGCCGGGGCGATGTCGTAGCTAACTGCCACGCTCACAAGGACCGGGGTGTCGGAGCACGATGCTCGGCTAATCACGGCCTTGGCTGACATGGCGATCATGCAGACTGCCGACACCGCGACCGCGAGGGCCACCAGCTTTGCCGCGCCGACACGGCGGGACCGGCCGCGACGGCCGAGGCCCGACCCTGCTGCCCGTCCTGACACGTCTGCGTCCTTCGTCCGTCCGCCGATGGCGCTACCGCGCGGCGCGCCATCTGGTCGGGCTGACTATATCGGACTTCGGGTTACAGATCGGCTGACTTTACGGCGTTCGTATGGCACGCCCGCTCTACGCCGACGCCGCCTGGCGGTGGCTGTCCTGCCGGAGAGTGAGCATGGGCGACGACGCGACGCCCTCCAGCGGCAGTGTCACCTCTAGCGAGTACGTCGAGTACGCGCTGAAGAATCCCCGTCTGTTCTCTTCGCAGAAAGCCTTTGATGCGGTCGGCAGCCCGCTGCCGATGGTGAAGTTGTCGCTGACCCGGCGGTCATACCGCACCTGGCCCGGATGGAGATGCGGGAAGTGCTTGCCGAATGGCACCGCCGCATTCCGGAGTACGAGCTCACGCCCGGGACCATCCCGCGAGTCGCATGGCCGACAGCCCTCGTCGGTATAGATAGCCTGCCGCTGGTGTTCCCGCCCGGCGGCGGGCTTCAGCTTCCGGCAGGCCCGAGAAGGTAACAGGCGATCGCCGCAGCGGAAGCTACGTTCAGCGAGTCAGTGCCGGCGGTCATCGGGATACGCACCCGCTCGTCAGCGGCGTCGAGCCAGTGCCGGGACAGGCCGCCTCCTTCGGTCCCGAGCATCAGGGCGAGCTTGCCGGCGCGCCTAGCCTGCGCGATAGGCGTCGCGTCGGCCGCAGGAGTAAGCGCAAGTAGGCGGTACCCCGCCGCCCGGACGTCAGCCAGGCCGCCGCGCCAGTCGGGCATCCGGGTGTATGGGAGGGCGAATACAGCTCCTGTCGACACCTTGACCGCGCGCCGGTAGAGGGGATCCGCGCAGCGCGGGGCGAGCACCGCGGCGTCGAATCCCAGCCCGGCCGCACACCGAAAGATCGCCCCGACATTCTCGTGGTCGACCAGGTCCTCCAGAACAACGATGCGCTGCGCCCGTGCCAGGACCTCGGCCACCGGCGGGATCGGTCGCCTGTGCATGGAGGCGAGTGCGCCCCGGTGCACCCGGAAGCCGGTGATGGCCTCGGCGACCTCCGCGGAGACGACATACACCGGGGACTGGAGCACCTGGCCGAGCCCGGCCAGGTCAGCGAGGCCCGGGAGCCTGTCCTTGGTGACGAGCAGCGAGCGCATCTGATACCCCGCGCTCACAGCGCGCCTGATCACCATCTCGCCCTCGGCCATGAAAAGGCCGTGCGCTGTCTCCAGGCTCCTGCGGAGATGGACATCGGTCAGGCCGACATAGTCAGCGATACGCGGGTCGCTCGGAGCCTCGATGGCGATCAGACTGGCCACGGGTCCAGTCTGGCCGGCGCTGGACGAACTCGACCTTGGCTGCGGGGCACTGACCACACCGTAGCTACGCTAGCCCGATGGAGTTCTCCGAGGTGATCAAGAAGCGCAAGATGGTCCGGGCCTACACCGACGAGCCGGTCGATGCGGCGGTCAGGGACCAGATCCTGGCGGCGGCCAACCGGGCGCCGTCGGCCGGGTTCAGCCAGGGCTATGCGCTGATGACGCTGGAAGGCCCCGACCAGCTGGGGCCGTTCTGGGAGCTGCTCTCTGAGTATCACGGCGACGAGGCCGCTGCCGGGCCGTCGTTCGAGCCGGTAACCCATGCGCCACTGGTCGTCGTGCCACTGTCCTGCAAGGACGTCTACCTCGACCGGTATGCCCGTGAGGACAAGGGCTGGACCGACCGGGACGAGGCGCACTGGCCGGTGCCGTACTGGGATATTGACACTGGCTTCACCGCTCTGCTCATGCTGCTCGCGGCGGTGGACGCAGGCCTCGGCGCGCTGTTCTTCGGCATTCCGCCGCATCAGATAGCCGGCTTCCGCGCGCTGTACGGGGTACCCGAGCAGTACGTGCCGATCGGCGCCGTGGCAATCGGCCATCCTGACCCGGCTGCAGACCAGGGCGGTTCCGGCGGGAAGATCAAGCGGCGAAGCGTCGATGACCTGGTCCACGTCGGCCGCTGGTAAGGCGCCGGCTGGCCGCGGCTACCAGGTGGTCCGAGCGCAGTCGCGCAACCGCGCGGCGGCGCTGGGCGGCGCGCCGACGTGGTCGAGGCCGAGCAGCGCCGCACCGACCACTGGCGGAACGTCGACGATCCGGATGTCCGCGCCCGGAATCGATGCCGTGAGCCGTCCGGTGATGGCACCGGTGAGCAGCGGGTCCCGCGCGGTCATGAGGCTGCCGCCGAGCACAACCGGCACCGGTCGGACAGCGCCTGGATCGGATGGCCCGTTGGTCAACCCGCGAGACCCGTCGGCCGCGCCGCCCGCCAGCCCGAGACGGCGCGCGGCTACCTCGACCATCAGGCAGATCTCTTCCGCCTGGCGAGCAAGAAGGTCCATAGCGACCTGATCGCCGCGGCCAGCGACCTCGAAGAGCACAGGCACCAGCCCGTGCAGTTCCGCGTACGGAATCTTGCCGAGGTGCAGGCCGACGGTGACGTCCTCGACGCGCTCCACGTCAAAGTGCGCGGCAACGGCCTGGCGCAGCTCGGTCTGCGGACCGCGGCCGTCCTCAGCCCTGACCGCCCACCACAGTGCCTGCGACCCGAGTTCGCCGCCGCCACCCCAGTCGCCGCTGATCTGGCCGAGCGCGGGGAACCTGAAGACCTCGCCGCCCGGTCCTATGCCAGCGCAGTTGGTGCCCGCCCCGCAGACAGCGCCAATGCCCCAGTGCGATCCTTCGTCGGCCAGGCCAGCACGCAGCACAGCGAACGTGTCGTTCACCACCGAGCTGCTCGCTGACCAGCCGAAGGACTGCACGAGCCGGTTCAGCTCGGCTTCCTCCACCGGCAGGTCGGCGCCTGCCAGGCAGGCGGAGGTATGCGCCGCGACTGCCACGTCGGCCGGCAGCCCGGCCAGCTCGGCCGTCTTCCTGACGAGGGTCATCAGCTCGCTGGATGCCGCCTCTACGCCGATGCCCTGGTGGTTCGACGGGCCGCCGCGCACAGCGCCGAGGATCGTTCCGTCGGACCCGACGAGGGCGACGTCAGTCTTGCTGTTCCCGCCGTCGATGGCGAGCACAGCTGCCAGGTCAGTCACTGGCAGGCAGTCCAGGGCTGTCCCGCGGTCCAGGGCAGGAACTTCGCATTCTCGGCCAGCAGCCGGTCCGTCAGCTTCTGGGCCAGGTCGTACTGCCCGACCAGCGGATGCGCCAGCAGCGCCTTCGCGACACGGTCCCGACCGCCGCGCAGCGCGGCGTCCACGGCCAGCTCCTCGTACGCCGATACATGCGCGATCAGACCGCTCATCAGCGGGCTCAGCGGTTCTACCTGGACCGGCACGGCACCGGAAGAGCCGATGGTCGCCGACACCTCGATCACTGCCTCATCCGACAGGAACGGCAGGGTTCCGTTGTTGCGGACGTTCACCACCTGACGGTCGCGAGCGTCGGTGACCAGCGAGGCCAGCAGGGCCACCGCGGCCTCGGAGTAGAAGGCTCCGCCCCGGTGCGTCAGCAGCTCGGGCTTGGTGTCCAGCGCGGGGTCGGCATACATCTGCAGTAGCTGGCGCTCGATCTCGGCGACGGCCTGCGCCCTGGTCTCCCGCCCTCGCTCCTCCTCGACGACCGCGTCGTGCGCCCAGAAGTACCGCAGATAGTAAGACGGCACCGCGCCGACAGCGAGGGTCACGGCGAGCGGGAGCCCCGTGTGGGCGGCAATCTCCTCGCCGTGGCTCGCTAGCAGTTCGGGAAGCCGGTCCGCGCCGTCCACGAACGCAGCTCGTTCCCAGGTGAGGTGGTTCAGCCCGACGTGATCGAGCGCCACGGCGTCCGGCGCCACGTCCAGCAGCTGCGCGAACGTGCGCTGGTAGCCGATCGCCACATTGCATAGGCCGATGGCCCGGTGACCCGCGTCCAGCAGAGCCCTGGTGACAATGCCGACCGGGTTGGTGAAGTCGATGATCCAGGCGTCCGCGGCCGCGCGCTCGCGCACCCGGGCAGCGACGTCCAGGACGACTGGCACGGTGCGCAGCGCCTTGGCGAACCCGCCGGCCCCGGTCGTCTCCTGCCCGACGCATCCGCACTCCAGTGGCCAGGTCTCGTCGCGGTGCCTGGTGGCCTGACCGCCGACTCGGAGCTGGAGCAGAACGGCACCCGCCCCGTCGACCGCGGCGTCGAGGTCCGACGTCCACGAGACCGTCGCCGGATGGCCGTACCGGGCCATGATCCGGGCGGAGAACGGCCCGACGACCGACAGCCGCTCGGCGTCCGGATCGACGAGCACCAACTCGGTGATCTTGATGTCGCCAGTCAGCCTGGCGATGCCATCGACGAGCTCCGGGGTGTACGTCGAGCCGCCGCCAACAACCGCGAGTTTCATTCAGCAACCTTCACTAGGGTCAGAACGCCTTCACCTCGCGACGCTCACCGGAATGCCCCGGTGGGCGTGCCAGCCTGGGCGACATGGCAAGCGGCACTGTGGTCAGGCATCAGCTCCCGCAAGGTCGGCGTGACTCGGTGGCATTCCTCGATGGCCAGCGGGCAGCGCCACCGGAACCGGCAGCCCGGCACCGGGTCGATCACCTTCGGGGGCTCGCCACGGTCGGCCTCGGCGCTCGCGTTCAGCGGGGCCCGCGGGTCGGGCACCGCTGCCAGCAGCAGCTCGGTGTAGGGGTGCCTGGGGTTGGCGAGCAGTTCTTCGACCGGGCCGGTCTCCACGACGTGCCCCGCGTACATGACGATCAGCCGGTCGGACACGTAGCGGGCACTGGCCAGGTCATGGGTGATGTAGAGGATCGACACGCCCTCGGTGTCACGCAGCTTGGCCATGACGTTGAGCAGCCCGATGCGGATGGACACATCCAGCATCGAGACCGGCTCGTCGGCCAGGATCAGCTTGGGCCGCATCGCCAGGGCCTGGGCGAATCCCACCCGCTGCCGTTGCCCGCCGCTGAGTTCGTGCGGGTATCGCTGGAGTACCTCGCCGCCCGGGTTCAGGCCCACTGCATCGAAGACCCGCACAGCCTCGGCGTAACGCTGCTCCCTGGTCAGCTCGGGGCGGTGCAGCTTCAGCGCCCGCATGACTCCGTGTGATACCCGGAAGACCGGGTTGATCGACGAGAACGGGTCCTGGAAGACCATCGGCGCCTGCCCGCTGTAGGCGAGCCGCGCGCGGCGCGACCGGATCGACGACAACGGCTTGCCCTGGAAGTAAATCTCCCCGCTGGTCGGTTTGTAGATCATGGCCAGGACCTTGGCGACCGTGCTCTTGCCGCTCCCGCTTTCCCCGGCCACCGCGACGATCTGGCGCTCGCCCACGGTGAAGGTGGCATCGTCGACCGCGTGCAGGCTCTTCCGCGAGATGGCATTGCCGATCTTGAAATGCCGGCTCATCCGCTCCACCCGCAGCAGCGGCTCGCCTCCCGGCGGAGCGTACTGGGACTCTGGCTGAGTGTGGACGTCGGTCACTGCGCGCCTCCGGCCTCGTCATGCAGGAAGCACCGGACCAGGGTGCCGTCCACGGGGTACTGGGGGGGTGGATCGGTCGTGCAGCGTGGCATTACCTCGGGGCACCGCGGCGCGAACCGGCAGCCCATCGGGGGCCGGGCCAGGTCGGGCGGGTTGCCGGGGATGCCCGTCAGCGAGATCCTGGGCCCCCTGATCGACGGGAACGCCTCCATCAGGCCGGCCGTGTAGGGATGATGCGGGGTGTCGAAGAGCTTCCTGGTGGGGCCGACTTCGGATATCTGCCCCGCGTACATGACCATCAGCCGGTTGGAGTAGTGGCTGACCAGTGACATGTCGTGGGTCACGAAGATGACCGCGAACCCGAGCTCCCGCTGCAGGTCCTTGATCTGCGCCATCAGCGAGCGCTGCGCCACCACGTCGAGCGCGGACGTGGGCTCGTCCATGATGACCAGCTCGGGGGTAAACAGCATCGCCATGGCAATCATCGAGCGCTGCCGCATGCCGCCGGAGAGCTGGTGCGGGTAGCTGTTGAGGTGCACCGGGTCGATACCGACCATCCGCAGTACCTCGGCCGACCGCTGGGCGATTTCCTCCTGCGAGGTCACGCCGTGTGCCCGCATCGCGTCCCTGAACTGCGCCCCGACCGACGTCACCGGGTTGAGCGCGTTCATGGCGCTCTGCATGACCACCGACATGTCCTTCCAGCGGACAGCGGCCATGTCCTTGTCGCTGAGCTTGACCAGGTTGCGGCCCCGGAAAGTGACGCTGCCGCCGCTGATCTCGGCCGGCGGGCTCAGCAGCTGGGCGATCCCGAAGAGCAGGGTGGACTTCCCGCAGCCCGACTCGCCCACGATCGCGAGGAACTCGCCGGGATCGACGTCGAAGCTGACCTTGTCGACCGCAACGACGATCCCGCTTTCCAGCACGTACTCGACGGAGAGATCCCTGACCTGCAGAGTCGGGCCGTCCTGCGGCGGGCTGGTAACGCCGTACTGGTCCGCAGCGAGCACGTTACGCCATTTCTGGCGAGCCTCCTCCTGGCGCTGGCCTCAGCGGCCTTGCGGGCCTTCGCCGCGCTGAGCGGGCGCAACGCCGGGTTGCCGATCTCGTCGAAGGCATAGTTGATAAAGGCGAACGCGACGCCCAGCAACGCGATGCACAGCCCAGGCACAATGAACCACAGATAGCGGCCGGTGGTCCAGGCGGCATTCTGGTTCGCCCAGTACAGGGTGGTGCCCCAGCTCACGTTGTCGCTCTTGCCGAGGCCAATGAACTGCAAGCCGGAGCCTGCAAATACCGCGTAGAGCGCGTTGCCCAGGAAGCTGGCGAGCAGCAGTGAGGTCATCGTGGGGATGATCTCCACCATGATGATGTAGAAGGCCCGCTCGCCGCGGACCCGCGCGGCCAGCAGGAAGTCCCGGTTGCGCAGCGACTGGGCCTGCGACCGAAGCTGCCGTGCGGTGTAGGACCAGCCAGTGAATGACAGCACCAGGATCAGCACGTCGTTGCCCGCGTTCGGGAAATAAGCGGCGACGATGATCACCAGCGGGAAGATCGGGATGACCAGCAGCACGTCGGTGACGAAGCTCAGCACGCTTTCCCACAGGCCGCCGAGGTAGGCGGCGGCCACGCCGATCACCGTGGCGACAGCGGTGGTGAGCGCCCCGACGGCGATCGCGAGGATCATCACGCTCCGGGTGCCGTCGATCACCTGGGCGTAGATGTCCGCCCCGATGTTGTCGGTGCCCAGCCAGTGGGCAGCTGACGGCGGAGCCGTGATGTCCGAGCTGAAGGCGGTCGGGCTCTGGTGCGCCAGCAGGCCGGGGAAGAGCGAGACGAAGATGAAGATCGCCATCAGCACGACCCCGATGGTCGCCTTACGGTTGGTGCGGATGGCCTGAGTGAAACGGCGCAGCGCGGTCCAGGCGGCGTGGCCCGGCCGCCGTCAGCTCGCCGCCGGGCTCCGGGACCGGCGGCCTGGCCGGTGGTGATGGGGATGGCCATGGCTACCCTGCCGTCCTGGTGCGCGGGTCGAGGATCGCGGTGGCGATGTCGGACAGCAAGATCGCGACGAGCACCGCTACGGTGATGATGAGGAACAGCCCCTGCATGAGCGGGTAGTCGTCGTACCCGACGGCATTCAGCAGGTAATACCCGACGCCCTGGTAGTTGAAGACGTACTCGACCAGGATCGCGCCGCTCACCACGAATCCGAGCGACATGGCGAAGCCGGTGAGGTTCGGCAGGATCGCGTTGCGTGCCCCGTAGTCGATCATGACCCGGGCCGACGACAGGCCCTTAGCCCGGGCCATCCGGACGTAGTCCTCGGTGAGCGTGGTCACCATGTTGTTCCGCATCGTGAGCACCCATCCGCCGATGCCCGTGATCAGCAGGGTCAGCGAAGGCAGGATCGCGTGGACCAGCACGTCGCCGATATAGCCCGGCGAGAACGACGCGACCGCGAGCTGGGCGACGTTGCCGCCGTCCGGCAGCCACCCAAGGGAGACGCTGAAGATCAGGATGAGCACCATGCCGACCCAGAAGAACGGGGATAGCGGTGGTGAAGACGAACAGTGGCGGCATGACGCTGTCGAACCGGCTGCCCCGCCGCCAGGCGGCCACCGCTCCGATCACGGTGCCCAGGATGAACGCCAGGATGGTGCTGATGCCCACCAGGCCGAGGGTCCACGGCAGGGCTGCCGCGATGACCTGGCTTACGGGCTCGCCCTGGGAGTAGGAGAAGCCGAGGTTTCCGGTGGCGGTATGACCAAGATAGGCGACGTACTGCGTCCAGATGCCCTGACTGTTGTTGATGCCCAGGGATAGCTCAATGGCCCGCACCGTCGCCTGGCTGACCGCGCCATGCAGGTGGGCGATGATTCTGTCAGCCGGGCTGCCCGGCATCAGGCGGGGCAGGAAGAAATTCAGCGACAGGCATGCCCACAGAGTGAGCAGGAAGAACCCCGCGCGGCGGATGACGAACCTCATGGTTGTCCCCGACCTGTCAGCCCTGTCCCCACTTCATACGGCACAGGCGTGATGCCCCAGCTCATTTACCGCGAGCTCCTTATCCTGGATGCCGGCTTGCCGACCGCGGCCGTGGTGACAACGGCGCATGCATTGAGCAGCGCAGCGCCGTTGTCACCACGGGCCTCAGTCGTAGCCCTATGACGAGGCGGGCTTGATGTGGAGCAGGTCCCATCCCCAGTCAGGGTAGGCGGTCTGACCCTGCGCGTACGGGTTCTGCGGGGTGGGCCAGCCGGTGAACTGGGCGGTGCTGTACTGGTCCCAGGAGACGGCTCCGAGGACGGGGATGTACGGCACCTGCGACAGCATGACCTGCTGCAGCTTGGAGACGATCTCGTGCTGCACAGCCGCGCTGTTCGTGACCGAGTACTGGTTGAACAGCGCGTTCGTGGCCGGCTCGTTCCACTGGGTGTAGTTGGTACTGCCGATCTGCGGCCCGTACAGCCACTGACGGAACTCGTACTCCGGACCTGG
Source organism: uncultured Actinomycetota bacterium (assembly GCA_963808215.1). Lineage (GTDB taxonomy): Bacteria > Actinomycetota > Actinomycetes > Streptosporangiales > Streptosporangiaceae > JAJYUU01. Next base: position 42,412 of record CAWEEY010000015.1, read on the forward strand.
GCCACCTGTCTGGTCGGCGAGCCCGATCTGGTAGGTCCCGTTGTTCTCGGACGTGGTCGGGTCACTCAGGTTACGTTGCGTAATCTGAATGCCCACCTTTGACAGTTGCTGGGCGATCACGGTGGCGTCGGCGACCCAGTCGGAGTAGCCACCGTTGTTGGTCAGCGCGAACGATAGTTTCTGACCCGCGCTGTTCTCCCGGACACCGCCGACGACCTTGGTGTAGCCAGCTTGGTCAAGTAGCTTCACGGCCTCCGACGGGTTATAGGCGTAGTCGTTGTAGTAGGTCTTGGCCAGGGAGGTGTTCACCCACCCCTCGGACCGGTACGAGAGGGCGACACCGTCCTGGAAGGCGCCAGTTTCGGCGCCGGTTTCCCCGATCGCGCCGACCTGGTCCCGGTTGATCGCCAATGCCATGGCCTGCCGGACCTTGACGTTGGCCAACGGGGAGTTCGTCAGCTTGTGATTGAAGACGAGCGCCACCGAGACGATCGATGGTGCCCAGTTATGGTTGGCGGAACTCTTGGCGATGTACGCCTGATTGATGTTGGGGATGTACTGGCCGCCCCACTGGCAACTTCCGTCGATCAGGCACTGGTTGCCGGTGGTGTTGCTGAGGTAGGCCGGCCATTCCACGGTCTTAACCGCGGGCTTGCCGGGCTGCCAGTAGTGCGCGTTCGCCGTGTAGACGACGTTGCTCGAACTGCATTTCCCCACCACGTACGCGCCCGTGCCGACCGGGTTCTTGTCAGCGTAGGTTGACAGCGTCTTGAGCGGGAGCTTGCTCCAGATGTGCTCGGGCAGAATCGGCACCTGGCCTGCTGCGTAGTAGAACATAGGTCGGCGATGGAGCAGAGAAGTTCAGCACCACATTGTCGCCCTGGACGGCGACGCTCTCGAGCGGGCCGTGGACGTTCTGCCACAGTCCCCACCCATCCAGGGCGGGATTCCGGTTGATGAGGTTGAACGTGTAGGCGACGTCAGCCGCGGTCATCGGAACGCCGTCGCTGAACTTGACGCCCTTGCGGATCGTGAAGGTGAGCGTCTTCAGCCCGTTGCTCCACTGATAGCTCGTTGCCAGCCAGGGGCTGACCTTCTGGGTCAGCAAGTTTTCGAACATCAGAGGCTCGTAGATCGGACCGGTCTCCGACGGCCCGCCCTCAGGCCAGGCCGCGAAGTTGAGCGGGTTGAACTGGCAGTTCCAGTTCGCCCCGGTGACGTCGCTGATGATCAGCGGCTTGCCGCGCCGTGCGGCCGCCGCCGCCGGCGCTGCTGTTGCGGCTGCCGCAGCCCGCGCTGACCAGCCCGCAGCACAGAGGCCGCGCCGAACGCGACAGTTCGATTGCGTCTCACGACCGAGTCCTTCCCTGAGCATGGTGGATGGACGCCAGCGCCCCTGACGACCTGGACGTCCTTCGGTGAGTAGGCGCCGGGAAACTTGCTGCAAGCGGTTTCGGAATCGTAGTTGTTCATGAATTTGCGAGCTAGTTGCGGGAGATGCGTATCTGCGCTGGTGCCTGACCTGAGATGACGTCTGGGTTGGGGATTCAGGGCGGGCGTGGCTTCGTGCCGGGAGCCCCGGTGGCGGCGTCGACGGCGAGGGCGACAGCGCCGAGCAGTGGTGCGTCGTGCGGGAAATGCGCGAGGACAAGATCGGGCGGGTAGGGCACGCCGGCCAGCAGCGCCTCCTCCAGCCGCGGCCCGATCCGGTCCCAGGACCTGGTCATTCCGCCGCCGACCGCGATCCGCGCGGGGTTGACGGCGATGGCCAGGTTCACCAGGTGGAAGGCGAGCTCGTCGACGAAGTCGGTGATCAGGTCGTTCAGCTCCGCGTCTGCGGTCGCCTGGGCGAATATCTCCGCGGCGGTCAGCCGCTGTCCGTCGGTCCCGGCCGCGTCCCTCGCCCCGCTCAGACTGGCCCCTTGCAGGCTTGCCCCTGCAGGCTGGCCCCTTGCAGGCTGGCCCGGCGTTGCAGTGCCTGGCCGCTGACCATGTCCTCGAGCGGAATCCGCAGCCCGTCGGCGCGGCCGACATCAGCTGGCTCGCGGAGGCTGTAGCCGATCTCGCCGGCCGCGCCGTGGCTGCCGGCCAGCACCTGGCCGCCGGTCACGATCGCGGCGGCGAGCCCAGTGCCGAGGTTGAGGTAGATGGCCGGGTCAAAGCCGGCCAGCGCACCCCACCGGACCTCGGCCTGCGCCGCGGCCTTGGCGTCGGTCGCCATCCGGATGGCCGCGCCCGGGAAGGCCCGCCGCAGCTCCCGGCCAAGCTCAAGGCTCTCCCAGCCGTCGATGGCCGGAGCCAGCTCGACCCGGTCGTCGAACGGGATGCCGAAGGTCGCGACTCCGACCGCGGCCAGCGGGGCGCCGGCCGCGCTGCGTCCCGAGCAGATCCCGCGCCGCCCGGACGCCGTGGTCGAAGCTGGCCCGCGCGCCGCGCTCGGCCAGGCTGTCCACGACGGCAGACGCAAGCTTGTTGCCAGCGAGGTCGCAGACGGCTGTCGCGATCTTCGTGCCGCCGAAGTCGATGCCGAGCACGACTGGGGGGTGGGTCATGCGGGTTCTCTCGTGTTGCCGGGATTCGGTGAGCGGGGTGATTCCCGAAAGTTAGTTAGGACAGTATCCTAACTATGTGACGGCGACAATCACGGTTTGGTCACGGTGCGCTAGCGGCCCGGTCGCGGCGCGCATAGCGGACTGGCATGGCGGCGCTGGCCGTCAGACGTGCAGTACGGAAGGATATGGGCGTGACCGTGACGACGACACCGGCTGAGACCTGCCGAGGCCCGCGGAGGTCGGCCGCACTCCAGGCGGCCGAGCAGCAGGGCCAGCTGCGGCACGGCCAGGCGGCCCGGCCGCAGCTGCTGCGCGCGCTGAACGAGCAGCTTCTGCTGCAGCACATCCGCCAGCTCGGCCCGTGCTCGCGGGCCGAGCTGGCCCGGATGTCCGGCCTGTCCAAGCCGACGGTCTCGCTGGCGCTGGCCAACGTCGAGCGCTCCGGGCTGGTCCGGGAGGCGGGCCAGCGGACCGGCGTGCCGGGCCGGTCAGCGGTGCTGTACGAGATCCGGCCGGACGCCGGCTACGTGCTCGGCCTGGATATCGGCCGTCAGTACCTGCGCGGTGCGGTCGCGGACCTCACCGGCGAGGTGCTCGCCCGGACGGCGCTGCGGACCAGGGCGTCGAGCGCGAGCGGCCGGGTGGCCGAGCTGATCGCGCCTGGCTGACGAGCTGTGCGCCGAGGCAGGGATCCAGCGGCCAGCGATCACTCAGACCGTGATCGGCAGCCCCGGCGTCTACGACCCGCGGCGCAACACCATCGCGCTGGCCGGCGAGCTGGCCGGCTGGGGCAAGCCGGCCGTGCTGGCTGAGCTGCGGGAGGCCTTCGGCGAGCAGCTCGTCGTGGAGAACGACGTGGATGCCGCGACGCTGGCTGAGCGCGCGCACGGGCACGGCCGCGAGGCTGGCACGTTCGCGTTCGTGCACGTCGGTACCGGCATCGGCATGGGGCTGGTGATCGACGGGAACCTGCATCGCGGCGTGCATGGCGTGGCTGGCGAGATCGCCTTCATGCCGATCTCGGCCGGTCAGGGCTCCGACCCGCAGGACGCCAGGCGCCGCGGCGCCCTGGAGGCGTCCGGCTCCGCCGCTGCGGTGGTGCGGGCGGCGCGCCGGGCCGGAATGCGCGGATCGGTGTCGGCCCGCCGGGTTTTCGAGGCGGCGGCGGCCGGCGACGAGCGCGCGGCAGCCGTCGTCGCCGGCGAGGCCGAGCTGGTGGCCAGGGCGATCTGCGCGATTGTCACCGTGGTGGACCCCGAGCTCGTGGTCCTGGGCGGCGGCATCGGCCAGGCGCCCGGATTCGCCGCTGCGGTGGCCGGCGCAGCTGCGCAGCCTGGCCCCGGTCATGCCGGAGGTGCGGGTCAGCGCCCTCGGCACCGAGGCAGTGGTGGACGGCTGCCTTGCCTCTGGCGCGGAGCTGGCCTGGCAGCGGCTGACAGCGCTGCTTCCCTGACTCGCCGGCACATCGTGGCCCCGTGCCGCTTCCCTGGCCGCCCGCTGCCAGCGGTCGCCCGGTAAAGTCCTCGGGTGACCGACAGTGAGGGCGCGGGAGTCGCGAACGACGCGCCTGGGCGCGGATCGGACCGAGGGCGACAGGACTCGACAGCCGCCAGCCCGACCCTGAGCCTGCCGCCGCCCGCCTATCTGCGGTGGGAGATCTTCGCCGTCTTCGCGGTCTCGCTCGGCGCCAGCGGCCTGAACGCGCTGCTCGACCTGATCGGCGCGCTGCTATCCCGGCAGTCGCTGAGCAGCCAGCAGGCGCTGCTGGTCGGCCCGCTGTCCTCGGTCAGCTGGTTCGACCTGCGTGCTGCAGCTCGTAGGCATCGCCGAGGCGCTGCGCCCGGTCGTGCTGGTGCTCTATCTGATGGCCAGGTCGGGGGAGCGGCCGTCGGTCATCGGCCTGGACGCCAGTCAGCCCCGCCGGGATCTGGCCCGTGGCGCTGTCCTGGCCGCCGTGATCGGCGGGGCAGGACTGGCCCTTTATATAGCGGCGTTCCACCTCGGATTGAGCCTGAAGATCGTCCCGGAGTCACTGCCAGCGGTCTGGTGGCGGATACCCGTGCTGCTGCTCAGCGCGGCTCACGACGGCCTGCTGGAAGAGATACTCGTCATCGGCTACCTGCTTCGGCGGCTCGATCAGCTCGGCTGGACGCCGTGGAAGGCGATCCTCGCTGCCGCCGTGCTGCGCGGCTCTTACCACCTGTACCAGGGCTTCGGCGCCTTCATCGGGAACGCGGTGATGGGCGTCATCTTCGGCGTCCTGTACCGCCGGTGGGGCCGGGTGACGCCGCTGATCATCGCGCACACCCTGATCGACGCGGTGACGTTCGTCGGCTACGCCGCGCTCGCGCACAAGGTGTCCTGGCTGCCCTAGCTACCGGCCGAGCGAGGCGAGCACGACCGCGCCCGGCAGGCTGGCGAGCGCGGCGCCAGGCAGGGTGAGCTTGGACCGCCGCACGCCGCTGCCGATGACCACGCGGCCGGTGGCCGCAACCGCCGCGTCCACGTAGACCGGCCAGTCGGCGGGCAGCCCGATCGGCGTGATCCCGCCGTACTCCATCCCGGTCAGCTCGACCGCCTGATCCATCGGCGCGAACGAGGCCTTGCGCACATCCAGTTCCCGCTTGACCAGCCCGTTGACGTCGGCGCGGGTGGTGGCGAGCACCATGCACGCCGCCATCCTGGTCTGCCCGTCCCGGCGCCCGGCCACCACGACGCAGTTGGCGGACTCGCCTGGCGCGACGCCGTACTCCTCGCAGAACGCGGCCGTGTCGGCCATCGCCGGGTCGATCTCTGCCACACCGATGTCGCTCACGGCGATCTTGCCGTCCAGCGCGGCCAGCGCGGCTGCCACCGGGGCGGCGAGCAGATCGGGACGGTCCAGGGCGGGAACGGCGGTGAGCCTGCCGATGTGCATCGTCACCCGTCCGAGTCTAGGGTGCCTAGCCGCTCAGGGTGCCGAGCTTCGCCGCGCCGTTGTGAACGGTGCTAGCGGCGCCCCGGGTGTAGGAGATGGTGACCGACGTGCCCGGCTTGAGCGCGGACACCATGCCTTGAAGATCTTCCAGGCTGGTTACCTTTCGCTTGTCGAGTGCCACGATGATGTCGCCGCGATTGAGGCCGGCCGTGTCGGCCGCGCCGCGCTCCGGCGACTCCAAGGACGGCGACGCCGACCGCATGGCCCGACGGGCTGGCCGCGGTCTGGGCGGTAATGCCGAGTGACGCCTGGCCGGAGCTAGCCACCCGTCCGGACTTGATCAGCTGATCGGCAATGTTCCGCACCGTGTCGCTGGGGATGGCGAAGCCGATGCCGGGTGCGGCGCCGCCCTTGCCCGGCAGCTGGGCCGCGAGTGTCGGGATGCCGATGACGTGGCCATTCAGGTCGACAAGCGCGCCGCCGCTGTTACCGGGGTTGATCGCGGCGCTGGTCTGGATCGCGGGCGTGATCAGCGCCGTGCCGCCGTTAGGCTCGCTCGAGCCCACCGTGCGGCCGGTCGCCGAGACGATCCCCTGGGTGACGCTGTCGGTCAGGCCAAGCGGGTTACCCATGGCCAGCACGATCTCGCCGATCTGAGCGTTGTTGGAGTCGGCGAACTTGGCCGGCTTCAGGCTGCCGGCGTCTTTCTCCACCCGGATCACTTCGAGATCGTCAGCCGCGAACTGGCCGACGACCTTCGCGGTCAGCGTCGTGTTCCCGACCGATTCCTGCACCCGGACGGTCTTCGCGGTCCCGATGACGTGCTCATTGGTGACGATGTCGCCCTTGTGGTCGTACACGATGCCTGAACCAGTCGAGGTGCCGGTGGTGATTTGCACGACGGAGGGCAGCACCTCTCGCACGACCCGCTCGTACTGCGATCTGCAGCCGGCGAGGCGTTGCTGGTGCCGGTCGCGGCGCTGGCTGTGCAGCCCGCCGCTGCTGCAACGATCCCCAGCAACCCCGCGCTTGCCAGCACAGTGGCAGGACGCAAGAAAGGTGGCCGACGCCATCCGGGCATGCGTGATGTAAATGACGAATCCATTGATATCCCCCCGGTAATGAAACACGCCAGCGCCCCTATTCTGTCCACCATGTCGCTGACCGAATCACTAGCGCAGACCGTCGGCCGGACCGGCATCACGGCCGGGCACAGCCACCGCGGCGAATCTCGGCCAGGCATTGGCGGCGGGCACCCTAACCGCCGCCGAACTGACCGCCTTTTACCTGGCCCGGATCGACCGCCTTAATCCGGCGCTCAGGGCGGTCATTACCGTCGAGCCCGATGCGGCCGCCGAAGCGGCAGCGAGCGACGCCCGGCGGACTGCCGGAGCACGGTCGCGGGCCGCTCGACGGCATCCCGGTGCTGATCAAGGACAACGTGTCCGCGGCCGGACTGCCGGCGACGGCCGGCTCCCCGGCACTGCTGCGCGCCGCGGCGACGGACGCCTTCCTGGTGGCGCGGCTTCGCGCGGCCGGGGCGGTGATCCTCGGCAAGGCGAACCTGTCGGAGTGGGCGAACTTCCGCTCCCGGCCGTCGAGCAGCGGGCTGAGCGCCCTCGGCGGCCAGGCGGTGAACCCGCATGGCACCGGCCGCAGCCCGTCCGGCTCGAGCTCAGGGTCGGCCATCGCGGTCGCGGCCGGCCTGGCGCCGCTTGCGGTCGGCACGGAGACCGATGGCTCCATCGTGTCCCCGGCCGCAGCCTGCGGCGTGGTCGGGATCAAGCCGACGCTAGGCCTGATCAGCCGGGACGGGATCGTGCCCATCTCAGCCGCGCAGGACACAGCCGGGCCGATGGCCGCCACTGTCGCCGACGCGGCCGAGCTGCTGACGGCCATGGCCGGTGCCGATCCGGCTGATCCCGGCCACTGAAGCGGCGGCCAGCATGCGACTGACTACGCGGCGTTCATCGATCCCGGCGCGCTGGACGGCGCGCGGCTCGGCGTCTGGCGGGCAGGCTCCTCGCCGGCCGACGCGTCCACTCTCGCCGTACTCGAGTCAGCCCTGGCTGTGCTGCGGCGCGAAGGCGCGCTGGTGGTCGACCCGGTCGAGCTGGCCGACGCCGACAAGCTGGGCGAGCCCGAGTTCGCGGCCCTGACGCACGAGTTCAAGCACGATCTGAACGCCTACCTGGCGCAGCTCGGCGGTGACCATCCCGGCTGACCTGGCCGGGCTGATTGCCTTCAACAGCGCGAACGCAGCCGAGGTACTCAATCACTTTGGCCAGGAACTGTTCGAGGCGGCGGAGGCGACCAGCGGCGACCTGGTCGACGCCGGCTATCTCGAGGCGCGGTCGGCAGCCACCCGGATCGCCACGCGGCGGCCTGGACGGGGCGCTCGCCGAGCACCAGCTCGACGCGGTGATCGCCCTCACCGGGCACCCGGCCTGGCTCACCGATCATGTGCTCGGCGACTATCACGGCTGGGGCACGTCAGGGCCCGCCGCGGTGTCCGGCTATCCCTCGATCACTGTGCCCGCCGGTCGGGTCAGCGGCCTGCCGGTCGGGCTGTCGTTCATCGGTGCCTGCCTGGGGCGAGCCGCGGCTGATTGCGCTCGCCCACGCTTTTGAACTCGCTCGCCCGAGCTAGCGATACCCTGACGCCCATGAAGTCCTGGCCTGCCGCTGACGTACCCGACCTGCCCGGACCCGGCCCTGAGCCGATGATCTGGGACACGGCCACTGGCTCACTGGCCGTCGCGGCGCACGGCGGCACGGCCACGCTGTATGCCTGCGGCATCACTCCCTACGACGCGACGCACATCGGCCATGCCGCCACGTACGTGGCCTGGGACCTGCTGGTGCGGGCCTGGCGCGATGCCGGGAAGAAGGTGCGGTATGTCCAGAATGTCACTGACGTCGATGATCCGCTCCTGGAGCGTGCCAACCGCGACGGCGAGGACTGGCGGGCGCTTGCCGACCGGGAGATAGCCCTCTTCCGGTCCGACATGACGGCGCTGCGAGTGCTGCCGCCCGTGGACTACATCGGGGCGGTCGAGGCCATTCCGCTGATCGAGACGTTCAACCAGAAGCTGGCCGAGCGGGGCTCGCTGTACGAGGTCGACGGTGACACCTACTTCTCCCGCGCCGCCGACCCGGCCTTCGGGTCGGTGTCCGGGCTGGACGGCGACGCGATGCTCCGGCTCTGCGCGGAGAACGGCGGCGACCCGCCCGGCCCGGCAAGAAGGATCCAGTCGATCCGCATGGTCTGGCTGGCGGAGCGGCCGGGTGAGCCGTCGTGGCCGTCGGCCTTCGGCCGGGGCAGGCCGGGCTGGCACGTGGAGTGCGCTGCGATCGCGACGCGTTACCTCGGGCACACCTTCGACGTCCAGGCTGGTGGCCGGGACCTCATCTTCCCGCATCACGAGATGAGCGCCGCCCACGCTCGCGTGGCGCTTGATGGTACTGTGCTCGATTCGAATGGGGAGCCGCCATTCGCGCGCCGGTACGCGCACGCCGGGATGGTACGGCTCGACGGCGAGAAGATGTCGAAGTCGCGCGGCAACCTGGTGTTCGTCTCGAAGCTGCTGGCGGCAGGCGCAGATCCGATGGCGGTCCGGCTCGCGATCATCTCGCACCACTACCGGCCTGACTGGGACTGGACAGCCGAATCGCTGTCGGCAGCGTCGAGTCGGCTAGCAACCTGGCGGGCGGCGGTTGCCGATGCCGCTCCCGCCCGCGAGGCGGACAGCGGTGCTGGTCACCGGGTGCTGGCGGCGATGCGGGAGCGCCTGGCCGACGACCTGGACGCACCCGGCGCGATTGCCGTCGTTGACGAGTGGGCGGCCGCCGCATCCGCCGGTTCCGCACGGCTCGGGTGACCTCGTCCGTCGCGCCGTCGACGCGCTGCTCGGGGTCGCGCTCTGATCATCCGGCCGGCAGTTCAGGATGACGTTGCGAAGCTGCGCTCTCTCGCCGCAACGGCCTATCTTCCGTACCTGCCGCGCATCGGCCGCTCGCCGGCGCCGGTTACCGCCGACTACGCGGCGATCGTTTCGCGCGGCGAAGCGAGCGTCGCCGTCCGGGCAGGCCAGATCATCGGCATGATCGTGCTGGTCGCGGAAGCTGACTGCCTGCTGCTCGAGAACGTCGCGGTGCTTCCGGCTGAGCAGGGCCGGGGCGTCGGCACCCGGCTGCTCGAGTTCGCCGAGGCGCGTGCCCGCGAGCTCGGCCTGCCCGCGATCCGCCTCTACACGAACGAGGCCATGACCGAGAATCTCGCCTACTACCGCCGCCGAGGCTACGTCGAGACGCACCGGGCGCAGGAGCACGACCTGCGCCGGGTTTACTTCATCAAGCAGGAGCTTTCTGCCGACCCAGCAGCTGGCCCAGGGTCAGCTTGATGCTGGCAAGTGCTGCTGTGATCTTGCCGAAGGAGTTATCCAGGGCTAGCTGGACGAAGTCAGTCCGCGGCCTGGCTGCTATGCCGTGGGTGATCAGCCCGATTTCCGCCAGGAACCGCAGGCCGATCTTCGGGCAGCCATGGCCGCCGTCCGCTGCAGTGCACTGGTTGTGGCGCAGCCAGTTGTTGGCGTTGAGCCAGAATCCCTGGACGCCCGCAGCCATCGCCCGGTGGTAGTCGGTCACGAGATGTGCGGGTGACTGCACCTTCGGGTTGTTCGTCGCCAGTCCGGTCAGGATGACGATCTTCTTGTTCACACTGCGGATCGCCTTGACGGCCGCCCGGACGAACACGGCGAACTGCCGGGCGAGCCGTTGGCGAACTGGGTCTGGAGGTCGACGGCATATGCTCCGCACCTGGCGGCTGTCCGATCCTCGAAGATCATCCGCGGCAGTTGTGGCCTTACGAACGGCGTGATGATGACCTGCAGGTACGGGTCAATCTGCTGAAGCCGGGCGGCCCGGCAGATCCACTTCCTCGGGTCCTGACGCTCAGCTCGCGGCGTATAGCGCCAGGGCTCGATATCGAACACGGCGGTGCCGAGCCAGCCTGCCTTCGCCTTGGCTCGCAATTGCCAGTAGCTGGTGAAGATCGGCTCCTGTCCGGCCTGGCAGCGATCTGCGTCGGATGGGGGGCCGCAGCCGACCCAGGTGAAGGCGGGCAGAGAGACGCCATCCGCGCGTGCCTGATGCCGCAGCGCTGTCAGGTCATTCGATTTCACGAGCCACAGGGGCTGAGGCGCCGACGCCGCGACCGCATCGGTGGCCGACTGGGCAAAGGCGAATAGGAGCAGAAGCACTGTTGCTAGCGTTCCGGCAGTAGCGCGCGCTCCCCGATGCACAGCGTGACTGTAACTTGGCCCGGGCTCGCCAGTGAGCGGGGGATCTGGCTAACGCCGAATTCGCGCTACTTACCGCCGATCAGGCCGATGTCCTCAAGGAATTCAATGCCGACTTGCGGGCAGCCAGGGCCGCCTTGCGCAGCGGTGCACTTGTTCCGGTTTCCCCACTTCTTCGCGTTCAGCCAGAACCCCTGGACGCCAGTCCGCAGGGCTTCGCCATAATCGGTGGCCAGGTTCGACGCAAGCTGCACACCTGGGTTATTGGTAGCCAGGCCCGCCAGAATGATGATGTGCTGGTTTACGCTGCGGATTGCTCTGATGGCCTTACGGATGAACAAGCCAAATTTTGCGGGGGAGCCGTTAGCGAACTGGGTCTGCACATCGACCGCCATTGCCCCGCACTTCGCGGCGGCGACGTCCTCCGGGATCATCTTCTTAGTCGGCGGCTTGACGTACGGCGTAACGATTACGTGGAAGAACGGGTCAGCGTGCTGGAGCTTCGCCGCCCGGCAGATGAACCTTCTTGGATGCCTACGCTGCGCTCGCGGAGTGTAGGCCCAGGTCTCGATGTCGAACACGGCAGTGCCCCGCCAGCCAGACATCGCCAGCCGCCGGAGTGGCCAGTAGCTGGTGAAGATCGGCAGCTGGCCTGGATGGCAACGGTCTGGGTCGGACAGTCCCCCGCAACCTACCCAGGTGGTGAACTGAGGCAGTGCGACGCCGTCAGTGGCCGCATGCTGCTGCAGCAGAGCAAGGTCATTCGATTTCATTAGCCATAGCGGCTGCGCTGCTGGCGGAGACGCTGCCGGAGGGGGTGGCACGGGAGCCGCACGTGCACTCGTGGACGCGCTCAGCACGCCGAGCGCCGTCGTCAGCATCACGGTTATCACCGTTGCCAGCGCTTCTGCTGCCGATCGTCCATGTGGGCGGCCCACCCGACGTGGACGGGGGATGTAACTGCTGTGCGATGTCAAGGTCAGTTTCCGTAAAGTCGTTGCCCGTGAATAGCAGCGGCTCTCCGGCCAGTCACGCTACCGCGTACGTCAGGCAGTCACCGAAGTTCAGCTGGGCCTTGGGCCGTCCCTTACCGAACCACTGGTAGGCGGAGATTGCCTCTTTCTTCCTCGTCCTTAATGTTGAGCGCCGCACGGTTAAATACACCAAAGTTCTACCATGGTGTGATGGCTGAGCGCCTATGCGTAGTCCCACTTGATGGCGCCGTATCCGCTCCGCTTGATGTGCGACACACCTGAGGTTTGCTACACACCGGAGGCGCCGGGTGGAAGGGTCAGGCCCGGCCCGCCGCGTGTGCGACTTGCTCCAGCCCGGTGCGGTAATCCTCCCACCACGCCTGGTCACTAGATGGCATGTTGCTGCTGTCTGGCCGCAGACCGGCGGATCCGTCGATGAGCTCCCTGACGATGTCGGCGTGACCGGCGTGCCGGTGCGTCTCCGCGATCATGTGGACGAGGATCCGGTGCAGGTTCACCTCGGAGTGCTCCCGCGGCCACCAGGGGACATGGCCGATGGCGTCGAGCTCCATTGCGTCGAACGTCTCGTCCGCGTGAGCCCATGCCGTGCGGTACCACCCGACGATGTAATCGCGCGACTCGGCTGTCGTCGCCCACATGTCTGTCATCGGCTCGAGTTCCAGCAATTCCTCATCGGTCCAGGGCGGGGGGCTGGCGAGCGGTCGCCCGAAGGTGTCCCCGAAATAACCGATCTCGCATCCCGCCAGGTGTTTTACCAGTCCCAGCAGATTGGTGCCGGTCGGGGTCAGCGGACGGCGGATGTCGTACTCGGGAAGCCCGTCCAGCTTCCAGAGCATGGCGTCCCTGGCCTGCTGCAGGTAGCGGCGGAGGTCCGATTTCTGATCCGATACGGTCATGGCGGCCAGTTTGCCAGCCGGGTCCGACAGCTGGGCACTGCCCAAGTCCGCCGCTCGCGCTCGACGCTGCCGCAGCAGCAACGCCTGTACCGCGAGCACTGGCTGTCCTGTGACGGTGCAGCCGTCGTGGGCGCGCTGCATCCGCGGCGGTCGCCGGACGGCCGGATCAACACGCCTGTCAATCGCATTTACATGGCTGTGCGTCCCAGGCTCGATGTCCACCAGCGCTCACTATTGGGTCACCGCAGCCGGAGCGCGATTCTCGATGCTGGCCGCATGACTAACGACAAGCCTGCGGGTGACAGCTCCCCGCGTTCCTACTCCATGACGCCCGCCACGCGGCCTACTGGCGTTGCCAGCAAGGTGGAACTGCGAGCGGCCAGCCAGGACGCTGTCCTGGCGGTGGTACCGCACATGCTCGGCTTCTATCCGAGCAAGAGCCTGGTCGTGCTTGGCCTCGGCGCGCAGAACCGGGTAGTGGTCACGTTCCGGTACGACCTGCCTGAGCCACCCGATGAGCAACTGGCGCAGGACATCGCCGAGCACGCGGGCTACGTACTTGACCGCGAGCGGATCGCCTCGGCGCTACTGGTCGGTTACGGACCCGAGGAACTCGTTGCGCCCGTCATCGGCAGCGCCGCTGCACGCCTCGTCGAGAGCGGCATAGAGCTGCAGGAGGTGCTGCGGGCCGATAGGGGCCGGTACTGGTCCTTGCTGTGCAACGAACCTGCGTGCTGTCCGCCAGAGGGCCGGTCCTATGATCCGGGGTCGCACCCGGCCGCAGCGGCCCTGGCTAAGGCCGGCCTGGCCGCGCACCCCGACCGGGAGGCGCTTGCGCGGACGTTGCAGCGTCCTGCCGGTTCCGCAGACCTGATCTCGCGAGCCACTGGTCACGCCCTGGACAGGCTGTCAGACCTTGTTGACCTGGGCGAAGCAGAAGGGGATCGCGATCCGCAGCTGCGCGCAACCAGGACCGGCCGCCGAGAGGTTCAGCGGGCCATCCGGCGTTACCGGTCGGGCGGCAGCATTCACAGCATCGAGCATCTAGCATGGCTGGCTGTCCTGCTCAGCGATATCCGCGTCCGCGACGACGCATGGGCGCGGATGCACCCGGCTTACCGCGATCACCATTGTCGGCTCTGGACCGATGTACTGCGCAGCGCGGCGCTCGACTATGTGCCAGCGCCCGCGTGCCTGCTGGCGTTCACCGCGTGGCAGGCCGGGAACGGCGCCCTGGCAGGGATGGCGATCGATCGCGCGCTGAACGCCAACCCGAGCTACTCGATGGGCCAGTTGCTATCCGAGGCCATCGAGGCCGCCCTGCCACCGTCGGCAGCTCGGATGCCGATGACGCCGGCCGCGGTTGCCGCGAGTTATGCGACGAGCTCGAGCCGCAACCGGTCCGGAGCTGGCGGAGGACCGGCTGGCCGGAGGAAGGCTAGCGCGGGGAAGACTAGCGCGGCGGAGGGCTAGCGCGGGGGAAGGCTAGCGCGGGGAAGGCTGGCGCGAGCGAGGCTAGCCGAGGAATGGCTGGCGGGGCAAAGGCTGGCGGCGGGGAACCTGGTTCCGGCAGCCAGCAGGGACACTCCGGCAACGGGCGGGCTGGACGGACCCGGCCTCGCCGGGCGGCCAGCCGGTCGCGCGCTCGGCGGCGCGCTGAGACATGCTGAGGCGGGCTACGGCCGCTAGCCCGGCGGCGACCGCTAGCCCGGCGGTGGTAGCTAACTCCGACGCCACCGCCGCAAGGCGGGGCTGGCCCGGCAGGGCTCGCTAGTCCGCGGCGACGGCTCCGGCTATCGACTCGCTATCGCCGGTCGCGACGACTAGCGGCGCGAGCAGCCGACCTTCCGGGTAGCGCAGCGCGGCCGGCGGCAGCGCTGCCGGCCGGCCGCTGAGCAGCACGCGGACGGTGCCGAGCGGGGGATTGCCGAGCGGGGGACTGCCGAGCGGGGCGCTGCCGAGCCGGGCACTGCCCAGCGGGGCACTGCCGGAGGCTGGCCGGCTGGAGTCGACGCCGCCCGGAATCCGCCGCAGCGCCTGTGCGGCTACCGCCATGGCGGACCCGAACGACGCGGCGCCGGGTACCGCCTGAGTGATCTGATCGGCGACCAGCTCGTACTCGGTGCAGCCGAGCACGACTGCTTCGCAGCCAGCCGGAGTCCGGGCGGCCGCTGCGGCCACGGCGGCGGCGGTCGCGGCCTGGTCGCCTGCATCGACGGCGTCGGCGAGGCCGGGGCAGGCCACGGCAGTAACCTCGGCCGATCCGCCGAACTCCGCGATGAGCCTGCGCTGGTAAGCACTGGCCGTCGTGGCAACCGTGGCCCAGATCGCGACCGTGTGGTGTTCGGCAGCGGCTGGCTTGATGGCGGGCACGGTCCCGATGACCGGGATGGCCGGCTCGAACTCAGCCCGCATCGCGTCCAGGGCATGCACCGAGCCGGTGTTGCAGGCCATGACCATGATGTCTGGCTGATACCGCAGCGCCGCACGAGCGCAGAGCAGTGCCCGCGCCGCAATATCGTCCGGTGTCCGTGGCCCCCAGGGCATCCCGTCAGGGTCCGGCGCCAGGACGAGGTCAGCATCGGGCCGCATTCGGTGCAGGGCGGCGGCAGGCGCCAGCAAGCCGATCCCAGAGTTGATCAGCGCGATCCGCATCCGCCAACTCTATGGGGCGATCTATTCGCTCTTTGCCAGCCCGCCGGGTAAGACTGCTGCCATGACCACCGGCGCCGAGATCCTTCGCACTGCGTACGCTGCCTCCTGTGACTCGCTGCGGCGGATCCTGACGGCTGTCAGCGGACGCGGAGTTCTTCTGGGAGCCGGTGGGCGGCTGCTGGACCGTGCACCGCAGGTCCGAAGATCGCGGAGTCAGCGCCGATGGCAGCGGGGAGTGGGTCATTGACTACGATCCGTCGCAGCCTGATCCCGCTCCATTTACCACAATCGCGTGGCGAACCCTGCACATCGCGGGCGTGAATTACCTCTACTGGGACTATGCGTTCGGTTCGGCATCGCTGTCGTTTGACCTTGAGCTGCCCGGTGACGGCGACCGAGGCTACTGACTGGCTGTTCGCTAGTCATCAGCCGCTGCTTGACGCGCTGACCCGCCTGAACGACACCGACCTTGACCGGCTAGTGCCGACCAACTGGGGCGATCAGTGGCCGGTTCACCGGATCTTCACGACGCTGATCAACGAGCAGATACACCATGGCGCCGAAATCAGCCTGCTGCGAGACCTGTACCGCTGCCGGGCATCGCTGGCACTTCAGGCGGTCAGAGCATCAGCGCCGGCAGCCCGTCGATGCTGACCGCGTTCTTCTGCGTCCGGTAGGCGGCCAGCTCCGCAGGCGTCTTCCTCTCGTCGTGCCGGACGAGCACGTCCCGCTCCTGCACCACCTCCATGATCGGGACCGCGTAACCGCAGGAGTCAGCTATCCGGTCCAGGTCGACGACGATGATCGCGCGGCGGCTGGCCTCGCTGCTGCCGAAGCCAGTCGCGGGAAAGTGGCCGGCCACGTCATCCCACTCCGGCGAGCCGGGCAGGACGATCCGGCCTGTTCCATACAGCCGAAGGATCTTCGACTGCGGGCCGAACGAGCAGAACATGATCGTGATCTGGCCGTTCTGACGCAGGTGCGCGATGGTTTCCGCGCCGCTGCCGGTGAGATCGAGGTAGGCGACCCGCCGAGGTCCGAGTATCGCGAAGGTGCCGGAGTAGCCCTTCGGTGAGAGGTTGACGTGCCCGCCGTCGCCGTCAGCGGTCAGGCAAGGCGCAGTGGCGACAAAGAAGACAGATTGCCTGGCGATAAACTTCGTGAGCCGTTCGTCTAGCTCGGGGTAAAGCTTGCCCATGCTTGCCTCCCTGTCCTCAAAAAGGTAGCCGGGTGGGGGATTCCAGCGGCGGGCACCCCGATGTAGGCATAATGCGACGACCTAACGGCCGGAAGCCAACTGAAGAGGAGGCCCTGTGACGCAGGTCACCAGCCGGGTCCAGCCAGGCTCGCCGATGGACCAGCACCAGGCAGCGGTCGCCGCGATTGCGCAGGCCTACGCCGCGATCCCGGCTGACAGCCGGATCCGGCTTGCCAAGAACACCTCGAACCTGTTCAGGTTCCGCACCGACTCGCCGGACTATCAGCTCGACGTGTCGCAGTTCGGGCATGTGCTCTCGATCGACCCGAGCAGCAGGACTGCGGTTGTGGGCGGCATGACCACCTACGAGGACCTGGTCGCCGCGACGCTCCGGCACGGGCTGATGCCGCTGGTGGTGCCGCAGCTGAAGACGATCACGCTCGGCGGCGCCGTATCCGGCCTCGGCATCGAGTCCACCTCGCTGCGCAGCGGCATGCCGCACGAGTCAGTGCTGGCGATGGAGATCCTGACCGGCGACGGCCGGGTGGTCACTGCGACACCCGACAACGAGCACGCGGCCCTGTACCGGGGCTTCCCCAACTCCTACGGCACGCTCGGCTACACGCTCTCGCTCACCATCGAGCTTGAGCCGGTCAAGCCGTTCGTGCACCTGCGGCATTTCAGGTTCACCGAGCCGGCCGAGTGCTTCGAGGCCGTGGCTGAGGTCGCGGCGACCGGCAGCTACCGCGGTCACCAGGCCGACTTCATCGACGGCACCGCGTTCAGCGCGGACGAGATGTACCTGAGCATCGGTGCATTCAGCGACGTGGCGCCATGGCGCAGCGACTACACCCGACAGCGGATCTATTACCAGTCACTGCGCGGGCCGAAGGAGGACTTCCTCACTATCAGCGACTACCTATGGCGGTGGGACACCGACTGGTTCTGGTGCTCGCGGCCGTTCGGGGTGCAGCAGCCGCTGATCCGCGCGCTCTGGCCCCGCCGGTACCGCCGGTCCGACGTTTACCGCAAGCTGGTCGCGCTCGACCGCAAGCACGGCTTCACCCGCAAGCTGGATACGAGCCGCGGCAGGCCGCAGACGGAGATGGTCGTGCAGGACGTCGAGATCCCGCTCGAGGAATCGGCCTCGTTCCTCAGCTACTTCCTGGCCGAGGTAGGGATGAGCCCGGTCTGGATGTGCCCGCTTCGGCTGCGCGGCGACATGACCTGGCCGCTGTACCCGATGCGGCCCGGCCAGGTGTATGTCAACTTCGGCTTCTGGGGCGCTGTGGCGCTGCCCCCCGGCGCGGTGAACGGGCACTTCAACCGGCGGATCGAGGACAAGGTGACCGAGCTCGGCGGGCACAAGGGCCTGTACTCGACCTCCTTCTACCCGGAGGAGGAGTTCTGGGCGCGCTACAACGGCCCGGAATATGCGGAGCTGAAGCGCACTTACGATCCGCAAGGCAGGCTCGCCGATCTGTACTCCAAGTGCGTGCGCGGCGTGTGAGCATGGCGGGTGAGCGCGGCCAGCTTGTATCTGCGGAGCAGGCGAAGTAAAGCAGTAGGGAAGCGTAAAGCAGCAGGGAAGTAAAGAAGTAACGAAGGGAAGGGGTCGAAGATGGCTCTGGCCGAGGTGTTCGAGCGGGTCGCGGGCCCGGATGCCCCAGTCGGTTTCGAGGCGTTCGACGGGAGCTCGGCGGGGCCGGCCGACTCGCCGATCAAGATCACGGTAAAGTCGCCGACCGCCGTGTCCTACCTGGCGCAGGCGCCGGGCGCGCTCGGCCTGGCGCGCGCCTACGTCTCCGGTCACCTGGACGTCGATAGGTGACATGTACGCGGCGCTGGCCCGGATGGCGCACGCACAGGACCTGGAAACCAGCCTGTCGCAGAAGCTCAAGCTGCTGAAGAGCCTGGGCGGCCCAAAGATGTTGCTGCCGCGAATCCCGCCGCCGCCGCAGGAGGTCCGCGTCAACAGCCGGTGGCTGACCGGCCGCCGGCACTCCAAGCAGCGCGACGCGAGCGCGATCTCGCATCACTACGACGTCTCGAACACCTTCTACGAATGGGTGCTCGGCCCCTCGATGGCCTACACCTGCGCGTGCTACCCGTCCGACGACGCCACCCTGGAGCAGGCCCAGGCGACCAAGTTCGACCTGGTGGCACGCAAGCTCGCGCTGAAGCCGGGCATGCGGCTGCTGGACGTCGGCTGCGGCTGGGGCGGCATGGTGATGCACGCCGCCCGCGAGTATGGCGTCAAGGCCCTCGGCGTCACGCTGTCCGCCGAGCAGGCATCCTGGGCGCAGCAGGCGATCAAGGAACGTGGCCTGTCTGACCTGGCCGAAGTTCGTCACCTGGACTACCGGGAGGTCACCGAGACCGGGTTCGACGCGGTCAGCTCGATCGGCCTGTCCGAGCACATCGGCAAGGACCAGCTGGCCGGTTACTTCCGGTTCCTGAACGGCAAGCTGGTGCCGCAGGGCCGGCTGCTCAACCACTGCATCACCCGGCCGGACAACACCGGCCCGGCGCGCGTCACCGACGGCTTCATCTACCGCTACGTGTTCCCTGACGGCGAGCTCGAGGGCCCGGGCTTCCTGATGTCGCTGATGCACGACAACGGCTTCGAGGTCCGGCACACCGAGAACCTGCGCGAGCACTACGCCATGACGCTGGCCGCCTGGTGCGCGAACCTGGACGAGCACTGGGACGAGGCCGTCGCCGAAGTTGGCGAGGGAACGGCGCGCGTCTGGCGGCTGTACATGGCCGGCTCGCGGCTCGGCTTCGAGCGCAACCAGATCCAGCTGCACCAGATGCTTGGCGTGAAGCTCGGCGAGCGCGGCGCCTCGGGCATGCCGCTGCGGCCGGACTGGGAGCCCGCGAGGGACTTCCCGGTGACCTACCCGGCCGCCGGGTAGTGCCGAGCGCGGACACGCCGCTGTCGCGGACCGCAGCATCCGCGGCGCCGTCCGTAGGCCACGCGACGCCCGCTGACGCAGAGGGCAACGAGGTGTGCGTCTGCACCTGGACGGACCGGGACGAGCGCGGCTGGTAGATCAGACCAGGTGCGGCCGTCGGCTGACCGCGCTCGCGGACGCCAGCTGGCCTGTTAAATCAGCCAGTCGCGGACCGGTAGCATTCCGCGACCGTGAATGCGAGGTCGAGGGCCTGGCTGCGGTTGAGCCGCGGGTCGCAGGCCGTCTCGTAGCGCTGGTGCAGGTCCTCGGGGATGATCTCGTGGCTGCCGCCGACGCACTCGGTCACGTTGTCCCCGGTGAACTCGATGTGGATGCCGCCGGGGTGGGTGCCGATGCTGCGGTGCACCTCGAAGAACCCCTGGACCTCGTCGAGCACGTCCTGCAGTCGCCGGGTCTTGTGTCCGCTCGGCGCCTCGAAGGTGTTGCCGTGCATCGGGTCGCAGACCCAGGCGACCGGGACGCCCTCGGCCTGGACCGCTCGGATCAGCGGCGGCAGCGCGGTGCGGATCCGGCTGGCGCCGAGCCGGGTGATGAGCGTCAGCCGGCCGGGCTCGCCGTCGGGGCTCAGCCGCCGGATCAGCGCGCGCAGGTCATCCGGCGTGGCGTCCGGGCCGATCTTGACCCCGATCGGGTTACGGATGCTGGCAGCGAACTCGACATGCGCCCCGTCGATGGCCCTGGTCCGCTCGCCGATCCACAGGAAATGGGCGGACACGTCGTACGCGGTGCCGGTACGCGAGTCGATCCGGGTCAGGGCCTGCTCATAGGGCAGCAGCAGGGCCTCGTGGCTGGAGTAGAACTCGACCGTGCGCAGTTCCTCGGACTCGATGCCGCAGGCGCGCATGAAGGACAGTGCCCGGTCGATCTCCCCGGCCAGCCGCTCGTACCGCTGGCCGGACGGGCTGTTCCTGACGAAGTCCCGGTTCCAGGCATGCACCTGGTGCAGGTCGGCGTAACCGCCAGTGGTGAAGGCCCGGCACAGGTTGAGGGTCACGGCGGCACAGTGGTACGCCCGGAGCATCCGGTCCGGGTCGTGGGTACGGGCGGCTGAGGTGAACTCGAACCCATTGATCGCGTCGCCGCGGTAGGCGGGCAGCTCGACCCCGTCCCTGGTCTCGGTCAGCCCGGACCTGGGCTTGGCGAACTGGCCGGCCAGCCTGCCGATCTTCACGACCGGGACGCTCGCGCCGTAGGTCAGCACGACCGCCATCTGCAGGATTGTCTGCAGCTTCGCGCGGACCGCGTCGGCCTTGGCGCCGGCGAACGTCTCGGCGCAGTCTCCGCCCTGCAGCACGAACGCCTCACCCCGGCTGACCGCGGCCAGCCGGTCGCGGAGCAGGTCGCACTCACCGGCGAAGACCAGCGGCGGCAGCCCGGCCAGCTCAGCCAGTACCTGCTGAACGCGGGCCGGGTCGGGCCAGTCCGGCTGCTGGGCCGCGGTCCGGCCGAGCCAGCTCGGAGTCATGCCGGGCGGCAGGGCGAGTTCCTGGGCCGGAAGAAGGGGGCTCACGCACCTCAAGGTACTCACCGTGTGCAAGTGGCAGGTTTGCCGGTGGAGAATAACCGGGTGGAATCCGAGAGCAGCGGCGGCCACCGCCGGGACATCATCATGCTGGGATCGACAGGCTCGATCGGGACCCAGGCGGCCGACATCATCGCCCGCAACCCGGACCGCTTCCGGCTGACCGGGATCGCGGCCGGCGGCGGGAACCCGGGCTGCTGGCCAGGCAGGCGATCGAGCTCGGAGCCGAGACGGTGGCGGTGGCCAGCCCGGCCGCAGTGCCGGAGCTGCGGGAGGCGCTGGCCGCCGCTGGCTCGGCGGACGGGGTCCGGCGCAAGCTGCCCGAGGTGCAGGCCGGCCCGGATGCTGTCGCTGAGCTGGCCGCCGCGCCGTGCGACGTGGTGCTGAACGCGGTCACCGGCGCGGTCGGGCTGGCTGCGACCCTGGCCGCGATCCGGGCGGGCCGGGTACTGGCACTGGCGAACAAGGAGTCACTGATCATGGGCGGCCCGCTGGTCGCGGGCCTGGCAGCGCCCGGCCAGATCGTCCCGGTGGACTCCGAGCACTCGGCGATCGCGCAGTGCCTGCGCGGCGGCCGCGGCGCCGAGGTCGCGAAGCTGATCGTGACTGCCAGCGGCGGCCCGTTCCTGCATCGGAGCAGGGCGGAGCTGGCTGATGTGACGCCCGCGCAGGCGCTGGCCCATCCCACCTGGAACATGGGGCCGGTGATCACGGTCAACAGCGCTACCTTGGTCAACAAGGGCCTGGAGCTGATCGAGGCGCACTTGCTGTTCGGGATCGCCTTCGACCGGATCGATGTCGTCGTGCACCGCCAGTCGGTCATCCACTCGATGGTCGAGTTCACCGATGGCTCCACGCTCGCCCAGGCGAGCCCGCCTGACATGCGCATCCCGATCGCGCTGGCGCTGGGCTGGCCGGACCGGGTGCCCGAGGCCGCGCCCCCAGTGGACTGGACGACCTCGCACACCTGGACGTTCGAGCCGCTGGACGAGGACGCGTTCCCGGCCGTACCGCTCGCCAGGCAGGCAGGAGCGGCTGGCGGCACCACGCCAGCGGTCTATAACGCGGCCAACGAGGTATGCGTCGATGCGTTCCTGGCCGGGCAGATCCCGTTCGCCGGAATCGTCGACACGGTCGCCCAGGTAGTCTCGGAGCATCACGACTCGGCAGGTGCTGCCGTGACGCTGGCAGACGTGCTTGGCGCTGATCGCTGGGCCAGGGACCGCGCACGCGAGCTGACGGGCAAGCAGGGAGCCAGGGCACCGATGGCACCGAAGGGAGGCGCCGCTTAATGGGTCCGACCGGGCCGACCGATCGGGACGGGCAAAGCGGCCAGCACAGGCGGGGCTCCTCCGGGGACAACTCTGGTCCTGGCTGATCATCGTCGTGCTCGTCGTGGCGCTCGATCGTGGTCGAGCGCCAGCGGCTGGCCTTCCTGTTCGGCGTCCTGATCTTCGTCGTTGCCCTGCTCACGTCGGTCATGCTGCACGAGTTCGGGCACTTCGCGACGGCCAAGAAGTTCGGCATGCGGGTCACCCAGTTCTTCGTCGGCTTCGGCAAGACCCTGTGGTCAACCTTCCGGGGCGAGACCGAGTACGGCGTCAAGGCGCTGCCGTTCGGCGGCTTCGTCAAGATCACTGGCATGACGTCGGCCGAGGACGTCGATGTCGCCGATGAGCCGCGGTCCTTCCGGAACCAGCCCGGCTGGCAGCGCATCATCGTGCTGTCCGCCGGGTCGTTCATGCACTTCGTCCTCGCCTTGTTCCTGCTGTTCGTGCTCGCCATCGGGATCGGGCAGCCCAGCAGCAACACCAACGTGGTCAGCTCGATCGCCGCCTGCGTACCGGCCAGCGTCACAGCGCTGAACAGCGCAAACCCGTGCGCAGGCCACAACCTGGGCAAGTCGCCTGCGCAGATTGCCGGGCTCAGGCCAGGCGACAAGATCATCTCCGTGGGCGGCAGGCCGGTCGGGAACTGGGGTCAGCTGCATACCGTGCTCAAGGCGCAGCACACGAAGGTCAGCGTCCCGGTCGTGGTCGAGCGGAACGGCCAGGACGTGCACCTCAGCGTCAAGCTTGCCGCGATCCCGAAGCGCCCCGTTCCCTACCTGGGTGTCGAGCCGGCGGTGGGGTATCAGCGCAGCGGCTTCTTCGGCGCGTGGGGCTACGCAGGGGATCAGTTCGCTAACACCCTGACCTCCTCGGTCTCGGCGATCGGCAAGCTGCCGGCGGCGATCCCGAGCCTGTTCGCCAAGGACCGGTCGAAAACCGCCGCGGGCCAGGTCAGCAGCGTCGTCGGCGTCGGCCAGGTGACCGGTGACGTAGTTCAGGCCTCACTGCCCTGGCAGGCCAAGGTCTCGATCGTGCTCCTCCTGATCGCCTCGCTTAATATCTTCGTCGGGGCGTTCAACCTGCTGCCGCTGCTGCCGCTGGACGGCGGCCACCTGGCGGTGGTGATCTTCGAGCGGATCAGGGCATGGTTTAACCGGCTCCGCGGCCGGCCGGATCCCGGGCTGGTGGACATCCAGAAGCTCGTTCCGCTGAGCCTGCTCGTCTTTGCTCTACTGGTTGGCCTCGGCACGCTGCTGATAGCTGCCGATATCTTCAATCCCGTTCACCTTCAGGTGTGAGGCGAAAGCGAGTCATGACAGTAGACCTAGGCATTCCCCAGCTCCCGCCGGAGCCGCTGGCCGCGCGGCGCCAGTCGCGCCAGATCATCGTGGGCCGCGGCAAGCACGCGGTCCCGGTGGGCGGCGGCGCGCCGGTCTCGGTGCAGTCGATGACCACGACGCTGACCGCGGACGTCAACGCCACGCTGCAGCAGATCGCCGAGCTGACGGCGGCCGGCTGCCAGATCGTCCGGGTTGCCGTGCCGTCCCAGGACGACGCCGACGCCCTGCCCGAGATCGCCCGCAAGTCGCAGATCCCGGTCATCGCGGACATCCATTTCCAGCCGAAGTACGTCTTCGCTGCCATCGACGCCGGCTGCGCCGCGGTGCGGGTTAATCCCGGCAACATCAAGGCGTTCGATGACAAGGTCGGCGAGATCGCCAAGGCCGCGTCCGCCGCGGGGGTGCCGATCAGGATCGGCGTCAACGCCGGCTCGCTGGACAAGCGGCTGCTGGCCAAGCACGGGAAGGCCACTGCCCGAGGCGCTGGTGGAGTCCGCGCTGTGGGAATGCTCGCTGTTCGAGGAGCACGGCTTCAACGACATCAAGATCTCGGTCAAGCACCACGACCCGGTCGTGATGATCAATGCCTACCGGCTGCTCGCCGAGCGCTGCGAGTACCCGCTGCACCTGGGCGTCACCGAGGCCGGGCCCGCCTTCCAGGGCACCGTCAAGTCGGCGGTGGCCTTCGGCGCGCTGCTCGCCGAGGGCATCGGCGACACGATCCGGGTGTCGCTGTCCGCTCCGCCGGTCGAGGAGGTCAAGGTCGGCATCGCCATCCTGGAGTCGCTTGGCCTGCGCCAGCGAGGACTGGAGATCGTCTCCTGCCCGTCCTGCGGCCGGGCCCAGGTGGACGTGTACACCCTCGCCGACCAGGTGACCGCCGCCCTGGACGGGCTCGAGGT
This sequence comes from uncultured Actinomycetota bacterium, assembly GCA_963808215.1. Taxonomy (GTDB): domain Bacteria; phylum Actinomycetota; class Actinomycetes; order Streptosporangiales; family Streptosporangiaceae; genus JAJYUU01. The sequence goes on from CAWEEY010000015.1 coordinate 66,998, forward strand.
GCCGTTGCGGGTGGCGGTCATGGGCTGCGTCGTGAACGGGCCGGGCGAGGCGCGGGAGGCTGACCTGGGAGTGGCGTCTGGCAACGGCAAGGGCCAGATTTTCGTTCGCGGCGAGGTGATCAAGACGGTGCCCGAGTCGCAGATCGTGGAGACCCTCATCGAAGAGGCGATGAAGCTGGCCGCGCTGCCGCCGAACCCGCGGAGAGCCTAGCCCGTTCGCCACCGGCCCGTCCTGGGCACGATGGCGGAATGACCAGAGCGCTCGACCGCGGTCCTGACCGTGGCCGTGGCCGGGCGGCTGCCCTGGCCGGGTGCACGTCCTCTGGGCCGGCTCCGGATCCGCCTTCGGCCTCGTCGGGCCTGAGCTGGCACGCGCTGCGCCCAGGCCTCGCGGCGGGCCACCGAGCTGACCGGGCCGGAGTCACGCCGGTGCCCGACCAAGCCGGATGAAGTGCGCCAGCCTGCAGGTGCCGCTCAACTACGCCGATCCGGCCGGCCGGAAGATCACTCTGGCGCTGTCGGAGATCCCGGCGACGGCCCCGGCGGCGCGGCAGCTGGGCGTGCTGCTGGTGAATCCGGGCGGGCCTGGCGCCAGCGGGCTGTCAGTTCGCCGCACTGACGTGGCTGCCGGGCTGAGCCCGAGCGTGGCGCGGCAGTACGACATCGTCGGCTTCGACACCCGCGGCGTCGGGGCGTCCAGGTCCCGGCGCTGAGCTGCGAACCAGGCCTTCTTTTCACAGGCCGCGGCCGGACTACGTGCCGGCCAACGCGGCGGCCGAGCGGGTGCCTGGTTAACCGGGCCAAGCAGTACGCCGCCGACTGCGAGCGAAGCGATACGGCTGGCTGCTGCCGTACATGACGACCGAGGACCTGGCCAGGGACATGGACTCGATCCGGGCAGCGCTCGGCCAGCGGCAGATCAACTACTACGGCGTGTCGTACGGCACCTACCTGGGCCAGGTCTACGCGACGCTGTTCCCGCACCGGGTCCGGCGGATGGTGCTGGACAGCGTGGTGGACCCGGTCGGCGCCTGGTACCGCGACAACATTGAGCAGGACTACGCATTCCAGGGCCGGATCAGGGCGTTCTTCTCCTGGATCGCGCGGCTATGACGCCATCTACCACCTCGGCAAGACCGAAGCAGCCGTCAACTCGACCTTCAACGCCGCGATGCGCCGGCTGGCAGCCCATCCGATCTCCGGGCCGTCGGGTCCGCTGATCGGACCGGACGAGCTGACCGACACCTTCCTGGTCGGCGGCTACAGCAACGCGTGGTGGCCGTACCTGGCCGCCGCGCTGTCGAGCTACCTGCACGGACCGGGTCGGCGCTGAGCTGTCCCGCTTTACCAGCAGATCGGCAAGCAGGGCGAGAACGAGTTCGCCGTCTACAACGGCGGTGGAGTGCAGCGACGTCGAGCTGGCCGCGCAGCTGGGCGTACTGGAATTCCGACACCAGGAGGGTCTACGCCAAGGCGCCGTTCGAGACCTGGGGCAACGCCTGGTTCAACGCCGCCTGCGCGTTCTGGCCAGTGAAGGGACCGGCGAAGCCGCTTGCAATTCACGCCGCCGGGCTGCCGCCGATCCTGATGCTGCAGGGCACGCTGGATGCGGCCACGCCGTATGCAGGGCGCGCTGGTCGCCCGCCGACTGCTGCCGAGCGCGCGCCTGGTGGTCGTGCGAGGGCGGCGGGAACCACGGGCAGTCGCTGTCCGATCCGCCGAACAACTGCGTGAACGGCTACCTGAACCGATACCTGGCGGACGGATCGCTGCCTGGCAGTCCCGGCCTGGTCAACGCGACCTGCCCGGCCCTGCCGCCGCCCGCCGTCGCCTAGCCGCCGTGGCCGCTGCCCGGCCGGACGTACGCGCCCGACGTGAGCACGGCGAGCCGTTACTCTGGAGGAGTGCTGCGCACCAGGCCATGGCGTTCGGCGTCGCTGCGGCTGCTGACAGATCACGATCGCGACGAGGTACTGGCCCTCTGCGATCGGGACCCGATCGCCAACGTCTTCGTCAGCGCGCGGATCCGCGCCACGGGCCTGGATCCGTCGCGGCTGGGCGGCCAGCTCTGGGGTTACACCGATGGCGGCCAGCTCAGCGCGCTGTGCTATTCGGGCGCGAACCTCGTGCCAGTCGAGGCGGGCCCGGACGCGGTCGCGGCGTTCGCGGCGAGGGCGCGGACGCAAGGCCGCCGCTGCTCATCGATCGTCGGCCCGGCCGAGGCGGTCAGCCAGCTGTGGTCCCTGCTCGCGCCGGCCTGGGGTACGCCGCGCGACGTGCGGCCGGTGCAGCCGGTGCTGGCGATGTCCGGGCCGTCCGCGATCGAGCCCGATCCGCTGGTCCGGATGGTGCGGCCGCGCGAACTTGACGTGATGCTGCCCGGCGTGCATCGCCATGTTCACCGAGGAGGTCGGCGTCTCGCCGATCGGCGCGGACGGTGGCGCCGCTTACCGGGCGCGGATGGCTGATCTCATCGGTGCCGGCCGGTCGTTCGCGCGGATCGACGACGGCAAGGTGATTTTCAAGGCGGAGATCGGGGCGGTGACGCCTTACGCCTGCCAGGTGCAGGGAGTCTGGGTGCCCCCGGAGGAGCGCGGCCGCGGGCACGCGGTCCGCGGCATGGCGGCCGTCGTGCAGCGCCGCGCTGCGGCTCGCGCCGGTGGTGACGCTGTACGTCAACGACTTCAACGCCCCGGCCAGGGCCGCCTACCGGCACGTCGGTTTCACTCAGGCCGGGACGTTCATGTCCGTGCTGTTCTAAGCGGTCCTGCTCAGGGCGCGGCCTGCCGGCCGGAAATTCAGCTGCCCCTGCTGCCGCGACGGTGCTAGGATCTCGAGCTCTTGTGCCACCGCCGTTCCCGGTAGTTAATCGAAGTCTCTCCGTTCTCCTCCACACGGGGTGATGAGTCATGCCGTCGGCGAGTCGCAACGGACGCCGCGGACCGAAGTACTTGCTGCCGAGCGCGAGCATTTGCGCTCCTCGCGCCGAATACCTCGGCCTGATGCGCACCGACGTGCTGTCGCTGCGGGCCATGGGCGGAGACCCGGTCTCTGAGGAGTACCTCAAGGCCGACCTGTACCGGCGGGCCGAGGCGCTGCGCGACCTGCCGGACACGCCGCTGTTCTTCGGCCGGCTCGACTACCGGCCCGGAGCGCTCCGGCAGCCCGGACGCGGCCGCCCGATCGAGGCTGCCAGCCGCGGCTGACGTGCCGGCCAGCGAGCACTTCCACGTCGGCCGGCGGCACGTGCACGACCCGCACGGCACGCCGGTGGTGATCGACTGGCGGGCGCCGGTGTCGCGGCCGTTCTACCGGGCCAGCCAGGCCGACCCGATGGGACTGGAGCGGCGCCGCCGGTTCGGTTTCGCCGGCGGCGAGCTGACCGCGTTCGAGGACGAGCGGTTCGGTGTCGGCGACGTGCCGGGCACGGGCCGGCCGCAACCAGCCGGATCCTGATCGACGAGATCGAGCGGCCGCGGTCCGGGCCGATGCGCGACATCGTGGCGACGATCCAGCCGGACCAGGACGACATCGTCGCGCTCGGGCGTCGAGCCAGACCGTCTGCGTGCAGGGCGCGCCCGGTACCGGGAAGACGGCGGTCGGCCTGCACCGGGTGGCCTACCTGCTGTACGCCCACGCGCAGCGGCTCAGCCGCGGCGGCGTGCTGGTCGTCGGGCCGAACAAGGCCTTCCTCGCCTACATCCAGCAACGTCCTGCCCGCGCTGGGCGAGCTGGACGTGGCGCAGCTGTCGGTCGCCGACCTGACTGTCCGCGGTGCCAGTGCGTGGCACCGACTCCGAGCGGGCGGCCCAGGTCAAGGGCGACGCCCGGATGGCGCAGGTGCTCAGCAACGCGCTGTGGGAGCAGCTGGCCGAGCCGGCCGAGCCGATCATGCTGGCGCGCGGATCGCGCCGGTGGCGGGTGCCCGGCCCAGTGAGATCGCCGAGCTCGCCGCTGAGCTGCGCGACCAGGGGAGTGCGGTACGGGACCGGCCGCGACATGCTCGCGCACCGGATCGCGCACGTGATCCTGACCCGGATGGAGGCCGCGGGCGAGACCTGCGACGACCGGACGCACGAGTCCGTCGGCGCAGCAGGCAGGTGCAGGCGGCGGTGGCGCAGGTCTGGCCGAAGGCGGACCCGGTCCGGCATGGTCTTCCGGCTGCTGTCCGATCCTGACGTGCTGAAGCGGGCCGCGGACGGCGTACTGGACGAGGCCGAGCAGGCCCTGATCAGCTGGTCCAAGCCCGCCGCGCGGCCCCGGCTCGGCCCGGTGGAGCGCGGCCGACGCGGTGCTGATCGACGAGATGGCCGACCTGATCGAGCGCACGCCAAGCCTGGCGCACATCGTCGTCGACGAGGCGCAGGACCTGTCGCCCATGCAGTGCCGGGCGATCGGGCGCCGCTGCGCCACCGGCTCGGCGACCGTGCTCGGCGACATCGCGCAGGGCACCACGGCCTGGGCGACGAGCAGCTGGGAGCAGATGCTCGGGCCATCTCGGCAAGCCGGACGCCGACTGCGCGTGCTCGACACCGGTTACCGGGTGCCGCGGCAGATACTCGACTTCGCCAGCCAGCTGCTCGGCCAGATCGCGCCCGGCCTGCAGCCCGGCGACATCAGTGCGTCAGGACCCGGCGCGCTGCTGGTCAGGCAGCTGGCGCCAGCCGAGCTCGCTGGCGACTCGCTGGCAGCGCTGCGCGGACGCGCTCGGCCTGCCCGGCTCGGCCGCCGTGATTGCCGCTGACGCCAGATCCCGGCGCTCGGCGCAGCACTGACGGCGGCCGGCGCTGCCGCACGCGGTCCTGGACGGCGCGGCGGACAGCGAGCTGATCACGCTGGTGCCGGTGACCCTCGCCAAGGGACTGGAGTTCGACCAGGTCATCGTCTACGAGCCGAGCCCAGATCGCCAGCGCGGAGGCGCGCGGCCTGCACCGGCTGTACGTCGCGCTCACCCGCGCGGTGTCGCGGCTGACCGTGCTGCACGCCGAGCCGCTGCCCGCGGCCGCTGGCCTAGCGGCACCGCGCTACATCTCCTTCAGCACCGCGGTCATCAGCGCCGCCGAGTCGTCGAAGGACAGCGCCGTTGCCTGCAGGTGATTGAAGAACACGTTGTACCGGTCGACTTCCTCGACGTTCTCCACCCACAGCGCGCTGGTCAGGTCCTCCAGGTAGACCACGTCCGGATCGGCTTCCTCGCCGAAAGACGAGGATGACGAACGGCCGGCCCATCGCCGGATGCGCGCCGCCGCCGAACGGGATGACCTGCAGCGAGACGTTCCGCATGGCGCTGAGCTCGCGCAGGTACTCCAGCTGCACCCGCATCACCTCGCGCCGCCGACCTGACGCCGCAGCGCGGCCTCGTCCAGCACCGCCCACATCTTCGGCGGGCTGGTGATCGTCAGCCGCTGCCGTTCCATCCGCAGCGCGACCTGGCGCTCGATGTCGTCGCGCGGGCTGTTGACCATTCCGGCGCTGATGACGGCGCGCGCGTATCCCTCGGTCTGCAGCAGGCCCGGAATGAGGTTGACCTCGTAGATCCTGATCTCCGACGCCGCGCTCTCCAGCCCCAGGTACGTGGCGAAATGCGGCTGCACGGTGTCGCCGTACGCGTGCCACCAGCCCTTCTGGCGGGATTCCCGGGCGAGTTGCACGAGGCCGTCGCGCTGGCGCCTCGGGCACGCCGTAGATCTCCAGCATGTCGCGCACGTCTCGCGGCGACACCGAGACCCGGCCGGTCTCGACCCGGCTGATCTTGGATGCTGAGCACTCAAGCTGCTCGGCCACTTCCTCGCAAGTGAGCTTCGCTGCCTCGCGAAGGCGCCTGAGTTCTAGCGCAAGCCGGCGGCGCCGGACTGTCGGGCTCTGCGCGCCTGCCACTGCGTCACCTCCCATGGCGGCTCATTTACTGGTTCGTTTACCTGGGCGGTGCACCACAGTGTGGCCGGGACGACCGCCTCCCGTCCAGTGCCGGCAGTGGCTTCCCGCTAAGTAGGTCTGCTCAAACGCGAGGAGGGAATTTCACCATGCACGTTGCACGGCGGCACCTGCACGCGGCATTCTGTGGAAGGTGTCATTACTCTATGCTGTGAAACAGCTACCAGGGGTGACAGGATGACGATTGAGGCGCAGCGGACGGCTGAGGCGGTCGCGGCCAAGGATGCTACTACGCCGACTGTTGTGGTAGCGCACTCGCAGACCTGGCAGGCGAACCTGGCCAGGCTCCAGGGACTGGCCGAGGTGCTCGCGCGGCACGGCCTGCGGACTCGCCTGATGACGCCGCCGGGCCGGGTCCCCAGCCTGCACGTGGTGAATCCGTCCGCCTCCGCGCTGGCAGAAGACGTCTATGCGGGCCGGGGCCAGGACGGGCTCTGGTGGTTCTGGTGGTCCTGGGCCGAGCGGATCGCGGCGGGCGAGGACCTGGAAGGCGCAGCTTCGATGATCGAGCACGTGCTCGCCATTGCTGATCTGCCCTTAGCCTTCCCCGACGACTCGGGGGGTTGTCGCGGGGTGTCCCCCCCGGCTGCCCGTTAGCCTTCCCCGACGACTCGGGGGGCTGTCGGGGGGTGTCCCCCCGGCTGCCCGTTAGCCTTCCCCGACGACTCGGGGGGTCGTCGGGGGTGCCCCCGACTGTGGGGGTCGTCCCCCCGACTGTGGGTGTCCCCCCGACGTGCGCAGGCTGGCCGCCGGCAAGCCGGGGAAGGCCTGCGTGGAACCGCGCCATGCCGCCGCCCGCAGCGCGGCAGCGCGCACTTGCTGGGCGCCGAAGCTGCGCAGGCCGCTCTCCGGAAGGGCCACTATGCCTAGGTACGCCTGCGCCACCCGATCCTCAAGTAGGGCGGCGAGCGCCGTAGCCTCCGCGGCCGTCTGGACTGGCTCGGGTAGCTGGTAAGCGACCGCGGCCGGGACAGGCTGCCCGCCGCGCGCGCTGATCATCGCGGTCAGGCTCGTCCCTGGCCCGCATGTGCGCGACCCAGTCGGTGGTGGCCGTGCCTTGCTCGGCCGAGCCCTGCGGCAGGTGCGCGCCGACGACGCCGTAGCCATAGCTCGCGGCCTGCTCGGCCGCCAGCGCATCCTGCAGCGCCGCGATGACCTGCTGGGAACCGTTGTCCCGGCCTGCCGTTCCGGATGCGCTCGTCATCGGACTCCGCCTCGCCGCCCGCAGGTACTCAACGTGTGTCGCCTCCGATGCCGCGATGCTCGCGAACAGCTGCGCCAGCGACGGCGGCAACCCGGCCAGCTCGGCGATCAGCCGGTCAGACGCCGCTTGCTCGGCCAGCTCGAGCTCGCGCAGCACGGCACGCCCGCTGGTCAGCCCGGCCGCGGGTGACGGACTCGAGGACGGACGGAGTGACGGCGGATGCACTGAGAACATGACTGCCGGGCGGCTCGACGAGCCGCGACCTCAGCAGCGCCAGGTGCGCGACGTGCTCGGCCTGGAGCACGCCGCGAAGCCCGCTCTGAGCGTGCCTAGGCGTCGGCCGAGAGCTGCTTGAGGGCCGAGTCATACCTGGCGATCATGGCCGCCTCGGCCGAGATCGCGGCCTGCAGCGCGCGGACGTCAGCTGGCGGCGGTGGCGGCGTGCCCAGCGCCTGGATCCCCTTGCACGCGGTGACAAGCAGCGGCAGCGCGGCCGCCGATGCGGTCAGCAGCGCCCGCCGCGACAGGCCAGCGCGCCGGGACCGCGGCCCGCACTGGCCGAGCCGTCCGCCACAACCGCACCCCTCCAGCACATAACGCCTGCCGTATAGCTTCTGCAACTGCCGCCCCAGAATGTCACGCCAGGCCGATCGGCCAGGCCCCGATCCACCGCGCCGCGTCCCGGATAGGCTAGATGACGGCGCGGTTCAACGGCGCGAATACCAGCGCAGATAACAGCACAGGTCGCGGGCGAGGAGGTCGTCATGCACGGTGGCTCCCGTCGCGGTTCGCATCCCCGGGCCAACGGCAAAGGCTAGCGGCCGGGGAGCCGGGCCGCGGGCTGCGCAGCCTGGCCCGGCCCCCGACACTGACCGGCTGGTCCGCCTGCTTCGAGCCGGTGGTGCACGCCATGAACATGGACCTGGAGGGCATCCGGGTCACTGCGGCAGGCCGTCGCCAGGTACTCCGCGTGGTCGTCGACGCCGATGGCGGCGTCAGCCTGGACGACATCGCGCTGGCCAGCCGCGAGCTGTCTGTCAAGCTGGACAACTCCGCCGAGATGGGCGAGCAGCCGTACACCCTTGAGGTGTCGTCGCCTGGCGTTGACCGGCCGCTGACCCAGCCGCGGCACTGGCGGCGCGCGATCGGGCGGCTTGGTCGTCGCTCCGCTGAGACACCGAAGCCACTGGTCATCAGAACGGGAACGGGGCCGCCGCGGCCGAGGGCCGGATCGTCGGCTCGAGTGAGCGGGGCGTGACCCTGGAGCGGGACGGCGTGAGCTCGCGAATACCAGTACGCCGAGCTTGGCCCTGGCCGGGTCCAGGTCGAGTTCGGTCATTTCGACGACTCCGGACGACTGCGCGACGAGGGGACTGACTGGGCGAGGAGGACTAGGTGGACATTGACCTGAGCGTCCTGAGGAGCCTGGAGGCGGAGAAGGACATCTCGCTCGACCTTGCGATCAAGGCAATCGAGGACGCGCTGCTCGTGGCGTATCACAAGACCGACGGTGCTGCCTCGGTCGCGCGCGTCGAGGTGAATCGCAGCAGCGGGCACGTGACCGTGTGGGCTCGTGAGGCCGGCGCCGACGGCGAGCCGGGCGGGGAATTCGACGACACGCCGGCGGGTTTCGGGCGGATCGCGGCCACTACGGCACGGCAGGTGATCCTGCAGCGGCTGCGGGATGCAGAGGACGAGCTGACTTTCGGTGAGTACGCCGGCCGCGAGGGCGACGTGGTGGCCGGGGTGATCCAGCAGGGCAGGGACCCGCGGGCGGTGCTGGTCGACCTGGGCAAGCTGGAGGCGATCCTGCCGCCGACCGAGCAGGTGCCCGGCGAGAAGTACGTGCATGGCGAGCGGCTGCGCTGCTACGTGCTGCACGTAAGGAAGGGCTATCGCGGCCCGTCCGTCACGCTCTCGCGATCGCACCCCAACCTGGTGAAGAAGCTTTTCGCGATGGAGGTGCCGGAGATCGCATCCGGCGCCGTCGAGATCGCGGCGATCGCGCGCGAGGCGGGTCACCGCAGCAAGATCGCGGTGATCTCGCATCAGCCAGGGCGTGAACGCGAAGGGTGCCTGCATCGGCCCATGGGCAGCCGGGTCCGTAACGTGATGACCGAGCTGCACGGGGAGAAGATCGACATTGTCGACTACTCGCCTGATCCCGCCGAATTCGTCGCTCACGCGCTGTCGCCAGCGCGGGTGACGAAGGTCAACGTGATAGATCTCGCCGCGAAGGAGGCCCAGGTAATCGTGCCGGACTACCAGCTCTCGCTGGCGATCGGCAAGGAAGGGCAGAATGCCAGGCTTGCCGCCCGGCTGACCGGCTGGCGGATCGACATTCGGCCGGATACGGCTGAAGCCGGGCCTGCGCCCGGCGCCGCTGAGCTTGAGGCCCTGTAAGCTGGACAGCGAACGGGCTGCGCCGGTCCGGACCTGCATCGGGTGCGGGGTGCGCGCGGCTAAGACTGACTTGGTCCGCCTGGTGGCGGCAGGATGCGAGATTGTTCCTGACGTGACCATGCGGCAGCCCGGCCGGGGTGCATACCTGCACCGGAGCCTGGCATGCTTGGAACGAGCCCAGCGGCGTAAGGCATTCTCGCGGGCCCTTCGCCTCCCGGCACCCTTGCCGGCGGCGCGGGTCGCGGAATACCTGTCCGGCGAATAGCCAGCGACTGGGCCAGAGGAAAGAAGGCTGAATTGCGATGAGCGCCCGATGAGCATGCGGCGATGAACAGCACAAACTGACGCCGGACGGAGCACGCCCTGCCCCGCCCGGCTGGCAGGCCCGGAGTTTCCGGGCCGAGTAGAGGGAGCGCAGTGGCGAAGGTCCGGGTTTACGAACTCGCGAAGGAGTTCGGCGTCGAGAGCAAGGCCGTCATGGCCAAGCTCCAGGAGATGGGTGAGTTTGTCAGGTCCGCGTCCTCGACGATCGAGGCGCCGGTAGTCCGCAAGCTCAAGGACGAGTTCGCCGGCCAGGCAGCTAAGGCTGGCGGAGACGGCGCGGCGCCGAAGGCGCCGGCCGCGGCCAGGCGAGCCGCCAACGGCCACGCGGCGGAGCCGCGGGAGGCTCCGGCGATCAGCCGAGATCGAGCCGAAGGCGGCGCCGTCCGTAGAGGCGGCGACTCCGCCGGTGACCGAGCCAGCCCCCCCAGCCGCCCAGCGGCCTGGTCCGGCGGTAACGGTCCCCTTCCCCTCCGACCGGGGCGTCGGCCCGCAGGTGCCGCCCACTGAGGACCGCACTGCCGGGCCGCGGCCAGAGCAGACCCGCCCGGCGCCGTCAGCGGGTGGCGAGGCGTCCAGGCCCGCCGCGCCGCGGCCAGCCGCGGCCGGACCGCGGCCGTCAGCGCCGCCGTCGCCGGGCCAGCGGCAGGCTCCGCGGCCAGGACCGCGTCCTGGCAACAACCCCTTCAGCTCAACCGCAACCGGCATGGGCGCGGCGCCACGGGCGCCGCAACCCGGCAGCCCGGCTGCGCCAGGCACAGCTGCTCCCGGTGCGCCTACAGGCCCCGGTGGCCCGCGCCCGGCTGGCCGGCCAGGTTCCGGCGGTGAGGCGGCCAGGCCGGGTGGTCCCCGTCCTGGTGGCCCGCGTCCCAGCCCGAGCAGCATGCCGCCCCGGCCGGTCGGCGGCCGCGGCTTCACCCCCGGCTCCGGCGGCGGCCCGCGCGGCGGCGGCTACGGCGGCTCCGCGGGTCCCGGCGCAGGCCCGCGCCCCGGCGGCGGTGGCCGCGGTGGCCCCGGCGGCGGTCCTGGTGGCGCGCGCGGTGGTCCCGGCGGCGGTCCTGGTGGCGCGCGCGGTGGTCCCGGCGGCGGCGCCAGGCCAGGAATGGCTCCGGCCCGGCCCGGGCCCGGTGGCCGCGGGCGCAGTGGCACTGCAGGCGCATTCGGCCGGCCAGGCGGACGCCCGTCTCGCGGCCGGAAGTCGAAGAAGCAGCGCCGTCAAGAGTTCGACAACATGCAGGCGCCGTCGATCGGCGGCGTGTCGATCCCGCGCGGCAACGGCCAGGCCATCCGGCTGTCCAGGGGCGCCTCGCTGAGCGACTTCGCGGACAAGATCGGCGTCAACCCGGCCTCACTGGTGCAGGTGCTGTTCCACCTCGGCGAGATGGTCACCGCCACCCAGTCGGTGAACGACGAGACGCTGCAGCTGCTCGGCGCCGAGCTCAACTACAACGTCCAGGTGGTCTCCCCGGAGGAAGAGGACCGGGAGCTGCTGGAGTCGTTCGATATCGAGTTCGGTGAGGACGAGGGCGAGGACACTGACCTGGTGGCCCGGCCGCCGGTGGTGACCGTGATGGGTCACGTTGACCACGGCAAGACCAAGCTGCTTGACGCGATCAGGCACACCAACCTGGTGGCGGCCGAAGCCGGCGGCATCACCCAGCACATCGGCGCCTACCAGGTCGACACCGTGGTGGACGGCCAGGACCGCAAGATCACCTTCATCGACACCCCTGGTCACGAGGCGTTCACCGCCATGCGCGCCCGCGGCGCCGAGACGACCGACCTGGTGATCCTGGTCGTCGCGGCCGACGATGGCGTGAAGCCGCAGACCACGGAGGCGCTGAACCATGCCCAGGCAGCCGGCGTGCCGATCGTCGTAGCCGTCAACAAGATCGACAAGGAAGGCGCCGACCCGCAGCGGGTCAGGGCCCAGCTGACCGAGTACGGGCTGGTGGCGGAGGAGTTCGGCGGCCAGTCGCTGTTCGTCGACGTGTCCGCGCGGAACGGTACCGGCATCGACGCCCTGCTCGAGGCAGTCATCCTGACCGCCGACGCCGAGCTCGACCTGCGGGCCAACCCGAAGCAGCAGGCTCAGGGCGTGGCTATCGAGGCGCACCTGGACAAGGGCCGCGGACCGGTGGCAACCGTGCTGGTGCAGCGCGGCACGCTCAAGCGTCGGCGACTCGATCGTCTGCGGCGAGGCGTTCGGCCGCGTCCGGGCCATGCTGGACGAGAACGGCGACCAGGTGCAGGAGGCTCCGCCATCTCGCCCGGTCCTGGTGCTCGGCCTGACCGCGGTGCCCGACGCCGGGGACAGCTTCCTGGTCGTCGACGACGACCGGATCGCACGGCAGATCGCCGAGCGGCGGGAAGCCAGGGAGCGGACGGCGATGTTCGCCCAGCGGCGGCCGCGGGTCACGCTGGAGGACCTGGAGTCCGCGCTCAAGTCCGGCGAGCGGGAAGAACTGCTGCTCATCATCAAGGGCGACGTGTCCGGCTCGGTGGAAGCGCTGGAAGACGCACTGCTGCAGCTCGATGTCGGCGAGGAAGTCCAGCTGCGGGTCATCGGCCGCGGCGTCGGCGCGATTACCCAGGACGACGTGAACCTGGCGATCGCGTCCGATGCCGTGATCATCGGCTTCAACGTCCGGCCGGCCGGCCGGGCGGGCGAGCTGGCCCAGCGCGAGGGCGTGGACATCCGCTACTACTCGGTCATCTACCAGGCGATCGAGGAAGTCGAAGCCGCGCTCAAGGGCATGCTGAAGCCGATCTTCGAGGAGGCCCAGCTGGGCACGGCGGAGATTCGCGAGGTCTTCCGGGTGCCGCGGATCGGCAACGTGGCCGGCTGCATCGTCCGCTCCGGCACGATCACCCGCAACAGCAAGGCCAGGCTCGTCCGCGACGGCGTGGTGGTCTCCGAGAACCTCAGCGTCGACTCCCTGCGCCGGTTCAAGGATGACGCGACCGAGGTCCGCGAGGGCTTCGAATGCGGTATCGGCATCGGCTACAACGACATCAAGGTCGGCGATGTGATCGAGACGTACGAGATGCGGGAGAAGCCGCGGACCTGAGCGGGCTGACGTACAGGTAGGGGAGTGTATGTAGGGGCACTGACCCTGGACGTGCTGCTCGGCGACGTGCGTTCGCTCAAGCAGAAGCGCTCAGTGGTCAGGCCGCTCATCGCTGAGGTGCATCGCCGGTTTCCCGGCGTTGCCGTCGGCGAGACCGGGTACCTGGACCTGCATCGCCGGGCCGAGATCGGCATCGCGGTGGTCAGCTCGACCGCTGCAAATGCCAGGGAAGTGCTGGATGCGTGCGAGCGCTTCGTCGCGGGGCGTCCCGAGATCGAGCTGCTGGCGGCCAGGCAGCGACTGCTGACCGAGGAGAGTGACTGAGCCGATGAACCAGGTCAGAGCCCGCAAGCTCGGCGACAGGATCGCCGTGATCGTCGCGGAGATGCTAGAGCGGCGGATGAAGGACCCGCGCCTCGGTTTCGTGACGGTGACCGAGGCCAGGGTGACCGGCGACCTGCGCGAGGCGACCGTGTTCTACACGGTGTACGGATCAGCCGACGAGGTCGCGGGCACCGCAGCCGCGCTGGCCAGCGCGGCCGGGCTGATCAGGTCCGAGGTGGGCAGGCAGACCGGGCTTAAGCACACTCCGTCGATCAGCTTCAGCCAGGACACCGTGCCGGATACCGCGCGGACTATCGAGGACCTGGTCGCCAGGGCCAGGGCGGCGGATGCTGCGGTTGCCGCGACGCGCGCCGGCGCGGTGCCGCTGGTGACCCCGATCCCTACCGGACTTCGACGGTCGACGATGACGAATTCGGCGATGATGACGAGTTCGGCGATGATGACGAGCTCGACGACGATGAGCCCAGCGGCCAGCAGTGAGGCCGAGTGGTCTCGCGCCGTCAAGATCATCGACGATGCCGAAGAGCGTCTGGCTGGCCTGCCACGTCCGGCCGGACGCGGACGCACTGGGCTCCATGCTGGCATTCGCCTCGGCCCTGACCAGCAAGCGACAGGCTGCTGGCCGGCCGCGACTGGGTGGCCGCGTCGTTCGGTGACGAGCCCGTTCGAGGTGCCGGCCATCCTGCACTTTCTGCCGGGTCAGTCGCTGCTGCGGCCGCCGGCGCAGGTCCCGGACCGGCCCGAGGTCATGGTGTCGTTCGACGCAGGCAGCATCGACCGGCTCGGCCTGCTGGCAGGCCGGGCGGAAGCGGCCGGCGAGCTGATCGTGCTGGACCACCATGCGTCCAACACCGGTTTCGGTACCGTCAGCCTGGTCGACCCGGCTGCGGCGGCGACCGCCGTGCTCGCCGCCGAGCTGATCAGGCGGCTGGGCATCCCGCTGAGCCGGGACATCGCGCTCGGGCTTGTACGCGGGGCTGGTTACGGACACCGGGTCGTTCAAGTACTCGGCCACCACGCCGCAGGTGCACGAGCTCGCTGCCCGGCTGCTCGCGACCGGGATCGATCCTGGCGCCGTCGCGCGCGAGTTGTACGACCGCGCGCCGTTCGGCTACCTCGGCATGCTCGCGGCCGCGCTTGGCCGCGCCACCCTGGACCGCGGCGGCTGCCAGCGGCCTCGGCCTGGTCTGGACGACGGTCACCCGAGCCGACCGCGAGCGGGCCGGGCTGCCGCTGGACGCCGCCGAACCCGTGATCGACATCGTCCGCAAGACCGACGAAGCCGAAGTGGCCGTCGTGCTGAAAGAAGCCGACGACGGCATCTGGCAGGTCTCGGTCACGATCAAAGTCATTGGTCGATGTGGGTGCCGCTTGCACTGCGCTGGGCGGGGGCGGCCACGCCCGAGCCGCCGGTTTCTCCTTTTCCGGCGGCGCGGGTACTGCTGTCGCCGCCCTGACGCGCCTGCTTGACGGGCAGCCACGTGCGAGCCGCCAATGACAGTCCCGCAAACGACGGCTAGCGGCCTGATCATTGTCGACAAGCCAGCGGCTGGACCTCCCACGACGTCGTCGCTCGCATCCGCAAGCTCGCGGCTACCAAGCGGGTGGGGCATGCCGGAACGCTGGACCCGATGGCGACCGGGGTGCTTGTCGTCGGCGTGGAGAAGGCGACCCGCCTACTCGGCTACCTCGCGCTGACGGAGAAGGAGTACACCGGCACGATCCGGCTAGGCCAGACGACCGACACTGATGATGCCGACGGAGCGGTGATCGGGCAGCGTTCCCGCCATGAAAATCGAGGAGGACAGGGCTGCTGCGCGCCGTTGCGCGGGCTGACCGGCGAGATCAGCCAGGTCCCGCCGGGTGTCAGCGCCATCAAGGTCGGCGGCAAGCGGTCGTACCAGCTGGCGCGCGCGGGCCGCGCGCCGGAGCTGAGGCCCCGGACCGTGACCGTCAGCAGGTTCGACGTGACTGGCGGTGCGCCGGGACGGGCGAACTGCTCGACGTGGACGTGGCGGTGACGTGCTCGAGCGGCACCTACATCCGGGCGCTGGCCCGGGACCTCGGCGCGGCGCTCGGCGTCGGCGGGCACCTGACGGCGCTGCGCCGCACCCGGGTGGGGCCGTACCTGGTCAGCCAGGCGCGCACGCTGGATCAGCTCGCCGCCGAAGCCGGGCAGGCACCGGGCATCGAGCTGACGGGCCTGGCCGAGGCTGCAGCGGCGGCGTTCCCGCGGCGTGAACTGAGCGCCGACGAGGCCCGGTTGCTCAGCCACGGCGGCAAGCTCGACCCGGCCGGGACCGGCCCGGCGCCAGTCGCCGCGTTCGGGCCGGATGGCTCGCTCGTCGCGCTGCTGACCGATGACGGTGGCCGCGCGATCCTGGCGGTTCCACGGTCGCGGCGCCGGTCTTTCGCCAGTCCGGAGCGCGTGCCACGATGCCGGCGAGCTGGCGGGTCCTGAGGTACGCTCCGGCCGGGCATGGGAGGCTTAGACCACCGCCGGCCGGGTGCCGAGGATCGAGGGAACGAGCAGATGCAGCGGTGGCATGGCCTGGACGACGTACCGGCCGACTGGGGCCGGTCCGTCGTCACCATTGGCGAGTTCGACGGCGTGCACCGCGGCCACCAGTGGATCATCAGTCACGCCACGACTGCCGCGTCCGAGCTGGGGCTGCCGGTCGTGGTGGTGACCTTCGACCCGCATCCGGATGAGGTGGTCAGGCCCGGATCGCATCCGCCGCTGCTGTGCACAGCCAGCCGCCGGTCGCAGCTGCTAGCTGACCTCGGCGTCGACGCCGTCTGCGTGCTTCCGTTCACACTCGAGTTCTCCCGGCTCGGGCCGGATGAGTTCGTCCGGGCCGTGCTGGTCGAGCGGCTGCATGCGGCGCGGGTTGTGGTAGGGGCAACTTCCGGTTCGGCCATAAGGCCGCCGGCGACGTCGCGCTGCTGGCCGAGCTGGGCGAGAAGTATGACTTCACCGCCGAGGGCGTGCCGCTGCTGACCGAGAACGGAGTGACGATCTCCTCGACCGGCATCAGGGCAATGCTGGCGGCGGGCGACGTGGCCGGGGCCGCGCATGACCTCGGGCGTCCGCACCGGGTCGAGGGCGTGGTGGTGCGCGGGCAGCAGCGTGGCCGCTCGCTCGGCTTCCCCACGGCGAACCTGGAGACGCTGGCGCACACCGCGATCCCGGCCGACGGGGTCTACGCTGGCTGGCTGAGCAGCCTGGACTCGGCAGGCGTTGAGACGCAGCGCTGGCCGGCAGCGATCTCGGTGGGCACTAACCCGACCTTCGACGGGCGGGAACGGACGGTCGAGGCGTACGCGCTGGACCGTGACGACCTCGACCTGTACGGGACGCGAGTTGCGGTGGATTTCGTCGCGCGGCTGCGGGCGACGCTGAAGTTCGGCTCGGTCGAGGAGCTCGTCGCGCAGATGCACGTTGACGTCGACGACGTCCGCCGCGTGCTGACTGCGGGCTAGGTGCCCGGCCGCGGCATTTTGCCCGATGTGCTCGGGCACGCCGAGGTACTCCGGCACGACACCTGGCGTGATACCGTTAGGCATCGGCCGGACTTCTGGCCTGGTCAGCTGCGCCCTCAGGCGGCTGGCCATCAAGGGGGACATCGCCCGTCACTGGCGCGGTGCTCACCCTGAGCCCTGGCAAGGCTTGTTGAAGGTTAGCCATGGGCAAGCGAGGAATAGCCACAAAAGTAACTAAGAGGGAGCAACGTGCCGCTCAACACCACGGTGAAGAACGGAGATCATCGCCGGGCACGCGACTAATGAGGGTGACACCGGCTCGCCGGAGGTCCAGGTCGCGCTGCTGACGCAGGCGGATCGCCGATCTGACCGAGCACCTCAAAGTGCACAAGCACGATCACCACAGTCGTCGCGGGCTACTGCTGCTCGTGGGCCGCCGCAGGCGGCTGCTGCAGTACCTCGCCCGGAAGGACATCAGCAGGTACCGCGCGCTCATCGAGAAGCTCGGGCTGCGCCGGTAGCCGCCAGGCGGGACGGCCTGGCGCCGTCCCGCGTGCGCCTCACAGTGTCACGACAACTAGATAACGTAGACGTAAAACGTCCCGCGGCTCCGACCAGGAGCGCAGACAGCGCCCTTCGGGCCGGTCCTCGGTAGTGGTTCTCGGGTCATGGCAGTCCCGCCTGCGGGCGGCGGCCAGGGCCGAGGGCTTCGATCGAAGACCGGCCGCAGCCGACCCGGCGTCGTGGCCTGCGCTCTCGTGTGGATCGCACGGGTGCCCGGCCAGCCGGCCCGGCTCCGGTGCTCCGAATAGTGCGGCGGACAGGCGCGGGACCTCAGTCAAGGAGGTCACCCGTGGAGGGTGTCTACACCGCCGAGGTCAACATTGACAACGGCGAATTTGGCACGCACAGGATCCGGTTCGAAACCGGCAGGCTCGCCAAGCTGGCAGGCGGCTCGGCCGTCGTCTATCTCGATGACGAGACCATGGTGCTGTCGACCACGACCGCGTCGAAGGCCCCCAGGGAGGGTCTCGACTTCTTTCCGCTCACGGTCGACGTTGAAGAGCGGATGTATGCCGCGGGCCGGATCCCCGGCTCGTTCTTCCGCCGCGAGGGAAGGCCGTCCGAGGACGCGATCCTGACCTGCCGCCTGATCGACCGTCCGCTGCGGCCGTCATTCGTGCATGGCCTGCGCAACGAGGTCCAGATCGTCGAGACGATCATGGCGCTGCATCCCGACCACCTGTATGACGTGGTGGCGATCAACGCCGCGTCGATGTCGACTCAGCTGGCCGGGCTCCCGTTCTCGGGCCCGATCGGCGGCGTCCGGGTTGCGCTGATCAAGGGCCATTGGGTGGCATTCCC
This sequence comes from uncultured Actinomycetota bacterium, assembly GCA_963808215.1. Classification (GTDB taxonomy): domain Bacteria; phylum Actinomycetota; class Actinomycetes; order Streptosporangiales; family Streptosporangiaceae; genus JAJYUU01. The sequence goes on from CAWEEY010000015.1 coordinate 85,124, forward strand.
GACCCACTCCCAGCTAGAGGACGCAACCTTCGACATGGTGGTGGCGGGCCGGGTGGTCGATGACGACGTCGCGATCATGATGGTCGAGGCCGAATCCACGCCGAGCACGCTGCGGCTGATTGCCGACGCCGGCAGCGGCGCGATGGCGCCGACCGAGGAGACGGTCGCGGCGGGACTGGAAGCGGCCAAGCCCTTCATCCGGCAGCTCTGCGAGGGGCAGCTGGCGGTGGCCAGGCAGGCGGCCAAGGAGACCGCAGAGTTCCCGATCTTCGTCGACTACGGTCAGGACGTGTTCGCCGCGCTGGAGGCCGAGGTCGGCTCCGACCTGGCCCAGGCGCTCACGATCGCGGGCAAGAACGAGCGCGGCACCGAGACCGACCGGATCAAGGCGCTGGCGACCGAGAAGCTCGCCGCTCAGTTCGAGGGCCGGGAGAAGGAGATCAGCGAGGCGTTCCGCGCGCTGAACAAGAAGCTGGTCCGGCAGCGGATCATCCGCGACGGGCTGCGCATCGACGGCCGCGGGCTGGCGGACATCCGCCAGCTGTCCGCCGAGGCGGGCGTGGTGCCGCGGGTGCACGGCTCGGCGCTGTTCGAGCGCGGCGAGACCCAGGTACTCGGCGTCACGACGCTGAACATGCTCCGGATGGAGCAGATGATCGACACGCTGAACCCGGAGCGCACCAAGCGCTACATGCACAACTACAACATGCCGCCGTACTCGACCGGCGAGACCGGCCGGGTGGGCTCGCCCAAGCGGCGCGAGATCGGCCACGGCGCGCTCGCCGAGCGGGCGCTGGTGCCGGTGCTGCCAACGCGCGAGGAGTTCCCGTACGCGATCCGGCAGGTTTCCGAAGCGATCGGATCAAACGGCTCGACC
>CAWEEY010000016.1:0-174588 GCA_963808215.1 uncultured Actinomycetota bacterium
GAACTCGGTTGTTCTCAGGAACATCCGGGGCCTCAGCTCCCAGCGGACGACGTTTGACCACTGGTTCAGCAGCAGCGGCAGGTCACGATAGGAGGAGATCCACTTGGCCATCATCTCGCCGACGATGGTCTCGGAGGTTGGCCGGACAACAAGAGGCTCCTCCAGCTCCTTCCCTCCGGCGTGCGTGACGACCGCCAACTCCGGGGCAAAGCCATCGACATGTTCAGCTTCGCGCCGGAGATAGGACTCAGGGATCAGCAGCGGGAAGTAGGCATTGTCGTGACCGGTGTCCTTAATTCTGCGGTCCAGCTCGGACTGCAGCAGCTCCCAGAGGCGGTATCCGTACGGTCGGATAACCATCGTGCCCTTGACCGGTCCCCGGTCGACGAGCTGCGCCTTCGCGACAACCTCGTTGTACCAGGCGGAAAAGTCCTCGCCCTGAGGCGTCACCCCGTGTTCATCACCGCGTGCCATGCGCAGAGAATACCGGCTGCGTTTCCCATTTCCGCGGCATCCCGGTCATCGGCCCGCCGGGCTCGCCAGGCCGAGCCGGGCCGCCTGCGTGGCCGCCGCGTTCCGGTTCGGCACGCCCAGCTTGGCCAGCACGGCTGAGACATGATGATCGACGGTTTTGGCCGAGATGAACAGCTGCCTGGCGATCTCGGCGTTGGTGTGGCCGTCCACGATCAGGTCCAGGACCTCATGCTCGCGCCGGGTCAGACCCAGCGGGTGCTCCCGCGTCGTAGTCCGCGGGCAGGCCGGGATAGACCGGACCCCGAGCGAGCGCATCCGCTGGCGGACGACCCGAACGGTAGCGGCCGCCCCCAGCGGGGCCAGGATACGCAGAGCCTCGCGCAGCGCGTCCTCGTCCGCGCTGCCCAGCAGGGCCAGCGCCGCCTCGTACGGGCAGCCCAGGTCCTGCCAGCGGCGGGCCGCGCCGCTCCAGTCGTCGTCGAGCTCATGCTGGTAGGGCGCGGCGAGCTCACCGCGCTGGCTGCGGGACGACCCGGTGCGGCGCAGCCAGACCGCGATGGCGCCACGATCCCAGCTGGTGCTACCGCCGGACACGTCGTCGGCCAGCTCGGCCTCGCGGGCCGCCTCGCCCGGCCTGGCCTCCAGCCAGTACGCCTCGGCGCGGGCGAGCCGGGCGGGCACGATGAGCTGCGGCTCCCCGGTCCCGTCGGCGTAGCTCATGGCCTGATCGAGATGGTCCCAGGTACCCGGCTCGCCGCGCCGAGCCTGGATCGTGCCGATCAGGCTGAGCGGGACGAGCCGGTTGAGCGGGGAGGGGGTGCGCGGCTGAGCAGCTCCGGCTGAGCGCCACCGAGTCAGCCCAGCGCCCGGTCCGCTCCAGGACGACGATCCGATCGCTGCGCAGGCATCTCGCGTAGGTGGTGATGTCATGTTCGTCGCAGTAGGCCACGCCCGCAGCGAAGTAGCGCTCGGCTTCGGCGAATTGCCGGCGATCCCCGTAGGCACTGCAAATATTGGTGAAGGCCCGGCCGGCCTGCTCCGGCAGCTGCGCGGACAGCGCGATGTCCAGCGCCTGCTCCAGCTGGGTGGTCCACTCCTGGCCCAGGCTGGCCCTGGCGCAGCCGTCGGTATTGAGCGCACTGCTGAGCACCTCGGCGTCGCCCAGGGACCCGGCGATGTCCTGGGCCCGCGCCGCGAGGCCGATCGCCGCCGCGCTCTCCCCGTCTACCATCCGCTGGCTGGCCAGATTCGCGTAGGCCCTGGCCAGTTCGATGCTGGGGCCGAGCGGTTCGAGAGTGGCCACCGACGCTTCGGCCAGCGCCACGGCATCGGCACCGCGGCACAGGCTCCCCATGGCGCGGGCCAGATGGCGCATCATGTCGCCCTCGCGCAGCCGGTCACCCGCGACCTGCCACAGCGCGAGCGCCCGCTCACCTGCGTCCGCCGCATCCTGCCAGCGATCCAGCGGCGCCAGCTCGCGGGCCAGCCCGTCATACAGCCCGGCGGCCATCGCGGGATCGGCCCGGTCGGCGAACCGGAGCGCCCGCTCGAACTGCGCGGCCGCCTCGCGGTGCGAGCCCAGCCCGACCGCGCGCTGCGCGGCGGCGACCGCATGACGCAGTACCGCAGGCCCGTCCCCCGCACCCTCGGCGTGGAAGGCCAGCTGGGCGTCGTCGTCGCAGCGCAGGACGCGGAGGGCAGCCAGGATCCTGGCGTGGATCTGGCCGCGGCGGTAGACGGGAACGGATTCCTGGACGGCCAGCCGGACGATCTCGTGCCGGAACTTCAGCGCCAGCCCGTCCGCGGTGAGCAGCCCGGCGGCCAGCAGCTCATCGACGGCTGACGGCAGGCAGTGGGTGACCTGCTCCAGCAGGCGCAGCTCGATGCGGGCGCCGATCAGCGCCGCGTCGTCCAGCACCTCGCGGGTGCCGCTGCCCAGCGGTGCTACCCGGGCCAGCACAGCGTCCCTGGCCGACGGGGGGACCTCGCCCATCCCGGACTGCAGCACTTCGGTCACGTAGAACGGGTTCCCGCCGGTCAGCCCGTACAGCGCGGCAGGATCGGGCCCATCGTCGCCGGCCAGCACCCGGACGGCGTCCGCCGACAGCGGCGCCAGGCCGACCCGGCGGACCGACCGCTGGGTAGCCAGGTCGCCGAGAGCGAGGCGGAGCGGATCGCCCGCGCTCAGCCCGTCATCCCGGTAGGTGACGATGAGCAGGACCGGCGCGTCCCTGATGCGCCGGCCAAGGAAGCGCAGCAGGTCGATGGTGGCCTCGTCGGCCCAGTGGATGTCCTCCACGACCAGCACCTGCAGGTCGCCCGGCGCACTGATCTGGCGGAGCAGGGTCCCGAACAGTTCCTCGCGCGGGGCGCCCGCCCGGCACAGCTCCAGCAGCTCGCCGCCCAGCTTGGCCGCGATATCAAACAGCGGCCCCAGCGGCCGCGGAGTGAACAGCCCGTCACAAGCCCCCCAGTACCAGCCTGCCTCGGCCAGGTCCCGCTGGAGCTGCTCGACCAGCGCTGACTTGCCCACGCCGGCCTCGCCGGCCACGAGCACCAGCCGGCCCTGGGCTTTCCGGGCCTCCTGCGCGTAGCTGACCAGCGCGGCCAGCTGCGCATCCCGTTCCAACAGCACCTCCTCAGTGTCCATGGCCCCGGCCTGCAGCGCCACCAGGCCGGACACCCAATGAGGGGATTGGCGGAAAACTGGGGAACGCCGCCTCGAAACCTAGGGAACCGCCGAGTGGTCGAGATGGCGTGAGACGGTGAGAACCTAACTTTCTGATCCGCAGGAGCGGGCAAGTGGCCAGTGAATGCATGAGAGCAGTTGTCTACGACAAGTACGGGTCCCCGGACGTCTTGCGAATCGAGGAAGTCCAGCGGCCTGTACCCAAGGACGACGAAGTACTGGTCAAGATCCACGCCACTACGGTCAACCGGACAGACACCGCATTGCGCGCCGCCGAGCCGTTCGCCTCCCGGTTCATCACCGGTCTTCGCCGGCCGAAGAAGAAGATTCTCGGCACCGAGCTGGCTGGAGAGGTCGAAGCGGCCGGCCCGGCCGTCACCGAGTTCGAGGTCGGGGACCAGGTCTTCGGCGTCAACCCGTGGAAGTTCGGGACACACGCGCAGTTCGTCTGCATACAGGAAAGTTCCTCGCTGGCGCCTAAGCCAGCCGGCACGACCTTCGAGGAGGCCGCAGCGGTCTGCGACGGGGCGATCCTGGCCCTGGGATGCCTGCGACCGGCAGATCTCCGGAAGGGAAAGAGCATCCTGGTCTACGGCGCCTCGGGATCCATCGGCACGGCCGCGGTCCAGCTGGCCAGGTACTTCGACGCTGACGTCACAGCGGTGTGCGACACCAGGAACGTCGAGATCGTGAGATCGCTGGGAGCCAGCCAGGTCATCGACTACACGCGGGATGATTTCACCAGGAACGGCCAGGCTTACGACGTCATCTTCGACGCAGTCGGCAAGCACTCGTTCCGGCGGTGCCAAGGCTCACTCAGCCGCGGCGGGTTCTACCTGGCCACCGACGGCTGGCAGAACCTGGCCCTGGCGGCGTGGACCTCGCGGATCGGAGACAAGAGAGTGGTGTTCCCGATACCTCCTCGATACACGAAGAAGGACGTCCTTTTCCTCAAGCAGCTCATGGAGGCGGGGAAATACCGGGCGGTCATCGATCGGTGCTACCCGCTGGAGCAGGTGGCCGACGCGGCCAGGTACGTGGAGACGGAGCAGAAGACAGGAAACGTGGTCTTGACGGTCAGCTGAGACCGCGGGTCCTGAGCGGTGACGCAGGCACTCATGGCGGGACTGCGACAGCGACGCATTACGTGCTAGTCTTCTAGAACACTAGAGGAGGAGGGCATGTGATGGTCGAGCGACTGCAGCACGCCGCCGTCGCCGCGGTACCGGATGTCGCGCCCGCCAGCGCACCGGACGCCGCGGTGACGAGCCGGCCGTGGGCGATGGGCGATCCGGGGCCACGCGGCCGGTTCGGGTCATTCGGCGGGCGTTTCGTTCCTGAGGCGCTGGTGCCGGCGTGCGAGCAGCTCGAGGCGGCTTTCCGGGCGGCCTGGGCCGACGCGGGCTTCCGGGCCGGGCTGGCCGGCTTGCAGCGCTCCTACGCTGGCCGGCCGACCCCGGTCACCGAGGCGACCCGCCTGTCCGAGGCGCTGGGCGTGCGGGTGCTGCTCAAGCGCGAGGATCTCGCCCACACCGGCAGCCACAAGATCAACAACGCGCTGGGCCAGGGGCTGCTGGCCCAGCGGATCGGCAAGACCGCGCTGGTCGCCGAGACGGGCGCGGGCCAGCACGGGGTCGCCACGGCGACGGTAGCCGCGCACCTGGGCCTGGGCTGCACGGTGTACATGGGGGCGAAGGACATCGCGCGGCAGGAACTCAACGTGTTCCGGATGGAACTGCTCGGGGCGGCCGTGGTGCCCGTCACCTCGGGGGCGCGCACGCTCAAGGACGCGACCAGCGAGGCGCTGCGGCACTGGGTAACCACGGTGGACTCCACGCACTACTGCATCGGATCGGTGCTGGGCCCGCACCCGTACCCCTGGCTGGTGCGGGAGTTCCAGCGGGTCATCGGGGACGAGGCGCGCGCCCAGTGCGCGGAACTGCTCTCGGGGGCCGGGCCGGACGTCGTCGTCGCGTGCGTGGGCGGCGGGTCGAATGCGGCCGGGACATTCGCCGGCTTCGTCGCCACCCCGGCCCGGCTGGTCGGCGTCGAGGCCGCGGGCGGGGCGGCGGTGACGGACGGCCGCCCCGGCGTGCTGCACGGCTCCCTGTCGTCCTTCCTGCAGGACGAGGACGGCCAGATCGCCGAGGCGCGCTCCGTTTCCGCCGGGCTCGACTACCCCGGCGTCGGCCCCGAGCATGCCTGCCTGGCCGAGTCCGGGCGCGCCGAGTACCACACCGCGACCGACGAGGAGGCCGTGGCCGCGGCCGAGTTGTGCGCCAGGACCGAGGGCATCCTGCCCGCGCTCGAGTCAGCTCACGCCCTGGCCTGGGTGCACCGCGCCGCGCACGCCGGAGACGTGGCCGGCGGCGCGACGGTGCTGATCACCATGTCCGGCCGCGGCGACAAGGACGCCGCCTGCCTGAAGGAGCTCGTCCGTGGCCGCCGTTGAGACCGCACTGCGCCAGGCCCGCGCCGCCGGCCGGCCCAGCCTCGTCACCTACGTCACCGGCGGGATCCGCGAGGACTGGACGGACCTGCTGGCCGCCATGATCGAGGCCGGCGCCGACGCGGTCGAGATCGGCCTGCCGTTCTCCGATCCCATGCTGGACGGCCGCACCATCCAGCAGGCCTCGGCCGCCGCCATCAGCCGCGGAGCGAGCACGGCCGGCATCCTCGGCCAGCTCAGCGCGGCCGCCGCCGGCGACGTCCCGCTCATCGCGATGACCTACGCTAATCACGCCTACTCCCGCGGCCTGCCCGCGTTCTGCCGCCAGCTCGCGGACGCGGGGCTCAGCGGGGTGATCATCCCCGACCTGCCCGCGGTCGAGGCCGGCGACTACCTCGAGGCGGCCGGACAGGCTGGCCTGGACGCCACCCTGATGGTCACCCCCGCCACCGGGCAGGAGCAGATTAAGGCCATCGCCGGGCGCACGCGCGGTTTCCTGTATGTCATGAGCGTCATGGCCACCACAGGAAACCCGCACGAGAGCGCCGACACTGCCCGCTGGGCGGTCGCCGCCCGCGCCCGCCGCCACAGCCCCCGGCCGGTGCTGATCGGCTTCGGCATCGACACCCCCGGCCGGGCCGCGGCCGCGGCCCGGCACGCCGACGGCGTCATCGTCGCCTCCGCGCTGATGCGCCGCGTACTGGACGGCGCCAGCAGCGCCTACATCGGCCGCGACGTGGCCGCCCTGCGCACCGCGCTCGACCAGGCCCGCCCGTGAGCACGGCCCGGCGGACGGCCGACGACCGGCAGCCCAAGTACCTGCGCATCCACGGCGCCCTGCGGGACCGGATCACCAGCGGCCGATGGCCCGCCGGCAGTCCGCTGCCCTCCCAGCGCGAGCTGGCCGGCGAGTTCAGCGTCAGCATCATGACCCTGCGGCAGGCACTCCAGCTGCTCGCCGACGACGGGCTCATCGACACCCGCCACGGCAGCGGCACCTACGTGGCCTCCCGGTACGCCTACGGCCTCGGTCACCTGCGCAGCTTCGCCGCCGACCTCGCCGCCCAGGGCGCGCAGATCACCACCCGGCTGCTCGCCGCGGACACCGTCGCGGCGCCGGACGACGTCGGCGCCCGCCTCGGCGCGGCCGGCCAGGTCCTCCGGCTGCGCCGCCTGCGGCTGGCCGACGGCCGGCCGGTCATCGTCCAGACGTCCTATCTCCCGGCGCAGCTGGCCGCGGCCCTGGATCCCGCCGATCTCTGCCGCCGGGGGCTGTACACCGTCCTGGCCGAGCATGGCCGCGCGATCGGCCGGACCAGCGAGACCATCACCCCCGCGGCCCTGAGCGCCCGCGACGCTCATGACCTCGACCGGCCCGAGGCCAGCCCGGCACTGCTCAGCCACCAGGTCAGCTTCACCACGGCCGACCTCCCTGTCGTCGACGACCACGCGCTGCTGGCCGGGGACAGCGTGGCCATCACCGCGAACCGCGCCGCCGACCACCTCGACGTCCACTACACGCTCGCCACCCGCTGAGCCGGAGCGGGAGAGCACGCACGGAGCGGTGCTGATCGATCACGCGGGACGCGAGCTCCGTGCGTCGCCGGCCACATTTTTTGGCGTCCGATGTCCATCGGGAGCGGCGCCGGTCGTCGTGGTGACGACGATCCTTGACTGGAGGCGACCATGACGGACGAGGCCAAGACCGCGGCGCTGCCCGCGGTTACCGACCGCGCGGCCTGGCAGGCGCAGCTCGACGAGCTGCTGGTGCGGGAGAAGGTGCACACTCGCGAAGGTGACGCAATCGCTGCGGCTCGCCGCCGGCTGCCGATGGTCGAGGTCGACGCAGCCATCACGCTGACCGGTGCGCGAGGGCCAGTCACGCTGCTGGAGGTCTTCGAGGGCCGCGGCCAGCTCATCGTGTATTACCACATGTGGCATACCGGCCAGCCAGCTGCCGATCAGTGCGAGGGCTGCACGTTCTTCAATGGCCAGGTCCGCGAGCTGTCCTACTTTCACTCCCGGGACGTCACGTATGCGACGTTCTGCCAGGGACCGTACGAGCCGAGCGCCCGCTACCGCGACTTCATGGGCTGGGACGTCCCGTGGTACTCGGCGCAGGACAGCGCGGCCGAACTGCTGGCCGGCCGCTGGTTCGGCATGCAGGTGTGCTATCTGCGCGACGGCGACCGGGTGTTCGAGACGTACTGGACCAGCGGCCGCGCCGCGGAGGCGATGTCACCCAGCTATGCGCTGCTCGACATGACGGTGTACGGGCGCCAGGAGACGTGGGAGGACTCGCCGGCCGGCTGGCCGAAGGCGTTCGGCACCGACGGTGACCAGTTCCGGCTTCGCGGGCGGCCCACCGCGCAGTGGGCGCGCCTCGCAGCCGGCCAGTCCGACGACCTCGGCACCGTCATCGACTAGGCCGATCAGTTCGCACCGTTACGTTGACAGTCCGGGTGACGCTGCCTGGACCACCTGCGCTCCAGCCGGGGCAACGTTGTCGTATTCAACCAGGAGGTGGCGGGGGCCGCGCAATACCGGGTTGGGCCGGTACGGAGGCGGGTCGTTGACTAGCCGGGGATTGACCAGCCTTCGGGCCAGTTCGAGGAAGTGCCACCTGCGCCTCCGTCCGGGCCAGCGGGGCGCCGAAGCAGTAGTGGATGCCGCTCCCGTAACCGAGGTGCTGGTTGCCGATTCGGTCGGGGTCGAAGCGGTCAGGGTCAGGGAAACGGTTCGGGTCGCGGCTACCGGAGGCGAGCATCAGCACGAGCGGCGAGCCTTGCGGGATGGTGGTTCCGGCAATGTTGATGTCGGCCAGCGTGGTGCGGTTGGACAGCATCTGCACAGGAGGTTCGTAGCGCAGTAGCTCCTCGACCAGCCTGATGATCCAGGCTTGCTTCATGGCTCAGCCGGTCGAGCACGTCCAGGTGGCGCAGCAGGGTCAGCATGCCGTTGGTGATGAGGTTGACGGTCGTTTCATGGCCAGCGACGAGCAACAGGCTGGCGGTGGACAGTAGGTCTTCGCGGGACATGGGCCCGTGCGGACCGGTGTCGGTCAGCAGCGCGGAGATCAGGTCATCGCCAGGCTGGCGGGCGCGGGCGTCGGCGAGTCCGTTGAAGTAGTGGCCAAGCTCATCGTTGACCTGTTGCCGCCTGCGCATTCGCTGTTCGAACGACCCCGTGCTGGGGTCAATCGTCTCGATGATCGCGTCGGCCCACTGCTGAAAGCGCGGCTGGTCCTCGAGGGGGACGCCGAGCAGTTTGCAGATCGCCGTGACCGGCAGCGGGTAGGCGAAGTCGTCGACGATGTCGACGCGGTTCTTGCCGGCGAACTTGTCGATCAGGCCGGTGGTGATTTCGGCCAGCCAGGGCCGCATGCTATCGATCCGCCCCGGTGTGCAGGGTGGCCCGAACGGCCGCATCGCCTGTTCCCTGAGCTGGTCATGGGCAGGGCGGGTCTTGGCTAATGAAGGGCAGCGGCAGTCCGGGCTGCCCCTCGATCCGGTGCGGCCCGGCACCGCTGAGCTCTCGGGACGGCTGTACGGATCGGAGCTGACCCGCGGGATCGTGCAGCAGCGCGAAGATCTCGTCATACGTGCTGACGACGTACGTTCCGTCAGCTTCCCGCGTTACCGGCGTCTTGCGCAGCTCGGCGTAGAGCGGGTACGGGTTGGCCCGGCTGGCGGGATCGAGCATCTGGTCGTAAATGCTGGCATGTGCCATGGAACGCCTCCCTCGCTGCCTGTGGGCTCAGCGTGACGTCGATGCCAGGATCAGTGGTCGTGAAACACCAGTTCCGCGCGGCGCTCGCTCGGATCGTGGCCGGTCACCGCGACGGTGGCATGGTGGTCGCGGATCTCCTGAGCAGGCAGGCCGACCGGCACAGGCTGCCGGCAGCCGGCTGACCGACGTGGCGGAATTCGGGCGGGAACGGCTGGGCAGTCTCGATCATCTTCTGGTAGAACTCCAGCCACATGGCCTGGTCGAAGGTGACCGCAGCCGTCATCCGCCCCCGGTTGCCGTAGACGGCAACGAACCGGCGGTCGGACACCGAGCCCTGGGCGATCATGACCTGGTCGGCGAAGGTCGGCACCCCGACCGACTTGATGTTCGTGCCGAACTGCGCCGACCAGAACACCGGGGTGGCCAGGTGCGGCCACCGGTCATCCGGGCGCGCTGACCATGTTGTGGGCGGCGATCTCGGCCTGGGTGGCCGCGTTGCCCCAGTGCTCGAGCGCCAGGAACTGATAGTCATACAGCGGGTGCGGGAAACGCGCCGCGTCCCCGGCGACGAAGATGTTATCGGTGGTCACGCCGTTGACATCGACCGCCCGACAGCCGGCATCGCAGGCCACTCCCCAGGTACCGACGGCCAGACCTGAGCCGCGCAGCCACTCGGTGTTCCGGACGGCGCCCAGCGCCACCACGGCCACATCGGTATCGATCATGGTGCCGTCGGATAGGTGGGCCCGGCGCAACCGGCCGTTGCCGTCACCCTCCAGGGCGGTGACGGTAACGCCGCAGCGCAGATCGACACCATGGTCGCGGTGCAAGCCCGGCAGCCACAGCGCCAATCACCTCGCCCAGGGCGCCGACCAGAGGCGCCGATCCTCGCTCGGCGACCGTGACCGCGAGATCCTGGTCCCGGCACGCCGAGGCGATCTCCGAGCCGGTAAACCCCGCGCCGATGACCAGCACCCGCGTGGCCGGCTAGCCAGCCGCTGCGCAGCCGGCCGAATCGTCATGGCGGGTCGCAGCACGAACACGCCATCGAGCGCTGCCTCGGCCTCGTCTGGCCACGGCCGGGCGCGGGTCCCGGTCGCGATCAGCAGCCGGTCATACTCGACCGTGCTGCCGTCGGCAAGGAGCACCCGCTTGCCTATGCGTCCAGTCCCGTCGCACGGACGCCGAGCAGCCACTGCGCGTTGAGTCTCCTGCACGAGGGCAGCGCGGCGTGATCGGCGGCTATCCACCCGTCGAGGACCTGCTTGGACAGCGGCGGGCGGTCGTAGGGCTGACCGGCTCATCGCCGATCATAGTCAGCGAGCCGGCGAAGCCTTCGCGGCGCAGGAACGCCGCCGCGGCCAGCCCGGCCAGCGAAGCGCCCACGATCACGATGCGGCCGCCGTGGCGGAAAGCCTCGACACGCGGCAGCGATAATGCCCGGCGAAGTCCGTTGCGGTGGCACCGCCGCTGCCGGGGCCGCCGCCGGAGCCGCTGTGGCGGCGCCGCCGGCTGGCGATCCGGTCAACCCGGATGGCCTGCACCGGGCAGGCCGCCGCCGCCCGCAGCACCCGCTCGTGCTGTCCTCGTCAGGTTCGGGATTGTCCCACAGCGCCTCGCTACCGCGCATGCGGAACACATCCGGGGCGAAATAGGCGCACTGCCCGAACCCCTGGCACCGCGTGAAATCGACGACAAGTCTCATCGGCCAGGTCCCGTTGTGGCTTTGTGTCCGGCTCAAGCTTCCCCGTCCGGCTCTCGAATCCTCTCCCCCTGCCCGGGTCAGGATGCCGGCAAACCGAGTGCACCGTTGCCTGGTAAGAGTGCTTTGTCGCTCAGATTGAGCCGTCGACGGCTCAATCGCGGAATGTGACCCAGATCACGCAACTGAAACAGTGGGTCACACCGTCCTAACACTAGGTAATCGAAAGCTGCGCTGGATGCCAGCGCCGGAATCCGCACCGGGAGGCTTGCCGTGACCAAGATGACCGTGAACGAAACCGTCTGCGAAGCACTGTTCGCCTCATCGCTGCAGCCGTCGGACGCTCTGACGGCCGAGACGGTCGCGGACGCAATCGGCAGCACCGTCCGGCGTCTCGGCACCCCCGGCTGCGCCTGCCGCCTGGCGAAGGAGTTCGGCGACCACCCGCAAGAAGCAACCGACCGGATGCGCTGGATCCGCGAGCTGACCGGCGACCTGTGCGGCTGCCTGTACTTCCCGACCTCCGTCCCGCCCGCCACGGCAGCAGCCGGAACCGGCATGCTGCCGGTGCGTGAGGCCGCCTGAGGTTGGGCCATCCGGCGCCCGACCCTGCATTAACGTACGTAGCTGCACCCGTTCCCGTTTCCGCTTCGGATGGCAGCTGATCCATGGACATTGCCGACTTCAGCCTCGACCTGTTCTCCCTCGCCGGGCGCAGCGCTCTCGTCACCGGCGGCAACAGCGGACTAGGCAGGGCGTTCTCCCTCGCCCTGGCCAAGGGCGGCGCTGACGTGTTCGCCGTCGGCCTGGCGGAGGACGACGGAACCACCCGCCGGCTGGTCGAGGGTGCCGGTCGGCGGATGGAATTTATGACGGCCGATATCACGCAACCGGGCGTTCCCGCCGCAATTGTCCATCGCTGTGTCGAAATGCTGGGGTCTGTCGACATCCTCGTCAACTCAGCGGGGATTGCCCTGCTGTCCGATGTGGCGGAGTTCGGCCGTGATCTGTGGGACCCCATGGTGTCGGTCAACCTGACCGCCGGCTTTGAACTCGCTTACGAGGCAAGCAAGTTCATGATCATGCAACGATCTGGCAAGATCATTAACATTGCCTCGCTATTCTCCTTCATCGGCGGCAAGCGCTCGCCCGCCTATGCCGCGACCAAAGCCGGAATCGTCGGCTTCACCAAGGCCTACTGCGACGAGCTGGCGAGCTACAACATCCAGGTCAATGCCATCGCGCCGGGATACTTCAAGACAGCGATCACCGAAGCGACGCGTGCCGATCCCGACGCCGATCGCCGCATCGTCGAGCACATACCTTCGGGCCGCTGGGGTGAGATCGCCGACCTGATGGGAGCTACCGTGTTCCTGGCCAGCCGGGCCTCGGACTACGTCAACGGCCATGTCCTGGTCGTTGACGGCGGCTATCTCGTCCGCTGATCGCGGTTCCGGCAAGCGGCACGACTTCCACCCCTTCGCTAGAGAGTGCGGAACCGACCATGGCTCCATCCCGATCTCCGCTCAACCGACAGGCGATCGTCGAGGCGATGACCGAACTACTCGGGTCCCACGCTGTCGAGACCGGCGTCGAGCAGCTGAACGAGGCCAGCGTCGACCGCTTCAAGAAGTACACCTCCGTCCACGGCATCTACGACGGGCCGATCCCGGCAGCGATCGTGTACCCCCAGTCGACAAAGGACGTGGCGGCCGTCCTTCGATTCGCGGAGGAGAACCTCGTCAACGTCGTTCCCCGTACCGGACGGACCGCTACGGAAGGCGGCCTCGAAACGGTGGTCGATGACAGCCTCGTGGTAGACGGGTCCCGGATGAACGCGATCCTGTCGATTGACCCGGTCGACATGATGGCCACCGCGCAATGCGGCGTTCGCCTGCAGGACCTGGAGGATGCGCTGCGTGCCCAGGGCCTGACCACTGGGCACTCACCCCAGTCCAAGCCGCTCGCCCAGATGGGCGGCCTGGTCGCAACCCGATCGATCGGCCAGTTCTCCACCCTGTACGGCGGCATCGAAGATATGGTCGTCGGCCTGGAAAGCGTCTTCCCCGGCGGGAACGTCACCCGCATCAAGAACGTACCCCGCCGGGCCGCAGGCCCAGACATCCGCCACGTCATCATTGGCAGCGAAGGCGCGCTGTGCTTCATCACCGAAGTAACGGTGAAGCTCTTCCGCTACCGGCCGGAGAACAATCGGTACTTCGGTTTCCTCGTTGACGACTTCGGGGACGGCATCGGCGCTATCCGCGAGCTGATCACCGCGGGATACCGGCCCTCGGTCTGCCGGGTCTACTCACCCGAGGACGCACGGCAGCATTTCGCCGACTTCTACCACGGCAAGAACGTCGTCATCCTCGTCGCCGAGGGCCCGGAGCGCATCGCCGACGCCACAGCGGAGGCGATCGAGCAACTCTTCGCCGACCGCCCCCATGAGCGCATCGACTCGGACCTGATCCGGCAATGGTTCGAGAACCTCAACTGGGGCCAGGACAAGATCGACGCCGAGAAGGCCGCCATGCTCGAGGACGCCCATCTCGGCTTCACCACCGAGGTATCCGTCGACTGGTCAAGGGTCAGCGACCTGTTCGACTCAGTCATGGACCGGATCCGCAGCGAGTTCCCGCGAGCCGGTGACCTGACCATGCTTGGTGCGCACTCATCGCACAGCTACCAGACGGGGACCAACTTGTACTTCGTCTACGACTACACGATCAAGTCCAGCCCTCGCGAAGAAATCGAGGTGTACCACAAGCCACTGAACGCCATCATCGTCGAGGAAGCCCTGCGGATGGGCGGATCGATGGTGCATCACCACGGGATCGGCAAGTACCGCACAGCTTGGGTGCAACAAGAGCACGGCAGCGCCTACTACCTGCTGTCGACTCTGAAGCACGCGTTCGACCCCAACGGCGTGATGAACGCGGGCACGATCATGCCGCTTGAGACTGGCGGCAGCGCACCCGAATCTGCGAGCCGACCGTGATGCCGTACCTGCTGGCCATCGACAACGGGTCGCAGAGCAGTAAGGTAACGATCTTTGACTCCCGCGGTCACGCTGTTGCCTCAGCCAGCAGACCACTCAAGCCCTATGACACCTCGGTGCCAGGACACGCCGTACATCCCGGTGACGACATCTGGGAATCCGTCCAGCACGCCTGCCGCGAGGCCATGGCCCGGTTCTCCGGCGACCCTGCAGACATCGTGGCCGTCGGTCTGTGCACCATCCGCTTCTGCCGGGCGCTGCTGGCCGCGGATGGCAGCCTGGCTGAGCCGGTGCTGAGCTGGATGGACGAACGGGTCTCACGCGCGTACGAGCCGAGCAACCCCGTCGTGCGCTACGTGACCACCTCCTCCGGGTACATCACTCACCGCCTGACAGGCCAGCTCGTGGATGCGGCAGCGAATTACCAGGGTGTCTGGCCGATTGATCAGGACACGGCGACCTGGTCGAGCGATCCCGCGGCCTACGCCTCCACCGGCATGGCCCGCGACATGCTCTTCGACCTCGTCCTCCCAGGCGGACGGCTCGGCGAGGTGACCGGCGCGGCGGCGCAGGCCACGGCTATCCCGGCTGGCCTACCCGTATACGCCACCGCCAACGACAAGGCGGTCGAGGCGCTGGGCAGCGGCCTGGAGGAAGACGGCACCGTGCTCCTGTCGCTGGGCACGTACATCGCGGCGATGACTATTGGCTCATCCTCCAGAAGCGCCGACGACAGCTACTGGGCCAACTTCGCAGCGCAGCCGGGAAAATATCTGTATGAGAGCACGGGGATCCGCCGCGGCATGTGGATGGTCAGTTGGTACCGCAATCTGCTGGAGGGATCCCCCGGCGAGGAGCCTCCAGCGGGAACGGCACGTCTGGAGGACGCACTCAACGCGGAAGCTAGCGGGCTGGCGCCCGGCAGCAACGGGCTTCTAACGCTGCCGGACTGGCTCGCACCTTCCCACGCGGCCTGGCGCCGTGGCGCGCTGCTTGGCTTCGACGGCAGCCAGGGCCGTGCGCACGTCTACCGCTCCATCCTCGAGGGCATCGCCATGACGATGGCGAATAACACCGCGGCCATGGAGCAAGCGCTGGGACGCCGACTCTCGCCGGTCCTGGTATCTGGAGGCGGATCCCGCTCAGACCTGATGATGCAGATCGTCGCTGACGTCTTCGACCGCCCCGCTCGCCGCACCGTCGTCAACGATGCCGCCGGCCTTGGAGCGGCCATCTGCGCCGCCGTTGGCCACGGCATTTACCCGGACTGGGAGAAGGCAACGGCGGCGATGGTCAGGGCCGGCGACGAGTTCGCCCCAGATGCTGGAGCTGCCGCGGCCTACCAGAAGATCAACAAGGTGTATGCGGCTTTGACAGCCTTCACCGACCCGCTGTTCCGCTCAATGTTCGACGGCCTCCAAGGCCTGGAACGCCGGTAACAAGCCGACCGTCTGGCGAACAGCTGGCCGTCGGCGGTGCGGTTGTCGAGCGTCAGCTCTGATTCCAGAAGTCGCGCTCTTCCAGTACGAGGCCGTCGTTGCCGAAGCGCAGCAACGACACCCCCGCCAGATCCTCGGCACCGCCATCGGTCAGCCTGGTCTGCGCGCTCCAGGGCACAGCAGCGTGGTCGCCGTCGACGATCGGCGTGCCAAACTGGCACTGAGCCGACTCCTCTTCTGCGAACACGCGCGCTAGGTAACCGGGCTCTGGATCGCGGAAGGGATGCTGCTGCCAGAACGCACCCTCCGCGTACAGGGCCGTAATGGCCGCCACGTCATGCTCGCGCCACGCGCGCTCCCACACCTTTGCCCACCGCTGAGCTGCCTCACGCGTATCCATGGCGCAACACTAAACACCGGCACCGACAGCGGAGAGCCGGCTAGGACCTCGGGCTCAGCGGGACCAGCGGCGCTGGGAGCCCGTGTAGTCGTCAAGCTCAGAGGCGATCGCGGATAGTGGCCGGATCGCATAGACGACATCGAAATCAGGGTCGGCCTCCGGTAGGTACTGCCGGTCTGCTGGCCGGGTGTACTTGGCGCGCAGAGCTGCCATGACATGCTCGGCATCGGCGGGCAGTCCCAGGTCCTCGGCCAGCGCATGAATGATCAGGACGTTCTCGCCGCTTTCCAGGTGCACCACGACGCGCCGGATTGGCCGCGATGTTGCGGGCCTTGACAGTTCGTCGTTCGCTGTACAGGTAGAGCGTCTCCCCGGCGACGGCTCCCCAGACCGGCGTGGCGTGCGGCGCGCCGGTCGGCAAGGTTGTGGCGAGCCAGTAGGTACGAGCAGCTGACAGTCGGCCGGCGTACCTCAGCCCATGTCATCAGCCCGGATTGGCCCGCCGATGGTCTCACCCGAGTCGACGAGGGGCAGAGTGATCTCCAGGGTGGTGCCCTCCGCGGGCGGGCTGTGCAGCTGGAGGTTGCCGCCGAGCGCTTCGGCCCGGTCCTTGAGCCCGAGCAGGCCGGACCCGTGGCCGAAGCCCGCGCCGCCGCGCCCGTCGTCGTGGACGCGCACGTGCAGGACGCCGTCGCTGGCGGTGACCTCGATGTCGGCGGCGGTGGCGCGGGCATGCTTGGCGGTGTTGGTCAGCGCCTCGGCGACGGTGTAGTAGGCGGCGGTCTCGACCGGCTCGGGCAGCCGCCCGGCGACCTGGATGTCGACGTGGGCGGGGACGGCGGATCGGCGGGCCAGGGTCTTCAGCGCCGGGCGCAGCCCTCCCGCTGCGAGGCTGGCCGGGTGCAGGCCGCGGGCGATCTCGCGCAGTTCCTCCAGTACGCCGTCCAGCCCGGTGGCCACCCGGTCCAGATGCTGGGCCAGGTCACCGGTGCCAGGCGACGCGGCCGCCTCTGCGGCGCGCAGGTCAAGGGCGAGGGAGACCAGGCGCTGCTGGGCGCCGTCGTGCAGGTTGCGCTCGATGCGGCGGCGGGTGGCATCAGCGGTGGCCACGATCCGTGCCCGCGAGGCGGTCAGGGCGGCCTGGGCTTCGGCGTTGGCGATCGCGGTGGCGGCCAGTTCGGTGAACCCGGCCAGCCGCGCCTCGGTGCCCGCCGGCAGCGGCTCCGCGCGGGATCCGACGACCATGACGCCCCACAGCCGGCCCCCGACGCTGACCGGCACGCCGACCGCCGCGCGGACACCCACGTCGCGGACGGCCTCGGCGACGGGAGCTGTGGCGCCGGCGTGGTCGTCGATCCGCGCCGCGCGGCCGGTCTGGAACACCATCGTGTGCAGGTTCTGCCCGCCGAGGCCCCACCGGGTGCCGACGGGGAAGGCTGCGCCGGTGCCGCTCCACGCCGCAACTACCGTTATCGCACCCTCGGGGCCGTACCGGTTCATCGTCGCGTGATCGGCGTGCAGCAGGCGTCCGGCTTCCTCGGTGACCGCGGTAAGCACCTCTGCCGGCGGCGCCGCCTGGGCAACCAGCGTCGCCACCCGCCGCAGCGCGGCCTGCTCCTTCGCGAACCCGCGCAGCTCCATGCGGGCCTGGGCGTTGGCGATCGCGGTCGCGGCCAGCTCGGTAAACCCGGCCAGCCGCGCCTCAGTGCCCGCGGGCAGCGGCTCACGCTTGGACCCCACGACCATGACGCCCCACAGCCCGCCCTCGACGCTGACCGGCACACCGACACCCGCGCGGAACCCGAACTCGCGGACGGCCTCCGCCACGGCACCCGATGCCTCGGAGTAGTCGTCGATCCGCGCCGGTCGGCCCGTCTGGAACACCAGCGTCGGCACGTTCCGCCCGCCGAGCCTTGCCTGGGTGCCGACGGGGAAGGCAGCAGCACCGGTGCTGCTCCACGAGGCGACTACCGTTCTCGCGCCGTCCGGTTCATAGCGGGCCATCGCCGTGTAGTCGGCGCCCAGCAGCCGCCCGGCCTCCTCGGTGACCGAGGCGAACACCTCCCCGGCGGCGCACCGCGGGCCACCAGCGTCGCCACCCGGCGCAGCGCGGCCTGCTCCTCGGCGAACCCGCGCAGCTCCGTGCGGGCCTCGGCGTTGGCGATAGCGGTGGCAACCAGCTCGGTGAACCCAGCCAGCCGGGCCTCGGCGTCGGCGGGCAGCGGCGCCGCGCGGGAACCCAGGACGATGACGCCCCACAGCCCGCCCTCGACGCGGATCGGTACGCCGACAGCCGCGCGGAGGCCCATCGTGCGGGCGTCCTCGGCGAGAGGGCCCGAGGCGCTGGCATAGTCGTCGATCCGCGCAGGCCGGTGCGTCTGAAACACCAGCGTCGGCACGTTCCGCCCACCGAGCCTCGCCCGGGCGCCGGCGGGCAAGGCAGCACCGGTGCAGCTCCACCCGGCGACGACAGTTCTCGCGCCGTCCGGGTCATACCTGGCCATCGTGGTGTAGTCGGCGCCCAGCAGCCGCCCGGCCTCCTCGGTGACCGCGGCGAACACTTCCGCCGGAGGCGCGGCCAGGGCTACCAGCGTCGCCACCCTCCGCAGCGCCGCCTGTTCCCACGTGATCCGGTCATCGCCGGTTTCCCGCGGCACGGCCGCCATTCCACGGAGTGTATCCGCGCCGAGATTGTGCCTGGTCAGCCGCCAGCTTCGTGATGTGGCAGGTCCGTTGACATCTCGAGGGGCAGAGTGATCTCCAGGGTGGTGCCCTCGCCGGGCGGGCTGTCGAGCCGGAGATGGCCGCCGACCGCTTCGGCGCGGTCCTTGAGCCCGACGAGGCCGGACCCGTCGCTGAAGTCCGCGTCGCCGCGCCCGTCGTCGCGGACCCGCACGTGCAGGACGCCGTCACTTTCGGCCACATCGATCTGGGCGGCGGTGGCGTGGGCGTGCTTGGCGGCGTTGGTCAGTGCCTCCGCGACGGCGTAGTAGGCGGCGGTCTCGACCCGCTCGGGCAGCCTTCCTTCTACCTGGATGTCGAGTTGCACGGGGACGGCGGATCGGCGGGCCAGCGTCTTCAGTGCCGGGCGCAGGCCGCCGTCGGCCAGGATGGCCGGGTGCAGGCCGCGGCCGATTTCGCGCAGTTCCTCCAGTACGCCGTCCATCCCGGTGGCCACGCGGTCCAGCTGCTGCACTAGTTCACCGGTGCCCCGTGGCGCGGCCGCCTCTGCGGCGCGCAGCTCCAGGGCGAGCGACACCAGGCGCTGCTGGGCGCCGTCGTGCAGGTTGCGCTCGATGCGGCGCCGGGTGGCGTCGGCGGTGGCCACGATCCGCGCCCGAGAAGCGGTCAGGGCGGCCTGGGCCTCGGCGTTGGCGATCGCGGTCGCGGTCAGCTCGGTGAACCCGGCCAGCCGCGCCTCGGTGCCCGCCGGCAGCGGTCCCGCGCGGGATCCCACGACCATGACGCCCCACAGCCGACCCTCGACGCTGACCGGCACGCCGACCGCCGCGCCGATGCCAAACTCGCGGCCGGCCTCGGCGACCGGGCCCGAGCCGCCGAAACGGTCGTCGATCCGCGCCGTCCGCCCCGTCTGGAACACCAGCGTGGACACGTTCTGCCCGCCGAGCCTTGCCTGGGTGCCGACGGGGAATGCAGCAGCGCCGGTGCTGCTCCAGTTGGCAACCACCTTCATCGTGCCGTCCGGGCCGTACCGGTGCATCGACGCGTACCCGGCGTGCAGCAGCCGCCCGCCTTCCTCGGTGACCGCGGTGAGGACCCGTGGCGGCGGCGCCGCATGAGCGACCAAAGTCGCCACCCGCCGCAGCGCGGCCTGCTCTTCGGCGAACCCGCGCAGCTCCGTCCGCGCCTCGGCGTTGGCGATCGCGGTCGCTGCCAGTTCGGTGAACCCGGCCAGCCGCGCCTCGGTGTCGGCGGGCAGCAGCTTCCCGCGGGATCCGACGAGCATGACGCCCCACAGCGCACCCTCGACGCTGACGGGCACGCCGACAGCCGCGCGAATACCGAACTCGCGGGCGGCCTCGGCAACCGTGCCGGAGGCGCCGGCGAAGTCGTCGATCCGCGCCGCCGGCTGGTCTGGAACACCAGCGTCGCCGTGTTCCGCCCACCGAGCTTTTGCTGGGTGCCTACGGGGTAGGCAGCGCCGGTGCTGTTCCAGCTGGCGACCAGGCTTACCGTATCGTCGGGGCCGTACCGGGCCGTCGTCGCTGAATCCACGCTCAGCAGCCGCCCGGCTTCCTCGGTGACCGCGGCGAACACCTCAGCCGGCGGCGCCGCACGGGCTACCAGCGTCGCCACCCGCCGCAGCGCGGCCTGCTCCTCGGCGAACTTGCGCAGGTCCGTACGGGCCTGGGCGTTGGCGATAGCGGTGGCGGCCAGCTCGGTGAACCCAGCCAGCCGGGCCTCAGTGTCGGCGGGCAGCGGCTCGGCGCGGGATCCCACGATGATGACGCCCCACAGTCCACCCTCGACGCGGATCGGTACGCCCACAGCCGCGCGAAGGCCGATCGCGCGGGAGCCCTCGGCGAGAGCGCCCGAGGCGCTGGCGCAGTCGTCGATCCGCGCCGCCCTCCCCGTCTGGAACACCAGCGTCGGCACGTTCCGCCCGCCAAGCCTTGCCCGGTCGCCGACGGGGAAAGAAGCACCGGTACTGCTCCACGCAGCCACCACCGTTCTCGTGCCGTCCGGGTCATACCTGGCCATCGATGTGTAGTCGGCGCCTAGCAGCCGCCGGGCTTCCTCGGTGACCGAGATAAACACATCCACCGGCGCCGCTGCGCCCGCCACCAGCGTCGCTACCCGCCGTAGCGCCGCCTGCTCCCCCTTGATCCGGTCATTGCCGGTCCCCCTGGGCACGGCTGCCATGCTTCGGAGTGTATTCGCGCCGAGATTCTGCCTGGTCAGGAGCCAGACTCGTGATGTGGCAGGTCCGTTGACATCTCGAGGGGCAGGGTGATCTCCAGGGTGGTGCCTTCCCCAGGCGGGCTATGCAGCCAGAGGTGGCCGCCGAGCGCCTCGGCCCGGTCCCTGAGCCCGACCAGGCCGGACCCGTGGCTGAAGTCCGCGCCGCCGTTTCCGTCGTCGCGGACGTGCACGTGGAGGACGCCGTCGCCGCAGGCGACCTCGACAGTGGCGGCGGTGGCGTGGGCGTGCTTGGCGGCGTTGGTCAGAGCCTCCGCGACGGTGTAGTAGGCCGCGATCTCGACCGGCTCGGGCAGCCGTCCCTCGACCTGGATCTCGAGTTCAACGGGGATGGCGGATCGGCGGGCCAGCGTCTTCAGCGCCGGGCGCAGGCCGCCAACGGCCAGGATGGCCGGGTGCAGACCGCGGCCGATTTCGCGCAGGTCCTCCAGCACGCCGTCCATTCCGGCGGCTACTCCATCCAGCTGTTGTACAAGTTCACCGGCCCCGGCGGGTGCGACCGCCTCTGCAGCGCGCAGGTCCAGGGCGAGGGAGACCAGGCGCTGCTGGGCGCCGTCGTGCAGGTTGCGCTCGATGCGGCGGCAGGTGGCATCAGCGGTGGCCACGATCCGCGCCCGCGAGGCAGCTAGCTCGGCCTGGGCTTCGGCGTTCGCGATCGCGGTCGCGGCCAGCTCGGTGAACCCCGCCAGCCGGGCCTCCGTGTCGGCGGGTAGCGGCTCCTCCTGAGTCGAGGACACGATCATGAGGCCCCACAGCCGCCCCCCGGCGCTGATCGGTACGCCCACTCCCGAACGGACGCCCCTGTCGCGGGCCTCGGCGGCCGGGCCGAAGGCAGCGGTGTAGTCGTCCATCCGGGCCGGCTGGCGGCCCTCGAACACCATCGTGTGCAGGTTCTGCCCGCCGATGGCCCACCGGGTGCCGACAGGGAGGGCAGCGCTGGTGCTGCTCCAAGACGCGACCACCACCGCGCCTTCGCGGCCATACCGGCTCATGACCGCGCGGTGCGCGCCCAGCAGCCGCCCGGCTTCCTCGGTGACCGCGTCGAGCACTTCATCCGGCGGCGCCGCGCGGGCCACCAGCGTCGCCACCCGGCGCAGCGCCGCCTGCTCATCGGCGAAACCGCGCAGTTCCGTGCGGGCCTGCGCGTTGGCGATCGCGGTCGCGGCCAGCTCGGTGAACCCGGCCAGCCGCTGCCTCGGTGCCCGCCGGCAGCGGCCCGCGCGTGGATCCCACGGACATGAGGCCCCACAGACGGCCTTCGACGCTGACCGGCACGCCGACCCCCGCGCGGACGCCGAACTCGCGCGCCTTGACGGCCGGGCCCGAGGCACCGGCGAAGTCGTCGATCCGCACCGCCCGCCCCGTCTGGAACACCACCGTGAGCAGGTTCCGCCCGCCGATGCTCCACCGGGTGCCGACGGGGAAGGCAGTACCGGTGCTGCTCCACGAAGCGACCACCGTTGCCGCGCCGTCCGGGTCATACCGGGTCATCGCCGCACGGTGGGCGCCCAGCACCCTCCCGGCCTCCTCGGTGACGGCGGCAAACACCTGCTCCGGCAGCGCGGCGTCGGCCACCAGCGTCGCCACCCGCCGCAGAGCCGCCTGCTCCTCGGCGAACCCGCGCAGCTCCACGCGGGCCTGGGCGTTCGCGATCGCGGTCGCGGCCAGTTCGGTGAATCCGGCCAGCCTCGCCTCGGTATCGGCGGGCAGCGGCTCGTCCCGCGTGTACTCAACGACCATGAGGCCCCACAGCCCGCCCTCGACGCTAACCGGCACACCGACCGACGCGCGGAAGCCGAACTCGCGGGCGGCCTTGCCGGTCGGGCCCGAGGCGCCGGCGTAGTCGTCGATCCGCGCCGGCCGGTGGGTCTGGAAAATCAGCGTGTGCGCGTTCCGCCCGCCCAGGGGCATGCAAGTACCGACGGGGAAGGCAGCACCGGTGCTGCTCCACGAAGCGACCACCGTTGCCGTGCCGTCCGGGTCATACCGGCTCATTGTCGCGTGGTGGGCGCCAAGCAGCCGCCCGGCCTCCTCCGCGACGGCGGCGAACACCTCGCCCGGTGCCGCCGCGCGGGCCACCAGCGTCGCCACCCTCCGCAGCGCCGCCTGCTCCCCCGTGATCCGGTCATCGCCGGTCCCCCCGGGCACGGCCGCCATCCCACGGAGTGTATCCAGCGCCGAGATTGTGCCTGGTCAGGCGGCAGTTTCGTGATGTGGCAAGTCCGATGCGACGCATCGTCGTCCAGACCGGGGCCGAGATGGAGAGCAACGCCTGACCCGATGGGTTGACCCTAGGGCCTTAGTTCCGGCTAGCTGCAATGCGCGGCGCGGCCAGTCCTGGAAGTCTGAAGGCGTGGCATTCGGCGTTCTCATAGTGGATGACTGCAGGTCATTCGCCGAGGCTGCGCGGCTTCTGCTCGAGCGGCAAGGGGTGCGCGTGGTAGGCGCAGCCCGCACATCGGCAGAAGCTGTGGAGCTCGTTGCCAAGCTGCGCCCAGGCGTCGTCCTCATCGACCTGATGCTCGGCGACGAGTGCGGGCTCGATCTTGCCAGGCTGCTAGCGCGGCGCGGCTGTGGCGATGCGCCAACGATCATCCTGATTTCGGCGTGCCCTTCGGTGGATGTCGAAGAGCTCATCGTTACGAGCCCCGTAGCGGGATTCGTGCCGAAGTCGGATTTGTCAGCGGACGCGATCCGCCGGATCGTTGGCGACGGCCGCATGCGAGGCGGCGGCTCGCTAGCCGCGAAGAACGAGTAACGCCTCGTCATGCCCGGCGACGCTGTGCCGCCCCCGCAACATTCCCGCCGCGGCACGGGCGGATAGTTTCAGGGAATGACCAGCGGCGGCCCGCCCGCGCGGCCCGGATTGAACTCTGACGGATCAGCCATGGCCGGGCTGCGAGTCGTGCTAGCCGACGACGATGTCCTGCTCCGTGAGGGCCTGGCGAGCCTTTTCGAGCGTTCCGGCCACACCGTCGTCGGCCAGGCGGCCGACGGTCAGCAACTTCTCGCGCTGGTCCGCGAAGCCACTCCCGACCTGGTGGTATCCGACATACGGATGCCGCCAAGCCACACGATCGAGGGGCTCGAGGCGGCCATGGTAATTCGGGCCGAACGACCCGAGATCGCCATTTTGTTGCTATCTGCCTATGCGGACGTTGACCAGGCCATGGAACTGCTATCCAGCGGCCGCGCGATCGGCTACCTCCTCAAAAGCCGCATCACAAACGTGACGGACTTCCTCGACACGGTCGAGCGCGTCGCGGAGGGCGGCACGGTTGTAGATCCCGCCCTGGTGCAGGAGTTGGTGACAGCACGCCGTCGCGACGACCCACTTGCCGCGCTTAGCGCGCGAGAAGTCGAAGTGCTCGCCCTCATGGCCGAGGGGCGATCCAACAGCGGCATCGCCAAGCGGCTATGGGTCACCGAGGGGACTGTTGAGAAGCACGTCAGGAGCATTCTCACCAAGCTGAACCTGTCAGAGGCCGAGGACAACCATCGCCGCGTCCTCGCGGTCGTGGCCTTCCTTGAGGCTCGTTGAGACGCCTTCGCACTGGCGCTGTTCCTGCTAGCAGGTAGGCCCGGACTCCAGATGCCCGTACCGGAGAACGGGTGCTCGCCGCGATGCTGCCAGAAGGCTCCAACGGAATTATGGATGTCACGAAGGCTCGAACGGGAACCCCCGCCGACCGAGGGGCGCCGACATCGGAACGAGCCACTGCGACATGGAGGTTAACCACATGGCAACAGTGACGGAGCTAACCAGCGGCGGGTACCAGGTCACGGTCACCGGAACCGAATTCTCCCTGCTCAAGAGCGCTCTGGACGAAGCCGAGCGAGTGTCCAGCTTCGGGATCGAGGTCCTGGACGAGGCAGACCGCAGCCAGGACGGCGAGCACTCGGAGAACAGCCGGCTGCTCCGGGAGATCGATGCTCTGGCGATGCGCGAAGCGTCGCTCAGGTCGCTGCAGAAGACCATGGCGGAAGTTGAGGGCAGCCAGCTGGTGTCAACCCCGGCACGCTGATGGGAGAAGTGGCGGCGTGGCTCTCGAGGTAACTGGCGATTCACCCGCGGCGGGTGGTGAGGCAGGGCACGCCGGCGGGGACCCTCTTACTGCTTGGCACCAGCAGCGAGCAGAGTCACCGGGGGATCAGGAAATGCCGAAGACAGTAATCCAGCACGTGCTCGGACGGCTCAAGGACATCGGGATAGATGACATCTTCGCTGTCGCGGGCGATTTCGCCTTTCCCATTCATGACGCCATCGTCCAGGACCCGCGCATCAACTACGTCGGATGCTGCAACGAGCTGAATGCGGCTTACGCTGCCGACGGGTACGCGCGCGTTCGCGGCGTCGGTGCTCTCAGCACCACCTACGGTGTCGGGGAGCTCAGCGCGATCAGCGGCGTCGCCGGAGCGTACGCGGAGAATGTGCCCGTCTTCCACCTGACCGGCATGCCGGCGAGGAAGGCCCAGCACAAGCGCGAGCTGGTCCACCACACCCTGGGAAACGGCGAGTTCGACTTCTTCGCGAAGATGGCGGGCCCGGTCGTGTGCGCACGGGCGATCATCACCCCGCAGAACGCCGTTTATGAGACCGAGCGGCTGATCGCTCAGGCGTTTTACCATCGGCGGCCGGTCTACATGGCGATCCCGTCCGATGTCGCGGACCAGGAAGTCCTCGGTTCCGCGCAGCCTCTCGAGCCGCCGCGCAGCAACCCGGACAACGTCAAGGCCGCCACCGACGCGATCGTGGCTGCCCTGGACAGCGCCGGACACCGCATGCATCCTGCCCGGATGGCTGGTCAAGCGCCTCGGGCTGCAGTCACAGCTGCAGGCCTTCGTCGACGCCAGCGGCATGCCTTTCGCCACGATGTTCGGCGACAAGTCCGTCCTGGACGAGCAGCAGCCGTCCTTCATCGGGATGTATGACGGCAGGCTGATGAACCCCGACGTGCGCGCGTACGTCGAGTCCTGCGACCAGGTCGTGACTGTCGGCACGCTCATGACCGACTTCAACACCGGCGCGTTCACCGCGCGGCTGGACCCGAACAAGACGATCGCCATCAAGCATCACTACACCATCGTCGGCCAGCAGGAGTTTCACGACGTCGAGATGGGCGATGTCCTCAGCTCGCTCACCAGCCGCGTCAAGCGCCGCGGCCGGGAGACCACCCTGCAGCCGGCCTCGCTCGGGCCGGTGACCGGCAACGGCGGCGACGCCATCACGGCCGACGCGCTGTACCCGCGGTGGGCCGATTTCCTGCAGCCAGACGACATCGTCGTGGCCGAGACCGGGACCTCCTCGATGGGCCTGGCCTTCGCGCCGATGCCGAAGGGCGCGACCTTCGACAACCAGTCCCTCTGGGGCGCGATCGGCTGGGCCACCCCGGCCGCGTTCGGCGCGGCCGTCGCCGCTCCTGACCGCCGCGTCGTCCTTTTCACCGGAGAGGGATCACACCAGCTCACCGCTCAGGAGATCAGCCAGATGGGCCGCCGCGGGCTCAAGCCCACCGTCTTCGTCCTCAACAACTCCGGCTACCTGATCGAGCGGCTCCTGTGCAAGGACCCCAACATCGCCTACAACGACCTGGCGGCATGGCGCTACTCCGAACTGCCGCACGCCCTCGGCTGCGACGGCTGGTTCACCGCCCGCGTCACCACCTGCGGCGAGCTGGACCAGGCCCTGCAGCAGGCGGGCCAGAACGGCTCCGCCTCCTACATCGAAGTCGTCACCGACGAATACGCGGCACCGCCCCTACCGCAGAAGATGCACGAGAGCCGCGAAACGCTCTACGCGACGTGACGCGGTAATTAAGGGGAGTCCGCACCGAAATGTGGAGGCAAAGACGTGGACATCACGCTGAAAGTTGACGGGAGGGAGCATCGGATCGAGGTGGATCCGCGCACGACGCTGCTCGACGCTCTGCGCGAACGTCTCGGTATCTATGGGCCTAAGAAGGGCTGCGACCACGGTCAGTGCGGCGCGTGCACCATCTTGCTCGACGGCAAGCGCGTCAACAGCTGTCTCGCACTGGCCGTGGCGCATGACGGAGCGGAGATCATCACGGTCGAAGGGCTCGCCACAGACGGCGAATTGCACCCGATGCAGAGGTCCTTCATCGAGCATGACGCGTTCCAGTGCGGATACTGCACGCCGGGCCAGATTGTCTCCGCGGTAGGAATGCTCGCAGAGGCCGAGGCAGGATGGCCCAGCCACGTCATCCAGGGACATAAGCGCCGGCGGAAATGCCGCTCACCGACGAGGAGATCCGGGAGCGGATGAGCGGCAACCTGTGCCGCTGCGGCGCCTACGCGAACATCGTCCCCGCCATCCGCGAGGCGGCCGAATGCAGGGTGCCGCGGTGAAGCCCTTCCGCTACGAGCGGGCTGGGGACATCTCCGGGGCCGTCGCGACGCTCGTCAGGGAGCGGACTGCGGAGTTCCTGGCCGGCGGCACGAACCTGGTGGACCTGATGAAGCTGGACGTGATGCAGCCGGATGTGCTGGTGGACATCAGGCGCCTGACCTCCGCGGAGATCGAGGATCTGCCGGACGGCAGGCTGCGCATTGGCGCTGCGGTGACCAACAGCGAGCTGGCCGCCGACCGGAGAATCCGCTCCCGCTACCCGGTGCTGTCGCAGGCCCTGCTCTCGGGGGCCTCCGGACAGCTACGGAATCTTGCCACGACGGGCGGGAACCTCCTGCAGCGCACCCGCTGTGCCTACTTCTACGACACGACCACACCGTGCAATAAGCGGGAGCCGGGAACGGGCTGTTCGGCGCTGGAGGGATGCAACTCCGGTCACGCAATCCTCGGCGCTTCCCAGCACTGCGTCGCCACCCACCCCTCGGACATGGCTGTCGCGATGACCGCGCTAGACGCAGTGGTCCGCATCCAGGGGCCGGACGGGGAACGGGAGATCCCGATCACCGAGCTTTACCGCCTGCCAGGGGAACGAGCCCGAGCGCGACACCACCCTGGAGCACGCGGAGCTCATTACCGCGGTGGATCTGCCGCCCTTGAGCTTCTCGGCCAACTCGAGATACCGCAAGGTGCGCGAGCGGGCCTCGTACGCCTTCGCGCTGGTCTCGGTCGCCGCGGCGCTGCAGGTGCGAGATGGCGTGGTGCGTGACGCGCGGATTGCCCTGGGCGGGGTGGCGCACAGGCCCTGGCGTGCCCGGAAGGCCGAGGATGCCCTGCGCGGCAGGCCGGCGATCGAGGAGAGCTTCCGCGCCGCGGCCGAAGCCGAGCTGGCGGCAGCGGTGCCGTTGCGCGAGAACGCGTACAAGGTGCCGCTCGCGGTCAACGTCATGACCCGCACCCTGCTGGACCTGTCGGAGGGCCGATGACCACGATCACCGAGCGCAAGGCCATCGGCGCGCCTCTCGACCGCCGCGACGGGCCGCAGAAGGTCACCGGGACCGCCCCTTATGCCTACGAGCATCGCTTCGATAACCCGCTCTACCTGTTCCCGGTACAGAGCGAGGTCGCACGGGGCCGGGTCACGCGGATAGATGCCAGCGCCGCCGAGGCTCTGCCCGGTGTGGTAGCGGTACTTACCCATGACAACGCCCCCAGGCTGGCCGATACCAGCGACCAGGAACTCGCCGTCCTGCAGGCAGGCGACGTCGCCTTCCGCGGCCAGTACGTTGCCGCCGTGGTCGCTGAGACGCTCGAGACTGCCCGTTATGCCGCGAGCCTGGTCCGCGTGTCCTACGACGAGGAGCCTCACGACGTCGAAT
This sequence comes from uncultured Actinomycetota bacterium, assembly GCA_963808215.1. GTDB lineage: Bacteria > Actinomycetota > Actinomycetes > Streptosporangiales > Streptosporangiaceae > JAJYUU01. The sequence goes on from CAWEEY010000016.1 coordinate 28,571, forward strand.
TGCGCGCGGACCGGGACGACTTGTACGCGCCGGAGCTGGTGAACCCGGGTTACCCGACGGACACCGAGGAAGGCGACTTCGACCAGGCGTTCTCTTCGGCGGCGGTGAAGCTCGACGAGACCTACACGACGCCGATGGAGCACAACAACCCGATGGAGCCGCACACCACGGTGGCGCTGTGGGATGCGGGAGACCTCACCCTCTATGAGTCCACGCAGGGAGCGCACTGGATCAGAGGGACGGTCGCCCAGGTTCTCGGGCTCGACCGCGACCGGGTGCGGATCATAGCTCCCTACGTCGGCGGCGGCTTCGGGTCGAAGACGCTGCACGCCAACACCGATCCTCGCGGCGCTGGCCGCGCAGGTGGTCCGAGGGCAGTCCGGTCAAGTTCGCGCTCACCCGCCAGCAGATGTTCTCCGGCGTCGGCTACCGAACCCCGACCATCCAGCGGATCCGCCTCGGCGCCGACCAGGACGGCCGCCTCACCGCCATCTGCCATGACGTCATCGAGCAGACCGCGAAGACAAAGGAGTTCGCCGAGCAGGCCGCCGTTCCGACCAGGACGATGTACGCAACACAAAGCCGCCGCACCACTCATCGTCTGGCCGCGCTCGACGTTCCGGTGCCGTCGTTGATGCGTGCCCCCGGCGAAGCACCGGGGATGTTCGCGCTGGAATCAGCGATGGACGAGATGGCGATCAGCTGCGGACTGGACGCCGTCGAGTTCCGCATCCGTAACGAACCCGAGATCGACGCCGAGACGGGGCTCCCCTACTCCAGCCGCAACCTCGTTGCCTGCCTGCTCGAAGGAGCGCGCCGCTTCGGCTGGGCTGGCCGCGACGCACGCCCGCGCGCCCGGACGGAAGGCCGCTGGCACATAGGTACCGGAGTGGCATCATCCACCTTTCCCGTCGTCAGGTTCCCGGGCTCGGTCGCAAGGATCAGCTCACGTCGGGGACGGCCGTTACGTCGTGGAGATCGGCGCCGCGGATATCGGCACCGGAACCTGGACAGCGCTAGCCCAGATCGCCGCCGACGCCCTGGGGACTGGCGTTGAGGACATGGACGTGCGCATCGGTGACACCGCCCTGCCCGAAGCTTCCATCGCGGGCGGCTCCTCCGGCATCGCGAGCTGGGGAACGGCCATCTTCGAGGCAGCCCGCGTCTTCCGCGACAGGCACGGCTACAGCCCGGCCGAAGGCGACCAGGCCGAGGCCGCTGCACCCGAGAACGCCGAGGCCGACAACTACGCGATGCATGCGTTCGGAGCCTGCTTCGTCGAGGCGCGGGTGGACGCCGACACCGGCGAGGTGCGCATTCCGCAGATGACCGGAGTCTTCGCCGCCGGGAGGATTATTAACCCCAAAGCCGCCCGCTCGCAGATCATCGGCGGGATGACGATGGGCCTGGGCATGGCACTCCACGAGGAGAGCCTTGTGGATCCGCGCTTCGGGCACGTCATGAACCACGACTTCGCCAGCTACCACATCCCGGCCAATGCCGACGTAGGTCAGTTCGATATCGCCTGGATCGACGAGGAAGACACGCACGTCAACCCGATGGGTTCCAAAGGTATAGGCGAGATCGGCATCGTCGGTGCAGCTGCCGCCATCGCCAACGCCGTCTATCACGCCACCGGTATCCGCGTGCGCGACCTGCCGATCACGCCGGCCAAGCTTCTGCGCTGAGGCGTCTAGCTCAGCGAGGCAGAAAGTCGAGCAGGAGCGCGTTCACCTGGTCTGGCGCCTCTAGCTGCATCCAGTGGCCTGGGCCATTCAGGCGCTCGTAACGCCATGTGCCTGCCACGTTCTCTGCCGAGTCGGTCATCTGCGCCTCGGTGAGAGCGAAGTCCCCGGTACTCCAGACTCCCATCGTGGCGGCGTGCACGGGCGGGAGCTGCAGCGGCGGCCCGACCCAGGACTCGGGCGGGATATTGGCGCGGTACCAGTTCAGGCCGGGCGTGAGCGAGCCGGCCGCCTCCAGATCGGCGATTACTTACTCGGCGTCGGGGTGTCGTCCCCAGCTCCTGAAGTTGGCCCAGTTATCGTCCGTCAGCCAGCGCTCGGCGATGCCCGGGTACTGGAACAGCAGCATGTACCACGATTTCTCGCACTGCTCCAGCGTGCGGCGGAACGTGGACGGGTGGCCGACCGACAGCGCAACCAGGTGATCAACGTTGCCGGGCGACAAAGTACCGAGCAGCCAGGCCAGCGCCGCACCCCAGTCGTGGCCGACTACGTGAGCCCTGTCGATCTTCAGATCGGCCAGGACCGCAAGGACATCTCCGGCCAGGAGCGGAAGCGAATAGGACTCCACAGCCTCGGGCTTATCGGAACACCCGTAGCCCCGAAGGTCAGGGACGATGACCTGGAACCCGGCTTCGGCAAGTGCGGGTACCTGGTGCCGCCACAGCCGACCGGAATCCGGAAAGCCGTGCAGCAGGATGACCGGACGCCCTTCCCCCGTGATTTCGTACTCGATACCAACTCCGTCGACATCCACCCGAGGCATCTGGCACCCTTCCGGTCCGCTCGAAGTCCCGAAACACAGCAGGCTATCCGAGGGTCAGGTGGTTTGGGCTGAGCGAGCTTAGGAAGTCCGCTGCGTCGAAGCGCGCGCCGACCGAGGCGACGCCCGCGGTGTCGCCTGCTCCGGCCAGTATCCGGCAGGCTGCCTCGACGACCAGGGGCGCCGTGACCGCATAAATGTCCCGGCCGCTGGCCACCGCGCGGCGTTCCACGCCACCCGACCGTGCGACGACCTCGACCAGGAATGTCTGCGCCGAGCGGCCGCGCTCGTCGACCGCGACCGGGCCTGACGGGTCAGGGGCGGACAGGTCGTCGAGGGCGTTGCTCGACATGTACGTCGAGATCTCGGGGGTGTCCAGATGCGTCGGGATAGTCGCGCTGTCGGCCATCGTGACCTCGCCGATGACCGGACGGGTACCGATGGGCGCCGGGAAAGTCCACTCGGTGCGGGGCGCGTCGCCCTCGCGGAACTGCAGCCGGTGGCCGGTGTAGGCAATCCGCCGTCCATTCCGGCGCTGGGCGGAGACGCGACCAGTCGCCCGGGTGCCGGGAGTCGGGCGCCAACTGCTGAGGGCGTACGCGATGGTCAGATGATCGGCCGCCGGCCAGTCTCCCATCGCCGCCGTGGCGAGCAGGTCCCCGAGACCGCCGTAGAACGCCGCCGCCGGCACGATCGGGATGCCGGCCTCGGCATAGTTGGCGAAGGTGTCCGTCACGACCTCGATTTCGGCGGTGACGTCGAGATAAGGGATCCCGGCGCGGATCGCGGGCTCGATCACCCGCGCGGCCGTAGCCGCGAATGGCCCCGCACAGTTGATCACCGCGTCAGCGCCCTTGAAGGCCAGGTCCAGGTTGGTGGCGCGATCGCACCGGATCGGCGTCATTCCCCGGCGCTGCTAGCTCGGCGACGACAAAACTGCCCGTGTGGCCCCCGGCGCCGATGACTGCGACTCGCTGTTTCATGGTGTTCAGCTTCGCCTTGATGATCGGCCACGGCCAGTGTCCGCAACGGAACGCACCTGCGCAGGCGTAATCAGGTAACGACGATCACCTCGACGCCGACAGCGTCATAGGTGCCGCGTGCCCGCGCGTCTCGCGTCGCGAGGGCGGCCCCGTGCTCTCGCGCGGCCAGTGCCACCAGCGCGTCATAGACGGCGCCCCCTGCGATTCCCAGGCGGCTGAGTGTCTCTGGCAACTTGCGCGCGCGTGCGCTGCTGAGCATCAGCGGCGCAGAGAAACGGGCAGCGATCAGCCGGGCCGCATCGGCAGGTGCCAGCCGCGAGTCGCCGGGCAGCCTGGTGAGTACCGAGTAAGTCTCGGCCAGAGCGTGGCCGCTGAGCGCGATCTCCTGCCCGCTCCACCAGCGCACCACGGTCTGATGCTCACGATGTGACTGCACCAGCAGCGCCACGGCGACGCTGGTATCGACGGCGATTGTCACTTGCGGCCCGCGTCGATCAGTGCGAAGACCACATCATCGTCCACCGGAGTGTCGCCAACAGCAACCAGCAGCCCGTGCTCGCTCAACCAGGCGCGCCGTCCGGCCTGCAGCCACGATCTGCGCGCCGGCGCCGTAGGGCGTGATGTCGACCCTGGTGCCGGGAAGCAAGCCCAGCGCGTCGCGGATGGGCTTAGGCAGCACGACCCGGCCGGCCTGGTCAACGACAGCTTCCATGGGAAAACGATACCATCGGTTTCCCACCGCGGCCCATTCCCGTTCGGCCGGCAGACGGCTCCAGCGGGTGGCCTGGCAAGCAGCGGGACTGATGTCGCAAATGGGGACAGTTCCCAATGAGTCCACGGAACTTGGACGGTTGTCGTAACGTTGTCCGCATAGTTGGCAAGCCGTGATTCGGGGGCTCAGCGACCTGGTAAACCTGGAAGCGCCGTGCGCGGCTTCCTGGTGGCCTCAAAGCGCTGCTGGTGGGCAGCCTTCAGGCGCAGTCGCCGGATCGGTGTGCGCCAGTGCGACGGCCGGCATCGCCAGTTGGGGTGACAGCGGTGGACACAACAGCAGTGGACACGACAGCGGTCGACGGGGCCCGTGGCTATGACCGCCTGCGCCGGCGTCGGATCATCCTCCTGGCGGCTGTCGCGTTCGTCGTTCTCGCCGGGGCAACCGCACTGCTGCTGACGTCCCAGATCAAATCGCCGGCCGAGCAGGCAGCCCAGACCAGGCCGCCAGCCCTGACCGAGCTGACCGCGCCAGTGCAGAACACGGTGCTGACCGCGACGGTTCTCGGCCAGGCCGTGGTCGGTGCGCCGAAGGAGTTCAGCCCGTCGGCCATTGGCGGATCTGGTGGCAGCGCAGCCGCAGGCAACCAGAACGTCCAGCCGATCGTGACCAGGATCTTCCGGCACAGGGGCAGCACCGTCGGTCAGGGCAGCGTGCTGCTCGAGGTAGCCGGCCAGCCGTTCTTCGTGCTGCAAGGCACTGTGCCCGCCTACCGGAACCTTGAGCCAGGCGAGACAGGGCCGGACGTCACCGAACTGCAGGACGACCTGGCGTCGCTTGGCTACTCGACCGGCGCCGACGCCAGCGGGTCCTTCGGGCGCGGCACATCCGCGGCGGTCGACGCCTTCTACAAGGGCATCGGCTACACGCCGCAGCAGATCACTAGCGGCCCGAAAGCCGACCGCGGACCGGTAGTCCCGCTTGGCCAGTACACCTTCGTTCCGCAGCTGCCAGCCAGAATCGTCAGCCTGAGCGCCAAAGTGGGCCAGTCGATCAGCGCCAGCGCGCTGACCCTCGCGATCGGCAATCCCACTATCTCCGGCCAGCTAAACCCCAGCGAGGCCAACCTGGTCAGGCCGGGCATGAAGGTAACGATCACCAGCCTGGCTCTGGCGGCACCATTCCCGGCCGGATCACCTCGGTGTCGCACGTCACCGCGAGCAAGGCATCGGTCTCTGGCGGCCTCTACGTACGCGTGGGCATCAAGGCCGGACCGCCCGCTGCCGATGTCCCTGGTCGGCCAGGACCTCTCGCTGACCATCACTGCTGCACGCAGTCACGGGGCCGTGCTGGCGGTGCCGGAAGCCGCCGTCTTCGCTAGCGCCGACGGCCGGACCTATGTCTCCAAGCTCGTCGGAACTACTGCGGTGCGGGTTCCCGTGCAGGTGGGGATGTCGGGCGGAGGCCTGCTGCAGGTGATCCCGCTGCAGCCAGGTGCGCTGAAGGCCGGCGACCGGGTGATCACCGGCGAGAACTACGCGACAGCGGGCCGTGCGCGTACGGCCGTCCAGCCGGAAGGCGGCGGGCAATGACCGCAGCGTCGGGTGAGCCGCCGGTAATCCAGCTGTCGGCCGTCGGCTACACCTACTCGGGGCCGCCGCCGGTCCAGGCGCTGAAGCCGACCGACCTGGTCATCAGGCGCGGCGAGCACGTGGCCATCATGGGCCCGTCGGGATCGGGCAAGTCGACGTTGCTCAACCTGCTCGGCCTGCTGGACCGGCCCACCGAGGGCAAGCTGGAGATCGACGGCATCGACCTTGGCCGCGCCTCCGAGCGCGACCGGGCGGCCGTCCGTGCCCGGCACATCGGGTTCGTCTTCCAGTCGTTCCACTTGCTGCCGCATCGCTCAGCAATCGAGAACGTCATGCTTGCCCAGGTCTACGCCGACATGCCGCGGCGACGAAGGTACGCGGAGGCCATGTCCGCGCTCGAGCGGGGTCGGCCTGGCCGCCAGGGCGCACGCGCTGCCGACAGAGCTGTCCGGCGGAGAGCGCCAGCGGGTAGCGATCGCGCGGGCACTGGTCAACCGCCCGTCGCTGCTGCTGTGCGATGAGCCGACCGGAAACCTGGATACCGCTGCCACCAAGGAGCTGACCGATCTGCTCGGTCAGCTGCACAGCCAGGGGGCGACGCTCGTGGTGATCACCCACAACCCGGTAGTCGCGGCCCGAGCCCAGCGGCAGATCAGGATTCGCGACGGCAGGCTGTCGGAACAGGGCCCGGCACTGCCGGAACATCCGCAGCTGCCGGAAGATCCCTGGGCAACGGAAGATCCGTTGGCGCACGAGGATCCGGGTGCGCACTACGGCGAGCGGAGCGGAGGCTCGCATGCGCTCCCGGGCGGCTAGCCACCGCGGGACGGCTCGCCGCCGCCGGACCGTTCAGACCCCGTCCCGGTTCCGCCTGGCGGACCTGGCCAGCGAGGCGATAGCCGGGCTACTGCAGCGCCCGGGTCGCTCGGCGCTGACCGTGCTTGGCACCGTCGCGGGCATCGGCGGCTTCGTCGCCATCGTCGCGCTGTCGCAGACGGCTGCCGGGCAGATCGGCAGGGATTTTAATGTCCAGGACGCCACCCAGGTGACGGTCAGCGATACGGGCGCCCGCGGCGGGTCTGCAGCCCGATGGACTTCCCCATGAATGCCGATGCGCTGGCCGACCGCATCCACGGCGTGCTGGCAGCTGGTGTCTGGTGGCCGGTCAGCTTCGGCAATACGCCGGTGAGCGCGCTGCCGCCCAGCGCCGACGGCAACTAAGGTCGGCCTGCCAGTGACAGCGGCAAGCCCGGGAGCCCTGGCCGCCAGTGGCGCGCAGCTCGAGGCCGGCGTGCTGTTCAACCAGTTCCACGAGGCCACCGCGCAGGACGTCGCGGTGCTTGGCAAGACGGCCGCGGCGCAGCTCGGCATATCCAGCCTGGTGAACGAGCCCGCCATCTTCATCGGCGGCCAGCCGTTCACCGTGGTCGGCATCCTGTGCCGACGACCCGCGGCTGCCGCAGCTCAATCTGGGCGTGACGGTACCCGAGAGCACCGCACTGCAGCTGTGGGGCCCTCCCGCCGTCGTACAACCCGGCGCAGATGCTGATCCACACCAGGCTCGGGGCGGCTCAGGTCGTTGCGCGAGCAGGGGGCCGTAGCACTGCGGCCCGATAACCCGAAACTGCTGACCGCGACGGCACCGGTCAACCCGGCCCAGCTCAAGAAGTCGGTGACAGCAAGCCTCAATGCCGTGTTCCTCGCGCTGGCCGGGGTCGCACTGATCATCGGTGCGGTCGGAATCGCGAACACGACGCTGGTGGCGGTGCTCGAGCGGTCCAGCGAGATCGGCCTGCGCCGTGCGCTCGGCGCCAGGCCCCGGCATATCGCCATCCAGTTCCTGGCCGAGTCCACAGCACTCGGACTGTTCGGCGGTCTGGTCGGAGCCTGCCTCGGCGTGCTGGTCGCGATCGGCGTGACCATCTCCGAGCACTGGACGGCGCTGCTCGACGCCGCGCATCGTCTTCGCCGCTCCTGCCGCCGGCGCGGTGATCGGGCTGCTGGCCGGCCTGTACCCGTCGCTGCGCGCGAGCACCATCGAGCCCGCCGATGCGCTGCGCCGCTGACCGCGCTGAGCCAGAGCTGCCTGGTCAGCCGCTGGGCAGGCAGATCGCCGCCTGCCTGCTGAGCGTCTGCGTTGCTCGCGGCCGTGCTCGTCGGCGGCGGCACCGGGCATGCCGGGCAGGGACAGTCGTCCGGCCCGTCGCCGGGCCGGGTCTTATCGTCCCGGTCCTGGCGGAGGCTTCCTTGCGGTGCCTGGGCGGCCGGGTCCAACGGCCGGCCGAAGATAACCGTGCCGCCGATTCCGTCAGCAGCCTCGGCCAGACCATCAGCCTGCCGCTGAATTCCTACGCGACGTGGCGGGCCTGCAGCAGACAGTGCTGGCGGAGGCGCAAGCGCTGCTGACGCAGAAGTGCATGGCCGCCAGAGGATTCGTCTACACCAGCCAGGCCACGCCGAGCCGCAAGGAGCAAGCGCTCCTGCAGACGCATCGAGTACGGGTCGGGGTCACCAGCCTCTGGCTGATGCCAGCACGCTATGGCTACCGCGCTGCCCGCCGCTGCCAGCGGCGCCGCTGGCGGCGGGCTCTTCCTCGGCGGATTCAGCTCCTTCAACGAGCTCAAGCCAAGCCGCCGGCCTGGCGCTGTGCGCTGCTCGGCTTCGCGCCCGGCGCCAGGATCGCGCCGGTCCGGCAAGCCGGGCTGCCTGAACCTGGCCAACAACGAGATCTACCGCCCTGGCAGCTAGCCAGCCCAGCGACCCGGTCCCGGCGTATCGCCCAGCAGGCAAGGCTGTGGACCCAGACTGACCCGCGCGTCCTCGCCGTTGACGCCGCCTGGTCGCAGGTGCATGGCACAGCGCGGCTATCACTACGGCAGCCCGCAGCAGGCCGCGCAGCATAACTGGCCGGCTAGCCCGACGGCAGCCGAGACCGCTACTGCCGTTGCCGACGTCTCCTGCAGGCAGCACGTGAACCTGACCAACACCTGGCTCACTGTGGAAGCGGCTTACCAGAATGCACTCATCGGTCAGAACATCGCCACCCTGGCGAACCTGCAGGCCAGCTTCCAGCGCGTACTTAACCGGGTTGAAGCGCTGCTGGCCAGCACGGCCGGGTAGGAGCCGACGGTAATGGCGCACCCCGCATTGCCGGGTAACCCGAGACCGCTCAACGGGCGGACACTTGCGTACTGGCGTGGCCGGGTGCCCGGGCCGGCCTACGACCGTGACTGCGTCAGGCCAGGCGTTGTCCATTTCGGCGTAGGCGGCTTCCACCGGGCGCACCAGGCGATGTACCACGACCGCCTGATGAACGACGGCGCACCGCTGGACTGGGGCATCTGCGGCGTCGGGGTGATGGCGGCAGACCGCGGCATGCAGCAGGCCCTCGACGCTCAGGACGGGCTCTACACGCTCGTGCTGAAACACAGCGACGGGAGATACGAGCCTCGCGTGGTCGGGTCCATCGTGGAGTACCTGTTCGCGCCCGACGATCCCGAGGCGGTCATTACCCGGATGGCGGCCGAGTCGACCCGCATCGTGTCCCTGACAATCACCGAGGGTGGCTACAACCTCAGTGACGTGACCGGGGACTTCGACGCCGGCAACCCGGACGTGATCCGCGATCTCGAGCCAGGTGCGCTGCCGCGCACCACGTTCGGCCTGATCACCGAAGCCCTCCGGCGCCGCCGGGAGCGCGGGCTCGCGCCCTTCACGATCATGTCCTGCGACAATCTGCAGGGCAACGGTCAGCTGAGTCGGCGGGTGTTCACGGCCTTTGCCCGGCTGCGGGAGCCGGGCCTTGGCGACTGGGTCGAGCGCGAGGTCCGGTTTCCCAACTCGATGGTCGACCGCATCACTCCGGTGACGACCGACACGGACCGGGCCGAGATCCGGGAGCGATTCGGGATCGATGACCGGTGGCCGGTTGTCTGCGAGCCCTTCACGCAGTGGGTGCTTCAGGACACCTTCACCGACGGGCGGCCGCCCTATGAAGAGGCCGGGATTCAGATCGTGGACCGGGTTGAGCCCTACGAGCTGATGAAGCTGCGGCTGCTGAACGCCAGTCACCAGGCCATGTGCTACTTCGGCTACCTGTGCGGTTACCGGCTGGTGCACGAAGCCGCCCAGGACCCGTTGTTCCAGGCATTTCTTCTCGGCTACATGAACGTCGAGGCAACCCCGACCCTGGCGCCCGTGCCCGGTGTCGACCTTGACGGGTACAAGCACACGCTGATCGAGCGCTTCTGCAACCCGCAAGTCCGCGACACCATCGCCCGGCTGTGCGCCCAGAGCTCGGACCGCATTCCGAAGTGGCTGCTGCCGGTGGTCCGCCAGCAGCTTGCGACCGGGGGCGAGATCAGGCGCTCGGCTGCGGTGGTGGCAAGCTGGGCGCGCTATGCGGAAGGCGTCGACGAGCAGGGTCAGCCGATCGAGGTCGTTGACCGGCTCCGGGACAGTCTGATGCAGCTCGCCAGGAGCCAGCGGGCGGACCCAGACGCGTTCATTGCCAACCGGGACGTGTTCGGAGACCTGGTCGACGACAAGCGGTTCGTTACCGCGTACCGGTCAGCACTCGGGTCGCTGCAGCAGCGCGGTGCACGCGCGACGCTGGAGTCCCTGATCTAGCTGACGGCAGCCGATCTCAGGGCGGCCGCCGGCAGGCCCGTAAACTCGCCGGAGGACTGCTAACGGAGCACGAAGCCTCAGCTGGGGATCGGAATGCGGGCAATGATCGTGGAACGCCTCGGTGACGAGCCTGAGGCAATGCATCTCGCCGATGTGGACCTGCCTGAGCCTGCTGACGGCGAAGCACTGATCCGCGTTCAGGCTGCGGGGGTCGGGCCGTGGGACATCTCCATCCGCCAGGGTGCCTGGACAGGCCCGATGCCCTACATCCCGGGCGGCGAGTTCGCCGGCGTTATCGTGGGTGATACCGGCGAGGACGCCGCATTTGACGATGGTGCGCCGGTCTACGGCTATCCCGGGCTTTCCGGATGCTATGCCGAGTACGTGACATGCCCGATCGAGCAGCTCGCACCGATCCCGGCTGGCCTGTCGGTTATCGACGCGGCCGGAGCGCCGATAGATGCGCTGACGGCCGAGCAGGGACTGACCGAATCCTGTCTGTCGGCGCGGGCGACCGCATCCTGATCACTGCGGCGGCCGGCGGCCTAGGTCACCTGGCCGTCCAGATCGCGCGGGCGCTGGGAGCGACCGTCGTGGCAACGGCCAGCCCGCACAACCACGACTTCGTGCACAAGCTTGGCGCTGCCATGGTCATCGACCACAATCAGCCCGACTGGCCAGACCAGGTCCGCGAGTGACAGGCGGGGACCGGCCAAGGTCCTTGCCTGTGCTGCGCAGACGCTCGAGGGCGCCGCTCAGCGCGGCACGGGACGGCGCGACTATCGCCACCCCGTGCACGCCGAGCTTCCTGCCGCCGAGCACGTGCACTGGCGGCCCTATAACGGCGAGCGCCGCGGCAGCCGCCTGATCCGGATGGCCCCGTGGTTGGATGACGGCTACCTCGGGGTACACGTCGAGGCCAGGTATTTCCTGGGCGATGCCGCCGAGGCACACCGCAAGGTGGAGCAGGGCCACACCAGGGGCAAGATCGTGCTGATCATGGACGAGGACCTCGCGGCGGAGCTGGAGGTATGAGGCGGAGCATGGAGGTTCTCCGCATGACAGGGTCTCCGCATGACAGGGGTCTCTGCGGCCGGCCAGCCTGCCTGGGTGGAGCCCGAGCTGGCCACGCTCACCACCGACGGTTCAGCGACCAGCGTGGTTCTACGAGCGCAAATTCGACGGCGAACGGTGCCTGGCCTACCGGTCGGGCGACCAGGTGCGGCTGATGACCCGTAACCAGAAGCTCGTCAACAGCACCTATCCGGAGCTAGCAGCGCAACTGCAGGCGCAGGATTGCACGGACTTCATCATCGACGGCGAGGTGGTCGCGTTCGCGGGCGCGGAGACAAGCTTCAGCCTCCTGCAGCAGCGGCTCGGCGTGCGCCACCCAAGTGAAGCGCTGCGCGCGGACGTCCCGGTGTTCTACTACGTGTTCGACGTCCTGTGGGCCGACGGCCGTGACCTCCGGCAACTGCCACTCGACGAGCGCAAGCATGTGCTGCGGCGCGCTGCTGTCCTTCGGCGGCCCGATCCGGTACACGACGCACCGCAGGCGCGACGGCGAGGCATATTTCGCCGAGGCATGCGCCAATGGCTGGGAGGGCCTGGTCGTCAAGCGCGGTGACTCGCCGTACCGGTCCGGCCGCTCGCGGGACTGGCTCAAATTCAAGTGCCAGGCGAACCAGGAGTTCGTCATCGCCGGCTACACCGACCCCAAGGGGTCGCGAACCGGGTTCGGGGCACTGCTGATCGGCTACTACGACAGCGACGGCAGGCTGGTGTACGCGGGGAAAGTCGGCACCGGCTTCGATGACGCGACCCTTACGGCCCTGGCCCAGACGCTGTCGCGGCCTGGAGCGCCCGTTGCCAGCCTTCGACCGCGGCAACCTCCCGAGTACGGGCGTGCACTGGGTAGAGCCCAGGCTGGTTGGCCAGGTGGGCTTCAGCGAGTGGACGACCGCCGGGCAGCTGCGCCACCCGCGCTTCGAAGGCCTGCGCCGGGACAAGGACCCGGCCGCAGTGGTCAGGGAGACCCCGTGATTAGCCCGGAAACCCGGTCGAGAGCGCACACAATGGCGGTTATCTGACGTTCCGGCTGCCTGCCCGATTTCGTGAGCGTCGCGTCAGCTATCGGGGGTAAGCCTCGGCTAGGCATGCGGTGCGGGCAAGCAGGGGGGACTTGCGATGAGCGGCGGCGTTTACGGCCCAGGGGAATCTGGTTCCAGCCCGTTCGACGACTTCCTGGCTCGTATCTACGGGGCGGGAGCTGGACCGTCGCGCCCAGGCCACCGCGTAGATATCACGCGGCTGATGAGCGGACCGGCCCGCGAGCTCATCGGGGCGGCGAGCAGCGCATGCGGCCCAGCACGGCGGCGGCGGACCTGGATACCGAGCATCTGCTCTGGGCAGCGGCAAAGCTCGACCCCACCCGCCAGCTGCTGACCCGCGCGGGAGCCGACCCGGACGCGATCGCCCGCAGCATCGAGAGGCAGGAAGCCGCCGGCGCAGCACAGCGGCGAGCCGCCGCAGCTGACCCCCGGCGCCAAGCGCGCCCTGCTCGACGCGCATCAGATCTCCCGCGCGCTCGGTTCTACCTACATCGGCCCGGAGCACATCTTGCTCGCCCTGGCAGTGAATCCCGAGTCAGCGGCTGGCCGGATGCTGTCCGCAGGACGCGTGACTCCTGAAGCACTGCAGGCTGCGCTGGCCGGGCACGGCGTGTCCGGGTCGGGTGGTCCGCCTGGCCACGGCCGGTCGCCCACTCCGACGCTCGACGAGTTCGGCCGCGACCTGACCGCCATGGCGCGCGAAGGGCGGGTCGACCCGGTCATCGGCCGCGACAGCGAGATCGAGCAGACCGTGGAGGTGCTGTCCCGGCGCGGCAAGAACAACCCGGTGCTGATCGGGGAAGCCGGCGTTGGCAAGACGGCGATAGTGGAGGGCATCGCTGAGCGCATCGTGGCTGACGATGTCCCGCAGACGCTGGCCGGCAAGCGGGTCGTGCAGCTAGAAATGTCTGCGGTCGTCGCCGGCACCCGCTACCGCGGCGACTTCGAGGAGCGCCTTCGCAGGATCATCGACGAGATCTCGGAACACGCCGAGCAGCTTATTGTCTTCATCGACGAGCTGCACACCGTGGTGGGCGCTGGCAGCGGCGCCGAAGGCGGGATGGACGCCGGCAACATGCTGAAGCCTGCCCTCGCCCGCGGAGAACTGCACATCATCGGCGCCACCACGCTTGACGAGTACCGCAAGAGCATCGAGAAGGACGCCGCACTGGCCCGGCGGTTCCAGCCGATCCTGGTTCCTGAGCCGACCATCGACGATGCGCTCGCCATCCTCCGCGGGCTCCGGGACCGCTACGAGGCTCATCATCAGGTCCGCTACACCGACGACGCGCTGGATGCTGCCGTCGAGCTCTCGGACCGCTACATCACCGACCGGTACCTGCCCGATAAGGCCATCGACCTGATCGATCAGGCTGGCGCTCGCGTCCGGCTGCGGATTAAGACGCCCGGCAAGGAGCTGCGCGATCTTGAGCGGCGGGCGGAAGAACTGCATCGGGATAAGGACCAGGCAGTGGCCAGCGAGCAGTACGAGCATGCATCCCGCCTGCGCGACCAGATCGACGAGGTGCAGCGGCAGGTCAAGGAGCTCACTAAAGAGGAAACGGCGGTGCCGGAGGTCACGGTCAACGACATTGCCGAAGTGATCTCACGCGCCACAGGCGTGCCCGTTCAGCAGCTCACCGAAGAGGAGAAGGAGCGCCTGCTTCGGCTCGAGCGGTTCCTTCATGAGCGAGTCATCGGGCAGGATGAAGCAGTCGAGGCGGTCGCCGAGGCGATCCGCCGGTCTCGTGCCGGACTTGGCGACCCGCAGCGTCCAGTAGGGAGCTTCCTGTTTCTCGGGCCTACCGGGGTCGGCAAGACTGAGCTCGCCCGTACACTGGCGGACGCGCTGTTCGGTTCTGAAGACCGGCTGATCCGGCTCGACATGAGTGAGTTCCAGGAGCGCCACACCGTCAGCCGTCTCGTCGGCGCACCGCCCGGCTACGTCGGGTACGAGGAAGCGGGCCAGCTCACCGAGGCAGTGCGGCGGCGCCCGTACTCGATCGTCCTGCTCGACGAGATCGAGAAAGCCCATGCGGACGTGTTCAACATCCTGCTCCAGGTTCTCGACGATGGCCGGCTGACCGACGGCCAGGGCCGGACCGTAGATTTCAAGAACACGATCCTGATCATGACCAGCAACCTGGGTTCCGACCTGGTCACCAGGCGCGGGACCACCCTGGGGTTCACCGGAGACGCCGCGAGCTCAGACAGCGGACAGGAGCAGGCACTGCAAGAGCAGCTGATGCGGCGGCTGCGGGAGTCGTTCCGGCCCGAGTTCCTGAACCGGATCGACGAGATCATCATCTTCCGCGAGCTCGACCAGGAGGAACTGCGACAGATCACCAGGCTGATGCTGGAGGAAACTCGCCGTAAGCTGCATGCCCAGCACGTGACGTGTGCATTTCACGCACGGCGGCGATTGACTGGATCACCGAGCACGGTTATCAGCCCGAGTTCGGCGCCCGCCCATGCGCCGGACGATCCAGCGCGAGGTCGACAATCCAGCTGTCGCGGATGCTGCTGGACGGTCAGATCCGCCCTGGCCAGGAAGTCACCGTTGACGCCCATGACGGCCGGCTCGATCTTCGAGCCCAGCGCCCAGCACGCCAGAGTGTGACCGGCGTCGGCCGGTACTGCTTGTGCACTCAGGCCAGGCGGTCAGAAAGATCGTGAGCCGCCGGAATACACGGCGCACTCCAGTTGGTTGACTGCCTCCAGCGCCCGGCTAGCCGGAGGGAGCAAGGCAGTGGCCAGTGAACCGGCGCAACGCGTACGCAAGCTGACACCCCGCGCGGCCGCGAAGCTGCTCGCGGAGCGGGACCAGGTCATGGCCAGGCTGGTCGCCGACGCGGGCCTCCCCCGCTTCCCCGCGCCCGCTGGGACGCACTTCGAGACCCTCGTCCGGGCCGTTACCTACCAGCAGCTAGCCGGGGCGGCAGCGCGCGCCATCCACGGTCGGCTGATCGCCGCACTCGACGGATCGGTCACTGCCGAGCGCCTCATCGCCCTGTCCGACGAGACCCTCCGCGCCGTCGGCCTGTCGGCCGCAAAGGTGGCGTCCCTTCGCGACCTGTCCGCGAAGGTGCTCGACGGGACAGTGAAGCTCGATCCCCGGCAGCTGGCGCGCGAGAGCGACGAGGAGATCGTGGCTCGCCTGACCAGCGTCCGCGGCATCGGCAAGTGGACGTCCGAGATGTTCCTGCTGTTCCAGCTGCGGCGGCTGGACATCTGGCCGACCGGCGATCTGGCCGTGCGCCGCGGGTACGGGCTGGCCTGGGGCGTCCAGACGCCTACTGCCAGAGAGCTTGACGTTCTCGGCGAGCAGTACCACCCGTACCGCAGCATTGTCGCCTGGTACTGCTGGCGGGCAAACGAGCTTTACGGCGCGGCTGCGGTGGCGCTTCCCGCCTAGTCGCTGTCCGGCTTGACCGTCGGCAGTGCTAGCCCTGCTTGGCGCGCACCGCGTGCTCGACGCGGTCTCCTAGGTGCTTGTCCACGCTGCGCCAGTACTCGAACGCGCGCACCAGCACCGGCTCGGTCACGCCGTCAAGCAGGTGGCCGGCGATGTTGCTCACTAGCCGGTCGCGGGCCGCGTCATCGAGGACCTCGCGGACCATGGTGCCCGCCTGGCCCCAGTCGTCGTCCTCGGGGTGCAGGGTGTAGGCCGACCGCACCATGTCGCCGTCGGCCTCCCAGCCGACCGGCTTGTAGTGCTCGCTGTCGGCTGCCGGGCCGCCCTTGGAGTTCGGCGCGTACACAGGGTCGGAGACGTTGCGTACCCGCATCAGGCCATCCTTGCTGTAGGTGTGCACGTCCGCGACCGGCGCGTTCACCGGGATCTGCTTGTAGTTCACCCCGAGCCGGGCGCGGTGGGCGTCGGCGTAGGAGAAGCCGCGGGCGAGGAGCATCTTGTCCGGGCTGAGAGTAATGCCGGGAACGAGGCTGTTTACCTCGAACGCAGCCTGCTCAATCTCGGTGTGGTAGTCCGTCACGTTCCGGTCCAGGGTCAGCCGGCCGACCTCGACCAGCGGGTAATCGCCGTGTGGCCACACCTTGGTCAGGTCGAACGGGTTGAACCGGTAGTTCCTGGCTGCCTCGAACGGCATGATCTGCATCTTGAGCGTCCAGCTCGGGTAGTCGCCGCGCTTGATCGCCTCGTACAGGTCACGCTGGTGGTAGTCAGCGTCCGAGGCGGCGATCCGGTCGGCATCCTCCTGGGTCAGGAACTGAATGCCCTGGTTGGTAATGAAGTGGTACTTCACCCAGAACCTCTCGCCCGCAGCATTGATCCACATGTAGGCGTGCGAGCTGTACCCGTTCATGTGCCGCCAGCTCCGCGGGATCCCGCGGTCGCCCATCAGCCAGGTCACCTGATGCGCGGACTCCGGGGACAGCGTCCAGAAGTCCCACTGCATGTCGTGGTCGCGCAGGTTGTTATCCGCGCGCCGCTTCTGGCTGCGGATGAAGTGCTGGAACTTCAGCGGGTCGCGCATGAAGAACACCGGCGTGTTGTTGCCGACCATGTCGTAGTTGCCGTCAGATGTGTAGAACTTCAGGGCGAACCCGCGCGGGTCACGCCAGGTGTCCGGGCTGCCCCGCTCGCCAGCCACGGTGGAGAACCGGATCAGCGTGCTGGTCCTGGTACCGGGCTGGAAGACGACCGCCTTTGTGTACGCGCTGACGTCGTTCGTCACCTCGAAATGGCCGAAGGCCCCGCCGCCCTTGGCGTGCGGCTGCCGCTCCGGAATCCGCTCCCGGTTGAAGTTCGCCATCTGCTCGAGCAGGTAGTGGTCCTGAAGCAGGACGGGGCCATCGGGGCCCACGGTCAGCGAATACTCGTCACTTTCTACCGGCGCGCCGGCGTCGGTCGTCGTGATGGGCGCCTTCTGTTGCGTCACTGGTCTACCTCCTAGCGCCGAGGTCCGGCCAGGTCCTCCGATTGAGGGCCGTCAGGGAGCCATCGGCAGCGTTGCAGGCGGAACGTATACCCAGATCACTGTCCCCGGATGCGGCACTCGAACCACGCCCAGTACCTTCCTTCCTGCGCTGCCCCCTCTCTGGACTGAGTCAACTCAGCGCTGCGCATGACCGGACTTACCGGACGCCCTGCGGAGTGCTATTCCCGAATCGCGGCACCGGTCGCGACGTCGAAGAAATGCAGCTTTGTCGTATTGACGTGGACACGGGCGTTCTGGCCCTCGGCCAGGGTCGTTTGCGGGTCCATCCGGGCGACCATCGTGGCCAGCGAGGTGACGTCCTGCGCGGCACCGTCCGAGTGGTGCGCGATCGCGCCGATCCCGCAGTGGATCTGCACGTCGGAGCCAAGCTCCTCACGCAGCCGTACCGGCAGCTCAATCACCGAGGCTGGATCGGCGTCGTGCATCAGCGCCGCATCCGACAAGTGCTCGGGCCGGACGCCGAGGACGATATCCCGGCCGAGATACCGCTCCAGGCCTGGCCGATCTGCCGTGACCTGCGCCGGGATGCCAAGCCGATGGGGGCCGAAGACCACCTGCGGGCCGACCGAGCCGTCCGCGCCCCGCTCAAGCCGCGCGTCAATGAGGTTCATCGGCGGCGACCCGATGAAGCCAGCCACGAACAGGTTGGCCGGGCTGCGGTACATCTCCTGCGGCGACGCGATCTGCTGGAGCACGCCCTGCTCTGAGCACTGCGACCCGGCTGCCTAGCGTCATCGCCTCGGTCTGGTCATGAGTGACGTAAATGGTGGTGGTCGCGAGCGAGCGCTGCAACTGCGCGATCTCGGCCCGCATCTGCACCCGGAGCTTGGCGTCCAGGTTAGACAACGGCTCATCCATCAGGAACGCGCGAGGCTGGCGCACGATCGCGCGGCCCATCGCCACCCGCTGCCGCTGGCCGCCGGACAGCTGCCGCGGCTTGCGCTCAGGTAGGGGCTCGAGCTCCAGGATCCGCGCGGCTTCGGTGACCCGCTGCTTCAGCTCGGCCTTCGGCACCGCCTTGCTGTATTTCAGGCTGAACGCCATGTTGTCGTAGACGGACAGGTGCGGGTACAGGGCGTAGCCCTGAAAGACCATCGCGATGTCGCGATGGCGCGGCTCCATGTCGTTGACCGGCCGGTCATCGATATAGATGGTGCCGGAGCTGACTTCTTCCAGCCCGGCAACCATCCGCAGCGCGGTGGTCTTGCCGCAGCCAGACGGGCCGACGAGCACGAGCAGCTCGCCGTCGGAGACCTCGAGGTCGAGCGACTTGACCGCGGTGGTCCCGCCAGGGAACTGCTTGGAGACCG
This sequence comes from uncultured Actinomycetota bacterium, assembly GCA_963808215.1. Classification (GTDB taxonomy): domain Bacteria; phylum Actinomycetota; class Actinomycetes; order Streptosporangiales; family Streptosporangiaceae; genus JAJYUU01. The sequence continues at coordinate 47,377 of CAWEEY010000016.1, forward strand.
CGTCGAGCACGATCCGGGACATGTCCTTGCTCCTATCCTGCGTAACAAGCCATCGCTAGCCCGCGCACGCCGGGCCTGGCGCGTAGCAGATGACCAGCCAGCGGCTCGGCGTCGCGACCTGATCGGCTGCAGCCCTTCCCAGGCCGTGGTGACATACAAGCTCATCCAGATCCGGTCCGCCGAAGCCAGGGCAGGTGGGCTCGCTGACCGGCAGCGGGTACCGCCCGAGCAGCTCGCCGTGCGGAGAGTACCGCCGCACGCAGCCGCCATCCCACATCGCGATCCACAGGCACCCCTCCGCATCGACCACCAGGCCATCCGCCATCCCGTCGTCTGGCGCGAACGTGATCAGGTCGCGTTCACCGGCAAGCTGCCCGCTGGGCAGGTCGAAACTGAAGGCCCGCACCCGGGACTGCGGCTCTCCCGAGTCGGTGTAGTAAAAGACGCGTGGCGTCCGGACTCCAGCCAAGGCCGTTCGACTCCGTCACTCCGCCGAAGACCTCGGTCACCGAGCCGTCCGGGTCGAGCCGGTAGAGCGAGCCGGTGCCGGCCTGGCCGTCGGTGGCCTTGGTACCCGCCCAGAACCGGCCGGCCGGATCGCACGCGCCGTCGTTGAACTGCACGCCCGCCGGCATGCCGGGCGGGCGTACCGGCGGGCCCGCCGCGGCCCCGGCCGCGTCGAGTCAGCCGGAACCCGTCAGCCGCCGCGAGCAGGTAACCACCGCCGGCGCGCGGCGCGGCCGCGCCGACCGGCACCGCCCGGGCGATGACGCGATCACCGCTGTCGCACCGCAGCCTGCGGGCCAAGCCGATGCAGCTCGCCCGCGGCGATATCTACCCAGATCACGCAGCCCGTATTCGGGTCCCAGACCGGCCGTTCGGCGAGCTCGAGTGCCGAGGGCGGCGGCCACCTCCCAGCTCAGGCCTCGCTCGGTCACTTGCCCATGCCCAGAGTCAGGCCCCTGATCAGGTACCGCTGGAAGATCAGGTAGACGATGATCGCCGGGATCGCGCTGACCAGCGACCCGGCCATCAGCGGCGGGATGCCGGTCGTCCGGCCGGAGGACAGCACGGCCAGCCCCACGGTGATCGTCCGGTCGTTCGTCGGCAGGAACAGGTAGCCGACCAGCAGGTCATCCCAGATCTGGATGAACTGCAGCACCGTGACGGTCGCGATCGCGGGCAGCGAGAGCGGGATCGCGATCCGCAGGAACGTCCGCTCGTAGCTGAGGCCGTCCATCACCGCGGCCTCGATCAGCTCGTCGGAGATGCCGCGGTAGTACGTCGCCATCAGGAACGTGGCGAACGGCGCTCCCAGTGCCGCGTAGAGGAGGATCGCGCCGGCGTAGCTGCTGGTCAGGTGGAACTTGGCGAGGTTGACGTACTCGGGGATGATGATCGACTGCAGCGGCACCATCATCGCCGCGACGATCAGCAGGAAGACCAGGCCGCTGCCCCGGTAGCGCAGCTTGGCGAACGCGAAGCCCGCCGTCGTCGCGACGACCAGGATGATCGCGATCGCCGCCGACGCAGACGATGGTAGAGCTGATCAGTTCGTGCACCACCGGCAGGTCCTGGAACAGCTGGGTCCAGCCCGCCAGCGAGTGGCCGCTCTGCTGGTCGAACTGCGCCTGGTTACGGAACGAGTTATCGCCCATGTACCAGAACGGGAAGAACATGACGATCGCGATCACGACCATGGCAGCGAAGATGATCGTCGCGGTCACCCGGCGGCGGAAGCGAGCTGACTGCCACCGGCTAACGGGCGCGGCCGGTTCACTGGGCGAGCTTGGCGCACCAGCTGAGCCTGACGCGCCAGGCGCACCCGGCACAGCAGTCTCGGGCGCTGATGCAGCAGGAGTGGAAGCAGCAGTCACGGCTACCAGCCCTCCCCGTCCTCGGGCCTGATCAGCCGGAGCTGGCCGATCCCGACGATGATCATGATGACGAACAGGATGACTCCGTACAGGGCGCCCGTGCCGAACTGGCCCTGAGCGAAACCCGCCTGGTACACGAAGAACTCCAGCGTGGTGGTGCCGAGTCCGGGTCCGCCGCCGGTCATCACGAAGATCAGGCTGAACAGCGCCGAGAACGCGCTGATGACGGTGATCACGAAGGAGAACTGGATGAACCTGGTGCAGCAGCGGCAGCGTCACCCGGTAGAAGATCTGCCAGCGGCTGAGGCCGTCGACGCGTGCTGCCTCGATCAGCGTCGGGTCGAGCGTCGCCATGCCGGTCAGGAAGATGATCGTGTTCGTGCCGATCATGGAAAAGATGAACGTGATGGCCAGCGCTGCCAGCGCGCTGTACTCGGACGGCCAGGAAGTCGGTGTGCACCGAGCCGAGGCCGACGTCGGCCAGCAACTGGTTCAGGATGCCCTTGTCGGCGAAGAACTGGAGTGCCACCATGCCGATAACCACCCAGGAGATCGCCGTGGGCAGGAAGTAGACAGACCGGAAGAACCGCCAGCCCCGGACGTGCTCGTGCAGCAGGGCCGCGATGATCAGCGGGATCCCGATGGCGAACGGTACGGCCAGCAGCAGCAGGGCGTTGTTCTCCAGCACCCTGCGCACGATCGGATCGCCGAACGCGGAGGTATACGCGCTCGGCCCGATCCACACCGGCGCCGAGTATCCGTCCCAGGTCGTCATGGAATAGCGAACGGCCTGCACGATCGGCGCCCACAGCAGCGCCGCGACCAGCACGATCGCCGGGACGGACAGGAGCATGCCCGCGAGCCGGCGCCGACGGGCTAGCCGGCCGCGCCGGGGGCGCCGGACCGGCGGGGCGGCGGTGACATTCACGAGCGGGCTCCTGGGGGTGAGCGGGCGGGACGCGCCGGCGGTGCGCGGGCGCGTCCCGCTCCTGATTAGCCAGATCGTTGGTACCGGGAACGGGCTCTTACGGGAACGTGTTGCCGCGCTGGCTCGCGGGCAACTGCTGGAGCGTGGTCTGCAAGGCCTGCTGCGCCTTGGTGATCGACTCGCTGCCGCCAGGACAGACGGGCAGGAACTTCGACCCGATGTTGACGACATTGCCCTGGACCACGTTGTCCAGCATCGGGTAGGCAGTCATGCCGTCCTTGCTGACGAAGTTCAGCATCTGCTGGTTCACCGGGTTGCTGGTCGAGGTGCCGTCGATCGCCGGGATGAGGCCGGCCGCGTTGACGATCGCGGCCGCCTGCTTGGTGGTCATGAAAGTCAGGAACTCGGCCGCCTGCGTGCTTATGCGGCGAGTAGCTCATCATCGACAGGCCGTCGCCGGCGAAGTCGACGACGCCCTTGATCGGCGTGTCGGAGAACGGCGGGACGAACGCCGCGACCTTGCTGCCGAGCGCGCCGGTGAACTTCGCGGTGTCCCAGGTACCGTCGACCATCATGGCGGCCTTGCCGGACTCGAACTGGCCGAGGTTGTTGGTGTTGGTGACGACATCCGGGTTGGTGCAGCCGGAGCTGTGCAGCTTGTTCCAGTTCGTCAGCTGAGCCGCGATTGTCGGCGAGGTCCACGGGATCGAGCCGCTGTACAGGCCCTGCCACTGCGACACCGAGTACGCGCCGATCATCATGTAGCTCATGTCGTACCAGGGATAGAAGGTCGCGCCGAGCGGCTGGCCGCCGTTGCCGTAGACGATCGGGGTGTAGCCGGCCTTCTTCAGCTTCGTGCACGCGGCGTATAGCTGCGACCAGTCGGTCGGCACCGAGGTGACGCCCGCCTTGGCGAAGTCAGCCTTGTTGTAGAAGCCGATGTAGAACTGGTTCTCCAGCGGGATCACGTACGGCCCGTTGGCCGCGATCGAAACTGTTCGATGTCCACTTCAGCGCGTTCGGGTCAACTTGGGCGAGTGCCGACGCCGGTACCAGTCCCTTCAGGTTCTGCAGGAAGCCCTTGTACTGGAGGGTGAACAGGCCGGTCCACATCACCGCGAGATCAGGGCCGTTGCGGGAGATCGCTTTGGCCTGCAGCAACGCGAAATAGTTGCTGGCAGGCTGGCTGACCACGTTGACGGTGATGTTCGGGTGCAGCTTGTGAAATGCCTTGGCCAGGTTGACTCAGGGCGGTCGCGTTCTGCTCGGTGCCATAGTTGTGCCAGATCGTCAGCGTCACCGGCGCGTTGCCGCCGCCTCCGCTGCCTGAGCCGCTGCCGCACCCAGCGGCGAGCAGCGCCGCGGCAGCTGCCGCTGCCGCAATCTTCCATCGCCTCACGGCTCTCTCCCTTCTTATGCGGGCCGTTCTCATGAGCGGCCCACTGTTGGTTCCACGAACCTCCGGTGCGCTGGGGTCGGCGCCCGCAGGAAGTCCAGGTCGCAGCCCTCCGGGGCCTGCTGCACATGCGCCGCATACAGGGCCGGCCAGCCGCGCAGGTGCCTGGTCGGCGGCGGCGTCCAGGCGGCCCGGCGGCGCTCGAGCTCCTCGGCGCTGACTTCGAGCTCGATCGTCCCGGCTGACACGTCCAGTGCGATGACATCGCCGTCGCGCACCAGCGCCTAGCGGCCCGCCGACGGCGCCCTCAGGAGCGGCATGCAAGACAACAGTTCCGAAGCTAGTGCCGCTCATCCGCGAGTCAGTGACCCGGACCATGTCGGTTACCCCGGCCTTGACCAGCCGCGCCGGGATCGGGATCATCCCCCATTCCGGCATGCCAGGGACGCCGACCGGACCGCATCCCGCCAGCACCAGTACGGTCTGCGGGGTAATCGGCAGCGACGGGTCGTCGATCCGGGCCAGCATGTCGTCGTAGCCATGAAAGACCACTGCTGGTCCGCGATGGCGCAGCAATTCCGGCGTCGCCGCCGAGGTCTTGATGACCGCCCCGTCGGGCGCCAGCGAGCCGCGCACGACGCCGAACGCGCCACCCTCGCGCAGCGGATCGCTCGCCGGCCTGATTGCCCCAGCTGGCCGCAGCGGCATCGTCGGCCAGCTGACCGATGCTGCGTCCGCTGACGGTCAGCGCGCTGGTTCGCAACTGGCCGCGAGCTCGCGCAGCAGGGTCGGAACGCCGCCCGCCTTGTCGAAGTCCGGCATCAGGCCCGACCCGGATGGCTCGATGTCGGCCAGCAGCGGAACCGTGGCGCCGAGCCGGCTGATGTCCGTCTAGCGCGAACGGCACCCCTGCCCGGCCCGCCATCGCCGCCAGGTGGATGACCGCGTTGGTCGAGCCGCCGATCGCGTTAAGTGCGATGATCGCGTTGGCGAAGGAGTCCTCGGTGAGGATGGACTGCGGCCGCAGATCCGCGAGTACAGCGCTGACCGCGAGCTGTCCGGCCGTCCGCGCAGCCGCAAGGCCGCGTTTCTCTCCTGACGGGATCGAGGCAGCGCCAGGAACCATCAGCCCGAGCACCTCGGCCAGGACAGCCATCGTGGACGCGGTGCCCATCGTGTTGCAGGCGCCGCGGCCGCAGCTCAGGCAGCGCTCGAACTCCGCCCAGCCGATGTCGTCGAGCCGCCCGGCCCGGCGCTCATCCCACATCCGCCATAGCGCGGTCCCGGTGCCAACCGGCGTTCCGCGGAACTGCGCCACTGGCCGGGAGCCGCCGGTGACCAGGACCGTGGGGACGTTCGCGCTGATCGCCCCCATCAGCGCGCCGGGCACACTCTTGTCGCAGTTCGCCAGCACGACCAGCCCGTCCAGCGGATTGGCGCGGACCATCTCCTCGATTTCGATGGCGAGCAGGTTGCGATAAAGCATCGCGCTCGGCTTCATCAGGTCCTCGCCGAGCGAGATCGTGCCGAACTCCGCGCCGACGCCGCCGGCCTCCTCGATGCCCGTCTTGACCTCGACGGCCAGGTCGCGCAACGGCAGGTTGCACGGGTTAAGGTCGCTGGCCGAGTTCGCGATGCCGATCACTGGCCGGTCCGCAGGCGTGCCAATGTCCAGGCCCGCGCTTCTGAGCGCGACCCGGTGTTCGAGCGCGACCTCGTCGTCGCCCGCGAGCCAGGCCTGGCTGCGCAGGCGCGGGCCGGTCACCGGGCCGGCTCCGGGATCCCGAGCCCCGGCGCGCCAGGGCCGGACTGAGTCAGCTTCAGCTCGCTTCGGGCAATCCATTCCATCGCGATCTGGGCCCGGCGCACCTTCTCCCGCGCGATGGCGACTGCGTCCGGGGTCAGGTGCAGTCCGCTGGGGTAGAGCATCCGGGAGTTGCGCAATCCGAATTTGACGTACATCGGCGCGGCTACCTCGATCAGGTCTGCCACCTCGTGACCACGGACGACGCCGCCCATCGCGTCGGGCGTCTCGACATAAAGATCGATCGGCAGCGTGCTGACAGCTCGCATCTCGGCGATCTGGCTGACAGTCAGGTCCGACGGCACGTTGACAGTCGATGCGCCGAGGCCCTCAAGCACCCGGAACGCCAGCGGGTTCGACGGCGCCATGACGGCCGAGACCTTCCAGACGATTGACGCGGGTAGTTGCCCGGCTCGCTGCATCTCGCTCACCAGCTGCAGCAGACCTGGATCAGCGACAAGGAAGCCGCGGATGCCCTGCTCGGTGGCTCGCAGGATGTCTTCGACCGCGTACCTAAGCTGCCTGGTGCCGCGCAACCGGCCGGCGAAGACCCCGCCGTCCGCGGACACGGCCGCGCGGCCGATGTCCCATTCCTCACGCGGGCCGACGAACAGCGAGACCTCGATGCCGTTGTCCGCCGCGATCCGGGCCAGCTCCGCCAGCTCTGCTTCCGAGTGCAGCATGGCCCCGCTGCCCTGGGACACGCGGTTGACCGTGACACCTCGCGCCGCCGCCTCGTCGAGGATCGCGCGCAGCACTTCGGGACCCTCGCAGCTCGGGATCTCGATCCGGAAGTGTGCTCCGTCGGCGAACCGCGCCTGGCTCGCGGGCGCCGCCAGCTCGGCGGTCAGGCCGGCTCCGGCCAGTATGTCGGCGCCGGTAAGGCCGAGAGCCTGCAGTGCATCGGTCACGAGCCGACCTCCAGGAGAGCGGGGCGCGGCGACCGCCGGCCATCGTCAGGTTCCACCGGCCAGCCCGGTGCGCAGGTCACGCGCTTGAGCTCGGTGCCGGTCACGAGATAGGTGTCCTCTGCCTTGGCGCCGCCGGGCAGGCTCGGATTCCAGGCGATCGCGTGCCCCGTCGCGATCGTTTCGCGGTACCAGCGAGAGCCGGCCTGATCCGGGGCAATCTCGAACTCCCGCTGCGCGAAGCCGATCGGGCCGCCCTGATAGTGGCCAGCCCATTCACCGGGCGCGCCGGCCTCCGCGTAACCGGCGTCGAGCGCGGCGAGCGCGGCGCCGTAGGTCCGGCCAGGCTGGCTGGCCGACAGGACCGCGTCTTCGATTGCCAGCACCCGGCGGCGCAGGCTGGCGTAGGAATCGTCGACCGGTGCCGCGGTTGCGAGCCGGGTGGCCGCCACGTGCAGGCCGCCGCGCCTGGCCACGACGACTGCCATGACGAGATCGCGAACCGGCGCGCCGACGGCCATCGGGTGGCGGTACCGCTTCAGCCGCTCGTCGCCGCCGACGATCAGTACCGGAGCATCCGCGCCGACCGCCTCCAGCGCAGCCGCGCAGCGGGCCTGGATGTCCAGGTCTCGCTCGCCCGGCTGCCAGGATGCCAGGGCGGACTGCAACGCGGCAGCCGCGTCCAGGCCAAGGTCGGCGAGGTCCTCCTGCTCGGGCGCAGAGAGCGCGAGCCGCAACGCGATGAGGTCGTCGGCGGCGTCCAGACCGAAAGCGGGATGACCATCGGCTGCGAGCCGGCTGGCCGAGGCGCCTGCTAGCTGTTCCGCGGCGCGCACGAACGCGCGGGAGTCCTGCCAGGGCACCGTGACGAGTTCGCTGAACCCGTGCTCGCGAGGGCCGTACTCGTCGCCGATACGTTCCGCTTCAACGCACGTGGTGATCAGCGCTCCACCAAACGGAGTGAAAACAGCCCAGACCAGATCGACGGCAGCGGTACGGTCGACGGGCGGTGCCACGCCACCGCAGGCCCACGCGACCGCGGCGGGCCCGGTAAGCACCAGAGCCGCCGCGTGCCCGGAGTCGTCGGCGGCCAGCCAGGCGCTGATGCGCTGCGCGGCCGCCTGAGCGCGAGCCACGCTGCGTATCTTGTGTTCGGCTGTCCCGAACGTTGTTGTGTGATATAGAATCACCTAGGCAACGAACCATGACACTCTGGAGCATGTCAAGGCTCGTTATTCATTTCTTACATAGCGTTCGGCACTACCGAACCGCAGTGGAAGGTTTGGGTTCTTGACGTCAGCGCAGCCGGGTGACATGGCGCGGATGAGCGAGCAGGAGCCGGCAGGCAGCGGCGGACCCCACGTCAACGGCGGACCGGCGGGCGGCGAAGACCGCTACACCGTCCGCAGCGTCGCTCGGGCCCTGCGGCTAGTGCAGATCGCGGCCGACGGGCCGGCCGAGGGCCTGACCCTCAGCGACCTGGCCAGGTCGCTCGGGACGTCGAAAAGCACGACGCTCGCGCTGGCTCGGACGCTGACCTCATTCGGCATGCTCAGGGATAGCAAGCCAGGTCCGCGGTACACGCTTGGCACAGCCGTGATCAGGCTGGGCGACATAGCTCGCGGACAGCTGCCGCTCGGCGAGCTCAGCCGCCCGCTGCTTACCGAGCTTTCTGACCTGACGAAGATGACCTCGCGGCTGGCGATCTGTGACGACGGCTTCCCGGTCTTCATCGAGCGAGTCGACGGGCCCGGCAGCGTCAGGTTCCACACTCCGCTCGGGCAGCGCGAGATGCCGCACGCGTCGGCGGCAGGCAAAGCAATCCTGGCGACGATGGCCGAGCAGCAGGTACGCGACGTCTGCGCGCAGACGGGGCTGCGAAGGCGGACCGGCCACACCATCACCGACGTCGACTCCCTGCTGGCGAACCTGGAACTTGTTCGCCGCAACGGCTTTGCGATCGACGACGAGGAGGATGCAGAGGGCATTTTCTGTGTCGGCGCCGCGATCTTCGAGCACGACGGTGCGGTGGCCGGCGCCGTCAGTGTCACCGGGATCAAGGGCGACCTGCCTGCCTGGCGGATCAATGAACTCGGCCAGGCCGTACGCCGGGCTGCTGACCGGGTCAGCCAGATCCTGGGCGGACCGCGGTACGCCGACATGGACCGGACCGGATCGGGGGCCGGATGACCGACACCGCCGCCGTGATCGGGAACAACAGTGCACTGATCGTCCGCGCGCCCGGCAAGGTGGTCCTGGCTGCCAGGGACGAACCCGTCGCGGCCCCAGGGAACACACTGGTACGGCCCGACCTGGTCGGGCTGTGCGGCACTGATCTGGAGATCATCGCCGGCCAGGTCGACCCGGCGTTCGTCCGGTACCCGATCGGGCTTGGGCATGAGTGGACTGGCATCGTCGCGGGCGACTCACCGCTGGCCGGCTAGCGTGTCGTCGTCGAAGGTGTCGTAGCGTGCGGCCATTGCGCCCGATGCGCGCGCGGCGAGACGAACCTGTGCGAGACATATGACGAGTTCGGTTTCACCCGTGACGGCGCTGCCGCCGGCACGGTCGCCGTCCCGGCAGCGCTTGTGCATCCGATCGCGCCCGCCGTGGCCGCGGAGGATGCGGTGCTGACCGAGCCGGCATCGGTCGTCTACCGGGGCCTCACCAGGGCTGCCATCGGCCCCGGCAGCCGGGTGCTGGTGATCGGTGACGGGACGATCGCGCTACTCGCCAGTTACCTGCTGCGGCTATGGTCGCCGGCCGAGGTCGTGCTGCTCGGCCGCCGCGAGGCGCAAGCGGAGCTGGCCGTTCGCAGCTGGCGCCGCCCTCTTCGTGACCTCGCCGGGGGCCGCTGGCACGGGCTACGACCTCGTCGTAGAGGCGGCTGGCGCAGTCGACGCTGCAGCCGTTGCGTTCACGGCGGCCCGGCGCGGCGGCACAGTGCTGCTGCTCGGCCTGCCGCCGCACGGGCAGACCGTCGCGCTGAGTGTCGACGACGTCGTCAACAACGACCTGGCGATCCTTGGCAGCTTCAGCTACACCGCTGCAGCCTGGCGCGATGTGGTCGGGCTGCTGAACGCCGGGCTAATCAGGCCCGGATTTCTCGTCACGCACCGGTTCGCGCTCGCGGACTGGTCGCAGGCGCTTGACTGCCTGCGCGGCGGCGACGGGCCGCGGGCCAAGGTAGTGCTGCAGATAGGCACCAGCTGACCCGCCGCTGTAGCCACAAATCCAATCAGCAAGCAGGGACTGGAGAGGCTCGACCGATGACCTTCATCAGCGTGAATCCGCATGACCCGGCCGACGTGCTTGGTGAGTGGCAGCAGGCCGGACAGGCTGAGGCGCAGGCCGCGGTCGGCCGCGCCGCCGCCGCTGCCGCGGTCTGGCGCGAGGTCCCGGCGGCCGCCCGCGGGAAGGCCCTGTCGGACGCCGCGGCAGCACTCGAGCAGCGCTCCGAGGAGATCACTGGCCTTGTCGTCCGCGAGGTCGGCAAGCCAGTAACCGAGGCTCGCGGCGAGGTCGCGCGGGGCGTGGCGATCCTGCGCTACTACGCCGGGGCCGCGTTGCTACCGGACGGCGAGACTATCCCCGCTGCCACAGCTGACCAGCTGCTGATGGCGCGGCACGTCCCGGTCGGCGTCGCGGCGCTGATCACGCCGTGGAACTTTCCGGTCGCCATCCCGCTGTGGAAGGCTGCTCCGAGCCTGGCCTACGGCAACGCCACGATCCTGAAGCCCGCGAGCGCCGCGGCCGCGACCGCCCTTGCCCTGAGTGACATTCTCGGCGCGTTCCTCCCGCAGGATGTCTTCCAGGTAGTTCTCGGCGGCGCGACGGCGGCGGGCGGGCTGATCGACCATCCCGATGTCGCGGCCATCTCGTTCACCGGATCGTCTGCGGTCGGCAGGCAGATCAGCCGCCGCGCAGCCGACCGCGGCTGCCGGGTGCAGGCCGAGATGGGCGGCCAGAACCCGTCAGTCGTTCTGGCCGACGCTGACCTCGATCGCGCCGCTGCCGCTATCGCCTACGCCTCGATGGGATACGCCGGGCAAAAATGCACGGCGACTAGCCGGGTCATCGTGGAAAGCGCGATCTACACCTCATTCCGCGACCGGCTAGCCGCAGCCATTGACGCGCTGCAGGTGCTCGACCCGGCCGACGACAAGACACTCGTGGGCCCGGTCATCGACGAAGGCTCGCGGACATCGGCGCTGGCAGCGGTGGCCAGCTCAGGCGGCCGGGTGCTGACCGGCGGCAAGCCGCTGGACGCACCGGGCTATTACCTGGCGCCGACCCTGGTCGAGCTGGACCGCCCGGCGGGCCCGCTCGCCTCCGAAGAGGTCTTCGCGCCGGTGGCCGCGCTGATTCGTGCCGAGACGGCGGACGAGGCGGTATCAATCGCCAACGGCGTCCGGTACGGCCTGGTCGCTGCCGTGTTCACCAGCGATCTTGGCAGCGCGCTGCGGCTGACGCGGCGGCTGGATGCGGGCATGATCCGAGTCAACGCGCCGACGTCAGGCGTCGACTTCCAGGCGCCGTTCGGCGGTGCGAAGGAATCCAGCTACGGCCCGCGAGAGCAAGGCCTGGCTGCGCGCTCGTTCTACACCGAGTCGCGCACCGTGCTGATCGTTCCCTGATCCGGGCGGAGCGAGCTATGACCGGTTCAGGCGTGTGTGCCGCTTTTCAGGCGCGCTGCATTTCTACGCCTACGGCGAACCAGGGCGGGAACGGGGTAGTTCTGAGCAGGCGGTCGTTTGCCGCGGTGCCGACCTGCCGCGGCGGGAACCTACGATGAGCGAATGGAAGACGCACCGACACAGGACGCCGAGTCCCGGCCAGGACGGCAACCCGCCAAGGACCCGCGGCCGGCCGCGGCCGGCGATCATGACTGTCGATGACGATCCGGAAGTGTCCCGCGCGGTCGCCAGGGACCTCCGCCGCCGGTATGGCGAGCAGCACCGGATCGTGCGCGCGGAGTCCGGCGAGGCCGCGCTTGATGCCCTCCGGCGAGATGAAGCTGCGCGGTGACCTGGTCGCAGCGATCCTGGCCGACTACCGGATGCCGCATCTGAACGGGATCGAGTTTCTCGAGCGCGCGATGGACATCTATCCCGGCGCCCGGCGCGCGCTGCTGACCGCTTACGCCGACACCGGGGCGGCCATCGACGCCATCAACGTCGTCGACGTCGACTACTACCTGCTCAAGCCGTGGGACCCGCCGGAGGAGAAGCTGTACCCGGTAGTGGACTCACTGCTCGAGGCGTGGCTGTCGTCGGACCACCGGCCGGTGCCCGAGACGAAGGTCGTCGGGCACCGCTGGTCGGCACGGTCATCCGAGGTGCGCGAGTTCCTCGCCCGTAACCAGGTGCCCTACCGGTGGTACTCCTCCGACGAGCCAGAGGGTCGCCGCCTGCTCGAGGCCGCCCAGACTGACGGCGAGACGCTGCCGGTTGTGATCACGCCCGACGGGACGGTACTGATCGAGCCGTCCGAGCCTGACCTGGCTAGCCACGTCGGCCTGCTCACCAACCCGTCCACCGACTTCTATGACCTCATCGTCATCGGCGGCGGCCCGGCGGGTCTTGGCGCAGCCGTCTACGGCGCCTCCGAGGGCCTGCGGACGGTGCTGGTCGAGCGCACGGCGACCGGCGGTCAGGCGGGGCAGAGCTCACGGATCGAGAACTACCTCGGCTTCCCCGACGGCGTTTCCGGCGCGCAGCTCACCGACCGGGCCCGGCGCCAGGCTCAGAAGTTCGGCGCCGAGATCCTGACCACCCGCGAGGTGGTCGGCCTGGAGGTGAACGGGTCGGCGCGGACGATCCGGTTCGCCGACGGGACCGCGATCAGCGCGCACACCGTCATCCTGGCCACCGGGGTGACCTACCGGAAGCTCACCGCGCCGGGCCTGGCCGAGCTGACCGGGCGAGGCGTCTACTACGGATCGGCGCTGACCGAGGCGACCAGCTGCATGGACGAGGACGTCTACATCGTCGGCGGCGCCAACTCCGCCGGCCAGGCGGCGGTCTACCTCGCCAAGCGCGCTCGGTCGGTCGACGATCCTGGTGCGCGCCAAGTCGCTGGTCAACTCGATGTCGCACTACCTGATCGAGCAGGTCGAGAACGACCCCGCGGATCAGGGTCCGGACCTGCACCGAGGTCGTCGAGGCGCACGGGACCGGCCATCTGGAACGGCTGACGCTGCGCGATAGCGACGACCGGCGAGACCGAGACCGTCGATGCGCAGTACCTGTTCGTGTTCATCGGCGCAGCGCCGCTGACCGACTGGCTCGACGGCGTGGTCGTCCGCGATGAGCGCGGCTTCGTCGTCACCGGGCCGGACCTGCTGGTCGACGGCGAGCTGCCAAGCGGCTGGCCGCTGGACCGGCCGCCCTATCACCTGGAAAGCAGCGTGCCGGGCGTGTTCGTGGCCGGGGATGTGCGGGCCGAGTCGGCCAAGCGAGTCGCGTCCGCGGTCGGCGAAGGCGCCATGGCAGTCATGCTCGTACATCGCTACCTGGAGAAGCTGTGAGCAGCGCAGTGCCGGACTCTGCCGCACTGGACGTCCGGCACCGGGCCAGGCCATGTGCAGCGCAGGCGAACTGCGCGGGCTGTTCCTGTTCGAGAAGCTGACTGACGATCAGCTGGACTGGCTCTGCCGCGAGGGCCGCGTGGTGGTCACCGAACCTGGCCTGGTCTACGCCGAAGGCGAGCCGGCGACGCTGCTTTACGTGCTGCTGTCCGGGACGGTGGTGCCTGTCTCGCCGGATCGGTGCCGACGACGTCGAGACGACCAGGGCATCGGACCCTGGCGTCTACGCGGGCGCGTTCTTCGCTTACCTCGGCGACCGGGTCCCGCAGGTCTACAACAACTCGATGCGGGTGACCGAGCGGTCGCGGTTCTTCGTGCTCGACGCGGCCAAGTTCGCCAAGCTGATGACCGACTGGTTCCCGATGGCGGTGCACCTGCTCGAGGGGCTGTTCTTCGGCACTAAGAACACCCAGGAGGCGATCGGCCAGCGAGAGCGGCTGCTGGCCCTCGGCGCGCTCTCGGCCGGGCTGACCCACGAGCTCAACAACCCTGCCGCGGCTGCGGTGCGCGCCACCGCGGGCTTGCGGGAGCACGTTGCCAGGCTGCGGCAGAAGCTGCCGGCAATCGCCGAGCGGCCGGCATGACGGCGCAGTGCTCACGTTGCTGGTCAAGCTGCTGATGACGCAGCCGAGCGGGTGGCGACGCGCGCCCGAGCTCGGGCCGCTGGAGACCGCGGACCTGGAGGACGCGATCACCGACTGGCTGGACGACCACGGCGTCGCCAAGAGCTGGGAGCTCGCGCCTGTCCATCGTGCGGCGGGCATCGGCACCGAAAAGCTCGACAAGGTTGCCGGCCGACCGTGGCGGACGCGGCAACGCCGGCGGCGCCGACCTGCCCGGCGCTCTGCGCTGGCTCGCTGACACGGTCGAGACCGAGCTCCTGCTGACCGAGATCACCGACTCGGTCGCCCGCATCTCGTCCCTGGTCGGCGCAGCTAAGCAGTACTCCCAGCTGGACCGTGCGCCCTATCAGGTCGTCGACGTCCACGAACTGCTGGACAGCACTCTGGCCATGCTGGCGGGCAAGATCGGCGACGGTATCACGATCGTCCGGGACTATGACCACGCACTGCCGCGGATCCCGGCGTTCCCGGGTGAGCTGAATCAGGTCTGGACGAACCTGATCGACAACGCCGTATCAGCGATGAACGGATCCGGCACGCTCACGATCCGCACCGCGCTCGACCGCGACCAGCTGCTGGTCGAGTTCGGCGACACAGGTCCCGGCGTCCCCGCCGAGATCCAGGACCGGATCTTCGAGCCGTTCTTCACGACCAAGCCAGTGGGCCAGGGCACCGGCCTCGGACTCGACATCTCCTTCCGGATCGTGGTGGGCCGTCACCACGGTGACCTGCGCGTCGAGTCGGTTCCCGGCGACACCCGGTTCCGCGTCTGGCTGCCCCTCGCACCGGCAGACCCGGCGTAGCGCCGGCGAAAATGACGCGCGCCGCACGGCTGTCGCCAGCGTGCACTGCCGGTTCTACCTCGGCCTCGAAGCCGGTGGCGGCGAGCAGCCGCAGCCAGGTATCGCGGCTGAACGACCCGAGCCGGTGTGCCTCCGGACCACCCGCACCGTGCCGTCCGCCTCGCGCAGGGTGAACTCGTACTCCGCCAGGATCCAGTCGTCACCCGGGTCAGGATCCGACATCCGCTCCCGGAAGCTTGCCTGGCGGCCGCTGCCGTCGTCGCCGCCGCCTCCGCCCCCGGTCCCGGCCCGGAACGTCTCGGCGGTGTGATCAGGGGCGAACACGGCCAGTCCGCCTGGCCGGCAATGCGCGAAGGCGGTCTCGATTACCAGGCGCAGATCATCCTCACTCGTCACGTAGTCCACCGCGTCATGCACCAGCACAGCGTCGAACGTTCGCCCGAGCCGGATGCTGCGCATGTCGCCCTGCACGTGTAGCGCAGTCCGGATTGAGGCGCCGGGACACCTCCAGCATCTCGCCGGACAGGTCAACCAGCGTCATGGACCTGCCGTGCTTGAGATGCGTGGCCACATGACCGCCGCCGCTGCCGAGGTCGAGCAGCGTGCGCACTGGCTCCCCGGCCGAGGCGAATACCGCGTCGATCAGCGCGGCATCATCGGAGTACTCAGCTGGCGGCGAGATGAGCGGCCACCAGCTGGCCAGCTCCCGGTATAGGCCGTAGCCACCCCCGCGCCGGTCACTCGTCCATCATTGCTCACCAGCATCAGGCCGCTGCCGGTGCCGCTGAGTGGCTGTGCCTCTGACTGCGCGCATCGCCCGTCCGGCGAATAACCTTGCGGAGGAGCCGCAGACAGTCGCGGCGACGAGCCCAGGAGGATTCCGCGTGGCCAAGACACCCGAGACCGGCCAGATTCCGCCCGATTTCACGCTGCCCGGCATCGAGCTGGCCGATGGCGAGGCGACCCAGCGCGAGTACACGCTCTCGCAGCAGCGTGGCAAGCCGATCGTGCTGGCGTTCTATCCCGGTGATAACACCGCTGTCTGCACCCGCCAGCTGTGCTCCTACACCTCGGGCCTGGAGAGCTTCACTGGCTTCGGCGCCTCCGTCTGGGCGATCAGCCCGCAGGGACTGGCCAGCCACGAGCAGTTCGCGCGCAAGTACGATCTTGCCTTCCCGCTGCTGGCTGACGAGGGCCTGGCGGTCAGCCGGCACTACGGCATCACGCTCAGGCGGCGCCGGCTTGCGCCGGTCGGTCTTCGTCATCGACGCGAGCGGAGTCCTGCGCTGGAAGCACGTCACGCTTGTCGGGCTGACATTCCCCAGTGCTGAGACAATCTCCGCTCAGCTCGCGGCGCTCGGGACGGCCAGCTGATGCGCATCCTCATCATCGGCGGCACGGCGTTCGTCGGCCGGCATATTGCGCAGGCGGCGGTCGACGCCGGCCACGACCTCACGCTCTTCCACCGCGGCAAGACCGGCACCGAGCTGTTCGGCCAGGCAACCCACCTCAGCGGCGACCGCGACGAGGACCTCTCGGCGCTGGCCGGCGGCAGCTGGGATGCGACGATCGACGTCTGCGCGTACTTTCCGCGGCAGGTCCGCGCGCTCGCCGCGGCGCTTGGCACGCGGGGCGGCCGCTACGTGTTCATCTCCAGCGTCTCGGCCTACAGCCCCTCGGTCCCGCCGAACTACGACGAGAGCGCCCCGCTCGCGGAGGTCGGCGATCCGGAGGCGACCGAGGTTACCGAGGAGAACTACGGCGGTCTGAAGGTGGCTTGCGAGCAGGTGAGTGCTGCCCTGTTCGGGCCGGACACCACGATCATCCGGCCGACCTACGTCATCGGCCCGTATGACCGCTCATACCGATTCACCTGGTGGGTGGACCGGATGGCCAGAGGCGGCACCGTCCTAGCCCCCGGTAGCCCAGGCGATCCGATCCAGCTCATCGACGCACGCGACCAGGCCGCCTGGATCGTGTCGCTGCTCGAGCGCTCGATCAGCGGTACGTTCCACGCGGTGAGCCCGGCGCCGCCATTCGGCTTCGGCCAGATGCTGGAAGCCATCGCGGCCGAGGTGGCACCGGCGGGCACGCAGCTGACCTGGGCCGACAGCAGCTTCCTGCTCGAGCAGGGCGTGGACGGCGCGGCCCTGCCGCTGTGGGGCGAGGGTGAAGGCGACGCCGCGAACATGAGCACGGCAAATCCCGCGGCAGCGTTCGCCACAGGACTTACGCCCCGGCCGCTCCGCCAGACCGTCGCCGACATTCGCGCCGAGGACCGCACGCCAGGCGCCGGCCGGCCCGGCGTCGGCATCTCCGCCGAGCGGGAGGCGGAGTTGCTCGCGCGCTGGGCCGCCGCGCGCTGATCGCGAGACGGCGCGGGCCCGGCCCGCTACGTCCGGTCAGGCCGAGCCGAGCCGAGCGGGCCGCAAGTTAACGACAGACGGCGATGTAGATGATTCGGCGACAGAACCAGACAAGGCCGGCAGTCAGGAACCCGGTTAGGGAACCCGACTGCCGGCCTCGCAAGCTGGCGGTCGGAGCTAGGTCAGGCCTTGACAGCCTCGATCTCGAGGTGCAGCTGGACCTTGTCGCTCACGACAACGCCGCCGTTCTGCAGCGGCGCGTTGAAGCTGACGTTGAAGTCGCTTCGGTTGATCTCGCCGGTCGCGGTGAATCCGGCCCGGTAGCCGCCGTACGGGTCCGGACCGAAGCCCTGGAGCTCCAGGCGCAGCGGAACGCTCTTGGTGACGCCCTTGAGGGTCAGGTCGCCGTCCAGGATGTACTCGCCATCCTCGACCCGGACGCCAGTGGACTTGTAGGTCATGGTGGGGTAGGTCTCGACCTCAAAGAAGTCGGCCGACCTGATGTGCGCGTCGCGCTGCTCCTGGCCGGTGTTGATGGAGCTGAGGTCGATCTCAGCGGTCACCGAGGACTTGGTCGGGTCGTCGGCGGTCACGAGCTGACCGCTAAACGTGCCAAACCTGCCCCGCACCTTGCTGACCATCATGTGCCGGACCGAGAAGCCGACCTCGGAGTGAACCGGGTCGATAGTCCAGGTAGCGGCCTCGTAGCCCGGAATGCCGGTCTCGGTTGCTGCTGTGGTCAAAGTGATCACTCCCGATGGCGTATTGATTGAAACCAAATTTGTTGAGCACTCAAGGAGTATCACGGCCGTCGATGGTTGTCAAACGCTCAACTACCTGGGATATGATTGGGTCATGGCTGATTCCAGGGCTCGGTGGCTGTCCGCCGAGGAAGAGCGAGCATGGCGTGCATTTCTTGTCGCCGCAGCGACGCTCTTCTCGGCTGTCGAGGGCCAGCTGCAGCGGGAATCCGGCATTCCGCACGGGTACTACGAGATTCTCGTCAACCTGTCCGAGGCACCAGGCCGGTCGCTTCGGATGAGCCAGCTAGCCGAGGCATCGACCTCAAGTAAGAGCCGGCTCTCGCACGCGGTATCGCGGCTAGAGGAGCGCGGCTGGGTAGAGCGCCTTGACTGCCCGACGGACCGGCGCGGCCAGGTCGCACGGCTGACTGACGCAGGTTTCGCGGCACTCGACGCCGCCGCGCCGGGGCACGTCGAGCAGGTCAGGCGGTCGCTGTTTGACCGGATCACCGCGGAGCAGGTGGCCCAGCTCGCCGCGATAAGCGCCGCCGTCGCCGCCGACGGGCAGGGCGATTCCGGGTACTGCCCCGGCACTTGCGACGCCGAGTCTGAGGACCTGGGCGGCGGCGACCTCGCCGAGCTAGCGGACTAGGCCCTCGCTGTCCGTGAGCTGGCCGGCCATCAGGTTGGCGACGGCGGCCGGGCCGGCTCCTGGCTCGTGCCGCAGGCCTGCCACTACGCCCTCACGGTCCAGCTCACTGCGGTTCTGGCTGAGCTTCTGCTTAGCCTCGACTGAGGTGATGGTCAGCTCGACGCCGACGATCGCGCGGAGCTGGCCGTCGATGTAATCCGGCGGCGCGTCAGTGACGGCCCACGGGTGCTCGCGGTCGCTCTCGTGCAACCGCGTCAGCCTGGTCACGAGCGCCCGCAGCCACTCGGTGTCCTGGTGAAAGGCGATCGGACCGGTCAGGTGCACGGCCTCGTAGTTCCAGGTCGGCACGACCCGGCCATGCCGTGCCTTGCTCTCGTACCAGGTCGGCGAGATGTAGGCCTGCGGCCCGTGCACGATCGCCAGTGCCTGGGCGCCCGCCATCGCGGTCTTCCACTGATCGTTGGCGATGGCGATGTGGCCGAGCAGCCGCCCGTAGCCGTCGGCGGGCCGGTCCCAGATGACCGGCAGCAGCGTGGACACTGGCTTCGAGCCGTCGAAGGTGACCAGGTCGGCGGACTGCGCCGCGTCGACGAACGCGGTGATCTGGGCCATGTCGGTGACCGCGAAGTGCCGGGGCATGTACATGCAACTAGGGTAGACGACTTCATGATCACCTAAACTCCGGCATTGCCGGCGATGCGGACTTCAGGCGATCATGAAACTCGGCCGGAAACCCGGTATCGGGCTGCTTTGCCGCCGCCTATGCTTGTTGGCTAACGCGCTGACGGAGACAAGTAGCGCCGGTCCACGCGGGTACGCAGAGAGCTGCCGGAAGCTGAGAAGGCGGCCTCGCGCCCGGTCCGCGAAGACCCTCCCGAGCGCGGGGAGGAACGGCAGCCGCCGCCAGCGGCACGGCCCATGCCCCGCCGGCCAGCCCCCGTCATCGGGCCCGACGAGGCCGTTCCAGCCGTCACGACGTGGCGCGGTAACGGCGAAAGTGCGGTGGCACCGCGAGTTCCCTTATCGCCCGCACTCCCAAGGGGTCGCACTTATCCCCTGAGGGAGTAGTGATGATCTCACGAGTACTGTCCGCCGAGTTGCCCGAGCACATCGGCGAGCGCGTCACGATCGCAGGCTGGCTTCACCGCCGCCGCGAACTGAAGTCAGTAACCTTCCTGATCATCCGCGACCGGGCCGGGCTGGCCCAGGTGGTGCTGGCGTCCGGGCCCGCCAGCGCTGAGCTCGCCGGCCCGGAGATCGCCACTGAGGAGACCGTCCTGCAGGTCGAGGGCCTCGTCGTGGCGAACCCGCAGGCACCAGGTGGCGCGGAGCTGACCGAGCCGGCGGTGACCCGGCTGTCTGGTCCGGTCGCAGCCGCCTCCGTTCGACCTGTACCGGCCGGCCCTGACCGCGGCGCTGCCGACGATCCTGGACCACGCGCCCACGACTCTGCGGCACCAGCAGCTGCAAGCCGGATTCCAGATCGCCGCGGCCAGCGCAGCCGGCTTCCGCGCCGCCCTCGACCAGGCCGGATTCACCGAGATCTTCACGCCGAAGATCGTCGGCTCCGCTACCGAGGGCGGTGCCAACGTGTTCAGCGTCGACTACTTCGGCCGGCCCGCCTACCTCGCTCAGTCGCCGCAGTTCTACAAGCAGGCGATGGTCGGCGTGTTCGAGCGGGTCTACGAGGTCGGGCCGGTGTTCCGCGCCGAGCCGCACGACACCGCCCGGCACCTAGCGCAGTACACGAGCCTGGACGCCGAGCTCGGGTTCATCACCGACCACTTCGACGTGATGGCCGTATGCCGGGAGGCTGTCGCGGGCATGGTCGATTCCGTCTGGGAACGGGCTAGTCCGCCATGCAGGTGCTATCTGCGACGCTGCCTGAGGTGCCAGCGCAGATCCCTCATCTGCATTTCAGCGACGCCATGGAGCTCATCTCCGCGGCGACCGGCGAAGACGTCAGGGATGAGCCCGACCTTGCGCCCGCGCACGAGCGCTGGCTGTGCGAGTGGGCCGAGCGGGAGCACGGCAGCGAACTGCTGTTCGTCACCGGTTACCCGCTGCGCAGCAAGCCCTTCTATACCTACCCCGACCCGGAACGGCCGCGTTCCTCTTATGGTTTCGACCTGCTCTTTCGCGGCAGCGAGATCGTGACCGGGGGGCAGCGGCTGCACCGTCACGAGGACTACCTCAAGGCGCTCGCATCACGCGGCATCGACCCGGCGCCGTTCGGCGGCTTCCTGCAGGTCTTCGAGCACGGCATGCCGCCGCACGGCGGGTTCGCGATCGGGCTGGAGCGCTGGACCGCGCGGCTCACCGGAGCGGCCAACCTGCGGCAGGTGACGCTGTTCCCGCGCGACCTGCACCGGCTCAGCCCGTGACGGCCTGGCCACTCAGCGCATCCGGCCGGCGGCCGAGCACCGAGATCCTCCCTCCCATGGTTCAGGCCTCCTGGCCGAGCACATCGACCACGGGGCGACGGAGGCCGACCCTAGCCGGGATGGTGGTCAGTCCTGCCATCACAACGAACGTCCCCAGCACCGCGGCTACCAGCCACCAGGCTGGCGGCACGGTCGTCGCCCGCGCTCCCCCTCCGTTTGCCAGCAAGAACAGGCCGATGCCGAGCGCGACACCGAGCACCGCACCGGGCAGCGCCGGCAGCAGCTGGGCTGCAACCAAGCCCGCGCTGAGCTGCCGCGGCGACGCGCCCAGCGCGCGCGCAAGCGCCGACGAGCGCCTCGTCTCCAGCACCGTCGCCCAGGCGGTAACGACCGCATTCAGGACGGCCAGGCCGAGCAGCGCCACCGTCATCACAACGAGCATCTGCTCGTCTCGGTCAATGACGGGATTGCCCAGTGCGGATGACATGCCGGCGAGCCGCTGGTCCGCGGAGGCACGGAAGGTGAGGACGGCGACGATGCCGGCGACCGTGACCGCGATGCTCGCAGCGCTCAGCACGGCACGCCAGGGCCGACGCGCGATCATCCGCATGCCGAGCAGCAGCGGCGGAGGCAGTCGCCTGGAGATCGCGATCACCAGCACCTGGCGCCGGGGCGGCCGGACCCCGCTGGCCAGCGCCGCCACCGTACTGGTACGGGCGGCCCTGAAGGCAGGGATGAGCGTGGAGGCGAGCGCCACTGCGAGCGCCACCGCGACCACGAGCCCTGCGTCCGACGCGGTGAGCGACGGTGCGCCCGGGGTGCCGACCAGCCCGGCGCCCGGACTGGTTATCAGCGGGGCGGCCAGCCAGCCCGGCGATCAGGCCGACGACGGCCGCGCCGAGCGCGAGCACCACGTTCTCCGCCAGCAGCACCAGCGCGACCAGCTCCGGCGTGGCGCCGACGGCCTTGAGCAGCCCGACCCGGCCGCCTGCTCTGCCATCCGGCCGCCGGCCAGCACGGCCACGCTGGCCAGCGCCAGCAGCCCGAGCAGCCAGGCGCCGGGCGTCAGGACCTGCTGCTCGTCCTGCACGAGCAGGCCGTCGTCGTAGGCGATGCTCTGCCAGGAGATGAGCCCGGCCCGAGCCGGCAAGCTGATGTGCGGCGTTGTAGGCGCTGGCGAAGTGCTGCGCCGTGGCCGGCGTCCTTGAGCTTCAGGTTCGAGAACATACGCCAGCGGTGCCGCGGCGGAGGCGAGTGCGCGAGCGTCCGGCTCGGTGACCCAGGCCAGCCCGATGTTGGCCCTCGACAGCTGCCGGAGACTGGTCGGAAAGTCGAAGACGCAGTTGCCGCCGGGCGGGAAGCACATGTTGGGGTACGGTGCGCTGGCCGCGGTGACGGCGATGCCGGCCACCGTGTACGGCCGGCCGTCCAGGGTGACCCGGTCGCCGACACTGGCGCCGAGTGCTTCCGCGAACGTGCGCTCCAGCACGATGCCGTCCGGCCGCACCCAGCTTCCGGCGGTCAGGTCCGGCTGGTCGAGCGCCGCGGGCGCCTGGTCACGGCCTTCCGCCTCGACCGGAGCGGCGACGTGGCCCAGCCGGAGGATCACGGAGGCCACCGGATAGGGTCCGCTGTGGCCGGTGACGCCCGGCCGCTTTGATCAGCGACCTGGCCTCGGCCTGGATCTGCCGCAGCGGCGGCACTCCGATGTTCTGCGGCGCGTGGCCAGGGATGTGCACGCATCCCCGCCGGGCCGCCCAGCTGGGCGACCACGTCCGGGCCCGGGTCGCTGCCCTGGTCTGCTGATACGGCTGGTTCGTAACCCCATGCAGGGCGAGCGCCAGGCTAAGGACGGTGGTGGCCGCGGTGATGGCGAGCAGCATGAGGACGGCCTGCGCCGGGCGGCGCGCAGGTCGCGGCCACCAGGCGGCCGATCGAGGAGAGCGCGACTCATCGGACCGTTCCTCCCGAACCTAGCCGTCCAGGCCGACAAGGGCGCTGAGATTGCCGGACGTGCCGCCGGTCAGCCTGGTGTCGTCGACGAATGCTCCGTCCCGCATGGAGATCAGCCGGTCCGCCGTCGCCGCGATCCGTGCGTCGTGGGTCACGATCACGAGCGTCTGGCCAGCCTCGTGCAGGCTCTCGAACAACCGGAGCACATCGAGAGTCGCCTCGCTGTCCAGGTTGCCGGTCGGCTCGTCGGCGAGCACGACCAGCGGCGCGTTGGCCAGCGCGCGGGCGATCGCGACCCGCTGCCGCTGCCCGCCAGAAAGCTGCGATGGCAGATGCCTGGCCCGGTCGGCCAGCCCGACCTGATCGAGCAGTTCGCTGGCCCGGCGCCTGGCCGCCCGCGGTGAGCGACCGGCCAGCAGGGCGGGCAACTCGATGTTCTCCACCGCCGTGAGCTCATCCATCAGGTGGAACGCCTGGAACACGAAGCCGACGGCATCGCGGCGCAGCGCGGCCATCCCCCGCTCGCTCATCTGAGTCGATCCGCTGGCCTGCGAGCCAGATCTCGCCAGCCGACGGCCGGTCCAGGCCGCCGAGCAAATGCAGCAGCGTCGACTTGCCGCAGCCGCTCGGTCCCATCACCGCCAGCGTCTCGCCGGCTGGGCACGTCAAGGTCCACCTGGTCGACGGCGCGTACCAGGCTGGCTTCCCGGCCGTACTCCTTACGCAGCCCGCGGGCGCGCAGCATCGATTGGTTCACGGTCTCGCTCATTGCTCTCCCCGCGGGCTAGCCTTCGCCTCGTCCACGTCCGCTCGCAGGCCTCCAGCCAGCGCAGGTCGGCCTGCAGCCGGAGCACGATTCCTTCCAGGAGCAGCGCCGCCTCCGACTCGCGCGGCTCGGCCATCGCAGCACGCTGCGCGTCGCGCAGCCGGCGCAGCAGCTCGCGCCGCTGAGCGTCCACGATCGCAACCGGATCCGCGAGACGTGCCGCGGCCGCCGCCAGCAGCTTGAGGTGAAACTCGGCCAGGTCCGGCTTCGGCCAGCTCACCTCCGCCAGCCACTCGGCCACCCGGTGCTGGCCGGCGGCGGTGAGCGCATACATCTTGCGATCCGGCCGGTCCGGCATGCCTGCCGCGCGCTCGACGGCCACCTGGCCCGCCTTCTCCAGCCGGGCGAGCGTGACGTAGATCTGCCCGTCGTTCATCGCATCGCCGAGCGGCCCGAGTGCGTCGCGCAGCCGCGCCCGCAGCTGGTAGCCGTGCGACGGCTCCTTGGCGAGGAGCGCGAGGACGACTTCCTGCTGCACCGACGAGCACCACCTAACGGCTATCCAGATAACGGTTAGCTAGACGATAACGGTTATCCGGCAAGGGCGCAACTCGCTGCGAGCAGCCGTTATCCACCGGCTTTGCCACGGCTGCCGCCTCAGTTGGGGGCTAACACCGCGCCTGGCGCGGCGAGCCTCGTGTCAGGGGATCTCGATGACGACCTTGCCGACCGCCCCGTGCTCGACGGCCTCGTGGGCCGCGGCGATCTGCTCGAGCGGGAACCGGATGATCGGCAGCGCCGTGAGGGCCCCGGCTTGCAGCGCTGTGGTGATGTCCGCGGCCGCCTGGTCGAGAGCCTCGGCGGGCAAGCCGTACAGCAGGACGAATCGGAGCATGACATTGGCGGTCATGCACTTGCGGACCGGAAGTACGGGTCGGTCGGCTCGGCGGCATAGTCGACGATGTGCGTGCCGCGGGCCAGAAAGGGCGAGGTCAAGCTCCAGGTTGGCGCCGAGCGCGACCTCGACGATCCGGTCCATCTCCGCCGCGAACCCGCGCAGCTGGTCGGCGGCATCGGCATCGTGGTAGTTGACGACCAGGTCCGCGCCCGCCTGCTTGGCCAGCTCGGCCTTCTGCGGTCCGCTGACAGTGGCGGCCACCCGCGCCCCGGCAAACTTGGCCAGCTCGATGGCGAAGTGGCCGACCGCGCCCGCTCCGCCCGCCACCAGCGCGTTCTTGCCGTCGACCGGGCCGTCGGCAAACAGGCACCGGTGGGCGGTGATGGCAGGCACGCCCAGGCAGGCGCCGAGCTCGTCGGACGCGCCCTCCGGCAGCGGCACCGCCCGGCGCGACGGCAGCACGCTCCACTGCGCGGCAGTGCCCCAGCGGTTGCCAGACGCTGCCAGGAAGGTCCAGACGCGCTGTCCGACCCGGCCAGCGTCCACGCCTGCGCCGACCGCGTCGATCACGCCGGCGCCGTCATGATGCGGGATCTGGAAGCCGTCGATGGGCCTCGGCGTCGCCCCGCCCGCGACTTCCAGTCCGTCGGATTCACCCCGGACAGGCGCATCCTGACCCGGACCTGTCCCGGACCCGGCTCCGGCCGCTCGATCTCGACGACCCGCAGGACTTCGGCCGCCGGCCCGTAGCCGTCGTACAGCGCGCTTCATTCGCTTGCCGTACCTCACTCACGTAGCTCCGGCACGATCTTGTCGATCTCGGCGAGTTCTTCCTCAGTCGGCTGCCACTCGGCGACAGCGGCGTTCGCCCGCACCTGCTCGGCCGAGGTGGCGCCCGCGATGACCGAGGCGCAGCCGGGCCGCGCGGCCAGGCCGCCGATCGCGACCTCGAGCAGCGACCGGCCGTGCTGCTGTGCCCACTCGGCCAGCGCCTCGACCTTGTCCAGTTTCGCGTCGGTGATGTAGTCGGAACGGTCGGCAAGCCTGGTGCCGTCGGCGGGCCCGACCCCGCGCCGGATCTTGCCGGTCAGCAGCCCGTTGGCGAGCGGGAAGTACGGCAGTACGCCGAGGCCGAACTTCACGGCCGCCGGGACTACGTCGAGCTCGGCCTGCCGCTCGAGCAGCGACCAGTGATTCTGGGCCGAGATGAACGGGGCCGCGTTCAGCTCGCGTGGCCGCCGCGGCCGCCGCGGCCAGCTGGACCCGGAGAAATTGGAGTGGCCGATATAGCGGACCAGGCCGGCCCGGACCAGCTCGCTGAGCGCCGCCAGCGTCTCCTCGATCGGCGTGACCGGGTCCGGCGTGTGAATCTGGTACAGGTCGATGTAGTCGGTCTGAGGCGGCGCAATGACTGCTCGACCGCGCGCCTGATGTACGCCGCGGCCGCCCTTGGCGCCCGCCGCCGGACCGTACCCCATGTCCGAGCCCTGCGCCCCGAACTTGGTCGCCAGCACGACCTGGTCCCGCCTGCCAGCCAGCACCTCGCCGAGGATCTCCTCTGACCGGCCGCGGCCACCGTAGGTTTCCGCGGTGTCCAGCAGCGTGATGCCCGCGTCGATTGCCGCATCCACGACTGCGCGCGTCTGCTCGACGTTCGAGCCGGCGGCCGAAGTTATTGCAGCCAAGCCCGACGACGGAGACGAGGAGCCCGGAGTTACCCAGTGGCCTGTAGCGCATGCACCCACCTTCACCTAAGCCCTCACCGAAGAACTGGCACGTCCTTTTTTGCGATCGTATCGAGGCGTGTCGGCGACGCCGCCCTGGCCCGGCCGGAGCGGGGCCATGCATCCCCGGCGCCGCGTCTTGGCTGGCAGGCGATGGAATGACGCACCTATTCCTGCCTTCGCAGGGCTAGCGTGAAAATGCGGCTGCGATATCATGAGGCCAGGGCCATTGGATAGCACGCGCATTACGCATGACCTTATGCAATGTCGCACGGAAAAGTGCGACCGCGTGAACCCTTATGGCGCCTGCGTATATGACGGTGCCACGACGGTAAGACGCATGCGGCGAGTCGGGAGGGAGCGCGGCTGATGCCTGAGGACGTGATGCCCGGCAGGACAGGAACCGGAAAGGCCGGCCCTGACGGCACCAGCGCGCCGACCGTGTTGCGTATTCTGCTCGGCACGCAGTTAAGGCGGCTCCGCGAGTCGCGGAACATCTCCGCGCAGGAAGCGGCCAGAGCTATCCGTGGCTCGGAATCGAAGATCAGCAGGATCGAGCTCGGCCGTAATGCCGTCCGCGAGGTCGATATCGCCGACCTGCTTAACCTCTACGGGATCACCGACGCCACCGAGCGTGAGCAGCTGCTTACGTTAGCCAGCCAGGCTAACCAGCAGGGCTGGTGGCACCGCTACCAGGACGTGCTGCCGCTCTGGTTCCAGTCCTACATCGGGCTGGAGGAGTCCGCGGAGTCCATCAGGAGCTTTGACACGCAGTTCGTACCCGGGCTCCTGCAGACCGAGGAGTATTCGGCCGCCGTCATCGAGCTCGGCCGTTACCCGCGCGAGGACACCGATCGTATGGTCTACCTGCGCAAGGAGCGGCAGCGGCGATTCGCTTCCGGCGGCCTGCGGCTGTCGGCCGTCATCGACGAGGTAGCGCTGCGCCGGCCGGTCGGCTGCGCAGCGATGATGCGCCGGCAGCTTCGGTACCTGCTGGACATCTCCGACCGGCCGGGCCTCACGATCCAGATATCCCCGTTCCTTACCGGCGCCTCGTACGCGGCGCCTGGCAGCTTCAGCATTCTGCAGTTCGCGACTGACGACCTGCCGGACGTTGTCTACGTCGAGCTGCTGACCAGTGCCGTTTACCTGGACAAGCGCGCTGACGTGGACCGCTATATCGAAGCGATGACCCACATCAGCGCGTCAAGCACCACGCCACGAGCAGACCACCGACCTCATCTGTTCAATGCTCGCGGAGTTGGAGGCATCCCAGTGAGCAGCACTAGCGGCGGCACGAGCGCCCGCGACATCACCGCGCCCTGGATCAAGAGCAGCTACAGCGGCCCGACCGGCGGGAATTGCGTTGAGGCGGCGTTCCTCTCTGGCGGCGATATAGCCGTGCGCAGTTCCCGCCATCCCGATGGCCCGGCACTGATCTTCACCAGGGCCGAATGGGATGCGTTCCTCGCAGGCGCGCGGGACGGCGAGTTCGGCCTGCCTGGCTGACTGCTTGCTAGCTGAGCCCTTGCAGGCTGAAGCTGCGCCGGGATCACGTTTTCCTGACCGAGCGGATTGGCACCGGGTGCGCTCCTACGGGAGAATGCGGAGCGTGCATGCCATCGAGAGCCTCGTGTCCAGCTACTGGTGGCTCATCTTCATTGTCGGCCCGATGGCGGGCGGCGCGATCCAGCGACACCACGCCCGCCGGCTGAGGATCCTCGCTGCCAAGACCGAACTGGCTGAGAAGCGGAACGCGGCGCTCAAAGCGCCGCCAGAACCCCAGCCGATCTGCGGCTGCAGCCATCACCTGAGCTTTCACAACCCCCGCACTGGCGCCTGCGCTGAAGAAGCCTGCCGCTGCCAGCAGTACGTCGGGCCTGAGCCGCTCGGGCACGTCTTCGCCCAGCCTCTGGTCGACCCGGACGCCATCGAATCCCAGTAGCAATTGACGGGCCCCCGGAGCGCCAGCGCTCCGGGGGCCTGTCGCTCTCTGCCCCGCCCGGGGTTTAGCTCACCGGCAAGTCGAACTCGCCAGCCTTGACGCCAGTAATGAACGCGGCCCATTCCGCACTATCGAAGACGTGCGCCGTCTTGGTCGTGTCCTTAGAGTCCCTGAGGCCCACCATGCCACCTGGCAGGTGGGCCACCTGGACGCAGGCCGAGTTGTTGCACGCGCGGCTGGTGATCCACGCTGCATTCGAAAGGTCATATTCGGACATGCGGGTTTCCTTTCAGGTGGATTCTTCTTCTGGTCCCTCGGAAATGGATCGGATCAGAAGCGCCGAGTCGGCCGGCGGCAGCGCAGTAGCGCGAAGCAGATCGAATGCCTCGGAACGAGCCCGGACCTCCCTGTCCCGCTCCTCAATGTACGCCTGGCCAGTTACGCCCTTCGGTATAGACAACGTCGGGGTCGAAACGCTCGGGGAACTCGATAATGGCGAATGGGCCGCCGAGTCCGGGGTGCAGGCCGCTGCCGAAACTCAGTACTTGCAGCGTGATATTGGGCCACTGGCTCGCTTCATAGAGGTGCTCGAGTTGCGCACGCATGACTGCGGAGGGTCCCACCATCCGTCTGAGGACAGCCTCATCAAGGATGATCCACAGCTCCAGCGGATCGGCCCGGTGCAGGACGTCCTGCCGCTGCATCCGCAGCTTGACTAACCGGTCGATCTCGTCAGGCGTCTGGCGGCGGCGGACCGTCGACATCACAGCCCTGGCGTAGTCCTCGGTCTGCAGCAGTCCGTGCACGACCTGCGCCTCGTAGACCCGCAGCGACGCGGCCTCGGCCTCGAGCCCGACGTAGATGCCGAAGCCAGTCGGCAGCACGCCGTCCCAGACTGCCCACCAGCCCTTGCGGTGACCCTCCCTGGCCATCTCCAGCAGCACCTGCCGCTGACCCGGGTCATCGACGCCGTACAACTCGAGCATGGACGTCAGGTAGGCCGTTCGCGTCGGCGCCTTGCCGGTCTCTATCCGCGATAGCGTGGACGGAGCAAGGCCGAGTCGCTCAGCGACCTCTTCGAGCTTGATTGAGTGCGACTCCCTAAGCCGCCGTAACTCACTGCCAAGGCGACGGCGGCGAACGGTTGGGCCAACCGACACTGGCACTCGCCCCCTCTGCGGGAAGCTCTCAGCCAATCTGCACCAGGGGAAGATTGGCTGCCTGTCGCACTCACTTGTCGATCACGATACACGAGCGATCACAAGCGGTGAGATCGCGCGTGAAATTTCGCCGTCGTTATTTGTGTCATGCACTTGCGTGGTGCGCGACGTCACATCATCATTGTCGTCAAAGGCGCCGCACCCGGCGCCGTCTTGTCAGGTTGCCGGGCTATGCGCCAATATCGGCAAATGGACGAAAAGGCGCTCTTTAGCTGATTGCTTCTCGGGCACCGCGCGGGAGGGGGCGACCGGGATGGCATCCACCGCCACTTGGCCGGACGACGCCGCCCCGGATCCTGCGCTCACGGCGGACGCGGAGGTCGTGGGCACCCTCATCATCCCTGGCCTGCCGGAGCACGTTTGCGAGGCGCGCAGCTTCATCGCCAAGGCTCTCGGCGAGTTACACCCCCTCCTTGAGGACGCCGTATTGCTGACCTCTGAATTGGTGACCAACGCCGTCATGCACAGCAACTCCCGCTGCCATGGCGGCACTATCACAGTGCTGATCATGGAAGCGGCGGGCGACGTGCGGATCGAGGTCGCCGACGAAGGATCGGACCTCAGCACGCCGATCGTGCGCGGTGACGTGTACGCCTCGGACGGGCACGGCCTCTTCCTCGTGCAGACGCTCTCGGACCAGTGGGGCTACACCCGAGATCGCAAGGGCACAACGGTCTGGTTCTTGCTGAGCGCGACGAGCGATTAGCCGCGACCTGGCCCGCGGGCTGCGCGCCCGGACGGACCGGATCGCTTGTCCCGCAGCCGCATAGTCACGTGCACTGGCGTCCCGGCGAATCCGAACTCATCACGCAGCTTGCGCTCGATGAAGCGCCGGTAGCCCGCCTGCAGGAAGCCGCTCGTGAACAGCACGAAATGCGGGGGTCTGGTACCGGCCTGGGTCGCGAACATGATCTTCGGCTGCTTGCCGCCGCGCACCGGCGGCGGCGTTGCCGCGATTAGTGCGGTAAGCCAGGCATTCAGCCGGCCGGTGGCAACCCGCGTCTCCCAGCTCTCCAGCGCCAGCTCCAGTGCAGGAACGAGCCGGTCGACGTGCCATCCGGTCTTCGCCGAGATGTTGACCCGCGGTGCCCAGCGAGCGTTGTGCAGCTGCCGGTCGATCTCCTTGTCAAGGAACTCCCGCCGGTCGGCATCGACCAGGTCCCACTTGTTGTAGGCGATGACCAGGGCACGGCCCGCCTCGATCACCATCGAGATAATCCGCAGATCCTGCTCGGCGAGCGGCTGGCTCGCATCGACCAGGACGACTGCCACCTCAGCCCGCTCCAGCGCCCGCTCGGTGCGCAGCGCGGCGAAGAAATCCGCTCCCTGAGTCTCGCGCACCCGGCGCCTGATGCCCGCCGTATCGACGAACCGCCACATCTGCCCGCCTAGCTCGATGAGCTCATCGACCGGGTCCCTGGTGGTGCCGGCCACTGGGTCGACCAGCACCCGCTCCGCTCCGGCCAGCTTGTTCAGCAGGCTCGACTTTCCGACATTTGGCCGGCCGATCAGCGCTACCCGCCGCGGGCCACCCTCGCCCTGATCGCGCTCGGCTGGCGCTTCCGGCAGTGCGCCAAGCACCGCGTCCAGCAGGTCCCCGCTGCCGCGGCCGTGCAGAGCACTGACCGGCACCGGCTCGCCGAGCCCCAGTGACCAGAGGGCATGCACGCCCGGCTCGCCAGGCGCGTCGTCGACCTTGTTGGCCGCGAGCACGACCGGTTTCCTGGACCGGCGCAGCACCGCCGCTACTGCTGCGTCCGCGTCGGTGACGCCGACTACCGCATCGACCACGAACAGTACGGCGTCGGCGGCGTCGACCGCGACCCGCGCCTGCGCCGCGACACGGGCAGCGAGCACAGGGGTGCCTTCCACCGATGGTTCCCAGCCGCCAGTGTCCACGAGGGTGAAGGCACGGCCGCGCCAGGTCGCGTCATAGCTAACCCGGTCCCTGGTGACGCCCGGCGTGTCCTCGACAACAGCCTGCCTGCTGCCGAGTATCCGGTTCACCAGCGTCGACTTCCCGACGTTCGGCCGGCCAACAACGGCCAGCACCGGCGCGGGCGCCTCCGGGGAGGCGGCGCGCTCATCGGGTTCAGCCATGCCATGCCGCCTGCCGTGCCCTGGCCATCTCGACGACCCGCCTGACAACCTCATCCAGGCCAAGCGCGCTGGTGTCGATCTCGACTGCGTCCTGCGCCGGCACCATCTGGGCCGCGTCGCGCTGGTCCCGCCGGGCCTGCTCCCGCCTGGTGGTATCAACTGTGGCCCCCGGATCGGCGGCCAGGTCAGCGCTGCGCCGCTCAGCACGCACGTCCGCGTTAGCGGTCAGGTAGACCTTGACGGCGGCGTCCGGTGCTACCACGGTGCCGATATCGCGGCCCTCGGCCACGATCCCGTCGCCTGTCGCCGTCGCGTGAGCGATGATGTCGCGCTGCATGCCGATCAGCCGCTGGCGCACCTGCGGGATCGCAGCCACCGTGCTGACCGAGTTCGATACTTCGCGGGTCCTGATCGGACCGGACACGTCCTGGCCGTCGACCGAGATCTGCGGGGCCGCAGGGTCGGTCCCGATCGTGATCTGCGGTTCGCTCAGCCTGGCCAGCACTACCGCGGTGTCGGTAAGGTCCACGCGCCGGGCCAGCAGCCACCAGGTCAGTGCGCGGTACATGGCGCCGGTGTCGAGATAGCGCAGGTCCAGCGCTGCGGCCACGCGGCGGGCCGCTGTCGACTTACCGGAGCCGGCCGGGCCGTCCATGGCGATAACCAGGCCAGGCTGGCCGACATAACGCTGTATTTCGTCCACGCCGGTAGATACCGTCCGGGCAGCTGATTGGGTCACTAGGTGATGCTACCGGCGGACGGGCCAGCCACCAGCAGCCAGCACGTCGGACAGGCGCGAAACTTCTTCCGGCCTGACCCACAGCTCGGCGACGCCGACCGGGAGCCCGGGTGAGTGCTCGATGGTCAGGTCCTCGATGTTGATGGCTGCCGCGCCTGCGGCCTGGAACAGCCGGGCCAGCTCGCCCGGCCGGTCCGGTATGACGACCTGGACCGGCGCGAACCCGCGCGCGGGACCGCCATGCTTGCCCGGAATCCGCCCGACTCCGTCGATCCCGCGCTCCAGCAGGTCGGCCGCCTGCTTCACGGCTTGCTCGTCGCCGGCCGCAACCGCGTCCAGCGCGTCAGCGACCATCGCCACGTCGGCCGCGACCGCCCGGAGCACCGACGGCGGCCGGGCCTGCGTTCGCTGCCAGGATCTGCACCCACATGCCAGCGCCGGACGCCGCGATCCTGGTCACATCCCGCAGCCCCTGCCCCGCCAGCGCGAGCGCCGTCTCCGGGGCGTGTTCCAGCCTTGCCGCCATTGCTGCCGCAACCACGTGCGGAGCGTGCGACACCAGCGCCACCCACTGGTCGTGCTCGGCCGCTGAGGCCGACAGGGGAAGGGCACCACAGGCCCGAGCGAGCCCCGTTACCTGGGCAATGGTGTCCTGATCGTTGTCTGGCTGCGGGCAGAGTACCCACGGACGGCCGACGAACAGGTCGGCCTTAGCAGCCGCTGGCCCGGACCGCTCGCGGCCAGACAATGGATGGCCAGGCAGATAGCTAGCCAGGTCGCAGCCAAGTGCTCGCGCGCCGGCCAGCGGCAGCTCTTTGACGCTGGCCACATCGGTGTAGCTCCGCGCCAGGCCGCGCGACTGCGCCGCACGCAGCTCGGCGGCGACTACAGCGGGCGGTACGGCGAGCACGGCGACATCAGCGGGGCCTCCGGGCACGCCGCCTGCGGGCAGCGGCTGGCCCGCTCCAAGATCCGCGGCGAGCCGCAGCGGCGGCGGGATCTTGGTCGGCCAGCCACACGGTGACGTCGTGCTCGCGCAGCGCCAGCGCCACCGAGGTGCCGATCAGCCCGGTGCCGATCACGACCACGCTGGTCAGCTGACCTGTCGTCACTGGGCGATGTCCAGCCTAAGAGCCGCGGCGCCGTGCAGGTAGACGTGCTGGATGGCGGACCTCGGCTTGCTCGTCTCGATGTACATCATCAGCCGTACGACGTGCGGCATCGCGCCTGGCACGTCGATCTCGGACGCGCACAGCAGCGGTACCTCCTGAAACCCGAGCTTGCGAGCGGCCAGGGCCGGGAACTCCGCGGTCAGGTCTGGCGTCGCGGTAAAGATGACGCTGATGACGTCGTCGGTGCTGAGGTCATTGCGGTTCATCACCTCCGTCACCAGCTCGGCGGTACCGGCCAGGATCTCGGCGCGGTCGTTACCGCCCACCTGCACCGCGCCCCGGACTGCACGGACAGCCACTTGCCCTCCTCCAGTTCCTGATCGCGCTGTTCTTCACCACGGGCGACCTCGTGGCCGGGCAAGGCCAGCCGGGCATGGCCAGCCGGGCAGCACCGCTGCTGCTACAGGCCCACCGCCGCGTACAGGTCGCCGACTTCCTTGGCCGACAGCTGCCTGGTCGTACCCGGCCGGAGCGAGCCTAGCGAGACCGGTCCCACCTGGGTCCGCACCAGCCTGCTCACCGGATGGCCGGCTGCCGCCAGCATCCGCCTGACGATGTGCTTGCGGCCTTCATGCAGCGTAATCTCCACCAGCGCCCGGCCGCTCACCTGCTCCACCACGCGGAACTTGTCAGCGCTGGCTACGCCGTCATCCAGCTCAATCCCGGCGATGAGCTGACGGCCCAGGTCCCGCGGCACCGGGCCCGGCACCTCTGCCAGGTACGTCTTAGGTACGCCGAACCGGGGGTGCGCGAGCCGGTGGGCCAGCTCACCGTCGTTCATGAGCAGCATCAGGCCCTCGGTGTCGTAGTCCAGCCGGCCCACGTGGAACAGCCGCTCGGCGGTGTCACCGAGCAGATCTGTCATCGTCTTCCGGCCGCGGCTGTCCGACATCGAGGTGAGCACCCCGGCCGGCTTGTTCACCGCGATGTAGACCAGGTCCTCGCGAGCCGGGATACGCCGGCCGTCCACCCTGATGACCTGATGCTGGGGGTCAACCCGGGCACCGAACCGCCGCACGATCTCGCCATCGACCTCGACCCGCCCGGCGCCGATCAGCTCCTCGCAGTACCGCCTGCTGCCCACGCCCGCCGACGCAAGCACTTTCTGCAGCCGCACTCCGCCAGGCACATCGGTCAGCGAGTCACGCCCATCGGAGCCGCTTGCGTCCCAGTCGTCGTCGAAGTCGTCAGCGAGGCTGGCGGCTGCTGCCTTCGCGCGGGCCAGGTCAGCAGCGCTGAGCCCCTTTCCGGCCGGGCGCCGCTTGTTACCTGGCTGCGTCATGGCCCAGGTCCAGCTCATCGTCAAGGTGGTCCGGCAGGAACGGAACCAGGTCAGGGAGGTCGGACAGCCGGGCCAGCCCCAGCCGCTCCAGGAAGTACCCGGTTGTCCGGAAGAGGATCGCCCCGGTCTCCGGATCGTTGCCCGCTTCCTCGACCAGTCCGCGCAGCACCAGGGTGCGCATGACCCCGTCGCAGTTAACCCCGCGGACGCCGGACACCCTGGCGCGGCTCACCGGCTGCCGGTAGGCCACCACGGCCAGCGCCTCAAGCGCGGCCTGGGTGAGCCGGATTTCCTGACCGCCGCTGACGAACCGCTCTACCACCGCAGCGCACTCGGGCCGTGTATACAGACGCCAGCCGCCAGCGACCTCGCGCAGGTCGAAACCGCGTCGCTCAGCCGTATAGGCGCCGGCAAGCTCGCGCAGCGCAGTCGCGACTGCCGCGGCTGGCTGCTGGGTGACGTCGGCCAGCAGCTCCTCAGGCACTGGCTCGTCGGCGACGAGAAGCACCGCCTCGAGGCTCATCCGCAGCCCCGGCTCTGACGCGGGCTCCGGACCGTCCCAGCCGAACGCAGCTGGCCCGTTATCCATCGTATTCCTCGTGCTCGTGACGAACGCCGTGCTCGCCATGGTCTGTCCAGGTGAGGTACAAGATCGCCGAGCGGCGCTACCTGATCCAGGCTGACGAGGCCGTCCCGGTACAGCTCCAGCACCGCCAGGAACCGCGCCACGACCTCATAGGTTCCGGCACAGTCGGCAATGAGCTGCCGGAACGTGGCTCGGCGCAAGGTACGCAACCTTGCTAGCAGTATCTCAGCCTGCTCGCGCACGGACGTCCGCGGGACGTGCAGATGCGCGGTGGAAACCTGCGGCGGCTTGCGCGGCGCCAGTACCCGCGCTGCGATCGCGGCGAACTCGCGCCGCACCGATGCCGATGAGGACTTCAGGCAGCAACTCGGCGAACCGCGGCTCCATCGCGACCCGCCGCGGGTACCGGCGCTCCTCGGCCGCGAGGCGGCCGGCGAATCGCCGGCCACTTCCTTGTACGCCCGGTACTGCAGCAGCCGGGCGAAAAGCAGGTCCCTGGCCTCGAGCAGCGCAAGGTCCTCCTCGTCGTCGACCTCGCCGGAGGGCAGCAGCCTGGCCGCCTTCAGGTCCAGCAGCGTCGCCGCGACCACCAGGAAGTAACTGGCCTGATCCAGGTCCCAGCCGCCGGCAAGCGCGCGGATATACCCGATGAACTCGTCGGTCACGCTCGACAGCGCTATCTCCGTGATGTCCAGCTTGTGCTTGGAGATGAGCGCCAGCAGGAGGTCGAACGGGCCCTCGAAGACATCGAGATGCACCTGGAAGCTGCCCGCACCCGAGCCAGGCGCGGCATCGCTCGATTCGCCGGTCGTCATGATTGTTGTCGAGGAGATTACCCGAACCCTTCCTTTGCCTCCCCCAGCCGCTGCGCGAGCAGGCTGTTCTCTCCCGCCGCATCCAGGTCGGCGATCAGGACCGTGATCGCTTCCCGCACGACCCGGCCTCGGTCGACGGAGATGCCGTAGGACCGCAGCGCCAGCCGCGCCCGTTCCAGGTCAATCAGCTCAGGACCGGACAGGTAAACCGTGATCTTCTGAGGGTGGCTTTCCCTGCCGCTCGCTTGTCGTTCACTTGGCGCACCTGGCGCCCTCGCCGGAGGCCGCAGCAGCTCTGCGATTCCGGGCAGGCTTACCCGGCGCGAACGGGACCCGCGGGAACGCCCTGACGCCACCTATCCAGTACCTCCTTGGCCAGCTCACGGTACGAGTTGGCGCCGTTGCACGCAGGATCGAACCTGGTAATCGGCTCTCCAGCCACGGTAGCGTCAGGGAAGCGCACCGTCCGGCTGATGACGGTGTGGAAGACGAGGTCGCCGAACCCCTGGACGACCCCGGACAGCACTTCCCTGGTGTGCAGGGTACGGGAGTCGTACATGGTCGCCAGCAGGCCGTCGATGGCCAGCTTCGGGCTCAGCCGGGATGACACCTTGTCGATGGTCTCCATCAGCAGCGCGACACCGCGGAGCGCGAAGTACTCGCATTCCAGCGGAACCAGCACGCCGTCGGCGCAGGCCAGGGCATTCACTGTCAGCAGGCCTAGCGACGGCTGGCAGTCAATCAGGATGATGTCGTAATCGGGGATCACCGGCTGCAGCACCCGGCCGAGCACGAACTCGCGGCCGACCTCGTGCACGAGCTGCACCTCGGCGCCGGACAGGTCGATGTTGCTCGGCATCAGGTCCATGCCGTCGACGCGGGTCTTGATGATCACGTCATGCGCAGTCAGGCGGCGTTCCATCAGCAGGTTGTAGACGGTCGCGTCCAGCTCGTGCGGCTGCACGCCCAGGCCGACTGAGAGCGCGCCCTGCGGGTCGAAGTCGACCAGCAAGACGCGACGCCCGTGCTCGGCCAGCGCAGCGCCGAGGCTGATGGTCGTCGTGGTCTTGCCGACGCCGCCCTTCTGATTGCAGACGGCAGCGATGCGGGCCGGCCCGTGCACCAGCAGCGGCTCAGGTACGGGGAACACCG
The DNA here is from genome assembly GCA_963808215.1 of uncultured Actinomycetota bacterium. Taxonomy (GTDB): domain Bacteria; phylum Actinomycetota; class Actinomycetes; order Streptosporangiales; family Streptosporangiaceae; genus JAJYUU01. Next base: position 84,802 of record CAWEEY010000016.1, read on the forward strand.
GCACTGGCCGCCCAGTCGGTCCCACCAGACCGGGCCTAACCTCGAGGATTTGGGATGCTGACACAGCTACCGCACCTCCCGGCGGCTAGCGCAGAATGCGCTCACTGGAACACGGACTCTAGGCCCTGCGCCGACGGCCGGCAAGCCGCAACACCGGTCCACGCTAAATGGACTGCATGCGCCTAATGACCTAAACGCACCAGCCAATACCGATTCCGGGAACGAGGCCCCAAGGGACAGTGGCGCCTGACAGGTCGCGGCCTGAGGGCGCACCGCCGGATCGGCCTAGGAGGATCTCGTGGCGGCGAAGACGCCGACGGCTGTGCTGGCGTCATCGTCGCCCGCTTCTGCTGACCAGCCACCGGGAAGCGGCTCCGGCGCAGGCTCAGGACCGCCAGAACCGCCACCGCCAGGTCCGTTGCCTCGCTCGCGGACGGCCTGATTGCCCCACGCGGTTAGCGCGGTTAGCGCACCGACGACGAGCCCGATGATGGGGAAGACCAGCCAGATCAAGAAGTAGCCAGCAGGGAAGAAGCCGTTCAGCAGCCTGGCTACAGCCGATGCGGTCAGGTGCTGGCCGGGGTACAGCAGGTGCATCAGCCACTCTGCCCTGGGCATCAGCGCGATCGTTACCGGACCGAGGGTGCAGACCAGCAGCGAGCCGACAACCGTTGCCAGTGTCCCGGCCGCCAGTCCCTGGCGGATCTTGGCTTCGGCCGGTACGAGCGGGCCAACAGATTCGCGACAGCGCCACCCGGCCAGCAAAGCGGCTGCCAACGGTCCGCCGAACAAAAGGAGCCACGCGAGGACCACAACAGGATCAATAGCTGACCCCCGGAGCCAGGGCGCTGTCGCGTATTTGCCGACGCCCAGCGGCATGATCGCGTACATGACGACACCGAGGGCCAGGCCCGTACCTGTGGCGATGGAGAGGGTTGCTGGCGTCACCCACGATCGCTGCGCGGTGACGGTAAGGATGACGGCCGCATAGCCGGCCAGCAAGGCCAGGAAGGCGGACCAGGGCATCAGCAGGCCGATCGAGGGCTGATTGTGCGGCCCCGCCGCCGCCAGCTTGGCCGGTGTATCTGTGATGTGGTCGAACTCCGCCAGCGCCACGATCAGGGCCATGGTGCCCGCAAACGTGGCGACGCGGAGCGACCGGGCGAGCCGATTGTCGATGACCGGCCCGAGCCGCCGGCGCACGAGCCACGGAAGCCCGGCCAGCACCGCGATCGTGCCTAGCGTCCGCAGCCAGATATAGGCCGTGATGAGAGCAGACGGCGTGCCTGGCACCGCCGTCCACGCCAGGTACGCGGCCGCTACTGCGAACAAGAGTGACTTCCGCACCCTGCGCGCCATGAACGCCTCCGTTGCTATCAGCCGGATGCCGCCCGAACGCCAGGCCAGCCGCTGCAGACCCGGCGGCACCTCATGCGCTTCGGCCCAGATCGCTTCCGCCCAGTCGCGCCGTTCCGCGGGCAGCAGCCGCGCGACGCCCGGGCCGGCCGCGCGGCTCAGCCTGCTCATTGTGCCGACGCCGTCATGCCCGGAGCGGTCGCGGACCGCGGGCGCGGGCCTTGCCGCTGCTCCGCCGCGGCGCTGGCCAGGGCGGCCGCAGCCGTTGCCACTCCCTCGGCAGTCAGCCGGTACAGATGCCGCCGTGGCCTGCCCGGCTGGGGCTCGTCCTGCCAGCACGACTCGACCAGCCCGCGGTCGGCCAGCCGGATCAGGATCGGGTACAGCGTGCCTGACTTGAGGGCGGTCTCCTTGGCCAGCACGTAGCCATGCTGCCACTGCGACGGCTGTGAGCCCAGGGCCGCGAGCACGGACAGCGTCTGCGCTGAGAAACCAGAGCGTGGTGCCACGGCGGAAACTCTACATAGGTAGACCTCTGCTTGTCTACGTCGGAGAACGGTAGCGATGGCGACGTTCGGCCATTTGCTATCCGCGCCATCCGGCCCGGCCCGCCGCGTCTTCAGCTAAACGCGCGCGGATGCGCAGCCGCGTACACCTCGCGCAGCTTGTCGACGGTGACCAGCGTGTACACCTGCGTGGTCGTTACCGACGCATGCCCGAGCAGCTCCTGTACTACGCGGACATCGGCACCGCCGTCGAGCAGGTGGGTGGCGAAGGAATGCCGCAGTACGTGCGGCGACACTTCGGCCAGCCCGGCCCTGCTCGCGGCCGCGCGGAGCGTTCCCCAGGCGCCCTGCCGGGTGAGCCTGCCACCGCGGGCGTTCAGGAAGAGCGCCGGGCTCGGCTGGCCACGGCCAGACGCGGCCGCCAGGGCCGGCCGGGCCCGGACCAGGTAAGCATCGACCGCATCCCTGGCAAATTTGCCGACCGGGACCAGCCGCTGTTTGCCGCCCTTGCCGTTGAGCCGGACGACCGCGGCTACTGACGCTGACCGGGACTCGCCAGACAGCTCTAGGTCGTCGACGTCCAGCCCGACGGCCTCTGAGATACGCGCACCGGTCCCGTAGAGCAGCTCGAGCAGCGCTCGGTCGCGCAGCGCCGCCTGCCCGGCCGCGGCAGCATCTAGCAGCCGTTCCACCTCGGAAACGGAGATCGCCTTCGGCAGCCGCCGCGGCGGGGCAGGCGGCCGGACCGACCTCGCCGGATCCTCGACTGTCAGGCCCTCAGCCAGGGCGAAGGCGTGTAGCCCGCGGACAGCGACCACCGCCCGGCCGGCCGAGCTCGCGGCCAGCGGCGGATGCGTCTCATCGCCCTCGCGCAGGCCGGCCAGGAAGTCGGCCACGTCCTCCGTGCTGACCTGCTCTATCTCGGTCCGCCCAGCCGCGGCCAGGGAGCGTGCATAGCGCTGCAGGTCACGCCGGTAGGCCTGCAGCGTGTGCTCGGCGAGTCCCCGCTCCACGGCCAGGTGGTCGAGATAGCGCCCGATGGCTCGGGCGAATGTGGTCAGCTGAGCACCTCCGCCAGGGGTCAGAGCGGGCAGCCCGTGCGCTTCGGCCACCGGAGCGCAGGTGAGGCTGCCCTCGTGGGTGTTGAGGCCGGGCGCGAAGGACGGGTCGCGGCGCAGCGCCTCTCGCCAGCCCCGGTTAGCGATCTCGACCACGTACGGCAGAGTCACGTTAGTGAGCGCGTAGGTCGAGGTGTGAGGTACCGCGCCGGGCATGTTAGCCACGCAGTAGAAGACCGAATCGTGCACCCGGTAGGTCGGATCCGCATGCGTGGTCGGGTGGCTGTCCTCGAAGCAGCCGCCCTGGTCAATCGAGATGTCCACGAGCACCGATCCAGGCTTCATCCGCGAGACCAGCTCATTGGAGATCAAAGTCGGAGCCTTCGCGCCCGGCACCAGGACCGCGCCGATAACCAGGTCGGCATCGATGACCGCGCGCTCGATCTCGTAGGCATTGGACGCCACGGTCTGGCAGTGGCCCTGGTAGATGGCGTCTGCCTGGCGGAGCCTAGCGACGTTCTTATCCAGCAGCAGGACCTCGGCCTGCATGCCGATGGCAATGGCAGCCGCGCTCATGCCAGACACTCCTGCGCCAAGCACGACGACCTTCGCCGCGTAGACGCCGGAGACGCCGCCCATCAGCACACCCCGGCCGCCGCCGTCGCGCTGCAGATGGTGCGCGCCGACCTGCGGCGCCATCCGGCCAGCCACCTCGGACATGGGCGCGAGCAGCGGTAGCGACCCGTCAGGAAGCTGCACGGTCTCATACGCGATCGCGGTGATGCCGGACTCCAGCAGCGCGTCCGTGCACGGGCGGCTCGCTGCCAGGTGCAGGTAGGTGAACAGCACCTGGTCCTTGCGCATCCGGTGATATTCCTCGGCGACTGGCTCCTTGACCTTCAAGATCAGCTCGCCGGTCTGCCAGACCTCGTCCGCCGACGGCAGGATGGTGGCGCCAGCGGTCACGAAGTCCTCATCGGGGATAGACGAGCCGACGCCGGCCAGCTGCTGAACGTAGACCTCATGCCCGCCCCTGACCAGCTCGTGCACGCCGGCGGGCGTGATCGCCACGCGGTACTCGTGATTCTTGACTTCCTTAGGAACGCCGACCTTCATTGGCCTTGTGTCCTTTCTTGCGTGCCGACACTGCCCGGCCCGGTGCCGGACGGTGACGCCAGCAGACTGCGCTGACAGTGGCTAGTGCTGGCCGTCATAGGCTCTCTGGATCGTCGGCCGGGCGAACTGCTCGGAAGTCTTCCCGTTGAGCCACATACGCGGACAAGATACCCACGATCGCGACGCCATTGTGCAGGTCCCCAGACAGAACCCGCTGGACGGCGTCCGCCAACGGCACCCAAGCCACCGTGAGGTAAGCCTCCTCGTCGTGCCGAACATACTCGCGCTGCCCAGCCGGAACCATGGTGAGATCGCGGGCCAGGTAGACGCGCAGCCGCTCGGTGCTGATTCCGGGCGACGACAGGTAATCCGACAGCACATGCCACTCCCGGCGCGGCAGCCAGCTTCTTCCAGCAGCTCTCGCTGAGCTGTCGCTAGGAGCGGCTCCCCCGCAACGTCCCGCAGTCCAGCCGGGATCTCCCAGAGCGTCGCTCCGGCCGGGTGCCGGTACTGGCGGATCATCAGCACCCGGTCATGGTTGTCCAGGGCCACGATCGCGACAGCACCCGGGTGCTCGACTACCTCGCGCTGGACGGTCTGACCGTCCGGCAGCTGGACGGCGTCCTTGCGCAGCGTCACGATCCGGCCCACGGCCAGCCGTGACGACTCCAGGACAGGCCAGCTGCCAGCTTCGTCCCTAAAATCAGCCACAGGAAGGCCGGTCAGGCGCTAGCTACGGGCCGCGCCGCGCCCGCGGCTACGGCCTCGCCTGCGGGTACTGCGCGACTGCGCTCGAGTGCCGCCGCCACCAGGCCACTGAACAGCGGATGCGGCCGCGTCGGACGGGAGAGCAGCTCGGGATGTGCCTGCGTCGCCACGAAGAACGGGTGCACGTCCCGCGGCAGCTCGACGAACTCGACCAGACGGCCATCGGGCGACAGCCCGGAGCAGATCAGACCCGCTTCCTCCAGCCTGTCACGGTAGGCATTGTTGACCTCGTACCGGTGCCGGTGCCGTTCCTCCACGACCGGTTCCCCATAAAGCTCCCGCACCAGGGTGCCCTCGGCCAGCACGGCCGGATACAGCCCGAGGCGCATGGTGCCGCCCATATCGCGCTCGCCTGCCACGACATCTTCCTGCTCGGCCATCGTGGCGATCACCGGGTATGGCGTCTCCGGGTCGAACTCGGCGCTGTTGGCCTTCTCCAGCCCGGCCAGGTCGCGGCCCACCTCGATGGCCATGCACTGAAGACCCAGGCACAGGCCGAGAATCGGGATGCCGTTCTCCCGCGCGTGCCGGACCGCGCCGATCTTGCCCTCGATGCCACGGACGCCGAAGCCACCGGGCACCAGAATCCCGTCCACATCGCCCAGGTGCCGGGCCGCGCCTTCGACGGTCTGGCAGTCATCACTGGTTACCCACCGAATGTTGACCCGCACGTCGTGGGCGAAGCCGCCGGCCCGCAGCGCCTCCATCGGCGACAGATAGGCGTCATGCAGGTCCACGTACTTGCCAACCAGCGCGATCGTGACGGTCCTGGCGGGCCTGTGCACGCGGCGCAGCAGGTCGTCCCAGTCACTCCAGTCCACGTCCCTGAAGGGCAGGCCCAGCTTGCGCACGACGTAGGCGTCCAGGCCCTCAGCGTGCAGCACCTTCGGAATGTCATAGATGGACGGGGCATCCGGAGCGGAGACTACGGCCTCGTCGTCCACGTCGCACATCAGGCTGATCTTGCGCTTCAGGCCATCGCTGATCGGCCGGTCAGACCGGCAGACGATCGCGTCGGGCTGGATGCCGATGCTGCGCAGCGCCGCCACCGAATGCTGCGTCGGCTTCGTCTTGAGCTCACCTGACGGCGCAATGTAAGGCAGCAGTGAGACATGCAGGAAGAAGCACCTGTCGCGGCCGATCTCGTGCCTGATCTGGCGGATAGCCTCAAGGAACGGCTGTGACTCGATGTCGCCGACGGTGCCACCGACTTCGGTGATGACGACGTCGGTTTCCGGGCCCGCCCATCTTGAGAATCCGTGCCTTGATCTCGTTCGTGATATGCGGGATGACCTGGACGGTGTCACCGAGATAATCACCGCGGCGTTCCTTAGCGATGACCTGCGAGTAGATCTGCCCGGTAGTGACATTGGCTGAGCCCGGCAGCCTGATGTCGAGGAACCGCTCATAGTGCCCGACATCAAGGTCAGTCTCCGTACCGTCGTCGGTCACGAAAACCTCGCCGTGCTGAAACGGATTCATGGTGCCCGGATCGACATTCAGGTAGGGGTCGAGCTTCTGCATGCTCACCCGCAGTCCGCGCAGCTTCAGCAGCCTGCCGAGGCTGGATGCGGTCAGTCCCTTGCCGAGGCTAGAGGCTACGCCCCCGGTGACGAAAAGATGCCTGGTCGTCGCTGGCCGCGACCCATACGCTGATAGCGCCAATGACACTCCCGTGGTCCGAGTCAGCGGGGACCCGCTCACCCACGGGATCTCAGGATATCAGGCCCAGCACTCCCCGCTGGGCAGATGCAGCAGTCAGGCAGCGTGCCGGCCGCCTGATTTGCGCAGCTAGCGGGTGTTCTGCCGGAAAGGCCGTAGCTCAGCCGTTAGGGGTGGTCTGGCAGTTCCCGGCGGCCTAATGCGGCCCGGCGGCTGGCTGGCTCGCCGAACTGCCCCGCCCGCGCCGCCCGGCGTGCTGCCGCGGGAGTGTCGCTCGCCTCGCCGAACCTGGCGAGGGCGAGCGCGCACGCCACCGCGAGCGCGAACCCGAGGCCTGCGATCGGGGCCAGCCCGCGCCTGGTGGTATCGCCGAGGAACAGCACGCCGATGAGGGCAGGCGGCATCGTCTCGGCCAGCACGACTGCCGCCGTCGCTGTCGTCACGCTGCCACCCTCCAGCGCAGTCGCATAGAGCAGGAAAGAGACGATCCCGGCTGCAGCCAGGGTGTAGCTAGCGGGACTCTTGATCAGCTGAAGAGCGCCGAATCCCGGCAGGATCCGGGCGCAGACGGCCAGCACCCCATACCCGAGGCCGGCAATGGCGCCGAGGGCGGGAGTGCGAACCGGATTGGGGAGCCGCGCCACTGCGAACCCGGCCAGGCCCACTGCGACCACGGCCAGGATGAGCCCGAGCTCGAAAGCTGAGCCGACCCTGGCAGCACCCTGGGCGCCCGCCGACAGGCCAAGCAGCGCGACGCCTACCACCACGCCAGCGACCGCCAGCCATTCGCGCAGCCGCAGGCGGACCTTCATGAGCCAGGCCGCGAAAACCGCGGTCACGGCAAGGTTGGCCGCCATGATCGCCTGAACCGCGAAGATCGGCAATCGCCGGAGGGCGATGACCTGAGCGATGAATCCCAGCAGGTCGATCGCGATACTGGCCAGGAACAGGCCCTGGCGGAGCATCCGGACCAGCAGTCCCGGGTCGACGCCCTGTCCGGCCTCGCCCGCTTCCGCGGCTGTGCGGTGGCTGGCCGCGCGCACTGCGATGGCCTGCATCACGGCCGCGATCCCATAGCACAAGGCCGACGCGAGAGCGGCTGCCAGGCTCGCGAGCATAACTCGACCTTACGCCAGCGCCTAACCTGAGCGCTCCCTTGACATCAGCTTAGAGCCGGCCCGCCGCCCGGCACGGCCCGGAACCGCGCAGGAGCGGCAACGTCAGACTCCGGCTGCCTGCATGCCGCGCAGCTCGTGCTTGAGCTCGCGCACCTCGTCCCTGATGCGGGCGGCCACCTCGAACTGCAGCTCCGCGGCGGCGGCATGCATCTGCTCGGTCAGCTCAGCGATCAGAGCCGCAAGGTCGGCGCGGGCCGGTCCGCCGCCCTTCTCCCCCGCCGCAGTTGCCGCGCGCGCCCTGGACGAGACTCCTGGCACCGGCGCCTTGCCGCGGCTCTGCTGCCGGCCCGATCCGCCGAGCAGCTGCTCGGTGTCTGCGTCCTCCCTGGCCAGCTGGTCAAGGATGTCGGCGATCCGCTTCCGCAGCGGCTGCGGATCGACGCCATGCTCGACGTTGTAGGCAATCTGCCGGTCGCGGCGCCGGTTGGTCTCGTCGATGGCCCGCTGCATGGACGGCGTCACCTTGTCGGCGTACATGTGGACCTGGCCAGACACGTTCCTCGCCGCACGCCCGATCGTCTGGATCAGCGAGGTGCCGGAGCGCAGGAAGCCTTCCTTATCCGCGTCCAGGATGGCAACAAGCGAAACTTCCGGCAGGTCGAGGCCCTCGCGCAGCAGGTTGATGCCGACCAGCACGTCGTACTCGCCGAGTCGCAGCTCGCGCAGCAGCTCCACCCGGCGCAGCGTGTCGACCTCGCTGTGCAGGTATCGGGCCCTGATGCCCAGCTCGAGCAGGTAATCGGTCAGGTCCTCGGCCATCTTCTTCGTCAGCGTCGTGACCAGCACCCGCTCGGATCTCTCGGCCCGTTCCCTGATCTCGCCGACCAGGTCGTCGATCTGGCCCTTGGTCGGCTTGATGATCACCTGGGGGTCTATCAGGCCCGTCGGCCTGATGACCTGCTCCACGATCTCGCCGCCGGTCTGACGCAGCTCGTACGGCCCGGGAGTGGCCGACAGGTATAGCGTCTGGCCGATCCGGTCACCGAACTCATCCCACGTCAGCGGCCGGTTATCGATCGCGCTCGGCAGCCGGAAGCCGTGGTCGACCAGCACCCGCTTCCGCGACACATCGCCCTCGTACATGGCGCCGATCTGCGGCACCGTGTTATGCGACTCGTCGACAACCAGCAGGAAGTCCTCAGGGAAGTAGTCCAGGAGCGTGTTAGGCGGGCTACCTTCCGCGCGGCCGTCGATGTGCCGGGAGTAGTTCTCGATGCCCGAACAGCTGCCGACCTGGCGCATCATCTCGACGTCGTAGGTGGTCCGCATCCGCAGCCGCTGGGCCTCGAGCAGCTTGCCGGCCCGCTCCAGTTCGGCAAGGCGGCCCTCGAGCTCCGCCTCGATGCCTGCGATCGCCCGTTCCATCCGTTCTGGCCCCGCGACGTAGTGCGAGGCCGGGAAGATGTACAGCTCCTCATCCTCGCTCATCACCTCGCCGGTCAGCGGGTGCATCGTCATGAGCCGCTCGATCTCGTCGCCGAACATCTCGATCCGGACGGCCAGCTCCTCGTACTGCGGGATGACCTCGATGGTGTCACCGCGGACCCGGAACGTGCCGCGGGTGAACGACAGGTCATTGCGGGCATAGTGCATTCCGACCAGCTGACGAAGTAGCTTGTCCCGCTCGATAGTGTCGCCAACCTTGACCTTCAGCATCCGGTCCACGTACTCCTGCGGCGTGCCGAGGCCGTAGATGCACGAAACCGACGCGACCACGATCGTGTCGCGCCTGGTGAGCAGGGAGTTGGTCGCCGAGTGCCTGAGGCGGTCGACCTCATCGTTGATGGAGGAGTCCTTCTCGATGTAGGTATCGGTCTGCGGGACGTAGGCCTCTGGCTGGTAGTAGTCGTAGTAAGAGACGAAGTACTCGACCGCATTCCTCGGCAGCATCTCGCGCAGTTCGTTGGTGAACTGCGCCGCGAGCGTCTTGTTCGGCAGCATCACCAGCACGGGGCGCTGAATCCGCTCGGCCAGCCAGGCGACGGTCGCCGTCTTGCCTGTCCCTGTCGCGCCGAGCAGGACCGTGTCGCGGGCGCCGCCGGTGATTCGCTTCTCCATCTCGGCGATCGCGCGCGGCTGGTCTCCGGCCGGAACCATGTCCGTAACTACCTCAAAGGGGGCGACCCGGCGCTGAAGGTCTGTCACCGGACGCATGGTGTCTCCTTGGCTTGCTGCACGAATTCCACTGTAGGACGACCTGCCGACAACGGGCGGCGCGAGATAAGCAGCACGGCCGCAGGGGTCAGCTCGCTCCCGCTGCCCGCACGGACATCCGCCTGCGCAGCTCGGTCCAGAGCTCGCCTACCTGCCGGTCGAGTTCAGCCAGCGAACCGGAGTTGTCCACCACGATGGTGGCGATGGCCAGCCGCTGCTCCCTGGTGGCCTGCGCCGCCATCCGCGCCTGCGCCTGCTCTCGGCTCATGCCTCGCAGCCGCACCAGCCGGTCAAGCTGGATCCGCGGCGGCACGTCCACTACGACAACCACGTCGTAGCCGCTGGCCAGCCCGTTCTCCGCGATCAGCGGCACATCATGCACGATCACCGAGCCCGCGCCAGCTGCGTCCTCGACCTCGCGCATCCGTGCTGCGACCCGCGGGTGCACGATCGAGTTGAGCGCGGCCAGCTTCTGCTCGTCGGCGAACACGATGTCGCCGAGGGCGACGCGGTCCAGCGCGCCGTCAGGCCCCAGCACAGCGGGGCCGAACGCCGCGATCACGTCGGCCAGGCCGTCGGTACCTGGCGCGACTACCTCGCGCGCAATGAGGTCAGCGTCGATTATTACTGCGCCCTGGGCGGCCAGGCGCCTGGACACTTCGCTCTTGCCGGCCCCGATCCCGCCGGTCAGGCCGACTCTTAGCACGTCAGAAAGCTATCGCGACTGATCACTGCAGACCCGTGAAAACGCCAGCGGCGGGTGCCTGGTGCCGTGCACCCGACCCCCGCCGCTGTCGTGTACTGCGGCGCCTGCGGCGTCAGCTCTGGCCGCCGGACAGCTTGTCGCGCAGGGCGGCAAGTGCCTCATCCGAGGCGAGCGTGCCGGCCCGCTCCGAGTCTGTGCTGGCGGAGGTGTGGTGACCGGTGTCACCCTCCTCGCCCTCCTCAGCGGCGGTATCGGCCTTGCTGCGGGCCTCGGCAACTTGCTGCTGGTGAGCCTCGTAGCGGGCGCGGGCCTCGGCGTACTGCCGTTCCCACTCCTCACGCTGGCTGTCGAAGCCCTCAAGCCACTCACCGGACTCCGGGTCGAAGCCCTCCGGGTAGAGGTAATTGCCCTGCTCGTCGTAGGCGGCCGGCATGCCGTACAGGGTGGGGTCGAAGTCCTCGCCGGACACGTCGACGCCGCCGCCTTCGTTAGCCTGCTTGAGCGACAGGCTGATCCGGCGCCGGTCCAGGTCGATGTCGATGATCTTCACGAAGATCTCGTCGCCCACCTGCACAACCTGCTCGGGAATCTCCACGTGCCGGTCCGCCAGCTCGGAGATGTGCACCAGGCCCTCGATGCCCTCCTCGACGCGGACGAACGCACCGAAGGGAACGAGCTTGGTGACGCGACCAGGTACGACCTGGCCGATCTGGTGCGTCCGCGCGAACTGCTGCCACGGGTCTTCCTGCGTCGACTTCAGCGACAGCGACACCCTCTCGCGGTCCATGTCGACGTCGAGGACCTCGACAGTGACGTCCTGGCCGACCTCGACGACCTCGCCGGGGTGGTCGATGTGCTTCCAGGACAGCTCGGAGACGTGCACCAGGCCGTCCACGCCGCCGAGGTCGACGAACGCGCCAAAGTTGACGATGGACGACACAACGCCCTTGCGGATCTGGCCCTTCTGCAGCGTGTTCAGGAAATTCTGGCGGACCTCGGACTGCGTCTGCTCCAGCCAGGCACGGCGGGACAGCACCACGTTGTTGCGGTTGCGGTCCAGCTCGATGATCTTGGCTTCGATCTCCTTGCCCACATAGGGCTGCAGGTCTCGGACACGGCGCATCTCGACCAGCGAGGCGGGCAGGAAGCCGCGCAGCCCGATGTCGAGGATCAGGCCGCCCTTGACGACCTCGATGACGGTACCGGTGACGACACCGTCCTCTTCCTTGACCTTCTCGATCGTGCCCCAGGCCCGCTCGTACTGAGCGCGCTTCTTGGAGAGGATCAGGCGGCCTTCCTTGTCCTCCTTCTGCAGGACAAGCGCCTCGATGTGCTCCCCGGTCTTGACGACATCGTGCGGGTCCACATCGTGCTTGATCGAGAGCTCCCTCGACGGGATGACGCCCTCGGTCTTGTAGCCGATGTCGAGCAGGACCTCATCTCGATCGACCTTGACGACAGTGCCCTCGACAATGTCGCCGTCGTTGAAGTACTTGATGGTCTCGTCGATCGCGGCGAGGAAGGCCTCCTCGGAACCGATGTCGTTGACCGCTACCTTGGGGGTCGAGGTGGTCTGAGTGCTGCTCGTCATGTGTAGGTGGACTCCGGATACGGACAGGGATTGGATGCGGGACTGTACCGTGCGCGGCGGGTCCGACAAGGGGAAGCCATGGTTTGCGTGACATGCCTGGCCAGCATGACCGACCGCGGCCTGCAGTGAGACTGCCCCGCGGGCTGCCTGACCATTGGCGGACTGCACCTGAACACAGTGCACCAACTAGCATATGAGAGCCTGGCCGACCGGTCAATCTGCGGGCCTGGCGCCAGGAACCACTTAGCCGCCATCTCCGGCCCCGGGAAGGTCGGCCAGCTTATCCCGCAGCTGGCTGGTCGCCATCTGCCAGGTGGTGTGGACCGCGGCCGTACGGAACCCGAGCTGCTTGTTGATCGCGAGCATCGCGTCATTGCTGCCGGCGTTCTGCGTGATCACCCAGCGCACGTCGGGCAATCCCGACACGATCCGCCGGGTGAGGGCTGCCTTGAGCCACTTCCCGAGCCCGTGGCCCCGGTGCGCCGGATCGACGCCGGTGTCGGCCACGTGGACCCGGTCCGGGGTGGCCGGCTCGATAATAATGTCGGTGAGCCCGACAAACCGCCCAGAACCGTCCTCGGCGTAGTACGCCCAGCGTCGCTTCCCGGTGGCCGCGTCCGCCTCTTCGAACTGGCGCACCAGCTCCGCCGTCATCGGGAGGTCGCCGACGTCCAGGTTCTCCCGCGGGGCGGTATTCATGACGTTGAGAACTTCCGCCACCCGGTCCAGGAGATCCGGCGGCGTGCACCCGTCGACAAACACCAGCCGATAGCCGGACGCCCGCACCGGGCCGTCAGCGATCCACCGGTCGACCAGGTGGGTGTCGAGGGTGCCCAGCTCAAGCCGGTTCTCTTCACCGACGAACGCCGGCTCGGCGCCGAACCTGCGCCAGAACGCCGCGCCGGACGGCACGTTGTCCCTCGTCCAGCCGGTGACCAGGCGCAGGCCGCGGCGCTGCGCTACGGCCGCCGAACGCTCAAGCAGCAGCGTGCCGAGCCCCTGGCGCCGCCGGCCTGGCAGCACCGCCATATCCGCGCCCAGCACATGATCCCAGCCTGGCAGGTACTGCCAGGTACACGTGGAAAGGCCGACGATCATCCCAGCGGAGTCGCGGGCCACCAGCACGACCCCGTCGTCGGGAGCTGGCAGGTGCCGGAACTCGGCGATCTCGTGCTCGAGCGGGATCCTCGGGTCCTGCGGCGTCGCTTCCTGGTGGAGCGGCGCCAGGGCGTCATGCAGCTCGGCCAGCAGCTGGTCTGGCTGCGCACGGAGCTGCCACTCCTCAATCGTCGTTGCCACCACGGCGTCTCAACGTAAGGCGGCCCTGCGTGCGGGTCAACTGGATTTCCGGCGCCTAAGTTTTGCGCCCTAGGCCGGTACGAGCATGATCGTCTCGCTGGCGGCGCGCTGCACCGCCTGCGGTGAATATGGCGCGGGCAGCAGCCGACCCGCGCGCCATGCTTCCTGCTGGTCATGAGCGTGCTTATTGCCCGGCTCCCCGGTCGCGCCGAGCGGTACCACCCAGCCGGAGCGGTCCCAGTCGGCCAGGTCGAAGGCATAGCGGGCGACCGAGGCCGAGGCGGTACGCAGCCCGTCCAGCGGGATGTAGGAGCTAGCCTGCACGGTGTCCATGTCGCCGCCGTACGGCACCGATGGGGGGTCAAGCTCGACCCGGCCGAGCGGGTGCCGCTGGCCGGTAGCGTGGAGCTCGCCCCACGCCTGGCCGCCCCACGCACGCTCGGCGCGGTGCACCGCCTCGGTCAGTGCCTGGCGCCAGGACCAGCCACCCAGCATCGACTCGTCGCCGACCAGGAGCTGATCGCCGGCCACCCGCCAGATCACCGACTCTGCCCGGACGCCGGGCAGCAGCCGGTTCCATGGATGCTCGACGAAAGCCGCCAGGCCGGATCGCTCGAGCACAAGCAGAGCCAGCTCGCGGCGCAACACCGAGTACGCCGCTGCCGCCGTCGAGCCGGCCTCCATCTGGCCATCCCAGCCGGCCAGCGGCGCCCATTCGCCGAGCAGCCGGGCGATCCGCCTGGCGGGTATCGACACCACATCGCGATGCAGCGCGGCCATGTCGGCAACGGTGGCACCGGACAGCCCCGACAGCGTCGCCACAATCCGCCTCGCCCGCCACGGCGCGGCCACGTCAAGTCCGATGTAGGGCCCGGAATCGCTGGCGAGGATCTGGTTATTGGCGCTGAACAGGAATCCGCCGTCCGGGTTGTGCTCCCGCGGCATGTCAGCGAACGCCACCCGGCCGCGCCAGCCGTACGACGGGTCGTCGGCAGGGACCGGCAGCCAGGCCGCTTCCGGCCTGGAGCGGACCGGCACCAACCCGCGGGTGAGATACCCGATGCTGCCGTCCCGGTCGGCCGCCAGGAGGTTGTTGACCGGCTCCACCCAGGGCGCCATGGCCTCGAACAGTTCGGCCACGGAGCGGGCGCGCAACATCGTCGGCAGCGCGTCGAATCCGGCATTCGGCCCGGCGGTGGCCGTCCAGGCGAGGGCCAGATCGTCGGTCACCATAGGCCCGCGCTCGCTCTGCCGTACCTCGATCTCGACCGGATCGCCGCCGCGTACTCCGATGAGCTCGGTGCGCCTCGGGCCGCCAGCTTCCGACGGCCAGCTCGGGAACTGGTACAGATCCTGGTCGTCGGCCATCGCGTGGGTGATGCACCAGGCAACCCGCGCGTTGTGGCCGAAATGGCTGAAGCCCGGCACACCCGGTATTGACAATCCGAGCACGTCCCAATGCGGGCTTGACACGTGCCCCTGGACGTAGACGTTCGGCACCTCCAGGGGCCGGTGCGGGTCCCCGGCGAGCAGCGGGAGGCCGGAGGCAGTCCGGGTGCCAGCAAGCGCCCAGTTGTTGCTGCCGGCATCACCGACGCCTGGCCAGGACGGCATCGCAGCCTGGCAGGGCGCCCCCGGCGGAACTGAGGCGAGCTGCCGCCCGGCCCTGCCTGCGACCATCCTCCTTGCGGCGGCCGGCCCGAATGCCTCGCTGACGACGCCGCGCCAGAGTTTCGCGGAAGCCGATCCCATTGCCACATGACGAATGCGGTACACCACGAGGCAATGCCACGGCTCCCAGCGCTCCGGCGGCGCGCCGCTGCGGGCGAACTCGGCCGGCAGCGGGCCGCTGGCGGTGAACTGGCGCTCGATGACGGCGTTCACGCCGGCCGTGTACGCGGTGAGCATGTCCTGCGCAGCAGTGGACAGCCGCGCTACGTCGCGGCGCGCGGCGGCGGCGAGATCCAGCCTCCGGTAGAGCGCATCACCTGCGATTGCGGGCGGCCCGGCCTGCTCGGCCCAGCGACCGAGGCCGCGACGCCGGTCATAGTCCATCTGCCAGAGCCGGTCGATGGCATGAGCGACACCCTGGGCGAAGAACGCGTCGTGATCGGTTGCCGCCTTGCAATGCGGCACGCCCCACTGGTCCCGGATTAGCTCGACCGGGCCGTCTAGGCCACGTAGCCGCAACTCCATGACCCAAGCATCCCAGTCCGCCGGCCGGCGCGGGCCTCAGTGCGCGGCGTCTGCCCAGCTGCGGCCCCAGCCCATGGAGACTTCCAGCGGAACGCTGAGCTCCGCCGCACTTCCCATGGCCACCCGAACCAGCGCCTGCACAGCCTCAAGCTCGCCCGGCGCCACCTCGAACAGCAGCTCGTCGTGTACCTGGAGCAGCATTCTGGAGCGCAGGCTGGCCGCCTTGAGCTCATAGCTGGCGGTCAGCATCGCAACCTTGATGATGTCGGCAGCCGAGCCCTGGATCGGCGCGTTGAGGGCCATCCGCTCGGCCATCTCCCGGCGCTGGCGGTTGTCAGAGGTCAGGTCCGGCAGGTACCGGCGGCGTCCCAGCATCGTCTGGGTGTAGCCCTCCATCCTTGCCCGCGCCACCACTTCCCGCAGGTAGTCGCGGACGCCGCCGAACTGCTCGAAGTACTCGTCCATGTAGCCGCGGGCCTCGTCGGGGGTAATCCGCAGCTGCTGGGAGAGCCCGTAGGCGGACAACCCGTAGGCCAGGCCGTAGTTCATGGCCTTGACCTTGCTGCGAAGTTCCGGCGTGACCTCCTCCGGTGCCACTCCGAAGACCCGGCCCGCCGTCGCAGCGTGGAAGTCGTGCCCGGAGGAGAACGCAGCCGACAATGCCGCGTCCCCGGACAGATGCGCCATGATGCGCAGCTCGATCTGGCTGTAGTCCGCCGTGAGCAGGAGTTCATAGCCGCTTCCGACGACGAAGCCCTGCCGGATCCGGCGGCCTTCCTCGGTGCGGATCGGGATGTTCTGCATGTTCGGGTCGGTCGAGGACAGCCGGCCGGTGGCAGCGATCATCTGGTTATAGGTGGTGTGGATCCGCCCGTCCGCGTCAGCCATCGGAATCAGGGAGTCCACGATGCTCTTGAGCTTCGCCACGTCCCGGTGGCGAAGCAGGTGCGCCAGGATTGGGTGCTCGGTCTGTGCGAGGAGGCCGGTCAGCGCCTCCGAATCGGTGGTGTAGCCGGTCTTGATCCGCTTGGTCTTCGGCAGCCCGAGCTCGGTGAACAGCACCTCCTGGAGCTGCTTGGGCGAGCCCATGTTGAACTCATGCCCGGTCACCGCGAACGCGGCCTGCTCGGCCGACTTAACCTCATTGCCAAGCTCGGCCGACATGGCTGCGAAGTGCTCGGTGTCCGCCCCGATGCCGGCCCGCTCCATCTCGGCCAGTACGCCCACCAGCGGCAGCTCGACATCGGCCAGCAGGTCCGTGGCGCCACGCTCGGCCAGGTCGCGGTCGAGGGCGTCGGCGAGCTCGGCTGTTGCCTGCGCCCGCTGGGCCAGGACCGCAGCCACCTCAGACTCGTCTTGCACATCGAGGGTGAGCTGCCCGGATGCAGGCTCGGCATCGCGCAGCTCCCGGTTTAGGTACCGCAGGGCCAGGTCAGCAAGGTCGAACGAGCGCTGGCCGGGCAGCGCGAGATAGGCGGCCAGCGCGGTATCGCTGGTCAGCCCCCGCAACTCGAGGCCGAGCGCGGCGAGGGCGTGGATGGGCCCCTTGGCGTCATGCAGTGCCTTCGGCCGGTCCGGATCGGCCAGCCACGCTCCAAGTGCCTTGTCGTCGGACTCGGTTAGCTGCGTCGGATCGATGAATGCCGCGCTGCCGCCAGGCGGGGCAATCGCGAGACCGGTGAGGGTGCCTGTGCCCCGCCCCCAGCTACCGCTGATTGCCAGACCAGACCGGCCCGGGTCAGCCACGTTCCCCTCGAGCCAGTCGGCAACCTGATCCGGCCCGAGCACGACGGCAGCCACATCGAACGCTGTCGCCGCACCTGCGGGCCCGCCGGCTGCAGCTGCCGAATCCACGATGCCGTTAGGCAGCGTCGAGTAGAGCCGGTCGCGCAGCACGCGGAACTGCAGGGTGTCGAAGAGCTGGTGGATCTGCTCGCGGTCCCACGGCACCGGGCTCAGCTCAGCCGGTGTGAGGTCGAGCGGTACCTCACGGACCAGCTTGGTGAGCTGGCTGTTGCGCAGCACTCCGGCCAGGTGCTCGCGCAGCGCGTCGCCGGCCTTGCCCTTGACCTCGTCGACCCGGTCGACAAGCTCGGCCAGCGAGCCGAACTCGGAGATCCACCGGGTCGCGGTCTTCTCCCCCACACCGGGAATGCCGGGCAGGTTGTCGCTCGGATCGCCGCGCAGCGCGGCGAAGTCCGGGTACTGCGCCGGGGTGAGGCCGTATTTGGCCTCCACCGCCGCGGGGGTGAACCTCGCCATCTCGCTGATGCCGCGCATCGTGTACAGCACGGTGACGTCGGGGGTCACCAGCTGGAGCGCATCCCGGTCGCCGGTGACGATCAGCACATCCATGTCGTCGGCCGCCTGCGTCGCGAGCGTCGCGATCACGTCGTCGGCCTCGTACCCGGCGACGGAAAGCCGCCGGATGCCGAGCACGTCGAGCACCTCGAAGATCAGGCTCAGCTGACTGCGGAAGTCGGCCGGCGTCTCTTTCCTGGTGGCCTTGTACTCGACGTACTGCTCGTGCCGGAAGGTCGGCTCGCCGCGGTCGAAGGCCACCGCGACATGCGTCGGCTGCTCGTCGCGGAGCACGTTGATCAGCATCGACGTGAAGCCGTAAACCGCGTTGGTCGGCTGGCCGGTCGTGGTGGAGAAGTTCTCCGGCGGCAGCGCGAAGAACGCCCGGTATGCCAGGGAGTGCCCGTCTAGAAGCAGCAGCCTGCCCCGCCGCGCGGCCGCCCGCTCGGGTTGACCCTGACCTTGTCCCGCGGTGTCTGCCGTTGCCGAGTCCTTCGTTGCCACGCCCAGAGTTTAGTGCGCCGGTCTGTCAGTATCGGCGACGTTGGCCCTGCAGGGCGGCGGAATTCCGGCCTGACCCGGCCCGCCCCTACGCTGGCACCAGCGAGCCGCAAATGCCGGGAACAAGGAGGTATCGGTGCCGGAGTTGTCCGACCGAGAGCAGCAGATCAGGGACACCTTCAACAACCAGGCGACACACCTGGCCGGGCGGATGGGCATCAAGATCCTTGAGGCCTCACCGGAGCGCGTCGTCGGGACGATGCCGGTTGAGGGCAATACCCAGCCGTACGGAATCCTGCATGGCGGCGCGTCATGCGTGCTCGCTGAGTCACTGGGCTCGCTTGGCTCGGCACTGCAGGCTGGTCCGGACAGGGTCACCGTGGGCATCGAGATCAATGCGACCCACCACCGGGCCGCTCGGTCTGGGTTGGTGACCGGCGTGGCGACGCTGGCGCACGGCGGCCGCACGATGTCGACGTTCGACATAGTGATCACCGATGACGATGGCAGGCGAGTGTGCACGGCCCGGCTCAGTTGCCTGCACCGGGACGCGGTGCCCGGCGGTGGGAAGCCTGCGGCCGCGCGCCGGAAAGCTGACGAGACTGGTCGATAGCCCGGCGTCGGAGCCGCTCGGCGAGGGATGTTTACCTCATACCGGCAGCGGAATCGCAGTGTCTTTGCGCGCCGCCGCTGCCCGTCGCTAACGTGGTGGCAGAGCGAGGCGACCGAGTAGAGAACGTGCCGGCCCGGGGAAGGCCGACATGGCACCAAAGGTTCACTGGCTCATGACCGTCGGCGCTCTGGCGCCCGGCGGCCTCAGGCGGCGGGTGCCGGCTACATCGGGGGTTGCGTGGCCGGCCCCGCCCGCTTGCCCTAAGGCTGGCTGCCTGTCTCCCCCTGCTCATCCGCGTCGGCTCCGGCCTTCTCCGCCTCGGCTGCCGCCTTCTCCGCCTCGGCCAGGACCTCCTCGGCGACGGCGCGCATCGTCAGGCGCCGGTCCATCGAGGACTTCTGGATCCACCGGAACGCCTGCGCCTCCGTCAAGCCGCGGCCATCCTGCAAGGCACCCTTCGCCCGGTCGAGCAGCTTGCGCACCTCGAGCCGCTCGCGGAGACTGGCTGCCTCGGCATTCAGTGCCGCGATCTCGGCGAACCTGCTCACCGCAACTTCGATCGCAGGCACCAGGTCGGCCTTGGTGAAGGGCTTGATGAGATAGGCCATCGCGCCGGCCTCGCTCGCCCGCTGCACGAGGTCACGCTGGGAGAACGCCGTCAGGATGATCACTGGTGCGACCTGGTTCGCGGTAATGCGCTCAGCAGCAGAGATCCCGTCCAGGCCCGGCATCTTCACATCCATGATCACCAGGTCGGGCCGAAGCTCCTCGGCCAGCTTGACGGCGGTCTCGCCGTCGCTGGCCTCGCCGGCTACGACGTAGCCCTCCTCCTCAAGCATCTCGCGCAGATCAAGTCGGATCAGCGCCTCGTCTTCGGCTATCACCACATTGAAGGGGGTCTTACTCACGAGCAGAGCGTATCGAAAACCCGGTACATTGACCTTCAGCGCCTCCCAGCTGAAGCGCGCCCCGGTAGACCAACTAGGCAGAGTCCGCGGCCTCAAAATCCGTGCAGTGTGGGTTCGAATCCCACCCGGGGCACCAAACCGGCCAACGGCCATCCCTGCATTTCCGATCTCGTCCCGGCATCTGCCGTAGCAAGCCAGCGGCCGGATGACAACCCCGAATTGTCAGTAGTGAATGTCACGATATGGGTATGTACAAACGCGATATTCGGGACCAGGCAATGGCACTCATCGACGCCGGAGAAACCGTGCGGGCCGTGAGCCTGAGCACGGGCGTCTCAGTCAGGGCATTGCGTGAGTGGCACGACCATCCGGACCGGGGCAGGCAGAACCTGCCTTCCGTGTGTCCGCGATGCGCCGATATGCCGTCGCTCCCTGAACCGAACCGCGACTATGCCTATCTGCTCGGACTGTATCTCGGCGACGGCTGCATAAGCGCGAATGGTGCGCCAGGACGAGGAATCTGGGTACTCCGAATCGCGTGCGCAGATGCCTGGCCCGGTCTGCTTGCGGAATGTAAGCAGGCCGTCAAGGCGGTTCGCCCCGGCAACAAGGTGAGCACGGTTCAACGGGATGGATGCAGCTACGTCACGGCCTACTCACGGCACTGGCCATGCCTTATCCCGCAGCATGGCCCCGGCAGGAAGCATGACCGGAGCATCGAGCTAGAGCCGTGGCAACGGCTCATCACGGGTCAGCACCCCGACCGTTTCGCCAGAGGACTCCTTCACTCCGACGGCTGCCGATTCACCAACCGCGTACGGCGACCGCTCCTTGACGGCGACCACTGGTACGAGTATCCGCGGTACATGTTCACCAACGATGAATACGTCGGCCCCAAGTACTGACTGAGCCCCAGAGCGCGGGCAGCGGCACGGTGCGCGGGCGCGATATGCAGCGATTCAGGGCTGCAGCTGCCCGCCTGGCGCATCACCGGTCTCGTCGGGGCCGGTCAGCCCTATCCGCCCGGCGGTGGCCCGACTGGAACGGGGCCGCAGCATCTGCTGCCTGGGCGGCGGCTGTGCCTGACGGAACGACGACCGCTGGCGGCTGCGGTGGTGCGCGGTGGCCAGGTAGCTGACCGCCAGCACGCCGATCACCAGCATGGCGATCAGGTTGGAGCGCAACCCCAACATCGTCGGCGAGTAATCGAGCCGCATGGCCTCGATGGCGGCCCCAGCAGCTGCCCACAACGCCGCGTACAGTGCGAACGCCCGGCCCCCGCTGAGGGTGTACCGGTGGATCGCGTAGCTGACCGCAGCGGCGACCAGCAGGTCAAGAGCCGATTGGTACAGGAACAGCGGCTGGAAGGCGGCCACGGCCTGGAAGCCGGCCACCCGGTGCTGAGGGGCGATCGCCACGGCCCATGGCAGTCCTGATGGCCCCCCGTACAGCGACTGGCTGAACCAGTTGCCCCAGACCGAGATCGCCTGCGCGACGGCAAGTGCGGGAGCGGCGGCGAGCGCCACCGGGCCGACCTCGATCCCGGTCTGGCGGCAGTACACCCAAGCGGCCAGGGCACCGGCCGCGACGGCACCAGCCACTCCCATGCCGCCTTGCCAGACTCGCAGCACGTCGGTCCAGTCCCGGCCAGGGCCGAAATACAAGCCAAAGTCGGCCAGCACGCTATAGACACGCGCCCCGACGAAGCCCACCGGAACCGCCACGGTGGCCAGGTCGAGGATGACGCCACGGCGCCCGGTGGCCTTCCTGTAGCGCCGGTCCGTCAGCCACAAGGCGACCACAACGCCGACCACCATGCACAGCGCGTAGGCGCGGACCGGGATCGCGCCTAGGTGCCAGACCCCGACGGCCGGGCTCGGGAGGTAAGCCACGGGCATGCTTGGACGTTACCCGTCAGCCGTCACCTTCGGGGATGGGTTGCCCGCCCCGAAATGTCGATCAGCCTGGCTGAGTCATCAGCTGGCCGGCAACTGTCAGCGCAATGGCGCCGCGGCGGCGCTGATCGCGGCAGGCAGCGTGGTCTCGCCGCACAGGTAGGCATCGACGGCTGCCGCTGCCGACCTGCCCTCGGCGATCGCCCAGACAATCAGCGACTGGCCCCGGCCCATGTCCCCGGCCACGAACACGCCAGGCACGTTCGTGGCGAACTGAGCGTCCCTGGCGACGTTCCCCCTGCTATCGAACTCCACGCCAAGTCCGGTCGCCAGCGGCCCAGCCTCCGCGCCGGTGAATCCCATGGCCAGCAGGACCAGGTCGCAGGCGAGCTCGCGCTCGGTGCCCGGTACCGGCGGGAAGCCGCCCGCGGCGGCCTCCACCTCGACCAGCGCGAGCCCGCGAACGCGGCCGGACTCGTCGCCCAGAAAGCACTGGGTGGAGACCGCGTAGACGCGCTCGCCACCCTCCTCGTGCGCGCTGGAGATCCGGAAGATCGCCGGGTGCACCGGCCACGGCTGGCTGGCGGGCCGGTGCCGTGGCGGCCTCGGCAGGATCTCCAGCTGGGTGACCGATGCGGCGCCCTGACGGAGGGCTGTCCCGAGGCAGTCGGCTCCGGTATCGCCGCCGCCGATGATCACCACGTTGCGGCCCCTGGCCGAGATCGCTGTCTGCGGCACCTGGCCGGAGTAGGGCACAGCAAGCCGGTCCGGCCCGGACTGGCGCCGAGCGCGCTCCTGGCCGTCGCCGGCCTGGCCGCCGCCAGCCCCAGCGGCCGCTGCCACCGCACGATTCGCCAGCGGCAGGTACTCCATCGCCTGGTGAATCCCGGCCAGCTCAGCTCCGGCGACTGGCAGCGGCCTGGCGACCGTGGCCCCGCCGGCCAGCACGATCGCGGCATAGTCGCGCCGCAACTCCGCAGCGCGTGATATCGACGCCGGCCTGGACTCCGCAGCGGAACTCCGTGCCCTCGGCGAGCATCTGGATCAGGCGCCTATCCAGGTGCCGCTTCTCCATCTTGAACTCGGGGATCCCGTACCGAAGCAGCCCGCCCGGCGCATCCGCGCGCTCGAACACCGTGACCGCGTGTCCTGCTCTGGTCAGCTGCTGGGCGGCTGCCAGCCCGGCCGGGCCCGAGCCGATCACCGCGACCTTGCGGCCTGCCGCGAGCGCGACCGGGGCCGGCCGCCGTGGCGGGACCCAGCCCTCAGCCCAGGCCCGGTCGATGATCTCTACCTCGACCTGCTTGATCGTGACCGGATCGGCGCTGATGCCGAGCACGCAGGCTGACTCGCACGGCGCCGGGCAGAGCCGACCGGTGAACTCAGGGAAGTTGTTGGTCGCATGCAGCCGCTCGGCCGCTGCGCGCCAATCTCCGGTGTGCACCAGGTCGTTCCATTCCGGGATCAGGTTGCCGAGCGGGCAGCCGGAATGGCAGAACGGGATGCCGCAGTCCATGCACCGGCCAGCCTGCCGTTCCAGCTCGCCGGTACCGAACTCGGTGTACACCTCCCGCCAGTCGCTGATGCGCACGTCGACCGGGCGCCGGGCAGGCGTCTGCCGCGGCGTGGTGAGGAAGCCCTTTGGGTCAGCCATATCTGCTCCCTCATCCCCTCGCCGCGGCCATCACGGCCTCACTGACGTCGAGGCCGTCGATCTCAGCCCGGCGCGCCGCGGCCAGCACTCGCTTGTAGTCCCGCGGCATCACCCGGGCGAACCTGGGCAGCGCAGCGTCCCAGTCCGCCAGCAGGCCGGCGGCCACCGCCGAGCCGGTCTCGGCGAGGTGCCGCCCGATCAGCTCGCGCAGGAAGGTGGCGTCCTCGTCGGTCAGCGCCTCGAGATCGGCCATCTCGGTGTTGACCTGGCTTGCGTCCGCGTCTAGAAGGTAGGCGATGCCGCCCGACATGCCGGCCGCGAAGTTCCGGCCGACCGGGCCGAGCACGACCACCCGGCCGCCCGTCATGTACTCGCAGCCATGGTCCCCGGTCCCCTCGGCCACCGCGGTCGCGCCGGAGTTGCGGACGCAGAAGCGCTCGCCCACGACGCCGCGCAGCAGCATCTCGCCGCTGGTGGCGCCGTATCCGATCACGTTGCCAGCGATCACGTTGTGCTCCGCGGCGAAGACCGACGCCGGATCGGGCGCGGCGATGATCCGGCCGCCGGACAGGCCCTTGCCGACATAGTCGTTGGCATCGCCGTGCAACCGCAGCGTGATCCCCCTGGGCAGGAACGCGCCGAGTGACTCGCCAGGCCGAGCCCGTCAGGTCCACCTCGATGGTGCCGTCGGGCAGGCCGTCGCCACCCCAGTGCCTGGTCAGCTCGCTGCCAAGCATCGTGCCGACGGTCCGGTTGACGTTGCGCACCGGCAGCTCGAGCCGGACCGGCGTGCCGCGGGTCAGAGGGCCTTCGGCTAGCAGGATCAGCGTGTTGTCCAGCGCCTTGTCCAGCCCGTGGTCCTGGCTCGCTACACAGTGCCTGGCGGCGTCCGGCAGCAGCTCGGGCACGTGCAGCACCGGCTGCAGGTCGAGGCCAGCGGCCTTCCAGTGGCTGACGGCTGCGGTGGTGTCGAGCAGCTCAGCGTGCCCGACCGCTTCGGCCAGTGACCGGAAGCCGAGCCTGGCCAGGTACTCGCGGACCTCAGCGGCAAGGAACTCGAAGAAGTTCACGATGAACTCCGGACGGCCGGTGAACCTGGCCCGCAACTCCGGGTTCTGGGTGGCGACCCCGACCGGGCAGGTGTCCAGATGGCAGACTCGCATCAGCACGCAGCCGGCCACCACCAGCGGCGCGGTAGCGAAGCCGAACTCCTCGGCGCCGAGCAACGCGGCCACGATCACATCCCGGCCGGTCTTCAGCTGGCCGTCCACCTGCACCACGATCCGGTCCCGGAGATTGTTCCGCAGCAGCGTCTGCTGCGTCTCAGCCAGGCCGAGCTCCCATGGCGCGCCGGCGTGCTTGATGCTGGTCATCGGGGATGCGCCGGTGCCGCCGTCGTGCCCGGAGATCAGTACCACGTCGGCGTGCGCCTTCGACACTCCGGCCGCCACCGTGCCGACGCCCATCTCGGCGACCAGCTTGACGTGGACCCTCGCCAGCGGGTTGGCGTTCTTCAGGTCGTGGATCAGCTGAGCCAGATCCTCGATCGAGTAAATGTCGTGATGCGGCGGCGGCGAGATGAGCCCGACCCCGGGCGTGGAGTGCCGGGTGGCCGCGATCCACGGGTATACCTTGTGCCCCGGCAGCTGGCCGCCCTCCCCGGGCTTGGCCCCCTGGGCCATCTTGATCTGGAGGTCATCCGCATTGACCAGGTACTCGCTGGTGACCCCGAACCGGCCGCTCGCGACCTGCTTCACCGACGAGCGGCGCAGGTCGCCGTTGGCGTCCGGCACGTAACGACGCGCGTCCTCGCCGCCCTCGCCGGTGTTGGACCGGGCGCCAAGCCGGTTCATCGCGATCGCGATGGTCTCGTGCGCCTCGGCCGAGATCGACCCGTAGGACATCGCCCCGGTGGCGAACCGCCTCACGATGCTAGCGACTGACTCGACCTCGTCGATGGGGACGGCGGACAGTCGGGGGACACCCACAGTCGGGGGGCACCCACAGTCGGGGGGACCCCCGTCGACCCCCCGACGGCCCCCCGAGACCCTCACCGGCCAGCGTTAGACCCTGAGCCGACGCGCCTGCCGTCGCGTCGTCGACGCCGCGGATGCGCAGCAGACCGCGCAGCGTCATCAGCTTCGCCGACTGGTCATCGACGAGCTTGGTGTACTCGCGGAACACCTTGTCCTGGCCGCTGCGGGTCGCGTGCTGCAGCTTGAACACGGCCTCAGGGCTAAACAGGTGCGGCTCGCCGTCACGGCGCCACTGGTACTCCCCGCCGGTCTCCAGCCGCTGGTGCGGCCTCCCGCCGCGGGCCGGATAGGCCCTGGCGTGCCGCTGGGCGACCTCGGCGGCGATCTCGGCGAAGCCGATGCCGCCGAGCGGCGACGAAGTCCCGGCGAAGCACGAGCTGATCACCTCCGGGCCCAGCCCGACGGCTTCGAACAGCTGCGCGCCCGTATACGAGGCGACCGTGGACACGCCCATCTTCGACATGATCTTGAGCACGCCCTTGCCGAGTGCTTTGATCAGGTTGGCTCC
Source organism: uncultured Actinomycetota bacterium (assembly GCA_963808215.1). GTDB lineage: Bacteria > Actinomycetota > Actinomycetes > Streptosporangiales > Streptosporangiaceae > JAJYUU01. The sequence continues at coordinate 110,808 of CAWEEY010000016.1, forward strand.
GGCCGCGCGCTCACTGACATCGCGGATCGTGCCGCGCCGGACCATCTCCTCCACGGTCTCGATCGCCAGGTACGGGCACACAGCGGCCGCGCCGTAGCCAAGCAACAGCGCGATGTGATGGCACTCGCGAGCGTCACCGGACTCGACGACCAGCCCGGCCATGGTTCTGGTGCGCTCTGCGATCAGGTGATTGTGGACAGCGCCGGTCAGGAGCAGTGACGGGATCGGCGCGAGCAAGTCGTCACAGTCGGGGAGGACACCCCCCGACTACCCCCGAGCGCAACCACCCGCGGCAGGACTCCCCCCGACAACTCCCCGAGCGCAGCCATCCGCGGGGACTCCCCTGGCCTGCCCGCCGCCAGCCTCGGCGCCGCGGTCAGAGAGCACGATGATCCGGACCCCGGCAGCGATGGCCGCCGATACCTCAGCCCGGATCTCGGCCAGCCTCGCCAGCAGCGCCCGCCCTGCCGCCAGCCACCTCGTACCGGCCGTCGACCACATGCGAAGCGAACCCCCGCATGTCGCCGTCGTCGTTGATGTGCACGATCTTGGCGAGGTCATTATCGGTGATCACCGGATAGGGCAGCACGACCTGGCGGCACGAGGCCGGGCCGGGATCGAGCAGGTTATGCTCCGGGCCAGTCGCGGTGCCAAGCGAGGTGACGAGCTCCTCCCGGATAGCATCCAGCGGCGGATTGGTGACCTGCGCGAATAGCTGGCTGAAATAGTCGTACGACCAGGCGCGGCCGATCTGACAGGACGGCCAGAGGCGTGTCGGTGCCCATCGAGCCGAGCGGCTCAGCGCCGGTGCGAGCCATCGGCGCGAGCACGACTCTCAGCTCTTCCTCGGTGTATCCGAATAGCTGCTGCTGGACGAGCAGCACCCGGCTGTCCGGCAGCTCACGGCTGCGCTCTGGCAGGTTGCGCAGATGCACCATGCCCGCGTGCAGCCAGTCCGAGTACGGGTGTGCGGCAGCGAGCTCTGACTTCACCTCTTCGTCCTCGATGATCCGCCCTGCCCCGGTATCGGCGAGGAAGATCCGGCCAGGCTGCAGCCTGCCCTTGCGGATCACCCTGCTGGGTTCGATGTCAAGAACGCCGACCTCGCTTGCCAGCACAACCAGCCCGTCGTCGGTGACCCAGTACCGGCCCGGCCGCAGGCCATTGCGGTCCAGCACCGCGCCGATGACCGTGCCGTCGGTGAACGCGATCAGGGCCGGCCCATCCCAGGGCTCCATCAGCGAGGCGTGGAAGCGGTAGAAGTCGCGGCTGGCCGGGTCCATGGCCAGGTTGTTCTCCCATGGCTCCGGGATCATCATCAACACCGCGTGCGGAAGCGACCGGCCGCCCAGGTGCAGCAACTCCAGGCAGGCGTCGAAGCTGGCCGAGTCGCTCACCGTATCGTCCATGAGCGGCAGCAACCGCTCGATCCCGCGCCCGGCCGTGTCTGTGCCGAGGATGTCCGAGGCGAGCTGAGCCTCGCGCGCCCGGAACCAGTTCCTGTTGCCGCGGATGGTGTTGATCTCCCCGTTGTGGGCGATCAGCCGGTACGGGTGGGCCAGCGGCCAGGACGGGAACGTGTTGGTGGAGAACCGGGCGTGCACGAGTGCGATCGCGGAGGCGTAGAGCGGGTCGGATAGGTCGGCGAAGAAGGGCTCAAGCTGCAGTGCCGTCAGCATGCCCTTGTACACGATCGTGGCGCTGGCCAGGCTGGCCAGGTACAGCCCGGTATCGTGCTCGAGGCGCTTGCGCAGGCAGTAGGCCCTGCGGTCGAGGTCAAGGCCCGACTCTCCGTGAAGCCCCGACACGACCAGCTGACGAGCCGCGGCAGCACCGCACGTGCGCCGTTCCCGCAGAAATGACGGTTGTGGGGCACATCGCGCCAGCCGAGTACCGTCAGGCCTTCCGCCGCGGCAACCCGCTGCACGGCCGCCATCTGAGTGCGCGGCCTCAGCCGGATCGACTGGCAGGAATGCCAGCCCGGCCGCGTATCTCCCGGCTGCAGGGAGATCAAAGTCACAGCGGGCGCGCAGCAGCTCATCTGGCATCTGGGTGAGGATGCCGGCACCGTCGCCCGAATCCGGATCGGCGCCTTTCGCGCCTCGGTGATCGAGATTGCGCAGCACCGTGAGGGCATCGGCAACTGTCCGGTGGCGGCGCTCGCCAGTGAGGTCAGCCACAAAGCCGACACCACAGGCGTCGTGCTCGTTACCGCTGTCGTAAAGGCCCGTCCCCGGCTGAAGGGAGGCAGATGCCATCCAGCGCGCTCCTGTCGTCTCATCCGCCGCCGCGAGGGAGCGGAAATGGGATCGGGACGACACTGGCCCTGGTCTCGGCGGGACAACACTGGCCCAGGCTGCAGCTAGCAGCTTCGCTGCCGCGCACTAGCGAGCAGTATAACGAAGCGGGCCGCCTGGATCAGGCCCCACTTTCCCGGACGCCGGCAGCAAGCTCGCGCAGCGAGGTCGCTCACGCCGGCCAGGCCAGCCTCCGGGCTGTCAGCGGCCAGCAACCGCTGAACGAAAGCCGACCCGACGATGACGCCATCGGCAAAGCCGGCTACCTGCGCGGCCTGCCGGCCATCCCGGACGCCCAGCCCTACCGCGACCGGCAGGCTGGTGTGCTCCCTGACGCGGCGGACCAGCCCCTCGGCCTGGCTGCCAACCGATTCCCTGGCGCCGGTGATTCCCATCAGGGACGCCGCGTAGACGAATCCGCCGCATACCGATGTGATCAGGTCGATCCGCCGGTCCGAGCTGCTCGGCGCCACCAGGAAGATCGGGTCCAGGTCGTTGGCAGCGGCAGCGGCGAGCCACGGCCCGGCCTCCTCCGGCGTCAGGTCCGGGGTGATCAGGCCGCTGCCGCCGGCCGCCGCCAGCTCGGCGGCGAACTGCGCGACGCCATGCTGCTCTATCGGGTTCCAGTACGTCATGATCAGCGTCGGTACTCCGGCCGCGGCCACGGCCTCGACCGTCCGCAGCACGTCGGTCACCCGCGTGCCCCCGGTCAGTGCCCGGTGCACCGCCTCCTGGATCACGGGGCCGTCCATTAGCGGATCGGAGTACGGCAGCCCGATCTCGATGACGTCCGCCCCGGCCTCGGCAATCGCGATGGCCGCCTCGATCGCCCCGTCCACTGACGGGAACCCGGCGGGCAGATAGCCGACCAGAGCGGCCCGCTCCTGCGCGGCCGCCTTTTCGAAGGCCGCGCTGACGGCGGTCACTGGCCGCTGCCGAGATGGCCGAACCAGCGGCCGGCAATGTCGACGTCCTTGTCGCCGCGGCCGGACAGGTTGACCAGCAGCACGGCGTCAGGGCCGAGATCCGGCCCCAGCTGCAGCGCGCCGGCCAGGGCGTGCGAAGACTCGATGGCGGGGATAATTCCCTCGGTACGGCACAGGACCGAGAACGCGTGCATCGCCTCGCTGTCGGTAACCGGCCGGTATTTCGCCCTGCCGGTCTGCTGCAGCCAGGCATGCTCGGGACCAACTCCGGGGTAGTCGAGTCCGGCCGAGATCGAGTGCGTCTCGAGCGTTTGGCCATCAGAGTCCTGCAGCAGGAAGGTGCGCATCCCGTGCAGCACGCCTTCCGATCCTGCGCTCAGCGTCGCGGCGTGCCGACCGGTCTCGAGGCCCTCGCCGCCCGCCTCGCAGCCGATCAGCGCGACATCCTCGTCCGGGATGAACGCGTGGAAGATGCCGATGGCATTCGAGCCGCCGCCAACGCAGGCGATCACCGCGTCCGGTAGCCGGCCGACGGCCTGCAGCACCTGCTCGCGCGCCTCGACGCCGATGATGCGCTGGAAGTCGCGGACCATCATCGGGAACGGATGCGGCCCGCCGACTGAGCCAATGCAGTAGTGGGTGTCCGCCACAGTGGCCACCCAGTTCCTGAAGGCCTCGTTCATCGCGTCCTTGAGCGTGCGGCTGCCAGTAGTCACCGGGACGACCTCGGCGCCGAGCATCTGCATCCTGGCCACGTTCAGCGCCTGCCGCCGGGTGTCCTCCTCGCCCATGTAGACCGTGCAGTCGAGGCCGAGCAGCGCGGCCGCGGTCGCCGTGGCCACGCCGTGCTGGCCGGCGCCGGTCTCGGCGATGACCCGGGTCTTGCCGAGGCGCTTGGTCAGCAGCGCCTGGCCGAGCACGTTGTTGATCTTGTGCGACCCGGTGTGGGCCATATCCTCGCGCTTGAGGAAGACCCGGCAGCCGCCCGCCTCGGCCGCGAACCTCGGCACCTCGGTAAGCAGCGTGGGCCGACCTGCGTATCCCGTCAGCAAGCGCCGACAGCTCAGCCTGGAACACCGGGTCGGCCCTAGCCTCGGCGTACGCGATGGTCAGCTCGTCGAGTGCGGACATCAGGGCTTCCGGCGCCAGCCTGCCGCCGAAGCTGCCGAAGTGACCGGTCGCATCCGGCACCGTGGTGGCGCCGGCCACGTTGCCCGTCATGCCGGTCCGCCTCCCGGGTCCAGCCGGGCCAGCTCCCGGGCCGCCCGGCCCATCTCGGCTGAGCCAGCCGAGCCGGCCGCGGCCCGAGCGCAGCGCGGGGTGCGAGCCAGCGGTCACGAGATCGGCGACAGCCGACCTCGGATCCTTGCCAGTCACCAGGCTCTCGCCGACAAGCACGGCGTCCGCGCCGGCGGCCGCATAGGCCAGCAGGTCATGCGGCCCGCGCACGCCAGACTCGGCGATCTTGACGATGCCCTCCGGGACATGCGGAGCCAGCTGCGCGAACACGCCCCGGTCGACCTGCAGGGTGGCCAGGTTCCTGGCGTTAATGCCGAGCACGGTCGCCCCGGCCGCCACGGCGCGCTCCAGCTCCGCCAGCGTGTGTACCTCTACCAGCGGGACTAGCCCGATCGACTCCGCTCGTTCCACCAGCGAGACCAGCGCGTTCTGCTCCAGCGCTGCGACGATCAGCAGCACGAGGTCGGCCCCGTAGGCCCTCGCCTCCCACAGCTGGTAAGAGCTGACGATGAAGTCTTTGCGCAGGACCGGCACCTGGACGGCTTCGCGGACGGCCGCCAGGTCTTCGATGCTGCCGCCGAAGCGCCGCTGCTCGGTCAGCACGCTGATGATCTTGGCTCCGCCTGCCTCGTAATCGGCAGCGAGCGCAGCCGGATCTGCGATCGCGGCCAGCGCGCCCTTGGACGGGCTCGCCCGCTTCACCTCGGCGATGACGGCGACCTCAGTGCCCGCGAATGCCGCCATCACGTCCTTGCACGGCGGCCTTCTGGCGGCCATTTCCTTCACCCGCTCCAGCGAGATCTCCCGCTGGCGGGCGGCGAGGTCGGAACGCACTCCATCGAGGATGTCGTCAAGGACGCTCACGCGGTTATGCCGCCCCCTCGGGTGGGATGCCTTGCCTGGAAATCGTAGCGAGAGCGCACGCTTAGCCGATCGCCGGGTCGCCGACGCCCTCGGGCGCGCGCGTTCGCTGCGGCCGCATGCTCACCAGCGTGCCCGCGCCGTCGTGGCGCGGCCGCGAATGCCCTGGCCACGGCCGGGTGCAGCAGCGTGCCGAGAGTGATCAGGGCCAGCAGCGTCCCGCCCATGTAGCGGACATAGGCGAACGGAACAGCCCGACAGCAGCCAGCCCGGACTCGACCGCTGATGGCGATCAGCCAGGTCGATTGGCTGCCGGACCTGACCAGCCCGGCGAGTCCGCACAGGGCCACGGCCACGATCAGAGTCAGCACAAGCCAGGGCATATTGCGCCGGCTGTAGCCCAGGCCGATGGCCGCGGACGCACCTGCCTGCGCAACGAGCAGCCTGGCCACCAGGCTGGTGGCCGAATCGCGCGTCCTGGCCTGCCAGAGCATAATGTCAGCCACCTTTCGCGGTAGAACAGCTGCGGGCGCTCCGCATCGCGCCATGCGGATCCCCGGCCGGGCGCGGTCCCAGTATTGCACTGTCCGGTGGTATCCGTCCCTCGGTGCACCGTTCGGGCGCTGGTGGGGCAATCAGCGTAGCCAGCCCGCCGCGATCAGGCCGTTCTCGACCCGGCTGACGTCGGGTCGTCGCCGCGGCTGAGCGCCTCCCAGATCGAAGCCGAGTCTGAGGGCGTCTCGGCCGCGGGCCGCTGCACCTGCAGCCGGCCGCTGGCTGGGCGTTGCCGGCGCGTCATAACGGCTCGACATGACCGCCATCCGCTCGGCTCGCCAGGCAATCAGGATTCCGGCGGTGAGCATCGCGATCGCGCCGACGACGACCATCGCCTGCCAGCCGGCCGCTGCGAAGATCACATGCGGGGTGGTTCCCGCCACGTCGGGCGTGCCGGAGGAAGCCGCGCCGCTGCCGTCAGTGACGGACGCGGCGCTCGCCGAGGCCGGGCTGATGTTGGCGGCCGCGGCTGTGATCGCACCGGCGCGCGACAGGGTGAACGCTGAGGCCGCCAGGCTGACGGCGATCACGGCGAACAGGCCGCCGGTAAGCCGCCGCAGCAGCCGTCGGCTGGCCAGGACTGCCGCCAGAGTCGCCAGGCCGGCCACGACGAGGGCATCCGCGTAAGGCACCAGAGCCGCGCCGGTCACCTCGATACGGCTGGCCGGAAGCGGCCTCGGCGGGGTCGTCGCCACCTGCGCCCAGTTCTGCCTGGTCGCCAGGAAGATCAGGCCGGCACCGACGGCGCCCACGAGCAAAGCGATGGTGAGTTCCCGCCGGGGCGAGCTCCGCGGCCTCGAGGCCGCCGCCGGCGGACGAAGCCGCCAGGCTGACGCTCGACGTCACTGCTCAAGGCCTGCCTCCCAGAATGCTCAGTCAGCAGGCTAGCGCCAAGACGCCGCTACCCCGACGGCGGCCACGGCTATCACTAGCGGTGTTGCGGCGGTTGCGCAATTCGGACACCAGTCGCGGCGCCCGCGGCCGAAGCCCGATTCGCAGCCGTCAAGCGGACCTGGCCCGCCCCCGTCGGGCGATCGTGGCTAGCGGGACCGCCCCCGCCGACCGCGGCCGGATCACTTACGATCAGGCTCAGTGTCACGCTCGCCAACCTCGCAATCCCTGGCCCGCGCGGCGGCGCCCGCTGCGATGATCAGCCAGGGGCCGGCTGACATTAGGAGCACCGAGTGACTCACGCCCAAGACGAGCGCCGTGCGATCTGTGACCTGTTGACTGAACTCGGCCCCAGCAAGCCGACCCTCTGCGCCGGATGGCAGACCAGCGATCTGGCCGCGCACCTGGTCTTGCGGGAGCGCCGCCCGGACGCCGGCGCCGGAGTCATGGGCGGCCCGCTCGCGGGTTACACCCGCCATGTCCAAGACCGGCTGACGGCACGAACCTCCGTTCGCCCAGCTTGTGCAGCTGATCAGGACCGGCCCGCCCAGGTTCTCCGTGTTCGGCCTGCCAGGCGCGGACGAGCGCCTCAACCTGGTCGAGTACTTCGTCCACTACGAGGACGTGCGCCGGGCCCAGCCGGGCTGGCAGGCCCGCCCCATCGGCCGCGAGCTCGCCGACCTGCTGTGGGATCGGCTCACCCTGGCCCGGCTCATGATGCGCAAGGCCCCGGTGGGCGTCGAGCTGGCCCGGTCCGACTCCACGAGCGAGAGTTCTCATGCCGGGAACGGCAGAGTCCGGATCACCGCCAAAGCCCGTACGCCGGTGGTGACGGTCAGCGGCGACCCCGCCGAACTGACGCTGTGGACGATGGGCCGCACCAGCGTCGCTGACGTGCAGATGGAAGGCAACGACAGCGACGTCGCTGCGCTGCAAGCGACGAGCTGGCGGCGGCCCTAGTCATTTACAGTTCACTTCCGAATCGCTGCGTCATTTACTTTCTGGACAGGAATCCTTTACCTATTGCCGCAACGATGCTCTCGTCCTGAACCCCCGCGTTCCGACAGGTCGGAGAGGTAAAGTGCGCAAAAGTAAGGCAATCGCCACCTTCCTGGTGGCAGCTAGCACGGCGGCCTTCGCAGCCGCGTGCGGCAGCAGTCCAAGCTCCTCTTCTGGAGGCAGCTCAGCTGACTGGTCCAAGATCACCCACCTGACCGCAAGCGGCGACACCGGCATGGCCGCGCTCGTGAAGGCCGCAGAGAAGGAAGGGAAGCTGAACGTCATCACGCTTCCGTCCAACTGGGCCAATTACGGCAACATCATGAAGGACTTCACCGCCAAGTACCACATCCACATTTCAGACGCCATTCCCGAGGGCTCGAGCGGCCAGGAGCTTCAGGCAGTCCAGACCGAGAAGGGCCAGAGCCGGGCACCAGACGTGGTGGACGTCGGCACCGCCTTCGCGGTTGAGGGTGACACCAAGGGCCTGTGGGCCCCGTACCAGGTGCAAAGCTGGAGCGACATCCCGGGCATCGCCAAGGCCACCAACGGTGACTACTACGCTGACTACGGCGGCTACGTGGCCATTGGCTACAACCCGGCCAAGGTGAAGGTTCCGCCGACGTCGTTCGAGAGCCTGACCAACCCGGCCTACAAGAACATGATCGGCCTGAACAACAGCCCGACCACGGCCGGCGCAGCCTTCGCTGCGGTCTACGCTGCGGCGCTGGCTAACGGCGGTTCCTACAGCAACATCCTGCCGGGCATCAAGTACTTCGCCCACCTGAAGGCGATCGGCAACTTCGTCCCGACCGCGATCGGCGGCCCGAGCACCGTGCAGAACGGCACTACGCCGATCCTCATCTGGTGGGACTACCTGCTCGCCTCCGAGGTCAAGCCGGTCGTGCCAGGGTTCAAGATCGTGATCCCGTCGGACTCGAGCTTCGCCTCGTACTACGACCAGGCGATCAGCGCGACCGCGCCCGACCCGGCCGCTGCCCGGCTGTGGGAGGAGTACCTGTACTCGACCACCGGTCAGAACCTGTGGCTGCAGGGCTTCGCCCGGCCGATCGAGCTGTCCACTCTGGTTTCGAACAACAGCGTCGACAAGTCCGCCTACGCGGCGCTGCCGCCGGCCCCGGCCGGCGCCCTGACGTTCCCGACGCAGGCGCAGGATGCGACCGCCGAGAACGTTCTCACGGCCGACTGGGCGAAGGACGTCGGCTAGCTCATGGCAGAAGTTGCTACCGCGGCCGCGGCTCCGGAGGTGCAAGCCTCCGGGGCCCGGCCCGGCCGGATTCCCGGCATCGTCCGCGTCGCGCTGCGGTGGGTCGGCATCCTGCCTTTCGGCGCGTACGTCGCGCTGGGGCTCGCCGCGCCGACAATCGCCATCGCCATCGCAGCGTTCCAGGACTCCACCACTAATGCGGCGACGCTCAGCAATATGGACGCTGCCGTCCACGGCACCTACATGACCGGCCTGCAGAACAGCCTTGAGCTATCCCTCGTCTGCGCGATCGTGCCAGGCATCTTCGGGCTGCTCGTCGCGTACGCGATCTTCACCGCCAAGCGCGGCAACGTCCTGCGCCGGGTTGTCATCACGGCCTCCGGCGTGTTCGCCAATTTCGGTGGCGTCCCGCTGGCGTTCCTGTTTATCGCGACGCTCAGCACGACCGGGGTCGTCACCGGCTGGATCAAGGATGTCTCCAACGTCGATATCTGGAACCACGGATTCACCCTCTACGACATCCACGGCATCTTCCTGGCCTACCTGTACTTCCAGATCCCGCTGATGGTGCTGATCATCCTGCCCGCCCTGGAAGGATTGCGGCCCGCCTGGCGGGAGGCGGCCCAGAATATGGGCGCCGGCACCTGGCAGTACTGGCGCTACGTGGGCGGGCCGGTGCTGTTCCCGTCCTTCCTCGGCTGCCTGCTGCTGCTGTTCGGCAGCTCGCTCTCGGCCTACGCCACCGCCGAGGCGCTGACCGGCGGCACCGTCGCGCTGACATCAATTCAGATCGGCGCGCTGCTGAACGGCAACGTCGTGGCCGGGCAGGAGAATCTTGGCTACGCCCTCGGCCTCATCATGGTCGTCATCATCGCCATCGTCATGATTCTCTATACGTTCCTGCAGCGGAGGGCGGCCCGATGGCTACGGTAGCGAGCGCCGAGCAGATCGGCACCCAGGCGCCGTCGACCGGCTGCGCCGTCGGCGCAGCTGGCCGGTATGGCGTTGGGCGGTCCTGCTGATCGCGGCTGTTTACTTCGGGATTCCGCTGTATGCCGGCGCTGCAGTTCGCCGGCTTCAAGGCTTTCACGCAGGTGACGAGCTATCCGCAATTCGGCTCGGCGTTCGCCCTGTCGCTCCGGCTCGCGCTGATCGCTACCGTCCTCACCCTCGTGCTGATGGTGCCGACCACGGTCTACGTGCACCTGCGGCTGCCGCGGATCCGGCGGCTGATGGAAGCAATCACGATCCTGCCGATCGTGATTCCGCCGATCGTGCTGATCATCGGCGTGCTCAAGGTGGCACCGGGCTTCCTGATCGGCACGCCGTACCTGCTCGGGCTGGAGTACGTCATCCTGGCGATGCCGTTCGCGTACCGGTCGCTGGACGTCGGGCCTGCGCTCGTTTGACGTGAAGACGCTGGTCGAGGCCTCCAATTCGCTTGGCGCGGGCTGGCCGACCACGCTGTGGCGGGTGGTGATCCCGAACCTGCGCACCGCGATGCTGTCGGCCACCGTGCTCACCGTCGCGCTGGTGCTCGGCGAGTACACCATGGCCAGCCTGGACAACTTCCAGACGTTCCCGGTGTGGATCGTCAACTTCGAGCAGAACAGCGGCCCGGTATCGGTGGCGGCATCGCTGCTCGCCCTGTTCGTTACCTGGCTCCTGCTCATGCTGATCGTGACGCTCGGCAGCCGCAGGGCCCGCAAGCACGGAGGGGCCGAGGTCGCGCTGTTCTCCGTTGCCACCCGACAGACCAGCCAGACCGTGGGAGAGCCCGAATGACCATGAACGCAGCGGCAGGTACCGAGGCGGGCGGCAGCGTTCGCCGCGCAGCCGGCAGCGGCGCGGGCGCGCCGGTCGTCCTCAACTCACTCAGCCGCTCCTTCGGCGCCGTGCGCGCACTCGACGGCCTCTCGCTCGACATTGCGCCCGGCGAGCTCGTCGCCTTGCTCGGTCCGTCGGGCTGCGGCAAGACCACAGCACTCCGGATCGTGGCCGGCTTCGAGTTCGCCGATACCGGCTCGGTCACCGTCGACGGCCGCGACATCGTCACCTGTACCGGCCGCGAAGCGGGACATGGGCATGGTGTTCCAGAGCTACAGCCTGTTCCCGAACATGACCGCGCTCGACAACGTGGCCTTCGGCCTGCGGATGCGCAAGATCACTGCCGGCGAGCGGAACAAGCGGGCCGCCGCGCTGCTGGATATGGTCGGCCTGGCCGCGCAGGCCAGGCAGTATCCGCATCAGCTGTCCGGCGGCCAGCAGCAGCGCGTCGCGCTGGCCCGCGCGCTGGCCATCGAGCCCCGAGTGCTGCTGCTCGACGAGCCGCTGTCGGCGCTGGACGCCAAGGTCCGGCTCCAGTTGCGCGAGCAGATCCGGACGCTGCAGCAGCGCCTCGGCACCACTACCCTGTTCGTCACCCACGACCAGGAAGAGGCGCTGTCGATGGCCGACCGGGTCGGCGTCATGCGGGACGGGCGGCTGGAGCAGATCGCCACGCCGAGCGAGCTCTACTCGACGCCGGCGACCGCGTTCGTCGCGGAGTTCGTCGGCACGATGAACCGGATCCCCGGCAGCTATCGGGGCGACGACGAGGTCACCGTGCTCGGCACGGCGTCCCCGTGCACGGCGAGCACGCGAATCGGTGCCTGCCGGGGAGGTGGACGTGCTGGTCCGTCCGGAGGGCCTGACGGTCGAGGCGGTCGCCGGCGGCAACGGCATAGTGACCGACCGGACCTTCCTCGGCTCGCTTACCAGGGTCAGCGTGCTGCTGTCCGGCGACATCGCCGTCAAGGTCGACAAGGCCAGCACGGCCGCGACCGACCTGGCGCCCGGCACGTCAGTGCAGGTCGGAATCCGGGCGACCGAGCCGGTGCTGATCGCCGAGCGCGAGTGACGCGCAGCCGAGAGACCAGCACAGGCGCACGGGCCGGCCTTCGACCGCGCACGGCCGCGTCGTGCCCGGCGAGCCGGAGCGAAGGCGGGTACCGCCGGCTCGACTGCGCCGAGGCCGGCGAGCAGCACACGGTCAGGACCGAGCTGTCCGGCGGCAGCCTGCCGCGCCGGCTGGCAGCGGTCGGCGACCCCGCTGCTCGTCCATCGCGCACCTGTCGGACACGCACGTGATGGATCACCAGTCACCCGGCCGGGCCGAGCTGGTGGACAGGTTCTCCGACCCGGACTCGCCGCTGCGGCCCGCGGTCGGGATCATCGGCACCTACCGCGCGCAGGAGCTGTTCACCTATCAGGTCGCCGAGGCGATGGTCCAGGCGGTGCGCCAGATCGCCGCGGCACCGATATCGGCCGCGCCGCTGGACTTCGCCGTGGTGACCGGGGACGCCACCGACAACTGCCAGCTGAACGAGCTGCGCAGTTACATCGACCTGCTCGACGGCGGTCGACATCGTGCCGGACTCCGGCGACCTGCAGCAATACGAGGGAGTCGCCGGCCCGGCCGTCGAGGACGAGCGGTACTGGCACCCGGACGGCGGCCCGGCGGACCTGCCGAGGACCAGGTACGGCTTCCCGGACGCGCCGGGCGTACTGACGCGGCCCGCCGTCCGTTCCGGGCCACCGGGTCTCGGCCTGCCGTGGTACGCGGTGCACGGCAATCACGACAACATGATGCAGGGCACCGTCGGACCGTCGGCCTGGTGGCTGAGTTCGCCGTCGGCGGCATCAAGCTGGTGACGCCGCCAGACGACGTCGACGCTGCCGAGATGCTGGCCAGGTTCGCCGAGCGCCGAGGCGGATGCGCTCGCCGAGCTGGCCCGCGGCGCCCGGCTGGCGGTGACGCCGGATCCGGGCCGCGCAATGGTGACCAGAGCCGATCACATCCGCGAGCACTTCCGGTCGGCCGGCCAGCCGAGCGGGCACGGCTACAGCGAGCGGAACGTCGCGGACGGGACCGCGTATTACGCCTTCGACCACGGCGTCATCCGCTGCGTAGTGCTGGACACCGTCAACCACCACGGCGGCTGGCAGGGCTCGATCGACGCGACTCAGCTGAGCTGGCTGGAAGCGGAGCTGACGGCGAGCGCGGCGCGGCCGGTGGTCGCTGTTCAGCCATCACCCGCTGGAGACCCTGGTCAACGACACCCGGCCGCCCGGAGCTGACCGCCGGGTGCTCGCCGACGAGCTGCGCGCGGTGCTGCTGGCGCACCCGTGCGTAGTCGCCTGGCTGAACGGGCACACCCACGTGCACGCGGTGTCGGCTATCACCGACGGCAGCGGAGCCGGGTTCTGGCAGATCACCACGGCATCGCACATCGACTGGCCGCAGCAGGCCAGGATCGTCGAGTTCCTGGCCGGCCGGCTCGAGCCTCGCTATCGCGTGCACAGTGATCGACTCGGCCGCGCCGGCGGGCTACGCCGGCGGCAGCCGATCCGGCCGATCTGGCCGCACTCGCACGCGAGCTCGCAGCCAACGACTGGCAGGTGCGCGACCTCATCACGGCCGAGGGCGGCGCCGGCGCCGGCACGGCCGCCGACCGCAACGTGGTGCTGGCGATCGACTGGCCGCGTACGGCCGAGCAGGCCAGGCTCGCAAGGCCGCAATCGGGCGTCCCCGCCCGAGCGATCAGGCCACGGCGTCGTTGATCAGCTGGTAAAGGATGAAGTCCTGCCAGCGGCCCGCGATCTTCAGGTAGGTCGGGGCCATGCCGATGCGGACGAAGCCATTGCGCTCCAGCACCTTCTGCGAAGCGACGTTGTGCTAGAGGGTCTCGGCCTGGATCCGGTGCAGGCCGAGCTCGCCGAAGGCGACGCGAGATGGTCTGCTGAAGGGCCGCGGTCGCAACGCCCCGGCCGCCGGCCGTCTGGCTCACCCAGTAGCCGACGCTGCAGGACTGGAACGCCCCGCGGACGATGCCGTTCAGCGTGATGCGCCCGACGATGCCCGCCCCCTCGTCGACGATCACGAGCGGCAGGTTACGGCCCTGCTCGTGCTCGGCAGAGCGCGTCCTCGATGGCGATGCTCTGGCCGGCCGCGGTGAAGTAATCGCTGCCGCGGACGGGCTCCCACGGCGCGAGGAAGTCGCGGTTGAGCCTGAGCAGCTGCGCAAGGGCGGGCGCGTCGTCTGGCGTGACAAGTCGGCAGGCGGTCATCTGCCCATGATCCCGGAGGCGCCCCGTTCCGCTCGCAGCTGACTGCTTGACAGCTGACTCGGTAAGCGATAACTTACCGTAAGTCATGGCTAACCATACAGCGATGCTCTCCGCACTCGCGGATCCGACCCGCCGCGCGATCTTCGAGCGCCTGGCACGGTCGCCGAGCGCCGTCGGCGAGGTCGCGCGCGAACTGCCGGTCAGCCGTCCGGCCGTCTCTCAGCATCTGAAGGTGCTCAAGTCAGCCGGGCTGGTTACCGACCAGGCGGCAGGCACGCGCCGCGTGTACTCAGTCGACCCAGCGGGCATCGCCGCGATCCGCGACTACTTCGAGCAGTTCTGGCAGCAGTCACTGAGCAGGTTCGCCGCTGCCGCCAGCTACTCACATCAGGAGGAAAGATGACAACGCAAGCTGGAGCGACCTCCGTCACCACGTCGATCGACGTCGAGGCACCGGTCGAGCACGCATTCCGCGTGTTCACTGAGGGCATCGGCTCGTGGTGGAATCCGGACCACCACATCCTCGAGGCTGAACTCGCCGAGATGGTGTTCGAGCCGTACGTCGGCGGTCACATCATCGACCGCGGCACCGACGGCAGCGAATGCCGCTGGTCCCGCGTCCTCGCCTACGAGCCCCCGCGCCGGGTCTGCTTCAGCTGGGACATCAGCCTGCGCTGGCAGCTTGAGACTGATCCCGCAAAGGCCAGCGAGATCGAGGTCGTCTTCACCCCAGAAGGGCCTGCGCGCACTCATGTCGTGCTCACTCATCGCCACCTCGATCGTCACGGCGATGGCTGGGAAAGCATGCGGGACGCAGTCAGGGCAGGGTGGAGCCTCGAGGCGTTCGCTGCAGCCGCAGGCTGCATAGCGCGACCGCTAGCGGTCGGCCCTGGCAGTTCGCGGGCTAGTCAAGTACGTCCGAGCCCACGCCGATGAGCTGCAGCAGGCCGCCGACGGAGTCGAGGATGTGAGGCGCCCCGGCGGCGGCCAGCGATTCGGCGCTGGCTGCTCCGGTGGTTACGCCGACGACCAGACCGGCCCCTGCGCGCAGGCCGGACTCGACGTCACTGGGGGTGTCGCCGACCACGGCCAGCTCGCTCACCGCGCCGCCGCCAAGCCGCAGCAGCGCGGTCAGCGGCAGGTCCGGCCAGGGCCTGCCCCGGCCCACGTCGGCGGGCGACAGCGCCAGGTCGATCAGCGGGCGCCACGCCAGCGCGTCGAGCAGCGCGTCCCTGGTTACCGGCGCGAACCCGGTCGTCAGGCACACCTTGATGCCAGCCGACGCGCAGTGCGGTGATGGTCTCGACCGCGCCAGGCAACGGGGCAACGAGGCCAGCCCGGACTGACTCGGCGTAGCTCGCCTCGAAGATGCGGTTAGCCTGCTGCGCGCGGTCCTCGCTGCCGAGCAGACTGGCGGAACACCTCGATCTTGGACTGGCCCATGGTGTCCTGCACGAACGCGATGGCCTCGTCGTATCCGGGCGCGCCGGGGACCAGGCCGAACTCCGCCGCGGCAGCACCGAACGCCGCCATGACGCTGCCGTCGTCCGCCACCGTCGTCCCGGCCATGTCGAGGCACGCGACCGTGATATCCCGCATAGCTTCTCTCCCAGGTGCTCGGTCGGCCCGGTGTCTAGCCTCCACGGCGTTGTCACGCCGCGAACGTCTCCTCGGCAATGGCCGGCGAGCAGGTCATCCCGCGGCCGCCGGGCCCGGTAACCAGCGTGACACCCGGCGCGACCTGTGAGCGGAAATACAGCTCGTGGCCGGTCACCTGGCTGTAGACGCCCGCCCAGCGTCGGCGGGTCGGCGGGAGCGCCGTGCCGAGCAGCTGCTCGGCCCTGGCCCGCAGGTGGTCGTAGGGGGCCTCATCGACGTCGAAGTCGAACGGCTCGTCATAGCTGTGCGTGTCGCCGATGGTCAGGCTGCCGTCGAGGCGCTGGACCATCAGCAACTGCGCGGCGGCCGCCGCCGCCGACCGGCGCTTGCGGCCCGAGCCGCGACCGGCCGGGCAGGTCAAACGCCGGGTAATAGCGGAGCGAGTCGCCATCGGCCACCGCCGTCGTCAGCTTGCCGTCAAATGGCTCCGTCTGGAGCATCTGCAGCCGGACTCGGCGTACCGGCGGCCGCTCGTATCCAGCCAGGTGCGGCCCGGCAATCGCCGGTGTGGGCGGCGCCGGTGCACAGGACCACAAGGTCGCCGCGGTGCCAGCTCCCGGTGTGATCGCGGACCGCATGCGGTGCCACCTCGACCGCCTCCCGTCCCGGCTGCCACTCGTAGCCAGCGCCGCCCTGTGCGCTGCCCGGCGAGCAAGTAATCACGGAACGCCCCCGGAACCTTGCGCGGCTCGACGATCGCGTCGCGCCGGCACAGCAGCGCTCCGGCAAAATCGCCGCGCAGCGCCGGATTGACCTCAGCGGCGGCGACCGGGTCGAGCAGCTCGAATCCGCGCTCGATCGCGTCCGGCAGCTCGGCTGCCTCTTTCAGCAGGCTGAGCTCGGCATCATCGGAGGCCAGGGTCAGCGAGCCATGCGGACGAAATCCGGCCTCCGGCACCAGCGCTGCCTAGCTCCTCCCAGAGCGTCCGGGCACGCTGCGCCAGGGCAAGCTCAGGCACCTGCGGCCCGGCCGCTCACCCAGACGAGGCCGAAATTGCGGACGCTTGCGCCGCGCGGGCCGGGCTCGCGCTCGAGGTGCACGACGTCGATACCGCGGCTGCGAGCCTGGACCGCGTGCATGGTGCCCAGGACGCCGCCGCCGACGATCACGACCCTGTCCACCAGGCAGGCTCCCTCCCCCGCACGGTCCGCCGCTGACGGCCAGCCAGGCCAGTCAAGTGAGCGCAGTCAGTCAATCCTGCCTTGGCGACAAGCCGGTGAACAGCGTCGAACAGATGTGCCAGCGCGCTCAGGTGACGAATGTTCCCTTGGCGGGAAGAGTGACCACCAGCCCGCGCTGCCGCAGTTCCTCTACCGCGCGCCGGGCGGTTCCGACCGCCACCTGGTAATCGGCCGCCAGGTCGCGCTCCGCGGGCAGGCGCGCGCCGGTCGGCAGCTCTCCTGCCTCGATCCTGGCCGCGATGTGGTCAGCAACGCCGACATAGACATAGACAGGCCCGAGGGCGTTGGCGTCAAACTTGGGCACCTTGACCACGAAGATCACCCTAGAACGCTTGTGAACTGCGGAAAGAGCCAGGACGCGCTCTACTGCGTCTATGCTGCTCTATACCGCGCTATGCTTGATCTCAAGCAGCCCTGGCACCCCACGGCGCGGAGCTCCGCCGCGCGCAGGGCCGACAGTGGAGGCCGCATTGGACAGAAGCGATGCGTCCGCGCTCGCGGACCTGCAGATGCACTGGGACGAGGCCTACGAGATCGGCCTCGATGGCGACATCTGGTCGGCGCAGTTCCGAGGCTCGACCGACCAACTTCGCGCGCACACCAGCCACGAGCTTGCGCGAGCTGATCCGGACGGACTACACCTACCGGCACCACGCCAGCAGAGCCCAGGGTGCCGGCGGCAGCGTTCACGTGAGCGCTGACGTCAGCGGCTCGGCCGCAAGCCCGCCAGGCCCCGACAGCAGCGAAGGCGACGCTGACTCCTACGGTGCCCACTACGACAATGGCACCCGCGACGACGAGGACGTTCCCCCTGCTCAGCCGCGCGCCAGCTTCGCGGATATCCGCGGCGAGCGCATGTCGACGTGATCAGCGAAGCAGCGGTGGGCTGTCAGCCTGCGATCGCGTAGGCCCGGTAGATGGTCTGCGTCGTGCTATCACCATGCGAGTCGGTGACGATCGAGCGCAGCGCGACGTAACCGCTCGCCGGATCGTGCACCACGGCCAGCCAGTTACGGCCATGCCGGGAGACGGCGAGTTGCTTCCAGCTCGCGCCGTTGTTGAACGAGGCCAGTACTCGGACCGTGGTGAACGGATACTGGCGCGTCCGGTCGCCATTCTCTCCGTTGCGCACGATCTGGAACGGGACGGCAGTCGTGGCGTCCGGCTGCGCCTGGTTGCTCATCGAGAGCCCGCGCGGCTCGTAGGTGGTCACGGTGACCGGGAAGTTCACGGTGTTCCCGGCAGGCGGCACCGGACGGATGTAGAAGTGCCAGTGGATCGTGGCCCTGGGCGAGAGGACGTTCGCGGGTTCGGAACCGTACGGATTCCACCGGCTCGCGCTGACGTCGAAGTTGTACCACCCGGCCCGAGTCACGGTCCGGTCGAGGTAGGTGTTGCCGCGCCACTCGTTCAGGTGCACCGTCCACAGCTTGTGACTGCGGCGGTTCAGCGTGGCCGTGCTCCGGGCGCAGCATACGTCGTCGCCCTGAAAACCAGGGATGCCGAATAGGTCGAAGGCGTTGAACCGGAACAGGTTGCCGTCGATGGCGGGCTGAATCGGAGCAGGCCCGGCCACCGCCGCGCCAAAGTTCTGGGTGTAGTCATGCCTAGCCGCCAGCCGGCGAACCAGATAGTTGAAGCCGGTGAAGTCCGTGATGCCGCTGGCATTGACATACGCGGTGTCGCTCTCCGAGGTCCACACACCGGGCGTCACGTGCTGAATCACGCGGAACGGCGCCGTCATCTGGCCGCTGACCCGGCCGGCTGAGCAAATCGTCTGGTAGTAGTTGCCCGGCCCGATGTCCCAGTAGTTAGAGGTGGCCGGGTTCGCCCCGCTGCGCACGTTCAGAGTGATCCTCGCCAAGCCGCCGAGGCGCTGCTGGTACGTCGGGTGACTCGGCACGCCGTCGGCGGAAGACCCGGTAATGGCATAGCCCGCCCGGGCTCCAGTCCATGACGCCAGGTAGGAGAAACCGACGTTGTGCGACCGGAACGGGACCGCATACAGTGCCATGCCGCCCCCGCCACCGGCGCTTACTTCATATTCAGCCCCGGTCTGCGTGCCCAGGCACGCGTTAACTTGCTCGTCGCCCGGCTGGCCGGTCACCCCAGTCAGCGAGATCCGCACCTTTCTGCCAGCGACTGCACTGAGCCTGATCGTCCCGCTGCGCGTGATACGCACCTTGCGCACGACCAGCGTCTGGCTCGCGCTCCCGGTCGTGACTGCGCCGCCGATCAGGTAAGTGCCTGTCGGGATCCGGATCGACTTACCGTTGACCTGGTAAGCCTGTCCGTTGGCCGCCTCCAGCGTGGCCGACTGAGCGCGGATAACGTGACCGTTCCTGTCCACGCCAACGACCTTGATCCGGGCCCTTGCTGCCGCGGCCGCTGGCATCGAAGTCGCCAGCCCGGCAGCGAGAATAGCGATGGCGCATAGCGCTGCAGCAACGCGCCCGTAACGATGCATGACACCCCGCACGATGATGATGATGTGACAGCATATGCCGATCTAGCGGGAGATCATAGACCGCTGACAGGCACTACGCCGGCCGACCAGGAAGCGTGCATCCGCTAGTGGGCGCAGCCGACGCGGCTAGGGACTGACAATCCCGCCTGCGGCATCTGCGACTCTCTCGGCGGTCGCGCTCGATCCGGCGCAAGCAGCAAGGACGTACGGGTCGCTGGCTACGTAGTGCCTGATGCCGACGTGATAACGCGTGACGATACGAGTCATCAGCCAGCACGCGCCCGGTCGTGGCGGTCTGAGCGGCCGACCGCCACAGCCCCGGCTAAGGACGAATCCCGCGACTGTTGTCCGCACCGGAAAACAGATAGCCGCAGTCGCTGTTGCTCGTGGCTCCCATCGCGAGCACGTGAGGCGCCGGGTATCTGCCGTTGCCAAGGAGTTGAACGGCGTCGATGACGACTGCAGAGCCGCCCGAGTTGTCGATCGGGGTCACGATGCCCACTGGGAGCCGACTAGAGATCTCGCCGAATCCGTCGCCGTTCATGCCCATATAGAGCGGCCCATTGCCGAGACCGATCGGGCCCCACTCCAGGAAAGCGCCGACGGCAAGCATGGCGGCGATGATCGTTATCAGCACCCGGCGATGGCGTATCGCGAGGGCACGCAGGGAGACGTTGGTAAGGGTGTCTAGCGAAAGCGTGTCCACTCGGGCACTAGCCACAACTCAGGCCGATGGGGTGCGGTCTTTCCCTCCACCTCACCACCCGTCGGCGTGCAGGGTGATAGTCATGCGGCCTGGACGGGTGGCGGGTGGCTGTGCAGGGTCTTGCTGCCGTCGGGGCTGACGGCGGTGGTTGTCCCGTCGGGGTTGAGCGTGAACTGCCAGCCCCACCGGTGGATCGCTATGAGGTGATGGAAGCGGCATAGCAGGGTCAGGTTGGTCAGGGCGTGCCGGCCGCCGTCCTTACGGTGGCGGATGTGGTGGACGTCGCAGCCGGCGGCGGGCATGTCGCAGCCGGGGAACCGGCAGTGCTTGTCCCGCTTGCGGACCGCCCGGCGCAGGTGCACCGGGATGGTGTCGATCGCGGCGGGGATGTCCAGCGGCAGGCTGACGGTGCAGACCGGGATGCCGGTCACCTGGCGGCGCAGCCACGCCACCCGCCCGGCCGGGCCGGACAGCAAAGCGACCGCCTGGGCGAGCACGTCCCCGTAGGGGGCCGCGGCGGTGGTGTCGGCCATGGCCTGCTGCAGGCCGGCCAGCCACCCGGTGTCGGGGTCGGCGAGCTGGGCGAGCAGCCCGTAGTCGGCCATCCCGGTGATGACCGGCTGGATGACCGCGTCACACCCGGCGCCCGGCCCGGCCGCCCCGCCGGTGTTGGCGAGCAGCTCCTGCAGGCTGATGTCCAGCTCCAGGCGGACCGGCTGCCCGGCCCGCTGCGGCAGCATCCCGTCGGCGCCGATCAGCCGGGTGAAGGCTTCCTCCAGCGCGTCATGCTGCCGCTGCGCCACGGTCCGTGTGTCTTCCGGCCCCCGCGGCTGAGCCAGCGCGCCGAGCACCGCCTCGAGCCGCGGCGGCGCACCGGGGGGTCAGGTCCCCTTCCAGCCGCCCCGCCCCGTCAAAGGTGCTGTCAGCCGCACCTTCCGGTCCTCGAACCCGTCATCGTCATCGTCGGGCCGGGCGTGCTCACGGCGCAGGTCCTCGGCGATGAACGCCAGATCGGTCAGGCTCGCGCCCGCGCCGGCCGCGGCGAGCAGCTCGGCGTCCGCGCTGTCGCGGACCTGGCTGGGGAGCCGGTCCGTCCAGTCACAGACCTGATGCGCCCACGACAGCGAGACCGCGCCGCCGGCCAGCGCCGCGGCCACCAACGGGTGGGCCTGCAGGCGGCGCATCCACCCGACCCTCGTTGCGGCGGCCCGCCGGGTCGCCTGGGTCTGCCAGGTCAGCCACACCCGCGCCGACCGGTGCCCATCCCCCGCCAGCCCCCCGCCCGGCACGCTGAACGCCGCCAGCACCTTCGCGTGCGCCGCGGCCTGCCGCGACTCCGCCACCGCCAGCGCCCGCAGGCAATCAGCCTGCAGCCCCTCCGGCCAGCCCGCCGGATCCGACTGCGCGAGGAACATCCAGCGCCGCAGACAGCGACCGCAGCGCCTCCGCCGCACTATGCGGTCCCGCGCCGCAGCCAGCAGACCCCGAACCAGCACGCCACCGCGCGAACCAGCAGACGGCGAACCCACCGCTGATGAAACAGCCGGCGTTAAGGCATCGCCCGCGCCCGCAGGAGCACCTTCAGAAGACGAGCAACCAGCACCAGACGGCTCGCCGCTGCCGGCCGACCGGGCGAACGCACCCGCCGACGACCCGGCCAGCACCGACACGCTCGCACTCGCGCGCGACATGCGCGAACCCGCCCGTCGCCGCCCAGGCGGACAGCCCGTTCCCGGACCGTCAGGGCCCGCCGAAGCAGCCGCGCCGGCGCCAGCCGCGGGACCGGCAGGCAGCAGCATCACGCGGAACACCAGGGATATCCCAGCCGGAATCCGTCATGGCCTGCCTCCCTCCGCCGCCAGGGCCGATCCACCGCGAGGTCCGATCCACCGCCGAAGCCCGAAACCGGCCGGCAGATCAATCGCTCACATGTTCGATAATACCGCCGCCCACTGACATTTTCCTCGCCATTTCCGCCCGCGCTAGGACCGGTCCGATCCGTGGAACTGGCTCGGGAGCGTCGCCTTCCCCGGGGTTCTGGCGCCAGGTCCCCGATGCGCTGGTCCCAGGGTCACGGTCATCGGCTAGGGAGGCGGACTAGGCGATTCCTAGATTCGATGTGCAGCGCCCGACCGTAGCGTCGTCGTTGCTGGACAGATCAACGCCAGTGGAACCGCCGAATGGCTGGGGGGCCTCGGCCAGGACAGATGGACGATATCCATCGATTACGGGGAGGAAAGAAAAGCATGCAGACCGAGATGCTTCATGGCGACGTTATCGTCGGGATGTCCACATATAACGATCTTGACCATGAACTCGCGCCTGTGACAGCACTGAGCGACGGCGATATGCCGGGTATCCCACTACCTCGGCAGCACCTGCTAACAGATGAGGACCGGCGGGCCTGGGGCCCGGATGACAATCAGGACTGCACCGATCGGCATAGGCGGCGGGTCCGTGATATCACCGACCGTCCCGATGCCGATGTGCGCCGGGAGGTGCTGCGCGCGCTGCTCCTGGACAGCCTTATCCCGCTGAGCATAGACGCCCAGGTCAGCGACGGGATCGTGACGCTGACGGGTATCGTCGGCTCAGAGCGAGAGCGCAAAGACGCCACGTACCTGGCAGGATGCGTGCCTGGGGTAATCGGCGTCATGGATGAGCTTGCTTACCGACCCCACGCTCGCGCACATAATGACGAAGCAATTCGAGAGGCGGTCATCGCCGCGCTCGCATGCACCTCGAATGGGGACGTCGCGGACCTCACCGTCGGTACGTCCGGCCTGGGCACAGTGGTCTTGTCGGGCGCGGTCCAATCTCGCACCGACCGTGAGCTCGCGATCGCGACAGCCTGGTCGGTGGCCGATGTCGAGGCCGTCGATGACTGCATCCAGGTCGAAAGCTGACGAAGGCCGACGCAACGCTGCCGGAAGGGGCCGCGGCTGACGGGTGCCGCCGTCAGTCGCGGCCCGGGAGCTTGTGCACGAGCTGGCTCCGCGACCTGACGCCGAGCTTCCGGAACACCTTGCCCAGGTGGTACTCCACCGTGCTGGGGCTGATGAATAGCTGCTCGGCGATCTGACTGTTCGACGAGCCCTCGGCAGCCAGGTTAGCGACGCGGGCCTCTTGCGGTGTGAGGTCGAACTCGGTCTCCGGGGTCCGCGACCTGGCTCGCTCACCCGTAGCGCGAAGTTCATCGCGCGCCTTCGCTACGAAGCCGTCGGCGCCCATAGTGTCATACATGGCCTCGGCGATGCGCAGTTCGCGTCGAGCGTCCCGCCGCCGTTTGGCGCGCCGCAGCCACTGGCCGTAGAGCATGTGTGCGCGGGCTAGATCGACGGTGGCCCGGCTGCGCTCAAGCTGGCTGATCGCTTCTAGGTATGCTCGCTCGGCGCGCTCCCCGTCACTGATCAGTGCCAAGCAGCGGGCCCGCAGCCCAAGCGCCCAGGCTGTGCCCGCAGCAGTGGTCCGGTCATCTAGGGTGGCGAACGCCGTGGCTGCGGCCTTGTGGTTGCCGCAGCACACGGCGGCCTGGATGAGCTCGGGCAATGTCTGCTCGGTTGTGAACGGCTTATCGCACTCGATCACCGGCAGCGCGACATCGACTGCGGCCTCGCACTCGCCGGCGCACAGGTTGGCGATCGCGACGATGGATCTGCCATTGTCGGCTAGGCCACCTTGACCTCGGGCGGTCGATTGGCGGATCTGATCCTGCGCGGCTGTGCGCGCCACGGCCAGCTCACCGCGATAGACATGTAGCAGGCCTTCGCTGCGGCTGTCGCTGCCGAGTATCCCCGGACCCTGGCTCGCGGCCATGAGCTCACGCATTTCCGCACAGCGGTCCGCCGCCTGGCCGAGGCGGCCGGTGAGCCAGTCGGCGAGGGCGCGGAAGCTCAGAGCGAAGGGAAGATAGGTGATCGCGCCCAGTCGGCGGGCGACGCCGACCCAGCGGTCGCTGATATCGACCAGCGCCTCGTCGTCCCACAGGCTTCCGGCGGCGGTGGCGCCGAGCCCGAACCACCGGAGACCGGTATCCGGATCGAGGTCGTCGGAGCGCAATTCGCGGAGCGCGTCGCGCAAAGGCGCCACCCCAGCTCCGTACCCCGTGTTGACCCTCGCGCGGTAGCCAGCCAGCAGCAAGTCGCTGACTCGCGACTTGGACTCGCCTCGGTCGTGAGAAGGTACAGCTCTGCGCGCAATTCTTACCGTTTCAGCCGGCCCGGCCCAGATAGCCGCGTTGACCGCGGACAGCAGCGCGTCCGTCGCCGTAGCCGGATCTGATGATGCCAGCGCCGCGGACGCGTCAGCCAGGACGTCGGCTGCCTCTGCGTCGCGGCCTTGGGCGAACAGGGACTCTCCGCTGAGCACCCGTGCCCGGCCGCGGGTACCGTCATCGGGCAGCCGAGGCCAAGCGGCATCCGCGACCTGCTGGGCAACGTCGGGATGACCGATCACGAGTTCAGCCTCAGCGAGCCCGACTTCACGGCGGGCGCGGCGGGCGTCGTCAGGCGTCAGTTCAATCGAGCGCCGCAGCAGGCCCGCGGCCGTTGCCCAGGCACCGCGGCCGCTGGCGCGCTCTGCTGCAATCTGGAGGTCAGCGGCAACGCTCTCGTCAGGTCCGGCAGCGGCGGCGGCGCGATGCCACACTGGCCGGTCCGCATCATCACCGGGGCTGCCGACCTCGCTGAGCAAGCGATGGGCGCGCCGTCGGTCGACATCGCTGGCGCCGTTGTATACAGCGGCCCGGATCAGCGGATGCCGGAAATGAATAGAGTTGCCGGAAACCTCTATCAGATTAGCCGCTTCTGCGGCCGCTTCCGCGGCATCGGCGTCAATGTTCGCGTCGGCTGCCGCCTGCCTGACCACCCCCCGGTTACCGGACCCATCGGCGGCGATCAAGCAGTACGAACTCCCGTGCCTCAGCCGGCAAGCTCGACACTCGCTGCAGAAACCGAAGCTGCAGTCGCCGGCCGACGGGCATGGGCTCAGGCCGGTAAGCCCGTTCAGCAAGCTCCTCATGTGTGAAGTTGGAGCCGATCTCGACCAGCGCAAGCGCATTCCGGCCGGTATCGGCCAGTATCCGGTCCACCAACTCCGAGTCGAGTCGCGCCGCTGCCACTGACTGGAGCAGGTCAGCTGCCGCATCATCGGGCAATCCGCCCACTTGGATGGTCGGGAGCTGCTCAAACGCGCCGGATTCGCCGTCGTCCTTAAGGGCTACGATCATGCCGACTCGATCGGCGTAGAGGCGGCGCGCTACGAATGCGAGCACAAGGGCCGATTCGGCATCGATCCAGTTGGCGTCGTCGATCGCGCAGAGCACCGGATGGGCCTCGGCCGCCCGCGACATTAGTGTGAGGCAAGCGAGCCCAACGAGAAACGGATCCGGCGGCGGGCCCGTCTTCATGCCAAGGGCAACGGTCACGGCCTGCCGCTGCGGCACCGGGAGGTCATCGATGAGCGGCAGGAACGGGATCAGCAGCTGATGAACCGCCCCGAACGCGAAATCAACTTCGGGCTCTGCCCCGACGACGGTGGAGATCTCAAAGCCGACCGCCGCCCTGATCGCGTAATCCACCAGAGCGGTCTTGCCGACTCCATGATCGCCAGCTAGGACGAGGGCGCCACTGAAACCCTGGCGCACGAGATCCAACATGTCATCGATCGCACGCCGGTCAGTCTCACGGTCGAGCAGCGGGCGCTCAGCAGGCCGCCAGGTCCCGGACAACGGTGCCACGGCACCTGCGGTTGCCAGCTCGGCGGGCACGCGCCGAGGCTGCTCCTCATCAGCCATGCAGGTCAGTTACTACCCGCCGGGTCCCGCACTAACCAACCGCGGACTTGGCTGGGGTTTTCCCTGATTCGACTCATGTCCGTGGCTCCTAAGTTGGGAGAGTCGGCGCCGGGAAGTCGGGCGCCGCTCACAGTGGAAAGTGACCATGTTGGGGGGCACCAACCATGCGACACGATGTGCAGGCAAATGTCGCGGCGGAACTGGACTGGGACCCGAGAGTAGACAACAGCGATGTCGCCGTCGCCGCCCACGAAGGTGCCGTGACCCTGCGTGGCACCGTCGGCAGCGTCCGGCACCTGCGCCAGGCGCAAGGCGCGGCTAAGCGCGTCCGTGGCGTGACGAGTGTCAGTAACTACCTCGGGGTGCGAGCGCTAGCCAGCGGACCCGGCGAGGATGCCGAAATCCGCACGGCGGTGCGCCAGGCGCTGATGCTCAATGCCACAATCCCGGCCACGATCCGCGCCGACGTAGCCAACGGCGTGGTCCACCTGGCCGGCACTGCGACGTGGCAGTGCCAGCGAGAAGAGGCCGAACTAGTCTGCGCAGCCGTGACAGGCGTGCGCGGCATCGCCGACGAGATCGCGCTCGTCCCTGTCCCGGCAACGGACGACATCCAGCGGTCCATTATCTGGGCTTATCGGCGTAATGCGAGTCTGACCAGGCGACTGCTGTCGGTGGATGCGCTATCGTCGGGGATCGTGATCTTGTCTGGGGCGGTCACATCATGGTGCGAGCACGACGACGCACTGGCTACCGCATGGTCGGCTCCGGGTGTCACTAGAATCGACGACCGGATCCTGCTTGCCTGCTAGCCGAACAGCAGGCGAACGCGTACGTCGCGAAGGCATCGCTAACTGAGAGCGCACCGGATTCTGCCCTAGGCTGGGCAGCATAACCGTCCGCCCGGCACACGGCCGACAGGGTATGACCGGAGGCGTTAATGGCTCACGTGCTCGGCATCGACATCGGCGGCTCCGGCATCAAGGCCGCTCCCGTGGACACGACGACGGGACAGCTGACTTCCGACCGGCTGAAGCTCGCCACGCCGCAACCGTCGACGCCGGACGCCGTCGAGAAGGTCGTCGAGGAACTGGTCAAGAATTTCAGCTGGACTGGCCCGGCCGGGATCACGTTCCCTGGTGTGGTGACCAGCGGCGTCATCCGGACAGCCGCCAACGTCGACCATTCCTGGATCGGTGTCGATGCCGCCAACACCTTCGGTGCTAACTCGCAGCAGCCGGTCACCGTGATCAACGATGCTGACGCAGCAGGGGTCGCCGAGATGCGATTCGGGGCCGGCAAGGGCGTCGATGGCACGGTGCTGATGCTCACCCTCGGCACGGGGATCGGAAGCGCGTTGTTCATCGACGGCACGCTCGTACCCAACACCGAGTTCGGACACGTACAGATCCGCGGCAAGGACGCCGAGAAGCGGGCATCCGAGCATGCCCGCGAGGAGCACGAGCTGAGCTGGGGTGCCTGGGCGGGCCGGGTCGATGAGTATCTGGAGCACATGGAGGCGCTCCTGTCCCCCGACCTGATCATCATCGGCGGCGGCGTCAGCAGGAAATCCGACAAGTTCCTGCCGCTGCTGACGGGCCTCCGGGCCAAAATAGTGCCGGCCGCCCTGCAGAACGAAGCCGGCATCATCGGCGCCGCCGTGGTCGCAGCCGGCAGCTGACTGCCGCCGGGCCGGCTAGGCCTGATCGCCCCCGCGCATATCGGGGCCGCCGCCCAAACCGGTCCCGTCAGCCCCTGGCTGGGCTGGTTGTGACTGGGCCTGACCTGAATCCGGCCCACCCGCCGAGTAGGGCCGCATGCCGAACGAATCAATGCCTGGCATCGGCACCCAGCCATAAGGTGATTGGCGCCGCTCCCTGAGCATGGCAGCGAGGCCGATCCCGCCGGCGACCGCAGCCGCCGCGAACGGCCAGAAGACCAGGGCACCGTGCGAGCCGAGCGAGATCGGCGCGTAAAGATAGGCGCCCGGCTTGCTGCTTGCCAGCACCGCGTTGAACCCCAGGGCGCCGGAAGCCTGGTGACCGCACCATGCGGCGATGAATGCTGCCGCTATCGAGCCAATAACGGCACCTGCCATCGCGACGGGCCCATATCGCCGGACCGCGAACAGGTAAGCAAGCAAGCCAATGAGCGCGCCGCCAGCCAGGGCAATCACGCAGTACCAGCCGTCGGCGGCGATAAACGCGTTGGTCTCGGGGTTGGTGGCGTACGCTGTCGGCGGGTGCAGCGTGGCCACCTGGTACTGCACTCGCGGCGCGACAGCCGCCCAGATCAGGCCACCGGCAAGTCCGAGGACGGCGCTCCCGGCAACGATCAGGACGGCCGCTAGCAGCGCGGGACCCGCTTGCGGGCCGGTGCGCGTGACGGCTGTAGGTGGCGAGGCCGGGCCGCCAGACGGCGGAAGCATGCTGTTCTCGGTCATAGCTCTGTAGCAGGGTACGGGATGTTGCAGCCAGACCGGAACGTGGCACCTCCGGGCTGGCAGTAGCTCAGATAGGCCTCGGGACACATTAAAATGCGGCTGCCAGCGTTGCCGGACGAGAGATGCCGATGATCGAAGCCAGAGACCTCACCAAGCGCTTCGGGGACACGGTCGCCGTCGATCACCTGTCCTTCGTGGTCCAGCCCGGCCGGGTGACCGGCTTTCTCGGCCCGAACGGGGCCGGGAAGTCCACCACGATGCGGCTGATACTCGGGCTCGACCGGCCCACCAGCGGCCACGCGACTATTTTCGGCAAGCCCTACTCCCAGCTCGCCAACCCGTTGCTGACCGTAGGCGCTCTGCTGGAAGCCAAGTCCGTGCACACCGGCCGAAGCGCCCGCAATCACCTGCTTTTCCTCGCCCAGACTCAGGGCCTGCCGGCCAGCCGGGTCGACGCCGTGCTGGAACTAGTCG
Organism: uncultured Actinomycetota bacterium; assembly: GCA_963808215.1. GTDB lineage: Bacteria > Actinomycetota > Actinomycetes > Streptosporangiales > Streptosporangiaceae > JAJYUU01. Next base: position 139,638 of record CAWEEY010000016.1, read on the forward strand.
GGCTGCGGCCCGTGGCAGGCAAGCGGGCCGGCGGCTTCTCGCTGGGCATGGGCCAGCGGCTCGGGGTTGCCGCGGCAATGCTCGGGAACCCCCAGGTGCTGCTGCTGGACGAGCCCGTCAACGGCCTCGACCCTGAGGGCGTGTTGTGGATCAGGAACCTGATGAAGCAGCTGGCCGCCGAGGGGCGCACCATCCTGGTTTCCAGCCACCTGATGAACGAGATGGCGGTCACCGCCGATCACCTCATCGTGATCGGGCGCGGCAGGCTGCTGGCGGACGCCCCCACCGAGGAAGTGATCGCGCGCGGGTCGGGCCAGTCGGTCCGGGTCAGGACCCCGGACCCCGACCGGCTGATCGCCGTGATCAAGGCTGAGGGCGGCACGGCGGTTCCTGTCACGGGCGGGAACGGCAGCGCCAATGGGGCCGCGGCCCCGGTCGGCTCGCAGGCCACGGTCCTCACTGTGACCGGGCTCCCGGCCGCCAGGATCGGCGAGCTTGCCGCCTCATCCTCGATCGTGCTGCATGAGCTCACGCCGCAGCTGGCGTCGCTCGAGGACGCGTTCCTGGAACTGACCGCAGGCAGCCTTGAATACGGCCACCTAGAACGCTGGCCCAGCCGCCCAGCCCGCCCAGGGGAGCGCCCGATGAGCCGTCAATGCCACCGCCAGCGTCGTTGAGCAGGACGCACCCGCGGCCCGGCCGGCCGGGTTCGGCCACTTGATGCTGGCCGAGTGGACCAAGATCCGCTCGGTCCGGTCGACTACCTGGTCGCTTGTCATCTTCGTCGTCTTGACGCTCGGCCTGACGGCGCTGTTCACCTGGCTCACCGTGCACGCGCTGCAGAACGGGCACGTCCCCCGCCGCCGGGGGGCGGACTTGCTTGCCGATCCAGTCTCGTTCATCCTCGGCACCGGCCTCGGCCTCGGCCAGCTGGCGATCTGCGTGCTCGGCGTGCTGACCATCACCACCGAGTACTCGACCGGAGTCATCCGCGCGTCACTGCTCGCAGTACCCAGACGGCTTCCCATGCTGGCCGCCAAGGGCGTTGTGTTCTCGGCGCTCATCTTCGTTCTCGCAGAGATTGTTTCGTTCTGTTCCTTCTTCATCGGCAAGGTCCTGGTACATCCTGTTGCCACCGTCTCGCTCAGCCAGCCAGGCGTGACCAGGGCAGTGATTGGTGCCGGGCTGTACCTGACCGTGCTCGCCCTGTTCGCGCTTGCCATCGGCACGTTGATCCGGCACACCGCTGGCGCGATTGCCATCGTGATTGGCCTAGTGCTCGTGGTGCCCGGGCTGCTCAGCCTGCTCGATTCCTACGACTGGGGCTCAACATGTTCACGCTTGGTTCCCCATCGTGGCGGGCGGCTACATCACAGCGGACCATCAGCAGTCAGGGCAGTTGCTCACGCCGTGGCAGGGGTTCGGTGTCTTCTGTCTGTGGACAGCTCTGCTGCTAGCCGCTGCGTCTTACGTCTTCAGGCGCCGCGACGCGTGATCAGCCGGTTGTAACTCCCGCCACCGTCGCATGTGCTGCGAGCACCCTGGTGTACGCACGGGTGATGTCGGCGCGGTCGGCTGGCTCGTCAACGGTGGCCGCGCTGAGCCGCTCGATCATCGCTGCCTGATCCAGCAGGACCTGACGGTCGGCTGTCGACGTCGTGCGCTCCATGATCCGGGCCAGCGCATCAAGCTGCCTGATCATGACCGCCGGCATGCCGGGCGCAGCTTGCCGCACCTTCTCGAACGCGCGCTGAACCAGTCGCTCCCACGTTGTCTCCGTCGTGATGACCCGGACTACCCCCGCCGCATCACGGTAGACCCTCGTTGGCTGCCATCGACCAGTGACCTTGCACAGGCTGTCCCCGATCCAGTCGATGCAGGTCAGCGCCGTGAAGGTGTCGTTGACGGCGGAGGACAGCGCGCGGATGGCAATCTCCACGAGCTGGTCCATGCCGAACGACACGTCCTGCGCGAGCGTCCGGTACGGGCCGGTGACATGCGCGGCGGCCAGCTCGCGCGCCACCTGGTCGGCAGCCTCGGCTGGCCAGACCGCCGCGTACTCGTTCCCCTGCACTATGAAGTGACCGGGCCGGTACAGGATGTGCATCACCGCTCCGATCTCCGTCGCGATCGTGACGAGCGTCCGGTGGTCGATGTACTGCAGGTAGCCGCTACGTGGCGCGGCGACAACGCCGCCCTGGCCGGTCATGTTCTCGATCAGCCCGGCGCGCCAGCTGCCGCCAGTCGAGCGTCCGAGCTGATCTCCGGCCTGCAGCTCAATCGCCTTCTGCAGGTCACCGGCAATCCCGGCGATCACCTGCGGCAGCTGGATCTGGATCGCGATGTGGTGCAGGAAGTAGATCAGTACCGCGAGGTCGGCCAGCATCAGCACGAGTGTCATGGTGACGCTGATGTGCGGCACGAATGGCCCGTGACGACCCTGCCCGACTGAGCCGAGCGTCAGCACCGCGTACACGAAGGTCGCCACGTAGGTGCCCAGAGTCAGCTGGGTACCGCGATCGCGGATGAAGTTGCGGAGCATCCGGGGCCCGAACTGGGTCGATGTCAGCGTCAGCGCAACGATGACGATCGAGAACACCACGCCGATGACAGTGATGACCGCAGCCGCGATCGCTGTGAGCACGGTCCTGGCTACATCTGCTGATCCGCTGATGGCCCAGCCCGGCACGCCGAACACGCCGTCGTACGCGGCCCGGTCCAGCGAGTAGGTAATGACGAACAAGATCGCGGCGGCCACGACCTCGACGCGCGGGCACCAGCCATAGGTTGGTCCGGAGCACCTCCCGGCGCCACTCGGACCCGCGCAGCAGCCTGCGGATCACTGGTCCCTGCCCCCGGTGCCGACCGTCGTGATTCATGGCGAGCCTCCGTTGGCTGGTCAAATTGCCGACCAGGCCTCCCGGCTCACCTCAGGTCACGATCTTACTCGGGCCCGCCGGCGCGCTTTGCGCCGGATATTCCGGGCGTCAGCCGACGCAGCTCGGGCCGAGCAGCTGCTTCAGGTCTGCCAGCAGCGACGGAGACGACTTGACGCGGAGCTTGTCGTCGAGCCGCAGCACCTTGACCCGGCTGCCGGTGACCAGGCGCAGGTGCACCTCAGTCGGGCCAGGGTGGGTCCGCAGCACTTCCTTCAGCCGCTCCACCACCGGCGGCACGCACCGGCCCTCCAGCATCGACACCACGAAAGGGCCTGCCTGGCTAGGCGTCATGTCCGGCGTGCTCACCTCCATCGCGACAAGCTTCGGCACTTCCTCGCGCCGGTCCAGGCGGCCCTTAACCACCACGATCGCGTCATCGATGATCTGGCTCATGAACTGGGTGAACGTGGCCGGGAAGAACAGGACCTCGATGGCACCCTCGGTGTCCTCGAGGGTGGCCGCAGCCCAGGTACCCCCTTGCCTGGTCACCTTGCGCTGGACGCCGGACAGGATGCCGCCGACCGTGACGACCTGGGCGTCGCGGTCGCTGCGCGAACCGCGGTCGGTCTCATCCTCGGCCGACCCGATCAGCTGCGCGATAGAACAGTCGGTCGACGCGGCAAGCACGTGCTCGACGCCCAGCAGCGGATGGTCGGACACATACAGCCCGAGCATCTCCCGCTCGAATGCCAGCAACGTCGGCTTCTCCCACTCACCGTCGGGGACCGGCACCTCGAAGGTCACGTCGTCCTGGCTGTCCTCGCCAAACAGCGAGTCCTGCCCGATGGCCTCGTTCCGCTTCACGTCGATGATCGCGTCCACGGCCTGCTCATGGATCAGCATCAGGCCGCGCCGCGGGTGGCCGAACGAGTCAAACGCGCCTGCCTTGATCAGGGACTCGATCACGCGCTTGTTGCAGACGTTCACCGGCACCTTGCGCAGGAAGTCAGAGAAGCTAGTGAACGCGCCCTTGGACGTCCGCGCGGCCACGACCGACTCCACCACCGCGCTACCAACGTTCCGCACAGCGGCCATGCCGAACCTGATGTCGTCCCTGACCGGAGTGAAGATCGCGTTGGACGCATTCACATCGGGCGGCAGCACCTTGATGCCCATCCGGCGGCACTCGCTCAAGTACAGCGCCGACTTGTCCTTGTCCCCGGCCACCGAGGTGAGCAGGCCCGCCATGTACTCAGCCGGGTAGTTGGCCTTGAGGTAGGCAGTCCAGTACGAGATCAGCGCGTACCCGGCGGCGTGCGCCTTGTTGAAGGCGTAACCGGAGAACGGCACGAGGACGTCCCATATCGTCTTGATCGCGTCGTCGGAGTAGCCGTTCGCCTTCATGCCGGCCTTGAAGTTCTCGGACTCCTTGTCCAGAACCTCCTTCTTCTTCTTGCCCATGGCAGCGCGCAGCAGGTCGGCCTTGCCCGGTGTGTAGCCGGCCAGCCGCTGCGCCGCGAACATCACGTCCTCTTGGTAGACCATGAGCCCGTAGCTGTCACCCAGGATGTCCGCCAGGGGCTCGGCCAGCTCGGGGTGGATAGGGATGACCGGCGCCCTGCCCGTCTTGCGGTCGGCGTAGACGGGAGCGCTTGCCATCGGTCCGGGCCGGTACAGCGCGATGACCGCCGAGATGTCGGTGAACTTGTCCGCGCGCATGGCACGCAACAGCGCTCGCATCGGGCTGCCGTCGAGCTGGAACACACCAAGGGTGTCACCCCGAGCCAGCAACTCGTAGGTCGGCTTGTCGTCCAGCGGTAGATGGTCGAGGTCAATCTCGATGCCGCGGTTGGCCTTGATGCCGGCCACCGCGTCCTCGAGCACCGTGAGGTTGCGCAGGCCGAGGAAGTCCATCTTGAGCAGGCCGATGTCTTCGCACGCCGGGTAATCAAACTGGGTGATGATCGCCCCGTCGGCCTCCCGCCGCCAGACCGGGATGTGCTCGACCAGCGGCTCGCTGCTCATGATCACCCCGGCCGCGTGGACTCCTGGCTGGCGGATCAGCCCCTCCAGCCCGCGGGCAGTGTCGATGACCTGGCGGACCTCCGGCTCGGCCTCGTAGAGCGCGCGCAACTCGCCGGCTTCGCCGTAGCGCGGATTGTCATTATCAAAAATTACTGACAGCGGAATGTCCTTGCCCAGCACCGCGGGCGGGAACGCCTTTGTGATCCGGTCTCCGAGCGCGTACGGGAAACCGAGCACTCTGGCCGCGTCCTTCACGGCGGCCTTCGCCTTGATCGTGCCGTAGGTGATGATCTGCGCCACCCGGTCGTCGCCGTACTTCTCGGTGACGTATCGGATGACATCAACTCGGCGGCGCTCATCGAAGTCGATGTCGAAGTCGGGCATGGAGATGCGGTCGAGGTTCAGGAACCGCTCGAAGACAAGGCCGTGCACGATGGGATCGAGGTCAGTGATGCCAAGGGCATAGGAGACGATGGAGCCTGCGCCGGACCCCCGGCCCGGACCCACCCTGATGCCGTTCCGCTTCGCCCACATGATGAAGTCGGCGACAACCAGGAAATAGCCACAGTAGCCGGTTGTCTCAATGATCCCCAGCTCGTAGTCGGCCTGCAGGCGGCGGCGCTCGTCGTAGCCGCCGGTGTACCGGCGATCCATGCCGCGCCACACTTCTTTGCGCAGCCAACTTGCCTCGGTCTCGCCGTCCGGCAATGGGAACCGCGGCATCAGGTCCGACTTGCTGAACGACGCGTCCGCTCGCTCCGCGACCAGCGAGCGTGTTGTCGCAGCCCGTCTGCCAGTCATCGTCACTGCGCAACGCCCGCATCTCCTGCGGGCTCTTCAGGTAGAAGCCGGTCCCTTCGAACCTGAAGCGGTTCGGGTCCGCCATGTTAGTTCCGGTCTGGACGCAGAGCAGGACCTCGTGGGCCGCAGCGTCAGACTCCTTGGTGTAGTGCGAGTCATTAGTGACCAGGAACGGCAGATTGAGCTTCGCGGCAATCCGCCGCAGCCCCTCGGCTGACCGCCTCTCCACTTCGAGCTCGTGGTGCATGAGCTCGACGAAGAAATTGTCCGGCCCGAAGATGTCGCGGAACTCAGCGGCCGCCGCCAGCGCCTGGTCGTACTGGCCGAGCCGCAGCCGGGTCTGCACCTCGCCGCCGGCGCAGCCAGTCGTCGCGATGATGCCCTTGCCGTAGTGAGACAGCAGCTCGCGGTCCATCCGCGGCTTGCGGAAGTATCCCTCCAGCGAGGCGAGCGAGGACAGCTTGAACAGGTTGTGCATGCCCTCGGTGCTCTCGGCGAGCAGCGTCATGTGCGTGTAGGCGCCCGCGCCGGAGACATCGTCGTCCTTCTGCGGCCGGCGTCCCCCAGCGAACCGGCTGCTTGTGCCTGCGGTGCTCGGGCGCGACGTAGGCCTCGGTACCGATGATCGGCTTGATGCCCGCTGCCTGTCCTTTGGACCAGAAGTCATAGGCGCCGTAGACATTGCCGTGGTCGGTGATCGCAATGGCCGGCATGCCGGTGCGCTCGCACTCGGCAAACATCTCCTTCAGCCGGGCCGCGCCGTCCAGCATGGAGTACTCGGAGTGGACGTGCAGGTGCACGAACGAGTCCTCGCCGCGCCGGGTCTGGCTCGCCGCCATGAAGCACCGCCTCCTTCAGGCATGCTGCCACGACCCGCCGACAGTGCGGACGGGAACCGCACTCCGGGGGCCGAATCAGTTCGGGGTACCCGTCATCATCGCCGGCCCGGTCGGCTGCCGCGTCCCGCCACGCCGGGACGACCCGTTTTCGGCGCACCTCGGGGTGCCCCGCGGTCAGGCTCTCTGCCGCCAGGATCTCCAGCGCCTGCGCCAGGTCGGCCGGGTACTCACTGGTGAACTCGACCCGGCGGCCGTCGGCCGGGTGGGCGAAGCCCAGCCGGACCGCGTGCAGCCACTGCCGGGTCAGGCCGAGCCGGGCCGCCAGGACCGGATCTGCCCCGTACAGGCGGTCGCCGACGCACGGGTGCCGCACCGCTTGCATGTGAACCCGGATCTGGTGCGTCCGGCCGGTCTCCAGCCGCACCTCCAGCAGGCTGGCGGCCCGGAACGCCTCCAGCGTGTCGTAATGCGTCACCGACTCGCGGCCGCCGCTAACGACGGCAAACCTGCCGTCCCCGGACGGGTGCCGGTCGATCGGGGCATCGATAGTGCCGCGCAGCGGATCGGGGTGACCCTGCACCAGCGCGTGATAGCGCTTGTCCACCGCACGGTCGCGGAATGCCTGCTTCAGCACGCTGTAGGCGTGCTCGCTCTTGGCCACTACCATCACGCCGGTGGTGCCCGCGTCCAGCCGGTGCACGATTCCCTGCCGCTCGGCCGCCCCGCTGGTTGCTACGGCGTGGCCCGGCCGCCAGCAGGCCCTGCAGCACCGTCGGGCCGGTCCAGCCAGGTGTCGGATGCGCCGCGACCCCTACCGGCTTGTCCACGACGATGATGTCGGCGTCCTCATACAGCACTGTCAGTCCAGGCACCGGCTGCGGGTTCGCCAGCACGGGCGCTGGCGGCGGGGGCAGGGTGACCTCGAGCCACTCCCCGGCCGGCACCCGATCCGACTTCGCGGCCGGTTGACCGCCGATGAGGACAGCTGCCGTTCCCGATAAGGTCAGCTGCCTGGGTCCGGGAGAGGCCGAACATCCGCGCCAGTGCCGCGTCGAGGCGCTCTCCGTCTAGCCCGTCGGGCACGGGGACGCGACGGGCAGCCGGAGTCGTCACTTGGGCTCGCGCTGACCGTCCAGCCGGATGCCGCGGGCGGACAGCAGCACCGCCAGGATGCCGCCGCAGACGATCGCGGAGTCCGCCAGGTTGAAGACTGGCCAGTGCGGGATCTGGATCCAGTCCACGACCCAGCCGCGGAACAGGCCGGGCGACCGGAAGATCCGGTCGACGAGGTTTCCGGTCGCTCCGCCGAGCAGCAGCCCGAGCGTGATCGCCCACGGCACGCTGCGGATCCGCCGCGACGAGCGCAGGATCACGACGATGACCGTGATCGCGATCAGCGAGAACAGAATGGTGAGCCCCGGTGCGAAGCTGAACGCGGCGCCGGGATTGCGATCCTGGCGTAGATGCAGGAAACCGCCGAGCAGCCGGATCGACTGGGTCGGCGACAGCGTCGCGACGATGATGGTCTTCGTCGTGATGTCGAGGGCCAGCACCGCGGCCGCGACGGCGACCAGAAGCCCCATCCGACGTCGTGGCATGCCGACCGTGAGCCCGCCGTGGACGTCTGTCTTGCCCTCTTGCGGCTGCTTGTCGGACGCCACCGGGCCGGTCAGCGACGCTCCTCGCGCTGCTTGCATGTCACGCACAGGGTAGCCCTCGGGAAGGCCTGGAGCCTGGCCTTGCCGATCGCCTCACCGCAGGACTCGCACGTGCCGTAAGTTCCGGCGTCGATCCTGGCGATGGCGCGCTCGTTCTGCGCCAGCAGCTCACGGGCATTGTGGGTCAGCGCCAGCTCGTGCTCGCGCTCAAACGTCTTAGCGCCGACGTCAGCCTGATCGTCGCCGGCGTCGCCGACGGCGTCGCCCAGCCGGCTCGCGATGTCGGACTCGGCCCGCTCGATGTCAGCGCGCAACGCGGCTGCCTCTGCGGCCAGCTGATCCCGCAGCTCAGCTATCTCTGCGTCGGTCCAGCGCTTTTCTCCCTGCCGTACCGGAAGGGCGGCAGCGCCAGAATGCGCGGTAGCGGTCATTTTCCGCCTCCCTCAGTGCAGCTGGGCTTTCGGCCATGAAAGCAAACAGTCACCGGAGGATAAGTGGTGACTGGCGCAGTCCGCAAACATACCCGCGCCCGACACACAGCCAACCGCTCAATTTCGGCTGCCATGTCCTGGCTCAGGCCGCCTTGGCAGGCGGGCGGCTAGCCGCCCGCCCGGCAGGGCCGTCCGATATCGTGTGACCACCATGCCGCGCCCCTATTCCGCGCTGCCCACCAGCGCTGACCTGCCCGCTTTCGAGCACGAGGTGCTGCGCCGCTGGCGCGAGGGCAAGATCTTCGAGCGCTCGCTTGAGCAGACCGCTGGCGGCCCGGCCTGGATTTTCTACGAAGGTCCGCCTACAGCGAACGGCATGCCCGGCGTGCACCACATCGAGGCCAGGGTGCTCAAGGACGCCTTCCCGCGGTTCAAGACCATGCAGGGATTTCACGTGCCGCGGCGGGCCGGCTGGGACTGCCACGGGCTGCCGGTCGAGGTCGCGGTAGAGAAAGAGCTCGGCCTCACCTCTAAGCGCGATATCGAGGCATATGGCATAGCGGCCTTCAATGCCCGCTGCCGGGAGTCTGTGCTGCGCCATGTCGATGCGTTTGCCGAGTTCACCGAGCGAATGGGCTACTGGATCGACCTGTCGCAGGCCTACCGCACGATGGACCCCAGCTACATCGAGTCGGTGTGGTGGTCGCTGCGGCAAATTTACGACCAAGGGCCTACTCGTCCGAGACTTCCGGATCAGCCCGTACTGCCCGCGCTGCGGGACGCCGCTGTCCGACCACGAGATGGGCCAGCCGGACGTGTACCGGACGGTGGCCGACCCCTCGGTCATCGTCAGGTTCCCGCTGCGGACGCTGCCAGCCGGGGCGCCGCCGCAGCTGGCCGGGGCCGACCTGCTGGTGTGGACCACCACCCCGTGGACGCTGGTCTCCAACACGGCAGTCGCGGTGCACCCGGAGGAGATCTACGCGATCGCCCGCGAGATCCGGCGTCGGGCGACCGGGTGGTCGTCGCGGATGCGCTGTTCGCCCGTGTGCTCGGCGAGGGCTGGCACATCACCGACCGGTTCACCGGGGCCGAGCTGGCCGGAGCCACCTACGAGCCGCCATTCAGCCTGATCGACGTGCCCGGACGCGCACCGCGTGGTGACCGGGACGTTCGTGACCACCGAAGACGGGACCGGGCTGGTGCACCTGGCGCCGGCGTTCGGCGCGGAGGACATGGCGGCGAGCCGGGCGCACGGGCTGCCGGTCGTCAACCCGGTCCTGCCCGACGGCCGGTTCGAGGAAGACATCCCGCTGGTCGGCGGCCTGTTCTTCAAAGCGGCCGACCAGCGTCTGATCGAGAGCCTGTCCGATCGGGGCCTGCTCTTCAGCTCTGCTCTGCACGAGCACAGCTACCCGCACTGCTGGCGGTGCGGCACGCCGCTGCTCTACTACGCGCTGCCGTCGTGGTTCATCCGCACGACCGCTATCCGGGATCAGCTGCTAGCCGTCAACGAGGCGACGAACTGGCAGCCGCCCACTATCAAGCACGGCCGGTACGGGGACTGGCTGCGCAACAACGTCGACTGGGCGCTGTCCCGAACTCGTTACTGGGGAACACCGCTGCCGATCTGGCAGTGTGCCGAAGATCACGTCACCTGCGTCGGCTCGCTTGCGGAGCTGTCGGAGCTCGCCGCAGCCGACGTCAGCGGAATGGACCCGCACCGGCCGTTCGTAGACGACGTCGTGCTCACCTGCCCTGAGTGCGATCGGCCTGCCCACCGTGTGCCAGAGGTCATCGATGTCTGGTACGACTCGGGCGCGATGCCGTTCGCCCAGTTCGGCGCGCCGCTGCGGAACGCAGATGAGTTCGCCCGGTCGTTCCCGGCCCAGTTCATCTGCGAGGCCATCGACCAGACCAGGGGCTGGTTCTACTCGCTGATGGCGGTCGGCACGCTGGTCTTCGGCCAGTCGCCGTACGAGAACGTGGTCTGCCTCGGCCTGCTCGTGGACGAACGCGGCCGCAAAATGAGCAAGCACCTGGGCAACGTGCTGGAGCCCATGCAACTGATGGAGGCGCATGGCGCCGACGCGGTGCGCTGGTTCTTCGCGGTGTCCGGGTCGCCGTGGGCAACCAGGAAGATCGGTGCCGGCGCCCTGGAGGAGATCGTCCGGAAGGTGCTCCTTACCTACTGGAACACGGTCTCCTTCTATCTGTTGTACGAAAGCGCGGCGCAGGACGCCGCCAGGGCGATCCCGCCACCGCCGGCCGCCCGGCCCGTGCTCGACCGGTGGCTGCTCAGCGAGCTCAACATTGCTCGTGCGGGACGTGACGGCGGCGCTTGAGGCATTCGACTCGGCTGCGGCGGGCCGGCGGCTTGCCGCGTTCATCGATGATCTGTCCAACTGGTACGTCCGGCGCTCCCGGCGCAGGTTCTGGGAAGGCCCGGTGACAGCAGAGGGAGCGGCCGCATTCGCGACGCTGTCGGCGGCGCTGGACACGCTCACCAGGCTGATGGCACCAATCACGCCGTTCATCACCGACTACGTGTGGGACCTGCTGGCCGAGCTGATGCGCGCTCGACTCGGTGCACCTGTCGTCCTGGCCGGTCGCCGACCGCGCGCTCATCGACTCCGGCCTGGCTGCCCAGATGTCGCTGGTGCGGCGGCTGGTGGAGCTCGGCAGGTCGGCTCGCGCCAGCGCGGTCGTGAAGGTCCGGCAGCCGCTGGCCCGTGCCGTCATCGCCGCTCCTGGCTTCGCCGACCTGACCGCGGAGCTGAAGGCACAGGTTGCCGACGAGCTGAACGTGCGCAGCGCTCGAACCACTCGACAGCTCTGACGCGAGAGCTCGTCAGCCACTCGGTCAAGGCGAACTTCCGCGCACTCGGGAAAGCGGTTCGGCAGCGAGACCCAGGGCGTCGCAGCGGCAATCGCGGCCGCTGATCCGGCGCGAGCTGGCCAGCCAGCTCCGGTCGGCCGGCGCCGCTCAGCTTGAGGTGGATGGCCAGCTCATCACTATCGGCCCGGAGGATGTCATCGTGACCCAGACTCCAGTCGCCGGGTGGGCAGTGGCAACCGAGGGCGGCGAGACGGTGGCGCTCGAAGTGACGATCACGCCGGAGCTGCGCCGTGAGGGACTGGCCCGCGAGTTCATCCGGCTGGTGCAGGACGGGCGCAAGGGCGACGGCCTGAACGTGACCGACCGGATCACTGTCCGCTGGCGCACGGCCGACCCCGAGCTGGCGCAGGCCCTCACTGAGCATCAGGCGATGATCTCTGCCGAGATACTGGCCGTCGACTTCAGTGCGGAGCCGCCCGGAGAGACCGATGACACCGGATCCGGCGAGCTGACCGGAGCGGAGTCTGGCGGCCGTCGGCACGACAGCCCCGACCTCGGCCTCACTTTCTGGATCCGGCCCGCCCGTTAGGATCGCCGAGCGGCCGTGCATGCCGTCCAGGGCGTAACGAAATTCGTCGTGGGCTACGACACGGAGTCTTCGCGATCATGATCCCGCGGCGGAGTCCTTCTCCGGTCGGCAAGCCCGGCACGGAGCGCAGCCTGACGCCTCGGCCGCTTCCCGGGTCATCGTCTCCAGGTCCTCGGCACCCAGGAACCTGATCAGGATGCAGTCGGACTTGTGATACCTGGCGATGCCCGGCACTACCGAGACCGGGCTTTCGGCCTCGGCAGTCGTGCCGCCGCTTGAGCACCGGTCGCTTCAGCGGCCGCAACTGCGCTGTCGGCACTGCGCTGCAGCACTTGCTGCCGGCAGGCCTCCGCGCTGACCGCTCGCGGTCTGTGGCCTCTGCGCTGGCGAGTCCGGTGCTGGGAGCCTCCGGCGACCGTGTCAGCCTCGGCCGGCATCCTGCTGCCGTGCGGGCCGGGGCTGGCCTGGTCGGGGGCTGCCTTGGCACTGCCGCGTCGGCGGCGGCGTCCGTGGCACTGGTGGCTCACCTCGGCGCGCGTGGAACTGCTGAGCTCGGCATCCGCGGGGCGGCTGACCTCGGCGCTTGCGCCTTGGCGGTGTTCTCGGTACCAGTCGGCCGGTACTGAGCGCCTTTGCCTCGGCTGGCCGAGGGTGCCTTGGCCTGAAGGTCGGAACTCGGAGCTGACGTCGCCGGCGACTTTGCCGCAGCAGCCGCTGCGGCTTCCTTCTGCAGGCGAGTCCGGCCCGAGCGGCTGCGGCAGCCGGAGGCGGCCCGGTGAGCGGGTCTGCCGGCGGCGAGTCGGCCGCGGTCGGGCGGGCCGGAGCTGGCGCGGTCGAGCGGGTCGGCCAGGGAGCGGCTAGCCCGGTTCGCGCCCCCGAACGGATCGGCCTGTGCACTGTCGGCCCGGCGCGCCGCCTGGTGACCTGGCGGGGATGGCCGCGTCCGGGCCGGCCTGCCGGGACAGTTCAGCGGCCGAGCCGAGCCGACGCGCCAGCCGGGTGGGGTCGTCGGCCGGACGCTCGATCGGCCGGATGTGCATCAGCCGGACGCACATCGGCAGGACGCACATCGGCGGGACGCACATCAGCCGGGCGGAAAGCGGCGGCTGCCGCCGGAGCCCGGCTGCAGCCCGCTCCGGCGGAGGCATCGAGCCTGGCACCGCCTCGCCAGAACCCCTCGGCTGGCGTAAGCGGAAGGCTGGCGAGATGCGATCGGCTTCCCGAGATGCAGCAGGCTCCCCAGATGCAGCAGGCTCCCTGACGGGCTGGTCCTGTGGCGCCTGTGGGCGAGCCGGCCAGTCCCACCCGGGCTGCTCACGGTCGTCGCGGTTCCAGTGAGCGGCATCACCCGTCCAGTCACCGGCATCACCTGCCGGCAGCCGACCGCCTCGCCCGGCTACGATGCCGGGCATCTGGCGGCCGCTCGGCGATCCGCCGACTTGCGCTCGGCAGGCCCGCCCAGTTCCCCTAGCGCGGCTTCGGCCTGCGCAGCTGGATCTGGTCCTGGCGATGTCCGGCCCGGCGCGCCCGCAGCGTAAGCGTCGGGCCTGGCCACGTTCCGCGGGGCAGACGCTCCCCCGAACACCCGGTCCCGCCAGACCGCCACGCCGACGACGAGCATCAGCAGCGCGAGCGCGGCGAGGCCGATCGAGACATAGACCAGCCTCAGGTGGCCGGAGACCGCACCTGCGATCAGCAGGCCGATCGCGACCGCCACGACGGACACGATTGCGGCGAACCGGATCACCTGGGGGCTCCGCTATTCGTCAAGCGCAGTCAGCCAGATCGCAGTTACCGACGGTCGTGCTGGCCCGCATCTGACGGGTGGAACCCGCCGTTGTGCGCCACCGGCTCGGGCATCGGCTGGTAGCCGCTGTTCTGGTTGCCGTTCCGCATGTCCAGCCTGCCCATGCCGACGCCTACCGGCGACGACTGCGGCCCCGTGCCCACGGCCGGGAACACGCCACTGTCGGCGGCACCTGCCTCAAGGTCACGCAGCTGGCCCTCAAGGTAAGCCTTCAGCCTGCTCCGGTACTCGCGCTCGAACGCCCGCAGGTCGTCGACACGCCGCTCCAGCTCCTCTCGGGACTGGACGAGCGAGCCCATCGCCTGGCGGTGCCGCTCCTGCGCGTCGCGCTCGAGGCTCTCGGCCCGGGCGCGTGCGTCGCTGGTGACCTGCTCGGCCTGGCGGCGCGCCTTGGTGAGGATGTCATCGGCCTCGCGGCGAGCGCGGCCAAGTGTCTCGTCGGCCTCGCGCCGTGCGTCGGCGATTGCCTGGTCGGCGGTCTGCTGCGCGAGCGCAAGGACCCTGGCTGCCGTGTCCATGTTGTCCTCGGCAGGGCGCCGGGCCAGCGTCACCGGCTCCGGCCGCATCGGCTCAGGCTCATGCCGGATCGGCTCAGGCTGCATCATCTCTGGGACCTCGGCCTGCGGGGTCAGCGAGACAGGCGGCTTACCGCGCAGCACTTCAGCTAGCTTGGCCCGGAGCTCCTCGTTGTCCTGAATGAGCTCGTCAAGCGCTGCTTCAACTTCGTCGAGGAAGGCATCGACTTCCTCTTCGTCGTATCCCGGCCTGAGCCTGGTCGTGCTGAACTGCTTGTTCCGCACATCCGCGGGCGTCAGTGGCATCTCTTCTCCCTGGAGCTTTGTCCTTTATGGACGCTACCCGATGACCCTACCCTGACTGTGCGACCTGCCAGAGCACGTAGACCACCAGGAACAGCAGCATGAAGCTAAGGTCAAGGGCCACACTACCGAGGCGGAGCGTGGGAATGTAGCGCCTTAGAAATCTCAGTGGCGGATCAGTGGCGGAGTAAACACCCTCAGCTATCACAAGCAGGATACCTGATGGGCTCCACGACCTGGCGTACACCTGAATCCAGCTGAAGATCATCCGCGCGATGAGCAGGACCAGGTAGACCGAGAGCACATAGAAGGCAACATCTCTGACTATGTTCACACGCCTGCCTATCGGTCATCGCAGGTCCAGGCCTGCCGTGGCCCGCAGCCTGGCCGGCTGCTGGTCAGCTCTGGTTGAAGAAGCCCCGCTCCGCGATCCGGGCCTTGTCCTCGGCTGCGACCTCTACGTTAGCCGGGGACAGCAGGAACACCTTGTTCGTCACGCGCTCGATGCTCCCGCGCAATCCGAAGATCAGACCCGCGGAGAAGTCGACGAGCCGCTTGGCGTCGCTGTCCACCATCTCGGTGAGGTTCATGATCACCGGAGTGCCCTCGCGGAAGTGCTCTCCGATCGTACGAGCCTCATTGTATGTGCGCGGATGCAAGGTCGTAATCCTCGCCAAGTCCGTCGTCTGGACCTGAGCAGCGGGCCTGCGATCACTGGCCCGGCTGCCGACCGGAGCGTCCGGCAGACGGGAGTCCAGCCTGTCCTCGTCGTCCTGGACAAGCTCCGCACCGTACTCGTCGTACCCGTCGTCGTAGCCGTCGTCATACTCGTCGGCGTACTGATCATCGAAGCGGTGGTCGTCCTCAACCAGGCCGAGATAGACCGCCATCTTGCGCATTGCGCTGGCCATCTTCTGTCCTCCGTCGTGCGCGCCAGGCGGCCCAGCTCAGTGCAGGCTTCACCGGCCCAGGTCCCTCGCGTCGGACATTACCTGACGAAGGGCGCGCCGGCCGCCGAGCAACGCCGTACCGATTCGCACGTGTGTCGCGCCTTCCGCGATGGCAGCTTCCAGGTCGCCCGTCATGCCGGCCGAGATGACCCGTGCACCTGGATAGACGGACTGCACCTTCTCGGCGATCTCCCGCAGCCGGGCATAGGGGGGCCTGGCGGGCTGCCCGAGCGGCGCGACGGCCATCACTCCGGCGAACTCGAGCCCTTCGCGAGCCGTGATCTGCCCGGCGAGATCCAGCACGTCGCCCGGAGCGGCGCCGCCACGCCCTGCTTCGGTAGCCCGCCCGATCGGACCGTCGGCCTGACCGGCCGCCGGGTCGAGATTGACCTGCACCAGGCACCGGATTACCCGGGCAGCCTCGGTGGCCCTGCGGCCGAGTGCCTCCACCAGCCGGGCCCGGTCGACCGAGTGCACCATGTACGCGTATCTCGCCACGCTCGCAGCCTTGTTCACCTGGAGCTGGCCGACGAAATGCCAGCGCAGGTCGAGGCCAGCCGCGGTGCACGCGGCGACCTTGGGCGCCGCTTCCTGGTCCTTGTTCTCGCCTACATCCAGGACACCGAGGCTGGCCAGCGCCATGACATCGGGAACGGGGAACGTCTTGGTGACCGCAATCAGCTGGACCTCGGCCGGATCGCGACCGACAGCCACGCACGCCCCGGCGATCCTGGCCCGCACGGCCGCCAGATTGGTCGCTACCTCCGCGAGCCGCTCCGCCGTTGTCATGCTGCCCTCCTTACCGCGACAGCCAGACCACCCCGGCGAACCGTCCGGTAACGCCGTCACGCCGGTAGGAGAACAAGTCGGCGGACTCCTTCGTGCACTGCGGCACTGACCTGACCCAGCCAACTCCGGCGGCGCCGAGCTGCGCTCGCACGCCAGCTGGGACGTCCAGGCCCGGCCGTGCCGTCCAGGGTCTGGCAGCGCGCCTGCGGCACCGCCGCGCTCACCCGCTCCTGCAGATCGGGCGGGACCTCGTAGCAGCCACCGCAGATAGCCGGGCCGGTCAGCGCGCGCATCGTGGCGGGGCTGGCTCCCGCCCCGGCCATGGCCGAGACCAGGGCCGGGACCACTCCTGCGACCATGCCCTCGCGCCCGGCATGCGCGGCGCCGATGATCCGCGCAACGGGGTCGGCGATCAGCACCGGCACGCAGTCTGCGACCAGCACACACAGCGCCCGCCCTGGCACGTCGGTGAAGATCGCGTCCACCGGGCCTGGCGGCTGCTCGGTCCCGGCACCGAGGTAGCAGACGTCCGCGCTGTGAACCTGGCGCATCCAGGCTAGGTCGCCCACTGAAAGGCCGCAGGCGCCGGCCAGCGCTTCCCGGTTCGCCGCCACGGCCGCCGGATCGTCGCCGACCCGGAGGCCTAGGTTCAGCGACTCGTAGGGAGGACCGCTGACACCGCCCGCGCCGGCCGGAAAAGGCCGCGAACACTCCATCGCCGAGCCCCTGCCGGGGCAGCGCGAACTGCCCTGCCGCTGGCGGCCTCAATTGTCCGACCCTCACTTCAGGAAGTCAGGTACGTCGAGTTCGTCATCTTCCTCGAACACTACTGACTTGCGCCTGGTGCTAGCGGCATCCGAGCGGCCGTTAGCGCCGGGGCGGGACCCGCCCGGCTGCGCATCCTTCAGGACCGGCCCGGCTCCGTCCTCCGGGCTGCCCGCTCGCGGCGGGGGGACCCCCTCGATCTTGGCGGCATCTCCGGCCGCCAGCCCGCCGTTTGCCGAGGCCCCGTCGGTCACGGCGGCAGCGCTGGCGAGATCCTGCTCCGCGCCATCAGCCGTCGCGCTTGCCGGTCCTGACACGGCCGGAGCGGCGGGCGCAGACGCGGCGTCGCCAAGGTGGAACGGCCGCCACTCAGACTGGCCGCCGGCTCCGGGTGCGCCAGACCGGGACCCCGTGCCGACGCCAGAATCAGCGCCACCGCCCGACCCGGTGCCTGCGGCCGACCCGAGCGAGCCAGACCCGGCCAGCCCGGAGGACCTGGCGGCCAGGTCGGCCGACGGCAGCGCAGCGCCATAGGAACGCGGCCGCGAGCGGCCAGCCTGCGGCTCGTCGAACCCCGCTGCGATGACCGTCACCCGGACCTCGTCGCCGAGCGCATCGTCGATGACGGCACCGAAGATGATGTTGGCGTCCGGCGCAGCCGAGTTGGCGACCAGCTGGGCCGCCTCGTTGATCTCGAACAGGCCGAGATCCGAGCCGCCCTGGATCGATAGCAGGACGCCGTGCGCCCCGTCGATGCTGGCCTCGAGCAGCGGGCTGGAGATGGCCATCTCAGCCGCCGCGACAGCGCGGTCGTCGCCGCGCGCCGTGCCGATGCCCATCAGGGCGGAACCAGCCCCGGACATCACCGACTTGACGTCCGCGAAGTCCAGGTTGATCAGGCCGGGCGTGGTGATCAGGTCGGTGATGCCCTGGACACCGGACAGCAGTACCTGGTCGGCGGCCTTGAACGCGTCCAGCACGCTGACGTGCCGGTCGGAGATCGACAACAGCCGGTCATTCGGGATGACGATGAGGGTGTCGACCTCGGCGCGCAGTTTCTCGATGCCAGCATCCGCCTGCGCCGCCCTGCGCTTGCCCTCGAAGCCGAACGGCCTGGTCACAACGCCGATCGTGAGCGTGCCGAGCGACCTGGCCACCTCGGCGACAATCGGCGCGCCGCCGGTGCCTGTCCCGCCGCCCTCGCCCGCTGTGACAAATACCATATCCGCGCCCTTGAGGACCTCCTCGATCTCGTCGCGGTGATCCTGGGCGGCCTTCGCGCCGATGTCAGGGTTCGCGCCCGCACCCAGTCCCCTGGTGAGCTCCCGCCCGACGTCCAGCTTGACGTCGGCGTCGCTCATCAGCAACGCCTGCGCGTCAGTGTTGATCGCAATGAACTCAACCCCCCTGAGTCCCTCTTCGATCATCCGGTTCACGGCGTTGACGCCACCCCCGCCGATGCCGACGACCTTGATGACCGCCAGATAGTTCTGCGGTGCTGCCACGAGGAGCAAACCTTTCCGCTCGTCCTACTTCCGGCGGGACAACCCCCGGAGTCCCCCCAGCCCGTCCTGCGGACCTACGCCGCCATCACGCGGAATCGTGCTCGTCAAACCCTCACCCTCAACTTGAGATTTAGAGTTATGTCAAGCTGTCGACTGATAGGGACAGTAGGGTTGCGCGCATCCCCAGGTCAACAACTGGTAGGTCTGGCCGCCCGGCGTGTCGCGCCGAGGCAGCAATGTCCGTCGGGACATCATCCGCGGGTCACCGCCGTATCCGGATCGCTGACGTCGTAATAGCGCGCGTGCGTACGCAGCAGCATGCTGAGCTCGGCCGATTTCTGCGCGGACCGGCCGGCGCCGCCCCACAGCACCTGCACGCGCCCGGCGAGGTGCAGGGTGACCGCATTGGCTGAGGCAGCCGACACCCACCTCAGCCGTGCGCGCACCGAAGGCGGCAGCTCGCGCAGGACGATGGCCGCGGCCCTGATGGCCGGGCTGCCGCGCAGCACTGCCGGGGCGGGTGACAGCAATGGCATCCCAGCTGGCCTATGGGCGGCCGACAGGACGACGACGCCGTAAGGATCGACGAGCTGATATCCGCCGCCAGCCTGAGCCAGTGCCAGGACCGGCGTCCGCTCGCGTACCGTGATGACGATCGTGTCCGGCCAGGACCTGGACACGGTGGCCGAGAGCACCGGCGCGAGTTGCTCGACCCGGCCGGCTACCGCTGCCGTATTCAGGGTCGCCAGCGGCGTCCCCGGCTTGATCTTCGCCGCCTGGCGCACCTGCGCGGCCGTCACCAGCCGGTCACCGACTACCTTGACATGCCGCACCACCAGCAAGCTGGAGCCGAGCAACGCCCAGCCAGCCCCGGCCAGGACTGCCAGCACGAGGATGCCGAAGAACGCGATCCGCCACGGACCGGCACGGCTGCCCCGGACATCGGCGTTCCCGTTCTGGATTCTGGTCTTCCCACCCTGAATGACAGCCTGGCCGGACGACGGCTGCCGCGTGCTCACAGTCCGCCTGCCCGCTCCAGAAGGGCCGCGACGATCAGCGGGCCGAGCTGCGTGACGTCACCGGCGCCCATGGTCAGCACCAGGTCGCCGGGCTTCGCCAGGCTGACCGCGGCGGCAGGAGCGGATGCAGCGGTCCGGCAGGAACACTGCGCCGCCGCCCGGCACCGCGTCGCTGATCAGCTTGCCAGTGACACCTGGCTCGGGGTCCTCGCGGGCCGCGTAGACGTCGAGCACCAGCACCTCGTCAGCCGCGGCGAGAGCGGCACCGAAGTCCGCAGCAAACAGCCTTGTGCGGCTGAACAGATGCGGCTGGAAGATCGCGATCACCCTGCCGCCTGCCGCTATATCGCGCGCGGCGGCCAGATCGGCAGCCAGCTCGGTCGGGTGATGGGCGTAGCTGTCGATCACCTGCACGCCGTCAGCCTCGCCTTTCAGCTCCATCCTGCGGTGAGCGCCGCGGTAGGCGGCCAGGCCGCGCGGCGGCGTCGGCGACGGTCACGCCTAGCTGGACAGTCATGCCGAGCGCCGCCGCCGCGTTCAGCGCGTAGTGGCGGCCCGGCACCGCGATCTCCAGCCGCACCGGGCCTGCCCCGGCCAGCGCGGTGCCTGGCCCGCCGGTCACCGTCAGCGCCGTGCGCATGCCGCGCGCCCGGATGCTCGGTGACCCGGTAGGAGGCGTCCGGCGCGGTGCCGTAGGTCAGCGCGGTTACGCTCGGCCGGACCGCGCCGGTGAGGGCTCGCGCAGCCGGATCATCGGCGCAGGCAATCAGCAGGCCGCCGTCGGTAATCCGGCCGGCGAACGCTGCGAACGCCGTCTCGATCGCTGCGAGCGTGCCGTAGTTGTCCAGGTGGTCGGCCTCGACCTGAAGTGACAACCGCCGCATCCGGCGAGAACATCAGGAACGAGCCGTCACTCTCGTCCGCCTCGACCACGAACGCCGGGCCGTGCCCGAGCGCCGCGCCGACGCCCGTCTCGGCCAGGATCCCGCCGATGACGTACGACGGGTCCGCGCCGCTGTGCAGCAGCACGGTCGTGATCATGGAGGTCGTCGTGGTCTTGCCGTGCGTGCCGGCCACGGCGATGCTCTGGTGGCCAAGCATCATGCTGGCCAGGGCGGTGGCCCGGTGCAGTACGGGCAGCCCGCGCCGCCGCGCCTCGGCCAGCTCCGGGTTATCCGGACGGATCGCGGTCGAGACGACCAGGGTGTCGGCGTCGCCGAGGTTATCCGCCGCGTGCCCGACGCTACCCGCGCCCCGGCCGCTGCCAGCTCGCCGAGCAGCGCCGAGTCCATGGAGTCGCTGCCCGATACCGTTACCCCGCGGGACAGCATGATCCTGGCGATCCCGGACATGCCCGCGCCGCCGATGGCCGTGAAGTGCACCTTGCCGAGTTCGCCGACTGGCACCGGGTCGACCGGGAGTGACCAGGCCCATGCGCTACCTCTTCCGCCGTCGGCCAGGCCGCCGCCGCCCCACCTGCAGCACAAGCCTGGCCAGGTCGGCATCGGCCGTCCGGTTGCCGCTCGCGGCCGCCGCCTGAGCCATCGCGTCCACGAGCTCGCCGTCCTGCAGGATCGGCACCAGGGTCATGGTGATCCACTCCGGCGACAGGTCCGCATCGGCGACGATCAGGCCGCCGCCTGCCTGCTCGATCGGCTCGGCGTTCAGCCGCTGCTCGCCGTTGCCATGCGGCAGCGGCACGTACGCGGCGGGCAGGCCGACCGCGGTGAGCTCGGCGCAGGTCATCGCCCCGGCCCGGCACAGCGCGAAGTCGGCCGCCGCGTACCCCAGGTCCATCCGGTCGAGGTAGGGCACCACCACATAGGGCACCGGGCCGGGCGGCACCGCCACCTCGGCCGCCTTCGGGCCGATCACGTGCAGCACCTGGATCCCGGCCGCCCGCAGCTCTTCGGCTGCCCCGAGCGCCGCCCGGTTCAGCGAGGCAGCCCCCTGCGAGCCGCCAGTGACGAACAGGACCGGCAGGTCTGGCCGGAGGCCGAAGTGCGCCCGCGCCTTATCGGCGAGCGCTAGCCGGTCCAGCTCCGAGATCTCCCGCCGGATCGGGATACCGATGTACCGGGCATGCGGCATCTTTGTTCCCGGCTGGCCGGTGCAGACGTGTGTGGTCAGCCGGGCACCGATCCGGTTGGCGAGCCCGGGCTTGCAGTTGGCCTCATGCACGACAATCGGCACCTTGCGGCGACGCGCGGCCAGGTAGCCGGGGGTTGCCACGTAGCCGCCAAATCCGACGACCACATCAGCCCGCCTTCGCTCGAGGATCTTGGCGGTCGCGCCGACTGCGCCCAGCATCCGCGCGGGCACCGACAGAAGTGCCGGGGTGAGCTTGCGCGGCAGTGGCACCGGCGGGATCAGCGCCAGATCGTAGCCGCGCATCGGCACCAGCCGGGTCTCCAGCCCGCGCTCGGTGCCAAGGCACGTGATCGTGACGTCAGGATCGGCCCGGCGCAGCGCGTCTGCTAGCGCGAGCGCTGGCAAGATATGCCCGCCAGTGCCGCCGCCCGCGATGACGACGCTTACGCCCATTCATACCTCACCTTCTCCGACCGGGCCACCTTACTTCCACCCGGGCTAGCCTCGCCTGCCGCATGTGCCGGTCAGGGTTACCTGCGTGCGATGCCGAGCCGGGCCAGCAGTCGCCGGGATGCGCCGGGCCCGGCTGCGGCCAGCGCTTGTGCGGCGCCAGGCTCGGTCCGGGCGAACGAAAGCAGCATGCCGAGCGCAGCCAGCGTCGCGATCAGCGACGACACCCCTGCCGAGATCAGCGGGAGCGGCACACCGGTAATCGGCAGCAGGCCCAGCACTGCGCCGATGTTTACCACTGTCTGCGTGATCAGCCAGACCGTGATCGAGCCGGCCGCCAGCCGCGAGAACGTATCAGGCACCCGACGGGCGATACGGAGTCCGGCGAACGCGAGCGCGCCATACAGCACGATGACGCAGATCGCGCCCACCAGGCCCAGTTCCTGCGCCCAGGACGGCGAAGATGAAATCGGCATAGTCAAGCGGCAGCCAGCCCCACTTGGCCGTGCTCGCGCCGAGGCCCATGCCGAACCAGCCGCCCGAGCCCAGCGCGTCCTTGCCCTGCGCAAGCTGGTAGCAGCTCTGGCAAGCGGTAAGCCGAGACTGCGCGGACACGAAGCCACTGATCCGCCGGAGCTCATCCGGAGTGCGCGACGATCAGCATGGCGAGCGCGAAGGCCATCAAAGCCAGTACGCCGAACAGCAGCCTGCCAGGGGCGCCGATGACCCACAGCAGCGACAGGAAGATCACGATCAGGAGGAAGGTCGTGCCCAGATCATTGCCGAGCATGACGAGCAGGCACATAAGGGCCGCTCCGGGCAGCAGGGGAACCAGCAGGTGACGCCAGTCGGTGAGCTGGCGCAGCTTCTCCTTGCGCGCTAGCAAGTCGGCGCCCCACACGACGAGCGCCAGCTTGGCGAACTCCGACGGCTGCACTTCGTTGCCGCCGACCGAGAGCCAGCGCTTCCCGCCGTAGTACTCATGCCCGGCCAGGAGCACGAGCACCAGGCCGAGCAAGGTGGCAAGCAGCAGCGGATAGGCGAACGTCCGGAACAGCCGCGGCGGCGCCTTGGCCAGCAGCCACATGAGGGCCAGCCCAGCGACCGCGCCGAGCAGCTGCTTCTCGAAAATGGAATACGGCGGCGCGTTGTTATCCAGGCCGTAGGCGGTAGAGGTGGAGAGCACCATCATCAGCCCGACCGCGAGCAGCAGCAGCGTGCAGCCGAGAACGAGGTAATACGACGCCAGCGGCCGGTCGAGGAGGGCCTTGAGGCCGAGCGCGGCGTCACGCAGGCGCGCCGCCCGCTCCCGTGCCTCATCCAGAGCGGCTCCGCGCCCGCCGTGGCGCGCCCGCCGGTACCCCGGCCGCTAGCCTGCTGGTGGTCCGGCCCGGCCTGCGCGGACCGGGGGCTCGCAGAGACGGTGCCAGCCCGGCCTGCTGGCCCGCCTAGTCCGGCCCACCCGGTGCTCGTCCAATTCTGGGTTCACCGCGACTCCGCGAGCCGCCGCACCGCAGCGGCGAACGCATCGCCGCGGGCCGGGTAATCGCGGAACATGTCGAACGACTGCGCGGCCGGCGCCAGCAGCACCGTATCCCCGCGCTGAGCGAAGCGCCGCCGCCCGTGCTACCGCCTGGTCCATGACTCCAGTGTCGGTGCTGCCCAGCTCCACGACTGGGACATCCGGCGCGTGTCGCGCCAGCGCGCGCGCATGAATCGGGCCCGGTCGGTGCCGATCAGCACGGCGGCCCGCAGCCGCCCCGCCGCTGCGGTGACGATGGCGTCCAGGTCCGCGTCAGTCCCGCGGAACAGTCCTCCGGCCACCCAGACGACGAAGGGAACGAGGCAAGTGACGCAGCCGCGGCCGCCGGATTGCTGGCCTTCGAGTCGTCGATGAAGGCCACGCCGTCGATCTCGGCGACCAGCGCGATGCGGTGCGCTTCCGGCACGAAGCTGGCCAGCCCGGCTGCGATGGAGTCCGGCCAGTCGCCGTAGGCTCGGGCCAGTGCAGCAGCCGCCAGCGCGTCAGCCACGTTGTGCGGCGCGGGTGGCTGGACAGCGCTGGCCCGTGCCAGCCGGACGCCGGCGCCGAGCGTCCCGTTGTCGCTGGCGCCAGATCCTGCGGCGCCGCCGAAGGCTCGGTCGGTGAGCCAGCCGTCGGTCACGCCGAGTTCGCCATGACCTGGCGGCCCGAGGCGGAAGCCAACCCGGCGGGCGGCCCCGCGCGCGGCACCGGCCATCACGACCGTGCCCGGGTCATCGGCATTGAAGATGGCGATCGTGCCGGGCGCGAAGATCTTCGCCTTGGCGGCGGCGTACGACTCGATATCGTCGTGCCAGTCGAGATGGTGGGCGGCCAGGTTGAGTACCACCGCCGCGAGCGGAGTGATGGTGGCACTCCAGAACAGCTGGAAGCTGGACAGCTCCACGGCCACGACCGGGTAGGGCTCGGGGTCGGTCACCACGTCCAGGATCGGCGTGCCGACGTTCCCGGCCGCGATGCTGCGATGGCCCGCAGCGGCCAGCATCGCGGCCAGCATCCGGACCGTGGTGGTCTTGCCGTTCGTGCCGGTAATCGCGAGCCACTGCTGCCGCCCGCCGCCGGGCAGCGCGGGCCTGAGGCGCCAGGCGAGCTCCACGTCGCCGATCACCTCGATACCCGCGTCGACTGCGCTGGCCAGCAGCGGCGTGTCCGGCCGCAGTCCTGGCGAAGTGACGACCAGGCCAGTGCCGGGCGGCACCGCGGCGCTAGGTCCGAGCTCCTCCGGCCCGAGCCGGACCGCCACGCCGTCTTTGGCCAGCCGGTCAGCCACATCCCGGCGCTCGGCGTCATCCCTGGAGTCGACAGCGGTCACCAGGGCGCCCTGGCTGACCAGCAGCGTGCACACTGACTGGCCGGTGATGCCAAGGCCAGCTACGACCACGGGCCGGCCTGCCAGGTCCGCGAAGCTTGGCGACGGCGCCGGCTTCTGTAGGTTGGCCGGTTTTCTGGGGGCGGTCTGGGGGGGTCCCCCGGGCTGTGGTCGGCGGCCATCGGCCTAGGTAGTCAGCCAGGCGGCGTAGAAGATACTGAGCCCGAGGGCGACGCACAGCCCGCAGATCAGCCAGAACCTGATCACCACTGTCGTCTCCGCCCAGCCGAGCATCTCGAAATGATGATGCAACGGCGCCATCCTGAACACTCGGCTGCCGGTCATCTTGTAGAAGCCGACCTGGACGACGACGGACAGCGTGATGACCACAAATAGCCCGCCGAGGATGGCGAGCAGCAGCTGAGTCTTGGTGCAGACGGCCAGGCCAGCCAGCACGCCCCCAAGGGCCAGCGAGCCGGTGTCGCCCATGTAGATCTTGGCGGGTGGCGCATTCCACCACAGGAAGCCGAAGCAGGAGCCGAGCACCGCCGCTGCTACCACGGCAATGTCCAGCGGGTCGCGGACCTGGTAGCAAGCCACCGAGAAGAAGGTTGTGCAGTCGTTGCGCTCCTGCCAGATGCCGATCAGCACATAGGCGGCGAGTACCAGGACCGTCGATCCGGTGGCTAGTCCGTCGAGCCCGTCGGTGAGATTCACCGCGTTCGATGTCCCGGCGATCAGGATGACCACCCAGACCACGAACGGCAGCACGCCGATCGTCGGCCCGAAGTCGCGCAGGAAGGAAAGGTGCGCGTCCGCGGGGGTGAGATCGAACCCGTCGGGATGCTGCAAGACCTCGAGCGCGAATACGGCGCCGACCACCATCTGGCCGGCTAGCTTCGCGCCGCTGCGCAGGCCCAGGCTGGTCTGCCTGGAGATCTTGATGAAGTCGTCGATGAAGCCGACCAGGCCAAGGCCCGCCATCAGAAACAGGATGAGCAGGCCAGACGCGCTCATCGGGTCGTGGGTGACCAGGTGCCCGACGACGTAGCCGACGAGCGTGGCCGCGACCATTACCACCCCGCCCATGGTCGGCGTACCGCGCTTGGTCTCGTGGGACTTGGGGCCCTCGACCCGGATGGGCTGCCCGTAGCCCTGGCGCCGCAGCACCCTGATGACCACTGGCGTGCCGAACAGGGCAAGCAGCAGCGACACGGCCCCGGTCACGAGGATGGTCTTCAACTGCGCGGCCCCTCGTGCTCATCAGTCAGCGGTCGCTCGCCGGTCAGGGCCAGCGCCACTCGCTCCAGGCCGATCGAGTGCGACGCCTTCACCAGCACCACATCACCGCTGCGCAGCCGGTCTGCCAGCGCCCGCACGGCGGCCGCTGCATCCGGGACGGCCACCAGCTCGCCCTGCCAGGAAGGCACGGACTTCGCACCAGCAAGCATCGGAGCCGCCTGCTCTCCGACCACGATCAGCGCGGCCACGCCGGCTCTGGCGGCCGTCGCGCCGATCTCCTCGTGCAGCTGACCGGCTGCGTCACCGAGCTCGGTCATGTGGCCAAGCACGGCGAGCCCGCGGCCGCCACGCGCCATGGTGGCCAGAGCGGCGATGGCCGCACGCACCGAGTCGGGGTTGGCGTTATAGGCGTCGTTGACGACAGTGACGCCATCCTGGCGCTGCGTGACCTCCATCCGCCACCTGCTCCTGGCGACCGCGGCTGACAACCCGGCGGCGATGTCGGCTACGGGCATGCCGAGCTCCGCGGCCAGGGCGGCGGCGGCCAGCGCGTTGTAGACGTGATGCTCGCCGTGCAGCTGCAGCCGGACCGGTGCCATGCCGGACGGCGTGACCAGGGTAAACCGGGCCCGGCCGAGGTCGTCGGTAGCAACGTGCTCGGCCCGCACGTCGGCCTGTGGTGACCGACCGAAGGTTACGACCCTGGCCTGAGTCAGGGCCGCCATCGCAGCTACCCGGTGGTCGTCGGCGTTGAGTACGGCCACGCCGTCAGCCGGTAGCGCGGCCGGAAGCTCGCTCTTGGCCTGGGCGATCCGCTCCAGGCTGCCGAACTCGCCGGCGTGTGCGTGGCCCACGGACAACACCGCGCCGAGCCTGGGGCGGCGCAATCTGGCAGAGCTCGGTGATATGGCCAAGGCCGCGCGCTGACAGCTCGGAGATCAGGTACCGCGTCTGGCCAGTGATCTTCAGCACAGTGAGCGGGTGGCCGATCTCGTTGTTGAACGAATCGCGCGGCGCGACCGTCGGGCCGAGCGTCTCGATCAGCTGGGCGGCGAGGTCCTTGGTCGTAGTCTTGCCCGCCGACCCGGTGATACCGACCACCGTCAGCTCAGGCGCCCGGTCGATGACAGACCTGGCCACCTTGCCGAGCGCCGCCTGGACGTCGGGCACGATCAGTGCCGGGCCGCCCACCTTGCTACTGGCCAGCACGGCCACCGCGCCGGCCGCCAGCGCCTGGCCGGCGAACGCGTGCCCGTCGGTCCGGGTGCCAGGCAGCGCCGCGAACAGGCTGCCCGGCGCGGCCTCACGGGAATCGATCACCACCGGCCCGGTGACGAGTACCGCTGGATCAGGCACATCCGCCAGCTGCGCTCCGGTGGCTTCGGCGATCTGCGCCACCGACAGCGGGATCACATGTCCTCCGGGAACGAACTGGCCTGGCCGCCGGTAATAGTCGCATCCTCGCTCGCCTGGCGGCGCAGGAGGGCAGCCGAAGCGACCTCGCGGTCATCGAACGGGATTACCGCGCCAGCCACATACTGGCCCTGCTCGTGGCCTTTGCCCGCGATCAGCACGACATCGCCCTTTCCGGCACCAGCGATCGCCATGCCGATGGCGGCCGCGCGGTCAGGCTGCACCACGACCTGCGCTCTCTCGCGCTGGGGGACCTCGATCGCGCCGCCGAGCATCTCGGCCAGGATCGCCAGCGGGTCCTCCGATCTCGGGTTGTCGTTGGTCAGGATCGCCACGTCAGCCAGCCGGGCCGCGGCCGCCCCCATGAGCGGACGCTTACCCCGGTCGCGGTCGCCGCCGCAGCCGAGGACGATCACCAGGCTGCCTTGCGTGACCTCGCGCATCACCCTCAGCAGGGCCTCGACGGCCCCCGGCTTGTGCGCGTAGTCGACGAACACGGTGAAGTCCTGCCCGCGGTCCACCCGTTCCAGGCGACCAGGCGGACCTGGGCACACGGCGACGCCGGCGACCGCGACCGCCAGCCCCACGCCCGCCTCAACAAGCGCCACGATGGCCGCCATTGCATTGGCGACGTTGAACTCGCCGGGCAGCGCCACGGCGGCGTCGGCCTCGACGCCACCGGGCCCGATGACCCGGAAGGTAGAGCCGTCCGCACCCGCCCGCACGTCCACGGCTCGCCAGTCCGCTGCGCGCCTGTCCATCGGCCGAGAATGTGGTGACCGGGATCGGCGCCTGGGCGGCGAGTTCCCGGCCGCGAGCGTCATCGATGTTCACGACGCCAGCCCTGGCGTACTTCGGCGTGAAGAGCTCGGCCTTGACCGCGAAGTACTCGTCCATGCTGGCGTGGAAGTCCAGGTGGTCCTGGGACAGGTTGGTAAAGACGGCGACGTCATAGTGCGTGCCGGCCACTCGGCCAAGTGCGAGCGCGTGACTGGACACTTCCATCGCGACGGCGTCGATCCGGCGCTCCGCCATCGCCGCCAGCAGCGCCTGCAGGTCGGTGGCCTCTGGCGTGGTCAGCGTGCTGGCCTGCGCGCTGTCGCCGATGCGGGTCTGGACTCCGCCGATTAGCCCGGTCCGGTAGCCGGCCGCCCTCAGCCCGGACTCCATCAGGTAGCTCGTGGTGCTTTTGCCCGCCGTTCCGGTGACGCCGATCAGCAGCAGGGCCGCCGAGGGGTCGCCGTAGACCCAGGCTGCGATCTCGCCGAGGCGGGCTCGCGGGTCGGCCACGACCAGAACCGGAAGTCCAGCAGCGACAGCGGATTCACGCCCGGCCGGGTCCGTGAGCACGGCCGCTGCGCCCGCCGCGGCGGCCGCAGCGCTGAACCGAGCGCCGTGTACCGTGCTGCCGGGCAGGGCCGCGTACAGGTCTCCGGGACGCACTGACCGGGAGTCGTGGGTGACGCCGGTGATGCCAGGCCCAGCGTCCTGGTCTACCGGGTGCTGGCCGGCCGGCCGCAGCCCAAGAAGCGCCGCGAGACCGGCGAGGGGGCGCGCGCGAACGTGTTCTGGGCGGATGGCCGCTGGCACGGGCAGAGGTTACCTCCCATCACGGCGCGGTGAGCCGGATATAGGGCGGCCTGGCATAGTCAGGCGCGATCTTCATCGTCTGCAGGGCGAACTTGGTGACGGCGAAGAAGGCCGGCCCAGCGACTTCGACACCGTAGTACTTGCCCCGCGGATCCTGGATGTTCACGGCAACGACCAGCTGCGGGTTATTTGCCGGGACAATACCGATGTAGCTGGAACCATACTGGCAGAGGCACCTGCTGAGGCCAGGGTCGGAGACCTGCGCGGTTCCGGTCTTAGCGGCCACGGGGTATCCGTCGATAGACCCCCATGGCTCGCCCGCGTCGGCGTTGATCTCGGGGACCTGCTGCAGCATCGTCATGAGCGCATGGGCCGTCTTGGCCTGGATCACCCGCCGGCTAGCCGGCCTCGGTGCCGCGGTGAACTGCCCGCTGGCGCCGATCGTCCCGGCCACCAGACTCGGCTCGACCCGGACGCCGCCGTTGGCGATGGTGGCGTAGACGCTCGCCATCTGGATCGCTGTCACGCCCACGCCCTGCCCGAACGCATACTCATACCGGTTGTCGGGGTAGTAGCCGGGCGACCCTGGCCTGGGGATGAGTCCCGCGGTCTCCCCCGGCGTGCCCAGGCCGCTGACCGAGCCGAGCCCGAACGCGCGCAGGTAGTCATACTGCTGCTCGGGCGTGATGTGCTGGGCGACCTGCACCATCCCGACATTGCTCGAGTGAGCCAGGACGCCAGCGATGGTGTACCTGACCGTCGGGTGGAACTCGGCGTCGTGAAAGGTGTACAGGCCGTCCATCTTGATCGAGTACGGGACCGTGTACGGGCTCATCGGCGTCTGACCGCCCTTTTCCAGCGCTGCGGCCACGGTGATCGGCTTGAGGGTGCTGCCGGGCGCGAACACGTTGGCGACACCAATGTTCGTGGTCGCCGCATAATCCGTGACGTTGGCCGGGTCATAGGTCGGCCACTGCGCCATCGCGAGGATCGCCCCGGTCTTCGGCTGCATCACCACGATTGAGCAGTTGCGCGCGTGGGTCTGCTCTACCCGCAGCTTGCAGACCTGCTCTGCCTTCCACTGGATATCGGACTGAATGGTCAGCCGCAGGCTCCGGGCGGGAACAGCCGGAGTCAGCCTGATCTCGGTCAGCGGGATCGGTTGGCCATCGATTCCCTCTTGGACTTCCTCACTGCCGTCCCGGCCAGCGAGCAGCGAGTTGTACTGCTGTTCCAGGCCAGCCGCGCCCGCCTGACTGCCGTCCCCGGACCCGGAGGGGTTGGTGAACCCGACGATGTTCGCCGCCAGATCCCCATTCGGGTAGGCAGTGGTGTAGGTCGCGTTCATGTCGATGCCGGGCAGTCGCAGCGCGCTGATGTGGGCGCCGGTTGCAACCGAGACGCCGGTGCCAAGCACCTCGTAGTGCTGCGATGACGGATGATTGAGCTTGCCGAGTATCGTGGCGGCCGGCATGCTGAGCGGGCCCGCCAGCTTCGCCGCGACACCGGCCCGCTGCGAAACGGGGATCGTTCGGGTCGGGTCAGCGAACACTGTGTAGGTCTGCATGGTCAGCGCCAGCGCCGTGCCGTTGCTGCTCATGATGTCGCCGCGGACGGCGGGAATCTGGATCGTCGCGAGCTGTACTCGCTCGGCAGCGCTGCGGTAGGCAGCCGAGTCGACGGCTTGCACCTGCACGAGCCGCGCGGCGAAGATCGACAGCCCGAACGCCATGCAGAGCAGCGTGATCCGCAGCCGCCGTGCGGGGCTTGCGCGACGCCGCGCTCGCACCGGCCGCCGAACTGTCCGCCCGCTCGGCCGCGGCGTGCCAGGCCGCCGGCGGCCAGCGCTGCCTGAGTTATAGGCATGCCCGCGTGCGCCGGGTCGATAGCGAACGGGCTCACCGCGCCCTGGGCCACCGCGCCGCAAGCCCCCGCGTCCCTGGCTGCCCTGTCCTGGCCGCAGTCGGCCAGCCGGCCTGGGCATGTCGCCCGCCCGCGCACTGCCACGGGCCGGCCTGGCTGGCCCCCGTGAGCCGCCTGGGACCGGCCTGACCCGGCGCGGGCGCTTGGCCCCGTCCTCCCCGTCGCGACCCCCCGCTCCGGTCACCGGTGCGACCCGGCCTTCGTGGCACTGCGCCGGTGCCGGGCGGTCCTGTGCTTGGCGGCCTGGTTCTTGGTAGCTCCCGTCTTGGTGACGTTGGTCCCCGTGCTCGAACGCCCACTACCGCGGGTCTGCGTAGCCTGAATTGAACTGCCGGCAGCGATCAGAGCGGAGGCTCGATCGTGCAGCTTGTAGGAGTGGCCGGTGCGCAGGTCCAGGATGGTGGCGTTCGGATCGGCTCGCATGCCCAGCTGGTAAGCCCGCTTGGCAATCTGGTCCGGTGCCTGCTCGTTCTGGATGTTGCCCTGCAGGGTCTGCTCTTGAAGCGACAGCCTCGCGTTCTCGCGCTGCAGCTGGCTGAGCCGGAAGCTCGTTGCCCCGAGCGTCGTGTTCACCACCAGAAGGCAGACCAGCCCGCCGCCCAGCAGCCCTAGCACCAGCAGGACGAACGGCATTCGCGGCAGCGCCAGCGCCGACTGGTGAGTTCTTCGCGCGGGCGGACGGGTATACGGACGCCTGGGCGTCGCGAGGCTGCCGATCCTTCTGGGATGGGCAGTCTGGGCGCACCCGGGGTGGTTCGTCCGAACCGGAGCGGACCGCGCGGGAGGCCGTCAGCCCGTGGCTGCTCCGCCCGGCAGCCGGACCGGGCGTCGACACCGCCGGCCGCCGGCGGCTCGCGTCCGGCTGACCGGCCAGCCCGGCTTGGTGCGTCGACCGGTCCGGCCCGGCCGGTCGAAGGGTGGCCGCGGCGCGAATCTGGCTCAGCAAGGCCGCCCCGGCCTGATACCGGGCGCAGCCGGGTTCGCGGCCGATTCGTGGCTCCTACCCGGGTCGTGGTGTCCATCGGATCAGCTCGCCCCTCCCGTGCTTTCGGCCTTCACACCCGGATGCGTCCTGCATCCCGGCCCCCGCCGCCTCCTCATGCCGCCGCCCTGATCCGCTCGGCCGCCCGTAGCCGTGCGGGTGCCGCTCGTGAGTTCACCGCAAGCTCATCCGGGCCTGGCCGCTCAGCGCCCCTGGTGAGCAGCCGGAACTGCGGCCGCGAGGCCTCTAGCGAAACCGGCAGCCCGAGTGGCGTCGTATCGGCCGACCGCGCCGCCAGCGCCCGCTTGACCGCGCGGTCCTCGAGTGAGTGGTAGGCAAGCGCGACGATCCGGCCGCCAACGGCGATTTCGTCCAGGGCTGCAGGGAGCGCCCGCTGCAGCGCCTCGAGCTCCCCGTTAACCTCGATCCGCAGCGCCTGGAACGTGCGCTTGGCCGGATTGCCGCCGGTTCGCCTGGCCGGTGCCGGGATGGAGTCCCTGACGATGTCGGCGAGCCTGGCTGTGCTGGCCAGCGGTTCGCGCGCCCGCTCCCGGACGACAGCCGCAGCGATCCGGCGGGCAAACCGCTCCTCGCCGTATTCGCGCAGTACCCGCGCGAGCCGGTCGACCGGGTAGGTGTTAACGAACGTCCGCGGCGGTCAGCTGGCCAGCCTGATTCATCCGCATGTCGAGCGGTGCATCCTGCGCATAAGCAAAGCCGCGGGTCGGACTATCCAGTTGCGGAGAAGAGACTCCGAGGTCAAACAGGATGCCCTGCGCGGCGCTGTGGCCGGCGTCCGCCAGGATCTGCGGCAGTTCGTCGTAGACCGCCTGGACAAGGGTTACCCGGTCTGCGAAGACGGCCAGGATCTGGCGCGACTCTTCGATCGCCGCCGCGTCCGTATCGATGCCAATCAGGCTGAGCTCGGGATGCGCCGTCAGCAGCGCACTGGCATGGCCGGCCCGGCCCAGCGTCGCGTCCACCAGAACAGCGCCGGGCGAGCCAAGCGCGGGTGCGAGAAGCTCGAGAACCCGGTCGCGCATGACCGGCAGGTGTGCGGCTGCAGCCGTTCCCATCGTGCCCCCTCGCTTCCGCCCTGACGCCACTTGCCGTGGCGATCCCGCTAAGCCCGGCTGCCGCAGATGCCCGGCCAGGCCCCCATCCGCGCCACTGCACTGACGAATCGAGGTGTCCGCCTGACGCCGGGGAAGTGACGTCAGCCGGGCCTTCGGCCCTCCAGCACGGGTGGAGACCTCGCCGGGCATCCAGCGCGCTGTCACAGAACTCCTGGCAGAACCTCCTCTGACGCGTCAGCGAATGCGTCCTCTTGCTGATCTAGGTAGCTGGTCCACGCGGTGGCGTCCCAGATCTCCAGCCGTGTGTTCGCCCCGATCACGACGCACTCGCGCTGCAGCGCCGCGTACTCCCGCAGGCCCTGCGGGAATCGTGATCCGGCCCTGGCGGTCCAGTTCCTCGTCCGATGCGCTGGCGAAGAACACCCGGCTGTAATCCCGGACGGCCTTGGCGGTCACCGGCGCCGTCCGCAGTGCGTCGGTGATCCGGCTGAACTCCGTCACCGGGAACACATACAGGCACCGTTCCTGGCCCTTGGTGAGGACCAGGCCGGCCGATAGCTCCTCGCGGTACTTGGCAGGCAGGATCAGGCGGCCCTTCTCATCGAGGCGAGGCGTGTGGGTGCCAAGGAACACCCGCCTCACCTCCCCAGGCCCTCCACATCGGGCCCCCAGGACAGCCATTCTGACCCCACGGACCACCACTGTACTCCACTATCCCCCACCGTCAATCACGCAAACCCGTGAACCGCTCAACCTTCGAGGAGTTACCAGGTCATAGAGGTGGAGCGAAGTGGAGCGGAGCGTGCGGTGCCGTCCTTAACCCAGACTGAGCGCCTTACGCGTCGCGGATTAGGCAACCGGCTAAGTGGAATAAGTCATCTCAGCGCTATGGGCCTGATAATGGGCGTGGGATCGCCCCCGACCCAAGCAAGGACGTACTGTCTTGATCGCACGACTGATCCCGCCGCCTCAGCGACGATGTGCTGCATTGACACTGGAGCGGTTGTTGAGCAGTAAGAGCAGCTAATTGGGAATTGCCGCCAGGAGGGCGCGTGGTCACGGACACCGACCAGCAAGCTGATAGATCGCTCGATGAGCTCGTGGATGTGGCCAGGCAGGTCAGCAAGGCCGTGCAAACCGTCATCTCAGGTAAGCCCGGCGTGATCCGCCTCGCCCTTACGGTCCTGCTCGCGCAAGGCCATATCCTCATCGAGGACGTGCCTGGCGTTGGCAAAACTCAGCTCGCTAAAGCACTGGCCAAGTCGATCGACTGCTCGGTACGGCGCGTGCAGTTCACCCCGGATCTGCTGCCTAGCGACATCACCGGTGTCAGTGCGTTCAACCAGGAACTCCGCGAGTTCGAGTTCAAGCCCGGGCCCATCTTCGCCAACATCGTGCTCGGCGACGAGATCAACAGGGCGTCGCCCAAGACGCAGTCGGCGTTGCTGGAGTCAATGGAGGAATCTCAGGTCACGGTTGACGGCAGCACCTATCACCTGGACTCGCCCTTCATGGTGATCGCCACCCAGAACCCGATCGAAATGGAGGGCACGTACCCGCTGCCAGAAGCGCAGCGGGACCGGTTCATGAGCAGGATCTCGATCGGGTACCCCGACCC
>CAWEEY010000017.1:0-154685 GCA_963808215.1 uncultured Actinomycetota bacterium
GGCAGACGAGTCGATCCAGCGCGTCTAGGCGGCGTGCAGAAGAGGTCGCTGCGCGAGGGGTCGCCCGCTGGTCCGGATGACCGGCGGAACAGGGCGCGGAGGCGGACGGCGGAAATGCAATCGCAGCCGACCACGCCCGCCAAAGGCGTTTCTCCCACAGGCGCAGCTGACTCGGTCTCGGGTAGGGCGAATTTACATTAAGTGCCCTGGCGCGGGGCGACGAGCTCTCGTGCGGCTCGGCAACAGTCGGACAGGCCAGCTGCGGGCCAGAGGTTAGAAAGGTCAATGCTAGGTGGCACGTCCTCTTCCTCAAATGCTGAGACGTCCAGGATCGACCCGAGCGATTAAGCTCCGGCCGTACACGGCCTTCCTAGCCATCAGCGCCACGATCGTGGCGCTCGTCCTCAGCGCGTGCGGTGGATCGATCCGTAGCAGCACATCCTCCACGGTGGCCGCGACTTCCGCTAATGCCGCCAATCCGGTGCAGCGAGAGAATTCGCGCCCGGGCACCCCTGGCTGGAAGCTCCCAGCCAACGCGGGGACGGTGATCACTGGTTATGCCTCGGAGACCAGCGTCGCCCCCGGGCAAAGCTTTCACCTGCACGTGGCCGCGCCGCAGGGCTCGCGCTATCGGGTGCTCGTGTACCGGCTGGGGTGGTACCGGGGGGTCGGGGGGCGCTTGATCATGTGCGTGCCTGGCTGCCGCTCGAGCCAGGCCGCGATAGCACAGCCCCCGCCAACCAAACCCGCCTCCGCCACCGGGCTGTTCCGGGCCCCCTGGCGCGTGACCGATCGTGTCGAGATCCCGCCTGACGCGGTCTCCGGCTACTACGAGGCCAAGTTCGAGATCGTGGGTGGCGCGCACGCCGGCGCCGTGGGGAGCGTTCCGCTGATTGTGCGCCAGAGCCCGGCGGCTCCCGCGTCCGCGGTGTTGGTCCAGGTGCCGGTCAATACATGGGAGGCCTACAACCGTTGGGGCGGCAAGAGCCTCTACGAGTTTGGCACCAGCATGCACGCCACCGAGGTGTCGTTCGATCGGCCCTACGACCAGCAGCAGCTCTACAGGACGATCACGGAGCTCGAGCTGCCCTGGGTCCGCTTCCTGGAGCGTAACGGTATCGACGTTTCCTACCAGACCGACGTTGACACGGACAGCGACCCCGGATCGCTGCTGCATCACCGTTTGGTGTTCGCGATCGGCCACGACGAATACTGGACGCAGCGAATGCGCGGCGCCTTCGACCGGGCGCTGGCGCTGTCGACGAACCTGATGTTCGGCTCCAACAGCGGCGAGTGGCGGATGCGCTACGCCGCCGGCCGGCGAACGATCGTGGAGTGGCGGGATCCCTCGACCGATCCGGTCCACAACCGGCGCCTCGACAACGGGTACTTCAGGTCGTTCGGCGAGCCCGAGTGCAAGCTGATGGGAGTCCAGCACCAGTGGGCCGCGCAGCGCAGTCTGTTCGCGCCGCCCACCTCGTACACGGTCGTGGGTCCGAGCAGCGATCCATGGCTGGCGGCTGCCGGTTTGGCGCCGGGGGATGTGATCCCGGGGGTCGTCGGCTACGAGTGGGACTCGCTTATCCCTGGCTGCTTTGCGGGTCAAGTGGTGCCGCTGATGACCGCTCGCATCCCGCGATCCAACGGCGTCCCCAACAGCGCAAACATGGTCCGGGCAACCGCGCCGAGCGGAGGCCGCGTGTTCGCGATGGGCACGATGGAGCTGGCTTGGGCGCTCAATGACCTGGACGGGCGCTCCGCCAACCCGCAGTGGTCGCGTTCGTCAAAGCAGCCCTCCGCGATCTGACTCGTCCCGCCCCCCCGGCCGCTTTGATAATCCGGCATCGCGCGACGGGACTGATCGTCTCGGCGCGCCTGCATGCCCCAGACCCGCGCATCCTCCGGGTGATCGTGCGCCCGCTGGGGGGCGGCCGCGGGTGCGCGGACAGCCTCCGGTCGGTGTGTCCCTGCCGCTCCCGCGCCGCACCACCCGCTATGCCGCGGTTGCAATCGACCAGTGGGGGACGTCACAGCCGCTGACCGTGACTGTGCAGCCGCGAAACGATCTACTTACTCGTCACGGCAGCTAATTTGCGCTATGCCTGAGGCGGCTCCGCCCAGCCCAGAGCAGGCACCGCCCGGAGTGAGGAAGGCTTTTCCTACCTACTCAAGGCGGCCTTCGGCCGCGGCCCCGGCAGCATGGGAAAAGCCACCGCCGCGCGGCGCTCAACTCGATCTGACGACGGCCGACGGGGCCGCTCAGGAGCTACGCGAACGGCGGCGGCTAGCGACCCTGCTGCCAGCGGCGGTTCCGTCTCGCTCACATCGCAACCGTAGGTGCCTGCGACTGCTCATAGATGGGAACGGGCTGATACGGGGCCCAGGGTCAGCCCGGCTGCGCAGCCCAGGAACTCACCGAGCCGCTCGGCTTGCTCCGCCAGCTCGCGGTGCTGGCCGACGGTCAGCTCGCAGAACGGCTCGACCGTGACCGCAACCGCGCGTCCGCTGCGGCGCTGATGCCAGACGCCGCGCACCGTGCCATCCACGAGCAGCACCGGCTTGGTGCCCGCCTGCCCGGTGCGGTTCAGTCCGCGTTCGGCTGCCTGGCCGGGGAATAGCGTCAGCCGCGGATGGCAGCCGACCACATACGGGTCGAAGTACGGGAGCAGCCTGACGCCGGCCGGGGCGCTGGGCGCCGAGGGCGGCGTTAGCGTCCCCGCCGGCAGCCAGGCCGTCGCGCCGTCCAGCTCGACCTGCCGCAAGGTGCCGGCCAGCGAGCTGAATAGGTCCGCAGCCCACCGGCGCGGCGCGCCCAGCCACTGGGCAAATTGCGCAGCGCTCGCCGGGCCGTACCCCGTCAGGTACTGCGCGACGAGCCAGCTGAGCGCCTGCTGCCCGGCAGCCAGCTCGAAACCAGGAAGCCAGCTCCGCGGGCTGGTGTAGGTGACCTTGCGGCCACGGTCAGGCCCGAAGCACAGTACCCCGCGGGCGGCGGCCAGCGACAGGGCCTGCCGCCAGCGCGGCCACATGCCGTCGAAGGCCGGGACGACGGGGTCGGCCGCCCAGCTGCCGCAGCCGTCGACGACGGCCTCGGTCAGCTCGTCGACGGTGAGTTCCGCCGACTTGAGCGACGCCGTGATCGCCGCGATCACCGACTCGCTCTGATCGGGTGTCAGGAACGTGGTGGCAGGGCTATTCGGCGCCCTTGGCTGCGCGGTCAGCGCGCCAGTCCACAGGGCCAGGTCCGCAGAGGGCAGGATGTGCACCGTGCCGCGTGGCCCGAACGTCTTCACCAGGCTGCGCTCGGACCACAGCGCGGCCTGAATGCCGTCCCTGGTGCTGCCCGCGAGGCGCAGCCCGATCGACCACTCGGCAGCGGACATGACCTGCGCGTGCGCGCCGCACATGCGCGCCGTCACGTCGGCCGGAGTGCCCGTGGCTAGCGGTGCGGCGAGCGCGTGCCGCTCCGTGCGCGCAGCGCAGGCCTGCGCCCAGGACACCCTCGGGATCTCCACGCTGACAGTGTCCGGTACGGGACCGACGTTTTGGCTGCGCAGTCCTGCGCCGCACCGGCCGCCGGCGACCGGAACTACGATCCCCGGCTGCGTGTGCACTTACCGGAACCGGCAGAAAAGGCCCGGACCGGTCCAGGCAGGGAACGCACCGCCACTTGTCAACTTCCGGCAATTGTGAGCGGCGATGTCCCGCTGGTCACGTGGCTGGCGCGGCGGAAGCCGTGGCGGCCGTGGTGATGAGCTGGGCCACCTCGTCCGGGTGGGAGACCATCGCGACGTGGCTGGCGGCGACCTCGATGGTGGTCGCGCCCATGCGGCTGGCGAACAGCCGCTCGGCGTCGGGCGGGATCGCCTGGTCCTCGGTGGCGACCAGATACCACGACGGCAGTGACTTCCACGCCGGGATCCCCATTACGTCGTTGAAGGTGGAGCCGGCGAGCACTTGCTGGGTGGCGTGCATCACTTTGGCCTTGACCGGGTCCACGTCGGCGGCGAAGTGGTGAACGTAGTCGTCTTCAGGCAGCCAGCTGAAGCCCTGGTTATCGGTGAACAGGTGCTCTAGTGCCGGGGGCGTGGGCCCCTGGGACAGCAGCGCGCCGAGCGCCTCTCCCTGGTCGAGCGCGAACGCCGCGATGTAGACCAGGCCTGCCGCGTTGGGCGCGTCGGCGCCGAGAGCGGTGATGATCTGGCCACCGTAGGAGTGCCCGGCGACGATGGTGGGGCCGTCCTGGAGGGTCAGAACGTGGCGCAGCCGGGCGACGTCGTCGGCCAGTGAGGTGAGCGGGAACTGCGGGGCGGTCACGTGAAAGCCGACGGCCTGCAGGCGCTCGATGACGCCGCTCCAGGAGGAGCCGTCGGCCCAGGCGCCGTGGACGAGGACGATGTTGGGTCGCGCGTTCATCTCTCTGGTTCCTTTCCCGCAGGGGTTGGCGGACGTCAGTTTTCGGTCGCGGGCCCGTCGGCCTGGAGGCTGGCGATCTGAGCCCGGGCGGCGGCGACGAGTTCGGCGTTGGTGTTCGCGTGCCCGGCGATGCCCCAGCCACCATCCGGCGCCTCGGTCAGCAGCACCCAGGTCCGCTCTGCCTGCGACGGGTGACCGGCGGCGCTGGCGGCGATCGCGGTCAGCCGTTCCACGACGGCGAGCTGCTTGTCCCGGTCCAGGGCGCCGGCGTTGGTGAGAACCTGGATCCGGACATAGCCGATGTCGCCGTCGACGTTGGACAGGTCCCCAGCCGGGAGCTCGTGGATGAAGGCCGCGGTGTTCTGCCGGAACATGGGGATATCCGGCACCTGCTCGACGGCCATGACGGCAGCCGCCAGGTCGGCGGCGAGCTGGTGCTTGTCAGCGAAGGTCCCGGCGGTCGCGTAGACGTCGATCATGGGCATGGCTATGGTCCTTCGGCGGCTGTCCGGCGTATGACTGCCAGTTGATGATGTGCTCACCGGCGCCCGCGTCTCTCTCACACGTTCGCGTGAGGTGAGTTCTGTGCTCGCGGCCCAGGCCCAAGTATCCTTTGGCAGGGATTCGCCCTGCTGGACGAGCCGAGAGCGCCGCCCAGGGCCACGGGACGCGAGGTGGTGTGGCCATTGCGGTCAGGGCCGTTGCGGGGCCGCGCCGAGCCGATGGGGCAGGTGCTGGCGGTGCTGCGGTCAGCACGCCAGTACGGATCGACGGCGGCGGTGCTGGTGTCCGGGCCAGCGGGCATCGGCAAGACCGCGCTGCTGTCGGAGATCCGCGCCCAGGCCACCGCCATGGCATTCCGGGCCGCCACCAGCAAGTGCGACCAGATCGAGCAGGTCTGGCCAGGCGCACCCGTGATCGCGATGCTGCGGGGCGGCCCCGCCCCGCTCGTCTCCACGGCGGACTACGAGAAGATCACCCGCCTGGTCGGTGAGCCGCTCCTGCTCGCCGACCAGATTGCGTCATCCCTGGAGAACGCCGCGCTGGCCGGGCCGTTGCTGATCGCGATGGACGACTTCCAGTGGAGTGACCGGGTCACCCGCTTCGCCGTGCGCACCCTCATTCCCCGGCTGATCGGCCTGCCCGTGGTCTGGGTGCTGGCCAGCCGGGCAGACGACTTCGGCCTGGACCTGGACCAGATCCGCGCCGAAACCGTCCACCTCGCGCCGCTGCCCGCCGCGGACATCATGGCCATCGTCCAGGACCGGCTCGGGCGGCCGCCAGACGAACGGACCCGCCGGTTCGCCGAGACCGCCGACGGCAACCCGTTCCTCGCGATCCAGATCATCGACTGCCTGGCCAGGTCCGCTGAACAGGGAGAGCCCGGCGCGGTCCCCGGCGAGTTCACCGCAGCGGTGGCGCAGCGGGCCGCGGGGCTGACCGGCGCGGCACGCGCGGTGCTGAACGTGGCTGCGGTGGCCGGGCGTCCCTGGCCTGTGCGGGAATTGGCCGCGCTGATGCCCGGCACCGACGAACCGGGCCGGGAACGAGCCGTCGCGGAGGCCGTCGGGGCCGGGCTGATCACCGCTTCCGGTGGCATGGTGAGCTTTCGCCACAACCTCGTCCGCGAGGCCGTCTGCACCGGCATACCCCGCGGCCTCGCGTCTCAGCTTCACCAGGCGTTCGCGACCTACTACCTCGCTGTGGCTGATGACCCGCTCATGGCTGCATCACACGCACGGCAAGCGGCCACCCCGGCGACGCCCGCACCGCGGAGATCCTTGTCCAGGCGGCCGAGAAGCTGGCCGGTGCCAGCGCGGGTGATGCGAGTGGGCTAGCGGCGCTGGCCTTCCGCACGGTCCAGCCTGCCCAGCCGGAATGGCTCCCGCTGAGCCTGCGCTGCCTGTCCGTGCTCTGCCGAGCGCAGCACGCGGCCGAGGCGATCGCCGTCGCTGACATGATCCTGGCCCGCGCCGATGACGCCGACACCATCGGGAAGGTCGAGACCGAGGCGGCTCGCGCGCTGTGGCTCGGGGGCCGGATTAGCGAACTCCTCGCCCGCACCGAGATCGCACTCAAGATCACGGGACTGGACGCGGCCGTCATCGCGCGGCTGCGCGCGGTGCGTGCCTTGGCGAATACGCGGATAGCGGACGGGGAAACCGCGGCGGGCGAGGCCGCGGCCGCGCTGGAGTCCGCCCGGGCCACCGGTGACCGGGAGGCGGTGGAACTCGCGCTGCAGGCCGCCGGAGAGGCCGCTGCGAACAACGCCGACCATCGAACGGCCCTGGCCCACTTCCGTGAGCTGCGCTCAGTGCGCGGCATGCCGTGCCTGGCGGAAGAGATCACGGCGCTGCAGTTCCTGGACAGACACGACCACGCCCAGGTGCTGCTGGATCAGGCACGGGCCGACAGCCGGGCCGCCACCGAAACGATGCTCCCGGCACTCGCCTACGCGCAAGCGTGGCAGGACTTCACCCTGGGCCGCCTGGATGACGCCGACTCCGGCGCCCGCGCGCTCATCGAACTCGGAAACCAGCTCGGCAGCAGCCTGTACACCCTCGACGCGGTCATCGTCCGCGTGAGTGTCGCTCTCCTGCGCGGTGACATCGACACGGCAGCCACCCAGTTGCGCCAGGCGGAAGACCTCGGCGGTGCTGACGACACGGTCCGCAAGCCCGGTCTCGCGGTTATGCGCGGCTGGGTCGCCGCGGCGGGCGGCGATGTCCAGCAGGCCGTCGTTACGCTTCGCCCCGTGGTCGACGGGGCCAGCCAGTCTCGTGGCTTCTGGCCGGTGTGGCCGTGCTGGAACGGGCTGTTTTTCGAATTCGCCAGCATGGCCGCCGACCGGGACTTCACCTGCGCCTGCGTCGACATCGCCGAGACCGCTGCGGCCCGCAACCCCGGTGTCGCCAGTTTCGAGGGCCTCGCCCTGAACCTGCGCGGCCGAATCAGCGCCGACCTGGGCGTCATCGCGCGGTCCGCGGAAGTTCTTATCGCAGAGCCCCCGCCCGACACTCCGCGCCTACGGAGCTGACACCTACGGCCGTGCGCTGCTCGCCGCAGGCGAGCGGCAGGCCGGACTGGCCCAGCTCGATCTCGCCTGGGACGCATACCACCAGATCGGCGCGGTGGCCTTCCGCGCGGAAACCCAGCGCGCCATGCGGGAAGCCGGAGCCCGCCGCGCCAAATGGTCCACCACCGCCGGACGGCCCGCGACGGGCTGGCCGTCACTGACCCAGGCCGAACGCCGGGTGGCCATTCTCATCGGCTCCGGCCACGCCAATAAGTCAGCCGCCACAGAACTCGGCGTCTCCGTCAACACCATCAGTACGCACCTCCGCGCCGTCTTCACCAAGCTCGGCATCCAATCCCGGGTGCAACTGGCGCACGAACTCCACGACCAGGAAGTGAGCCACGCGCCAGCTCCCGCACGGCCCGCTGCGCGCTCTGACCGCCGTTGACGGGTCACTCAGGTCTCGCCTGGAGTGAGCTCTGGTGCTGTCCACGGGCCGCGCTGCGGATCCTGACCACATCGATCCGCGACCTGTTCACCGGCCCAGCCGGCGGAGCAAAAGCCGGCCGATGCCCAGCTTCACCCTGAGGCCGATCGGGTTCGTGCGCGGCGGCCGCACTACGACGGACGACGACCAGGTGCGGACAAGCGACGCGACAATGGCCAGGTACACCGCAGACTGGCCCAGGTTGCAGTGGTGGTCGCGGCGGTCGAGCTGAAGACTACAGTCGGCAGCGACGTCAGTTAGCCGGGAGTCCTGATGAGCCAGACCCGCGTCATTGTGAACCCGCTCAGCGGCGAGCAGATCATCATCAGGCGCACCGCTGCCGAGACCGGCGGCAGCTGTACTCGACTGGGAACTCCTGCTTGCTCCGGGTGGCCGCGTGCCGAGCAGCCACGCTCACCTGAACAGACCGAGACCTTCACGGTGCTCGAGGGACGGATGAAGTTCCGGGTCGGGCTGGCGCCGGCTCGTTGCCCAGCCCGGCCAGCAGGTGCGCATCCCGGCGGGAACGGTGCACCACTTCGCCAATGCTGGCGCGAGCCCGGCGAAGATCGCGGTGGAGTCGCGTCCCGCGCTCGCGATGGAAGAACTGCTGGAAACGGCCGCCGCCTTGGCCCAGGAGCAGCATGCCAGGCGGGACGCAGGCTGCCACGGCCCGATGGAGCTCGCGCTATTCATGGCGGACTTCGAGCACGAGGTCCGCGCGCCGTTCCTGCCGACCGGGCCGGTTCGGCGGGTCATGCGCTGGCTGGCGATGCGGGCGCGGCGGCGCGATCTCGGACAAGCGCTATCAGAGCCGTGCGGATGCCTCCACGTGACTTCAAGCCGATGTCTGCGATCGAGGTCGCGGCACTGGTGAAGCGTTACCGCGGCGCGGCGCGCAACGCGGTCGACGACATCAGCTTCACAAGTCGAAGGCGGGGAGTTCTGCTGCATGCTCGGCCCGAACGGGGCGGGCAAGACGACGACTGATCTCCATCCTCACGACGGTGCTCGAGCAGACATCAGGTGAGGTCAGCATCGCCGGCCGGGACGTGAGTACGCAGACCAGGGCGGGGTCCGCAGCCAGATCGGCGTCGTCTTCCAGCAGCCGGCCCTGGATCAGAACCTAACGGCAGAGGAGAACCTCAGACTGCACGCGATGCTCTACGGGCTGTGTCGGTGGCGCCCGCTCTACCGGTGGATGCCCGCAAGCTACCGGACTCAGGTGCAGGAAATCGCTGGTGTACTTGGCATGGAGGATGCCCTCGGACGACCGGTGAGTAGCTTGTCCGGTGGGCAGCGGCGCAGGCTCGAGATCGTGCGGGCGCTCATGCATCAGCCCAGGGTGCTGTTCCTCGACGAACCGACCGCAGGACTTGACCCGCAGAGCAGGCGGAGCCTGTGGGCATACCTGGGCCAGGCGCGGGCGGAGCTTGGCACGACAATCCTGCTGACCACGCATTACCTTGAGGAAGCCGAGACTGCTGACGCAGCGTGCGTGCTCTCCCGAGGAAGGATCGTGGACCGCGGCAGTCCGGCTGAGCTGAAGCGGCGGCACGGCGCGCCGGTCACTTGAAGACGCCTATCTCGCGCTGCTGGGCCAGGACGAGCAATGCCAGCAGGACTGAAAGCCCGGTGGTCCGGGCCGCGCCGCGATCCAGGCAGCAGTCGACGAGGCTGGTCAGGTACGCATCGCCGGGACGGGCCGCGGCCGAGCTGAGCGCCCTGCTGGCAATCGCCCAGCGGGACGTGATCAAGCTCGTGCGGGACCGACCGCGGCTCGCTGTCAACCTGGCCT
Organism: uncultured Actinomycetota bacterium; assembly: GCA_963808215.1. Lineage (GTDB taxonomy): Bacteria > Actinomycetota > Actinomycetes > Streptosporangiales > Streptosporangiaceae > JAJYUU01. The sequence continues at coordinate 9,718 of CAWEEY010000017.1, forward strand.
TCCCCGTGCTGCTGATCGCCGGTCTTGGTGGGCTGCTGCAGGCGACCGTCGGCCGGGTCACTGGCCTAAGCACCATCACGCTGTCGTTTACCGGCGTCTTGGCAGCCAGCCTGTTCCAGTCCGCGGCAGCCGGAATGATCTCGATAGTCGAGGACCGGGAGAACGACTTCTCCCGTGAGCTGTTCATCGCGCCGGTGTCCCGGCTCACCCTGCTCGCGGGGAAGATCACGGGCGAGAGCGCGGTGGCTCTGTGCCAGGGCATATGCATCGTGATCTTCGCTATCGCATTCGGTGTCCGGATGACTGGTTTGCAGGGGCTTGGCCTTGCGGCCGCCGGGCTGGCCTGCTGCCTGCTTGGCGCGGCGTTCGGGCTCGCAACGATCGCCGCACTGCCGAATCAGCGGTCAGCCATGCAGATCTTCCAGTTCCTGATCATCCCGCAATACGTCCTCGGCGGCGTGCTGGTGCCGCTGACCGGCGCTCCGCGGCTGCTCGGCCGGCTCGCCTGGCTCATGCCGATGCGCTACTGCGTCGACCTGACCAGAGCGGCCTTCTACGCGGGCACAGCTGGGCTACGCACGGGTGGTGACCGGCGGACCGGCGCTGGATCTCGCCGTGATCGCGGTACTTACGATCGCGCTGCTGTCTGCGGGTGCCGCGCTGTTCAGCTACCGTGAGCGGGTCAGGTAGCGGTAGCCGACGAGCTTGCCCGCAGGTCTCATCTCCTCTCGCCGGCTGGGATAGATGCAGCGACGGAGAACCGTCGCTCCTAGTCTGGATACCCAGCGGCCAGCACCCGGCCGAAGGCTGCCAAGTAGCTCTCATCTCCCTGGTCACGGCGCTTGAGCCAGTATTCGGCACCCCAGAAAAGAATGGCCCACAGTCCGTTGGGCGCCACCGCGCCAAGCTGCAAAGCGGCGTTGTAGTTCTCGATGACGTGCTCCGGCAGGCAGCTGAACATGACGCTCCCGCGCTGACTCGGCGGAGTCGTGACGGTCTCCCATGGTTCAGCCTGCGCCTCGGTAACCATCAGCCGACGGCCGGACTGTGCCAGCCCTCTGCACAGTCTCGTGCTCGCGCGCCGTTGCCACGGGCTGGCGCTCCCGGCCAGGTACGCAGTACGCGAGCCGAGCCTGAGCAGGCCGTGCCGCGGATAGAAGTTAACGCCGACGATATCGGCGAGCTGACCTGCCAGGGCCAGGGAGTCGCCCTGGTCCCTGGTACGCCAGCGCTGCTGGACCCGGACCGGGATAGAGGTCGGCAGGAAGCCGGTTAGCAGGACCGGGCGGGCAGGGTCCGCAGCCCGGACCGCGGCGACTTCCTGGCGCACGAACGCGGCAGAGAGCCGCCAGGAGTGCTCCATCCCCAGCGGGTCGACCGGCTCATGCTCGACCTGCCAGCCAACGATCTCTGGCCGCTCGCGGTAGTGCTCGACAACGCGGCCTACGAACGCGGTCGCCGCGTCCAGCAGCGCGCCATGGCTGCGCGGGCTGATCAGCGCCCTCCGGGAGCGGCTCGGGCAGATGGTGGGCGGGAACGAAGAACTCCGGGTAACCGAATGCCTTGATCGCGCCGACGCACAGGATGATCTGCTTGCCGGCCGCCGCCGCAGCGTCGATCTGGCGGTCCAGCGAACTGGTGTCGAGGCGGCCGGCCTCCGGCTCAAGCTGGTTCCAGTACGCGGCAAGCCGGATAAGCGGGAACGGGTATTGCAGCAACTCGGTCAGTGCCCGGTGCGGATCCAGGCCGAGCGCCGCTGCCTGGAGCGGCCGGAAACTGATCCCGATCATGGTGGAGCCTCGTGGATCGACCGGCAGCGCCGACCACCGGCTGGTGATTGGCTGCTGCGGCTTCGCGACCCGGACCTCGGACAGGACTGGCACCGCATGGGCAGCCGAGCGCAGCAGAGCCGCGGCGCGTCCCGGCGCGGTTGTCATCGAAGGACCCTCCTGGTGAGCGTCTCGGGCTGCGCCAGACCCGCGATGATGTCTGCCGTGCTCCCGCGCTCAGTGGCCATGACACCATGCTGGCCTATCCGGAGCCCGTCCGGTGGTCAGCCTAGGCTCGGGAACGCCGTATACCGGGGAGCAGCGGCGTGGGCGGCAGGCCACTAATCCCTGTGTGATGACGCTGTGCGGCGACCTGGACTTAGGCCACGGTGCTGCCCGCAAGGGGGCCTGTCACGGCGGTGCGGTCCCGGTCCTGGATAGCTGCGTTGACCCCGGCCAGATGGATTACGGTCCCAGTACCACACTGAACACGGAGTGATGTCATGGAGCTGACGCTGCTGACAGTGCCGGCCTGCCCGAGCTCCCCGGTATTCGAGGAGCGGCTCGCGGCCGCGCTGGCGGCCATCCCGGCGCGGTCGTCCGCCGCCGCGAGGTGGTCGACGAGCGCGCGGCGGCCGACGCCGGCATGCACGGGTCGCCGACCCTGCTGGTTGACGGCTGCGATCCGTTCGCCGAGCCCGGCGCGCCGGCCAGCCTGTCATGCCGGCTGTACCGGGACCAGGCGGGCCGCGCCGGCCCGGCGCCATCAGTCGATGCGCTCCGGCAGGCGCTCGCGGCGGCCAGCCATGACTGACGAGAGCCCGCAGATGCCGGCCGGAACAGTGAACTCCGGTTTCGCCGCCTTCTGACCCTCCACTCCATCTACCCTGCGTTAGCGACTAACCATGGGACAGGAAATGACGGATCAGCCGACCGTGGACACAAGCCTTGGCATCCTGCGCGGTTGCGTCCAGGAGGGACTCTGTATGTTCCGCGGCGTGCCCTACGCGGCACCGCCGACGGGACACGCCCGGTGGAAGGCCGCCCGGCCGCACCGAGGATGGGACGGCGTGCGCGACGCGACGGAGTACGGGCCGTCCGCCCCGCAGCCGTGGATGCCGGGGGGTATGCCGCCGCTCGGCGAGCACGGGATGCCGCCGTTCGGCGAGGACTGCCTGACACTGAACCTGTGGACGCCTGGCATCGACAGCGCCCGGCGTCCCGTCATGGTCTGGATCCACGGCGGCGGCTTCCTCACCGGCTCGGGGAACCTGCCGTTCTACGCCTGTGACACCTTTGCGCGTGACGGCGACGTCGTGGCAATCTCAATCAACTACCGGCTCGGCCCGCTGGGCTTCCTGTCTGGAGTCGGCGACGCGAACGTCTGGCTGACCGACCAGATAGCGGCCCTGCAGTGGATCGTGGCCAATGTCGCGGCGTTCGGCGGCGACCCAGCGCGCATCACGCTGGTAGGCCAGTCTGGCGGCGCATTCTCGATCGCCGCTCTCGCCCAGCATCCGGCAACGCGCGGCCTGTTCCAGCGCGGGATCCTGCAGAGCCTTCCGTTCGGCCTCGATCTTGCCACGGCCGAGGAAGCGGTCGACCGGACCAGATCGCTTGCTCGCCACCTCGGGCACGACGACCTCGAAGCTCTGCGCGAGGAGCCCTGGGAGCGGCTGATCGGCGGCACCATCGGCGTGCTCGGCGAGTACGCGCGCTTCGGCGAGTGGGGGCTCGCGTTCCTGCCGGTGCTTGACGAAGCAACCATGCCCAGGCACCCGATCACCGCCCTCCCGGACGCCAACATCGATCTGGTGATCGGCTGGACCACTAATGAGGCGTCGTTCGCGTTCGGCATGAACCCGCAATACGCCGAGGCGACGCGCGACCAGGTCATCGGCTGGGCGAGCATGCGTCACGGTGACCGCGCAGCCGCCCTGTACGACGCCTACGCCGCGGAGAGCCGGGAAGACAGCCCGCGGGAAGTGCTTACCCGCATGGTTACCGACGGCCTGTTCCGGTGCGGCGCACTGCAGGTGGCCGACGCGCGGGCCGATTCCCGCCCCGCCTATGTTTACCAGTTCGGGGTGACATCGCCCGTGCTCGACGGGGCGCTCGGCGCTCCTCACTGCATGGAGCTGCCGTTCACCTTTGCCAACATCAGCCGATGGGGCCCGGCTCCGATGTTCCAGGGCGTCCCGGCCGAGGTCATCCGGCGTGTTACTGGCGCGCTGCACAATGCCTGGATCGGGTTCATCCGCGACGGCCACCCCGACCACGACCGAGTCCCGCCCTGGCGGCCGTACACCGCGGACGACCGCGCTGTCCTGGTCATCGGCGAGGAGAGCATCCGGACCGAGACAAACATGCCCAGGCCAGGCCTGTGCGCCAGTCCAGCCTCGGGCCTCAGCTGAACGCGCTGGTCTCATCCAGATCACGCAGGTCCGCCGCAGGTGGGTCGAGCCGGGCGATGACGTGCACGTCGATGCCAGTTAATGACCGAACGCCGCCAGACTTGCGCCGGCCACGATAAGGGCCGCGCCGGCCGCGACGAAGGCCCGGTCGGACCAGCGCCCGTTCCTGCTGAAGACCAGGACGTCGCCGGGATCAGCGGCGTCGTACCAGACCAGGAGCTTGCGACCGGGGGCTAGATCACCCCGATGCCGGGCGGGCGGCGAATACGGCCGCTCGATGATGCGGCCATCCTCCAGGGCGAACTGAAGTGATAGCTGCCGCGGCAGGCCACTGGCTGGCCCGCCAGACTCGCCGCGCTCACCGGGCTCACTGGGCGTCGGCACTATCGTCGCCCAGGCGGTGAGCCCGCAGCCGCGCAGTCGCCTCCGCCGGCGCGCTCCAGCCAGCCCGGCCAGCGCGGCCACTCCGCCGGCCACAGCCAGCCAGACCCCGTATAGAACAGACATCTACAAACCTGTACTGGGCAGCACCGCATCTTCCAGAGCCAGTGCGTCAAGATTGCCTGTGTGTACCATGCGCGCAGCCGCGCCCAGCCCTGCCAGGATTACGAGGGCCGCTCCGCTAAGCGCATGCGCCGCAACCACAAAACGACATTAGGCCCCGCCGCCCGCACCTTTGCCACTACCCGGCCAGCCGGATCGGCCAGACTATGGTGCGGCTGGCTCGTTCCACAGTTTGATGATGGCGACCACCATGACCGCCAACGCCGGTACGAAGAACAAGCCGGTGTGCTTGACGGCGCCGATGATACCCGCGAGCAGCACGATCGCAGCGGCGACGGCCGCCAGCCGAGCCAGCCGGGCGGGCAGGAACGCGGCGCCTGCGGCCAGCGGAGCCGGAGCGATGGCGAGCAGCAGCATCGACCACGTGGCCGACACCGGATCTGCCGACACGAGCGCGGAAATCGTGATGATCTGCGCGGCACCGGACAGCAGCATGGCACCACGGCGCCAGGGCCAGCTGGGAACAGTTGCTCGCTTCGCGACCCGAGCCGAGATCAGCAGTGCGGGTGTGCTGGCGGCGGATTGGTTTGGCTGCACAGTCATCGAAGCCTCCTGCGGCGCGTACGGATATTCCGCGCCGACCAGGCTTCCCGGCTCACCTGATAGCCACCCTAGACTCCGGCGCACGGCGTGCCAATAGCCGGCCGTAAGCAGCGCTGCAGTCCCAGTGGAGGAGCTGGTAATCACAGTCCGGCGAGCGGCTCCGCCCTCAGCTCGGAGAGCTCAGCATGTACGCGGAGCACGCCCTGGTAGGCGCGCTGGACATCGGCCCGGTCGGACTCCTCGTCCACTGTGGACAGGCTGAGCCGGTCAATCATCGCGGCCTGGTCGAGCAGCAGCTGACGGTCCTCCGGCCCGGTTGTCCGCTCCATGATCTTGGCGAGCGCGTCAAGCTGGCGGATCATCACCGCCGGCATGCCCCGGCCGGACTGCCGGATCTTCTCGAACGCCCGCTGGACCAGCCGCTGATAGGTGGTCTCGGTGGTGATCAGCCGGACAACGCCGGCGGCGTCCCGGTACACCCGGGTAGGGTGCCACCGGCCGGTTACCTTGCACAGGCTGTCACCGATCCAGTCGATGCAGGTTAGCGCGGTGAAGGTGTCATTGACCGCCGGCGACAGGGCGCGGATCGCGATCTCGACCAGCTGGTCGAGCCCGAACGAGACATCCTGGGCCAGGGTCCGGTAGGGGCCGGTGAGGTGCGCGCGGGCCAGCTCGCGGGCGACCCGGCCGGCGGCATCAGCCGGCCAGACCGTCGCGTAAGGATTCCCCTGCACCAGGAAGTGGCCGGGCCGGTAGCGCAGGTGGATTACGACGCCGAGCTCGGCGGCCAGCCGGACCAGCAGCCGGTGCTGGATGTACTGCAGGTACCCGCTGCGCGGCGCAGCGACCTCGCCGCCTGGCCCGTGCAGGCCGGCGACGAGCCGCGCGGCGGCAGTGCCTGAGTCCGCGTCGCCGTGACCCGCCTGCAGTTCGATCGCCGCTGCCAGGTCCCCGGCGATGCCCGCGATCACCTGGGGCAGCTGGATCTGCGTCGCTATGTGGTGCAGGAAGTAGATGAGCACCGCCAGGTCGGCGACCATCAGTGCCAGCGTCACGGTGATGCTGATATGCGGGACAAAGGCCGGGCCGCCCTGGCCGATGGACCCGAGCGCGAGGACGGCGTAGACGAAGGTCGCCACGAAGGTCCCGAGGGTCACCTGCGTGCCGCGGTCGCGGATGAAGTTGCGCAGCATCCGCGGCCCGAATTGGGTGGAGGTGAGGGTCAGGGCCACGATCACGATGGAGAACACCAGGCCGACGACGGTGATGATGGCCGCCGCGATAGCGGTGAGGATCTGCCGCGCCGCGTCCGGCGACCCGCTCAGCAGCCAGCCCGGCAGGACGAAATCGCCGGCGAAGGCGGCCCGGTCCAGCGCGTACGTCGCCGCGAAGAGCACAACGGCAGCGGCCACCTCGACCGCCGGCACCAGCCACAGGTTGGTTCGCAGCATCTCCCGGCGCCAGTCAGAGCCGCGCAGCAGCCTGCCGATCACCGGCATCGCCTTGCGCCAGCGCACCCGACCATATGGCAGCCTCCCCGAGCAGCACGAAATGCCGCGCGCTCATTACTGCCGACCAGGCTTCCCGGCTCACCTGGCACTGATCGTAGCCGGGTCCGCCCACTACAACTAACCAACCGCCACAGACCGAACGAGAGGCCGCCTACCCGGCATTCAGCCAGCGGCGGCGCTGGTCATCGCTACTCCTGGGGGCCCGTCTGGCCGCGGGTGAGCGCGCTGTGGCGGTCAGGGTAGCCACGGATATCGACGATCTGCGTGTCGTTGACGGTGAAGACCTGGTAGAGCTGCTGCGGCGGGGCGGGCCTGGCTCCTTCGGCCTTGCGGGCCACGGCGAGGCCGAGCACGACGGCGTCGCGGTCGACTTCTACGCTGTTGACGGTGGCCACTGTGCCGTCGGCAAGCAGTCCCCGGTACCAGTCGAGCACCTGCTCGCGGTTGCTGCACAAACCGGTCCACTGCACCTGCGGGTGCAGGAGCGACCCGAGCAGGCCGAGGTCCTGGTCGCGGTAAGCGGCTTCCAGGTGCCGGGCCACGTCGGCCAGGATGCCCGCCCCGATCGGGCCGGGCACCTCCGTGTGGTTGTCGGCTTGAGAGTCACCGGGCTCGTCCGGGGTTATGCCATAGCGCTCCAGGAGGTCGATGATCTCCTCGCTGGGCGGTTTCCCGGAGACCCAAACGTCATGGCGGGAGGCGCCGGCCTCGATCAGCAGGCGTACCGTCTCGGCCCAGTCGCCCGGCTTGCCGGCCTGCTCGCCGCTGCCGACGGTGGCGAAGGCCAGCGGGGTGCCGTCGAACCTGGCGTCTCGGGCGTCGACGTCGGCCCCGGCTTCCAGGAGCAGCCGGACGACCGCCGCGTTCCCGCAATAGGCGGCGGAGTGCAGCGGCTCCTCCCCGAGGTCGTTGCGGGCATGGGGCGAGAAGCCCAGGTCGAGCATGAGGGCGATCGCATCGGCCGGGCTGGAACCGGCAGCGTCGACGACCACAGCCTGGTCCTGGTCGGTCAGCCGACCCGGCAGGTCAGGGTGGTCGGCGAGCAGCTGACTGGCGGCGCTGCGGTCGGCGCTGAGGCACGCGCCGATGAACCGGTCGATGTCGGTGCCGTCATCGGCGGCGCCGGCGGCACGCAGCCGTGCCGCGGTGTCGCTCTTGCCCGCCCTGACTGCCAGGCGCAGCGCCGACACGCCATCTTCATCGGTCGCCCTTGGGTCGGCTCCGGCGTCGAGGAGGGCGGCGACGACTGGCAGCGAAGCGTGAGCCGCGGCATCCGGCAGCTCCCCAGTTGCTGCGCCTGCTGCACTGCTGCCACTCGCTTCGAGGGCGTCGAGCAGCAGTGACAGCGCACCGGGATCGTCGTGGTACACCGCAGCGCCGACGGCCCACGTTCTGGCCACCCGTGCGCCGTGGGCGAGCAGCAGCCGCAGGCAGCGGTGGTCGCGATGACCGACCGCCTCACCGATGGGCTGACCCGGGTCGGGGCTGGCCCCGGCGTCGAGCAGTACCGCAGTGATGTCGGGGTTGTTGACCTCCACGGATCCCTTCAGCGCTGACCGGTAGCGGGGGCGGCCCCCGTCGTTGGTGTTCGGGCTGGCTCCGGCGTCGAGCAGGACGCGAACCACCTCGGCCATCCCAGGCGCCCTCCCGGGGTCGATCTGATGCCACCGCGAGTAGCAGGCGTACAGCAGCGGCGGCCAGCCGCGCTCGTCGTCGATGGCCACCGCCGCCGCGTGGTCGGCGGCGAGCATCTCCCGTACCGCGTCGGCGTCGCCGAGCACCGCGGCGGCGAGCAGGCTGCGCCCGGCGATGCCCGGCTCGGCAGCGAAAATCCCGCTGGCGCGGCGTAGGGGGCCATCGACGGAGGCGGCCACAAACGCCGCCACGTCTCGATGGGAGGTCGCGGCGGCGTTGGTGGCGGTCTTGAGCTTGGGCCAGCTCGTAAAACCCAGCTCGCGGGCAATGACAAGCTGCGCGGCAGTGAGGCTGATCGCGCCCAGTGCCGCCGAGGGGTGGTGGCGGGCGAACCGCTCCAAAGCGGCGGCATCACTGCGCTGGGCCGCGTCGCGCAGTTCCTTGGCGCGACGGCGCAGTTGATCGAGATCGGGGCGCTCGGGAAGTGAATCGGACACAGCGTCTCCCTCGTCAGCCCGGAGTCCGCTGCTCGGGCCGAGGAAGAGGCCACAGCCACAGTTGCATCGTGATCCGGAGGTGGACTCAGTCCTTTCCGCGGACCCGGCGGCACCCTCCCAGCGCCACTCGCGATAGTAGCGCGTGCCCGCAGGCCACACGTCGGCTGGCGACGTGCTGGCTCTTTCCGTGGGAGCTTCGCCGAAGCTGCGCCCTTCCTCGATCTGTCCCGGCACTTCAGCCCGTGGCTGGACTGGCTCATCGGCCTGGTCGGCTTCACTAGTTCGTTCGGCTGCTTCCTGGCCGCGGCGAATTCGCAAACCCGGATTACGTTCAACGGTGCCAGGGCAGGGCTGTTGCCGCCGAAGATGGCATCAGTTACCCGCACGAAGGTTCCGGTCGCCTCCGTTCTCATCTACACCGGGTTGCTGGTCCTGCTAGCGGTTATCCCGTACGCGACGATGCACGGCAATGCCGTCTCGATCTTCTCCGACGAAGCTGGCATCGGAACCGTCCCGATCCTGGTCGTGTACCTGCTGGCCAACCTCGCGCTTCCGATATACATCCTCACGACCAACAGATCGGCGTTCCGCTTCATCAAGCACGCGCTTGTTCCGCTGCTCGGCTCTGCCGTTCTGGTCTATGGCGTCTATGAGTTTGTCCAGCCAAGCCAGCCGCCGCCTGCCAAGTGGTACTGGGCATGGATCCTGGCCATCGTGGTGATCGCCGTCGTGGCTACAGCTGGCGTCTATCTCCGCAAGCCCGAGGCGCTCGAGCGAGCTGGCACGGTGGGACCGGAGTTCGTGCACGAGGACACATGACCTGCCCGCCTAGCCTGGCGTTTCGCTATGAATAGCTGTGCGCAGGGTCGGGATAGCTGCCTGCGACGACCTCGGCCACGTACTCGCGAGCGGACGCCAGCAGGTCAGTGCGCATGTCGCCGTAGGGCTTGACGAACCTGGGCAGGCGACCGGTGGTCAGCCCAGCCATGTCCTGCCAGACCATGATCTGCGCGTCGCACCCGGGCCCGGCGCCGATGCCAACGGTCGGCACGCGGAGCGCGGCCGACACCCTGCTTCCTAGGTCGGCCGGAATGGACTCCATGACGACCGCGAATGCGCCGGCCCGTTCGAGTTCGAGGGCGTCGGCCACCAGTTGCTCGCCGGCGTCACCACGGCCCTGGACCCGGCGCATGCCGCCAAGTACGTTCACGCTCTGCGGGGTCAGCCCGAGGTGGCCCATGACCGGTATGCCCGCGGCGACAAGTGCACGGACCTGGGGCAGCACACGGCTGCCACCCTCCAGCTTCACTGCCTGCGCGCCGCCTTCCTTAAGGTGCCTGACCGCATTGGCTAGAGCTACCTCCGGCCCGGCCTGGTAGCTGCCGAAGGGTAGGTCGGCCACTACCAGGGCCGTCCTTGTTCCGGCGACGACGGCCCTGGTCATGCTGATGAGCTCGGCCATGGTGATCGGCAGCGTGCTGGCGTGCCCGAGCACCAGCTCCGCGCTGGTGTCGCCCACGAGCAGCGCGCGGACTCCGGCCTGCTCGAAGATGCCCGCGGTGAGCACGTCGTAGCTAGTGAGCATCGACCACCTCTCGCCGCGGTCGGTCGCTGCCTGTAGGTCGCTGACGGTAATGCGCCGGTCGTCCGGCCATGCGGATGCCTTGGACATGAGATCTGCCTTCCCGGTCGCCACCACACTGGTTGGCGCCAGTTACGATCTTGCGCGCTCATCGCCGACCGCGCCAGACGAGTGCACGGTGCTGCTCACCAAAAAGACCAGATGTCAGGCGAGGCCGGGCGAGATAGCGTGAAGGCACATTTCTACGGAGGGGAACGCCATGGAACTAACCGCGGGGAAAGTTGCCGTCGTCACCGGAGCCGCGAGCGGCATCGGGTTCGCCCTCTCTGAGCGCTTCGCCCGAGCCGGGCTTGACGTCGTCCTTGCCGACGTCGAGGCCGCCGCCCTCGAGGCAGCGGAGGAGAAGATCGCAGAACTCGGCGTCGAGACGCTGGCTGTGACCACCGACGTGAGTGACGAGGCCTCGGTCCAGGCACTCGCGGCGGCGACGGTCGAGCGCTTCGGCGCCGCGCACGTGGTGTGCAACAACGCGGGCGTGGAGAGCGGCGCGGATCCGTGGTTCGGCCCGATCTCCGCCTGGGATTGGGTGCTCGGCGTCAACCTGTGGGGAGTCATCCACGGCATCCGGGCCTTCCTGCCGCAGATGCTCAGCCAGGGCGGGGGCCACTTCGTCAACACGGCGAGCATCGCCGGGCTGTACCCAGGTTTCGCTCCGTCATACGACGCGTCTAAGCACGCGGTCGTCGCCATCTCCGACGGCCTCTACAAGTCGATGACCGTTGCCGGCCTCCCCATCGGGGTCAGCGTCGTGTGCCCAGGCTGGGTCCGCACGAACATCATGGACGCCTCGCGCAACTGGCCCGCCGGCCTTGGCGCTATGCCGCCGCCGTCGTTCGCCGCCGAGGTGACCGTGCCGCACGTCCAGAAGGCCATCGACAACGCGATTCCGCCGGCCAGCGTCGCCGACCTGGTCGCCGACGCGGTCGTCGCCGGCCGGTTCTGGGTATTCACCGAGCAGCCGTTCGTCGACCTGGTCATCCGCCGATGGCAGAGCATCGCCGACGGTGTCAACCCGGAGACAGATGTAGACGTGCCCGGCCTGCCGCCTGCCGCGCAGCTGCGCGAGGAGGTCCAGCGACTGCTAGGGACCGCGGTGCCCGAAGCCTAGCCAAGGCGGCTGTGCGCGATCGCGGAAACGTCTGGACTCTCATCAGCTACCGTCCCTGGGCTGACCAGCTCGCGGCGCGCGCGGGCTCCGGGCGTTCGGCGAACGCGGCCCTGTTCCCCTCGAAACTGCAGATTGTTATGACGCATCGCCGCGGAGGCAGTCTCCTCACCGGCCGCGGAATTCATGACGAGACATATCTTGTCTCGAGCCGTCTGGAGATATATCTTGACTGGGCACGAGGGGTGACAGCCAGGGAGGCAGCGACATGTCCAGCGCGCAGCTGTATGACACCATCGGAGCCACTTACACCGTGACGCGGCGCACCGAGCCGCGGATCGCCGCGCAGGTCTGGGATGCGCTCGGCGATGCCCGGACGGTACTTAACGTCGGGGCGGGCACCGGGTCCTACGAGCCCCCCGGCCGCCACGTCCTCGCGGTGGAACCGTCGGCGCTCATGCGTGCGCAGCGCCCACCGGACGCGGCGCCGTGCCTGGCTGGATCCGCCGAGAACCTGCCGTTCGACGACCAGTCCTTCGATGCCGCGATGGCTTTTTCCACCATTCATCACTGGCAGGACCCGATCGCCGGCCTGCGCGAGATGCGCCGCGTCGCCCGCCGCGTGGTGGTGTTCACGTTCGACAGCAGTGATACCGCATGGCGTCGTCGGTTCTGGCTTACTCGCGACTACCTGCCTGAGGTCGCTGACCTCCTTATCGGCCGTCCTTCGCTGACCGAGCTGGCCCGCGCGATCGGAGCCCGGACGGAGCCGGTGCCTATCCCGTGGGACTGCGCGGACGGCTTCTTCGAGGCCTACTGGCGCCGGCCCGAGGCATACCTTGACGATCATGTCCGTCGCGGAATATCGGTCTGGACCACAGTCGGGCCGGACGCCGAGCAGAGGACGGTGCGCAGCCTCCGTGATGACCTCGCCTCAGGCCGGTGGGCCGAACGCAACCGCGACCTCCTCGATCTCGACGCAGCAGAGCTTGGCCTTCGCCTGCTGATCGCCTGAACCGGCCGGACACCGTGAGCGTCGGTACGCCGCGGTCTCTGGGCAGCGCAGCGCTCGCTGGCTTGATGGCGTTGGATGGCTCACTGGGTGATGTCCGGCGACGGTGGTCCGCGCGGCAACGAGCGCCAGCGCGGCGGCCGCCGCGGCCACGAGTGCGGCGGCGCCGGAAACGGGAGCGGGCCTGCGCCGCTGGCGACAGTCGGGCTGCGCCGAACGCTGCGCCACCAAGCGGCGTGCCGGCCAGCGTGGTCGCAGCGGTGTACGGCAGGACGGCCTGACTGATGTGAACAGGCCGCCGACGAGCGACTCGATCACGATCGACCAGACGAATACGCTGATAACTACGGCGAGCTGCGACCTGACGAGCGCTCCGAGGCGACGCCGACGGCGGCCAGCAGTGCCCCGGCGACGAGGTGACCGGCCGCATAACGCGCGCATGGTGGCATCCGTGACGCCAGGTGGTATCCGCGGGACGCCACGAAGGCGAGCCCGACTCCAGTGGGAATGAGCCAGCCGACGAGGCCGAAGACGACGCCAGCGCACGCTGCGGCGATCGCCTTCGCCCCCAGCACAGCCGCTGGCGGCGCGGCGTCACGAGGTAGGCCTGAGATGTGGCTGTCGAGCGCCGGAATCTCCCCGCTCGGACATGACGGCACCGAGCAGCGCCGTCAGCATCAGGCTCGAGACGCTGCTCAGCGATCACGCTGTTGAGCCCGGCGGCGGTGTACAGCGCGGCGCCACCGGCTTGCCCGCCCCGGACCTGGAAGCCTCAAGTGTGCGAGAACACCGCGCTCAGGGCGGCCGCCACCGCCAGTAGGCCGTAGGTCATCCGGGCCGCGCGCAGCTCGAGAAGTTCCACCTGGATCAAAGTGATCACCGCTCGTACCTCCGTGTCGATCGTCTAGAGACTTGCGGCGCGCGCTGCCGGCCGAAGTGAGGCTGAGGAAGACGTCTTCCAGCGCCGCCCCGGCGGTAAGCGTTTCGATCCGGGATCTGAGTAATAACCTGGGCGACCAAGGCACAGGCCGGATGTGCTGCTGATGGGACATCCGGATGCCAGTGCTTGACGGCATCGAGGCGACGAGGCGAATCGCGCACGAGCCCGGGCTGACCGGAGTCCATGTCGTGATTCTCACCACGTTTGGTCTGGATGAGTACATCCGACGCTCTCAGGGCTGGGGCCGCCGGCCTTCCTCGTCAAGGACACTGACGCCAGCGAGCTGATTCGCGCGGTCCGCGTGGTCGCGGGAGGCGAAGCGCTGCTGTCCCTGGCGTGACCAGGCGGCTCATTGCGGAGTTCGCCAGCCGGTCTCCCGCACCGCGCAAACCGTCAGCGCTCGACGAACTGACGCCGCGCGAGCGAGAGGTCGTGACACTCATCGCCACGGGACTGTCCAATGAGGAGATCGCCGATCAGCTTTACGTGAGCCAGTTGACGGTCAAGACCCACGCCGCCAGGGCCATGATGAAGCTGGCTGCGAGGGACAGAGCGCAGCTTGTGGTGTTCGCGTTCGAGGCCGGCCTAGTAGGGCTCGGCAGCTAGCCGTCGCGCCGGCCGAGCGGCTGCAGCCCCGTTCTCCTGTGCTCGCGCATGCCTACACTTACGTTATGACTGCCCCTGGGAGTATCTCTGCACCCAGAACGCGCATGACGCCGAGAGCTTGAGCCGGCACATGAACGCCATCGCCAGCCATGGCTGGGAACTTCTCGCGGTCACGTTCGCCATCAAGGGCGAAAGCGGCACGCACAGCTTGTTCTGGCGGCGCCGTCCGTCGTCAGCTAGCAGTTGACGTGGCACCAGCCAAGCCGGGCCGTTCCACGGCAACTGGCTGCACCGGCACCGTCGCGGCGAGCTGCAGCTGATAGCTGGATGGTCGGCCGGCAAATGCGTATGTAATCGCCGAAGTCCCTCAACCTGGCGGTCCCGGCCCTGCCGCCACCGAGCCCGGCGGGCATCAGCAGCTTTGTCACCCACTCGGGGTGATGCGCGCACGTAGCCGTCGGCTGACCCTTAAAGGGACTGACGGAAGGACAACCGTGTCTCTAACGGGCGGCGGGTCCACAGCCGCGCATGGCGCGCAGGCCTTGGACCCTGGGGAACGGGCCGAGCTTGAGCGGCTCCGCGCTGAGGTCGCGGAGCTTCACACGCGACCGCCAGCACGGCAGCGAGCCAGGATCGGTTGGCGCGGCCCAGTGGCCAGCCTGCTCATTGTCCTCGGCTGTGTTCTCGCGCCGATGTCGGTGCTAGCAGTCTGGACCGCCAACCAGGTGTCTGACACCGGCAGGTACGTGGCGAACATTGCGCCGCTGGCAAGCAATCCGGCCATCCAGGGAGCGCTGACCGACAAGATCTCGACCCAGATCACAAGCCATATTCCGGTTAGCTCGCTCACTAATCAGGCAGCCGGCGCGCTGTCCAGCCATGGCCTGACGCGGGTCGCGGGGCTGCTGAGAAGCTTTACGCCGTCCATCGCCAGCGCTCTGGCTGGCTTCGTTCACTCACAGGTGCATAAGCTCGTGACGAGCCCGGCCTTTGCGCAGTTGTGGGTCAGGCTTAACACTGTCGCGCACGCTCATCTCGTCAAGGCGCTGTCGGGGCAGGGAAGCAGTGCGATCTCGGTCAGTAACGGGCAGGTCACCCTCAGCCTGGGACCGTTCATAGACGTGGCCAAGCAGCGGATCAGCGCCCGGGGCCTGACCATCGTCGGCAAGCTGCCACCGATAAACCCAACGTTCGAGCTGTTCTCGGCGAAATACTTCGTCAAGGCACAAACCGGGTACCGGCTGATAAACGACCTCAAGATCGTCCTGCCGATCCTGACGCTGCTGTTGCTGGCCAGCGGGGTCTACGTTGCCCGCAGCCACCGGCGAGCGCTGATCGGCGCCGGGCTCGGCCTGGCCACCGCGATGCTGGTCCTAGCTGCAGGTTTGCTCATCTTCCGCGGCATCTACCTGAATTCGATCCCCAACAGCAAGCTGCCAGCCGACGCGGCTGCGGCCCTGTACGACACGCTAGTTCGGTTTATCAAGGAGGGCCTGCGGACGCTGCTTGTCGTCGGCCTCGCGGTCGCAGGCGCCGCCTTCATCACCGGGCAATCCGTCACCGCGGTCCGCACCAGGGCGGCGTTCTCCAGGGGCTTTGGCTGGGTTCGGGCCCACGGCGATCGCGCCGGCCTGAGCACCGGGCCGATTGGCCGGTGGACCTACGCCCATCGCAGCTTCTTGCGGATTGGCGCAACTACTGCGGCCGTTCTCGCCTTCGTGTTCTGGAGCCGGCCGACGGCTGCCGTGGTGATCTGGATCGTCGTGTTGCTGCTGATCGTGCTGGGTCTGATCGAGCTGATCGGCAGGCCACCTCCGGCCGCGGCTCCGTCGGCCAGCGCGCTTCCCGCCCCGCGCGAACACGAAGGGACGCACTAACCAGCCGGCGAAATGGAGCCGAGCCGCCTGGCTGCGCGGTCGCAGCGCTCGCTGGACTCGCATGCTGGTGCTAGGCATTAGCCCGGCGGAGGCGTTCGGCTGCTTGTGCCCGGAGCACATCGCCGCATACCGGGGTGTAGCCGCGCAGTGCCATCTCTCGGGCGTTGTACGCTGCCATCCACAAGCTGGCCGCCCACGCGATCTCCGATTCCACGGCCGTGAACATGCGCCCGCGAATGTCCTGGTAAGCCACCAGGAACGCCTCGGAGCTTTCGATCGGCGCCAGCGTGGGCGGCCCGGCACTGGCAAACGACCCACTCGCCGCTCCCGCCAGCGCCGCCTCCGGCTGCCACGCCAGGCTGTCCCAGTCGTGCACCGCCCACACTTCCCGGCCGTGCCACCGCAGGTTCTGCGCCTCGAAGTCGGCGTGGCCCAGCACGCACGGCAGGCCGGCGGCCAGTAGCCGCCGCCGGGCCCGCCCGGCCGTGTCAACGACGTACGCGGGCACGACGCTCTGGTCCCGGCTATCGAGGAAGTCGATCGCCGGCCACACCCCGGAATCGGCGTGGTCCCAGCGCACCCAAGGCGGATTCGGCAGCGGCGGCGCGACGGTCACGCCGGCAAGTTCGGCCATCAGCCGGGCGAACACCTCCGCGTTGCGCATGGCTATGTCCGGCGAGTCCCCGTGCAACACCTCGCCGCCGGGCCGGAACTCTTCCGCGTGCACAGCCAGCGAACCGACACCGGCCACCGGCGTGAGCGGCCGGGCACACGGAAACCCGCGCTCGGCCAGCCGGGCCTGCGCCGCGACACACGACACGGCCCGGCCGTCATCGGCGCGCGCCTTGACCACCACGTCCCTGCCACCAGCCAACCGGAGACCGAACACCATCGAGACCTGATGCAGCTGGAACAGCACGTCGGAGGGTTCGCCACCCAGATGGTCCAGACACCAAGCCGGCAGCCAGTCCGGCAGATCCTCCAACGGCACAATCAGGACTGTGCCATAGCCGCCGAACGCACCGGAAGCGAGATTCGCCGCAGGATGATTGCCGGACCCTTCGCGACGATCCGCCCTGCCCGCGCCGCGCGAACACGAACGGACGCACTGACCGCCGAAGCCGACATCTCAAAAGACGAAAGGAATGAGCATCTTGGTGTCGTCGCTTGTAGGCGGGATACGCATCGGGGAAGAGGCCAGTCATGTAGCGCTCTTCCGTAGCGGCGCTGTAGACGAAGTACGTCCCCATCAGTGCAACAGCGATCAGCCAATACCAGCTGACCGCTATCGCGGTGCCTAGCATGGCGAGGATCAGGCCCGAGTAGATGGGATGGCGAACTCTGCGGTACGGGCCGGCCGTCACGAGATCCGGGTCGACTTTCTGCGACATGGGCGCTCCCCAGTTCCGACCGAGGTAGACGCGGGCCCAGACAGCCAAAGCCAGCCCTGACACGAAGATCGCGAGCCCGATTCCCTCCAGCCATGCGTCGTTCGAGATCGTGTGGCCCTTGAAGACTTTCGCTCGCACCAGGAGCAGGACGATGAGCACGATCGCGACTCGGATCCCGGCGAAGCTACCCCACCTAGTCCGTCCAGCCTTGATGCCAACCGACGCGGCTAGCCAGTAGATCCAGAAGGCGACCCAGGCCACGAGGATGATAAGTGCTACTAATTTGTCCATCGGACTTCCCTCGCGATGGCGATGTCTCAGCGCTAGGTGATTCTATGATGCACTGAATGCTGCATCACTGATGCTAGCCTTGCCACATGCGTACTACAATCCGGCTCGATGACGACGTGGCCGCCGCTGCCCAACGCCTCAGCCGCGAGGAGCACATCGGCCTCGCCGAAGCCGTCAACAGGCTCGCTCGCGCCGGGCTGCGGCCGGCACGATCAAAGCGACGAGCCTTCCGGCAGCGCACCGCCGAGTTGGGCCTCCGCATCGACGTGTCAAACGTGGCGGATGCGCTTGAGCTGCTTGATGGATCAGAGCATCCGTAGATGATCGTCGATGCGAGCGTCCTGCTATATGCGGTGGATACCCGCAGTCCTTTTCACGAGCGTGCCAGGGACTGGCTGGAGACTTCGCTTAACAAGCCGGCCCGGACCGGACTGCCGTGGGCGTCATTGCTCGCGTTTCAGCGGATTGCAACCCATCCGCGTGCGTCGGTCACTCCGCTCAGTCCAAGCCAGGCCTGGTCGTTTGTGGCCGATTGGCTCGAAGCCGACGCGACCTGGGTACCGGTTCCTGGCGAACGGCACGCAGAGATCATTGCTGACCTCATTGTGGGTGGCGACCTGCGGGGAAATCTGGTGACCGATGCTCATCTGGCCGCCCTGGCGATCGAGCACGGAGTGGGGATCTGCTCAACGGACTCCGACTTCGCGAGGTTCCCGCAGATCACCTGGGTGAATCCAATCCTGCTATGACCGCGGGCTGAGGCGGGCGCAACGGCGACCGAGGACACCAGGCTCGCCCAGCATGACATGACAGGAGAGAGATGGACTGGCCTGACAATTTCCTATGGGGAACGGGCGCTTCTGCGACACAGTGTGAGGGCGCGTCCCCGGCGTCCGACTGGTGGGACTGGGAACGCGCCGGTCACGCGCCGCTGTCGGGCGATGGGAACGGGTTCGCAGTGCGATTCTCCGAGGATTTCCGGCTACTCGCCAGTCTGGGGCTGCGCCATCACCGGCTGACGATTGACTGGGCACGCGTGGAACCCGAGCCGGGTCGGCACGACCCTGCCGCGGTCGCGTATTACCGCGACGTACTCGCCGCTGCGCTTGAGGCCGGTGTCGAGCCGTGGGTCTGCCTGCACCACTTCACGCTGCCCCGGTGGTTCGCCGATGCCGGCGGGTTCCTGGCCGAGCCGAACCGTGGCGACTTCTGGGCACGGCACGTCGAGTTCATCGCCGAGACGTTCGGCGATCTTGCCCGCGGCTGGCAGCCGGTGAACGAGACGAACTACTACGCCTTCGCTGGCTATCTGGGCCGCGGCTGGCCGCCAGGGCACGACGATCTGAGCGAGTGCGCACAGGTCTCCCGCGCGATGCAGCTTGCGACCGCCGAGGCGGCAGTGCGGCTTCGGCAGACCGGTGCGCCGGTCGCGTCGATCTTCGGACTGTCTGCCATCGAAGCGCTGGACGACGATCCGCGGACCATTCGGCTGGCCGACCTGCTCGACGCGATGAACTGGCAAGCGGGTCTTGGCCTGTTCAGAGATGGGGTACTGCGCGTTCCCGGCCTTGATGCGACCAGCCGGCCGGACCTGGCCGGCTCGTTCGACCTGATCGGCTTCTCGTTCTACTCGACTATCGGTATCCGGCAGGGCCGGATGGTTCCGTACCCGCCGGACGCGCCAGTGTCCCCACTGGGCTATGGCATCTGGGCTGACGGGCTGGGCCGGGTGCTCGACCGGCTGGATCAGGTGCTGCCTGGGACTCCGCTGCTGGTAGCCGAGTACGGCATCGGCACCAGCGACGACAGCCAGCGCGTGGCCTACCTCGAGCGCGGCCTGCAGGTGACCAGCGAGGCGATCGCCCGCGGCATCGACGTTCGCGGCTTCTTCCACTGGACCGCGGTGGACAACTACGAGTGGCTGCACGGCTTCGACGTCGAGTTCGGGCTCATTGACCGCGACCGCAACATCCGGCCCAGCGCCTGGGTTCTCGAGCGCGAGGCCAACCGCCTGACCGGGCACCCGGAGCGCTAGCTCGGCGGCGCCGTCACCGGGCAAGGAATAGCACAGGCTCCGCGCTGTTATTACATGCAAACGCATATATCTCGGTTCCGCCGGGCCGAGCGTCCGTAGTCGGCCCGGATCTGGACCCAGGGGAGGCATGAGCATGCAGTTCGGGATCTTCTCGGTCAGTGACATCACCCGAGACCCGGTCTCGGGGGAGACGCCGAGCGAGGCGGAGCGTATCGACGCGGTCGTCCAGATCGCGCAGAAGGCCGACGACGTGGGACTGGACGTGTTCGCGATCGGAGAGCATCACAATCCGCCGTTTTTCTCCTCGGCCCCGACGACGCTACTTGCGTACATCGCGGCGACGACGAAACGTCTGATCGTGTCCACGGCGACGACCCTGATCACAACGAACGATCCGGTGCGCATCGCGGAGGAGTACGCGATGTTGCAGCATCTGTCGAAGGGCCGGATGGACCTGATGCTCGGGCGCGGCAATACTGCGCCGGTGTATCCGTGGTTCGGTCAGGACATCCGGCAGGGACTGCCGCTGGCCCTGGAGAACTACAACCTGCTGCACCGGCTCTGGCGCGAGGATGTCGTGGACTGGCAGGGGAAGTACCGCACTCCGCTGCAGGGCTTCACGTCGATCCCGCGACCCTTGGATGACGTGCCGCCGTTCGTGTGGCACGGCTCAATCCGCACCCCAGAGATCGCCGAGCAGGCCGCGTTTTACGGCGACGGCTTCTTCGCCAACAACATCTTCTGGCCGAAGGAGCATTACATGCGCCTGATCCGGTTCTACCGGCAGCGCTACGCCCACTATGGCCACGGCACCGAGAAGCAGGCGATCGTCGGCCTAGGCGGCCAGGCCTACATCGCCAGGAACTCCCAGGACGCTAAGCGCGAGTTCCGTCCTTACTTCAACGAGGCGCCGGTCTACGGCCACGGACCGTCGATGGAGGACTTCACGGACGCTACGCCGCTGTCGGTCGGCAGCCCTCAGGAGGTCATCGACAAGACGCTGACCTTCCGCGAGCACTTCGGCGACTACCAGCGTCAGCTGTTCCTGATGGACCACGCCGGCCTGCCGCTGAAGACGGTGCTGGATCAGCTTGACCTGCTCGGCGGAGAGGTCATACCGGTGCTGCGTAAGGAGATCGCGGCCCGGCAGGACCCGCAGACGGCGGAGGCGCCCACGCACTCCGGCATGGTCAGGGCGAAGTACGGCGACCTGCCGCCGCGTCAGCCGCGCCCGAACGCCAACCGCGGCGACAACGTCACGGGCCAGTCGCCGTACCAGGACACCGCGCCGGAGGTCCAGGCCGAGTACCCGGAGCCGTGATGGCCGGCGCAGGGCAGCGCGCGAACGACGCGTGGGAGGCGTTGCTGTCCGCCCACGCCGCGCTGATGAAGCAGTTCGCGGCCGAGGACATCTGGGCGGAGCTGTCGATGCGGGAGTACGACGTGCTGTACACGCTGTCCAAATGCCACGGTCCAGTGCGCATCGGCGAGCTGAACCGGCATGTCCTGCTCAGTCAGCCTGCCCTGTCCCGCCTGGTGCACAGGCTCGCCGACTCGGGGTCTCATCGAGTGCCAGTCTGACCCGGCCGACGGGCGCAGCGTTCGCGTGTCGCTCACCGGGGCCGGCCGGGCGCTGCAGCGCCAGGTCGGCCGCCGGCATGCCCGCAGCGTGGCCCGCGTCCTGACCGCCGCCCTGGACCGGAGTGACCTGCGGCGGCTGGAAACGATCGGCCGGACACTCGCCGGCCAGCCCAGAGCTTTCAACGAGAACGACGACGAGAACGAGGACATCAGCTCATGAGCAGCCAGCCAGACGGCGATTCATTCACGCTTGCGGTGGTCAGCGCCGGAACGTCGGATCCATCCTCGACCAGGCTGCTGGCAGATCGCGCCGCTGAGCGCGTCACGGCCGTAGCGGCCAGCCGCGGGAGCATTGTGACGGTGCGCGCCGTCGAACTGCGCGAGATCTCCGCTGACATCTCCACCGCGCTCGTCTCGCAGCTGATCACGCCGAAGCTCCAGCAGGCGATCACGGCTCTGAGCGATGCCGACGGCATCATCGCCAGCACTCCCGTTTACAAGGCCGGCCCCAGCGGGCTATTCACGGCCTTCTTCGACATCCTCGATGACGACCTGCTCATCGCCAAGCCAGTCGTGCTCGCCGCGACCGCCGGCACCGCCCGGCACGCCTTGGTCGCCGACGGCCAGCTGCGGTCCATGTTTGCCTACCTGCGTACGCTGGCCGTTCCGACGTCGCTGTTCGCCGCGCCTGACGACTGGAGCGACCCCGCGCTGAGCCAGCGCATCGACCGGGCCGCCGTCGAACTCCAGCTGCTGATGGAAAGCGGATTCGCCCGCAAGGTCAGAGAAGAGACCTGGCAGAGCTACCAGCACGAGAACGGCCGCGCCGCCGGGGCCGACGTCGCGATCGACCTTGACACCGACATGATGCGGCTGGCCATCGGAGGATCCGCGGCGTGAGCCCCGGCTGGCCATGACTCGCTGCCGCGTGTCAGCGCCGTGATCCCTGGTTATTGCCCGCCAGTTCCTGGGTCAGCAGAGATGACGGAATCAAGGGACGTCCCCGGGTCGGACAGCGCTGCCTTGTCCACCGGACGGCCCGAGCTCACTAGCGCTTGGATAGCGTCGGTCACGTCCCACACGTTCACGTTCATCCCGGCGAGGACCCGCCCGCCGTCGCGCGAGCCAGAACGCGACGAACTCGCGGCCGGCAACGTCGCCGCGAACGACCACCTCATCGTATCCGCCGGGTTCGACGTAGCCCGAAGTACTCCATGCCGAGGTCGTACTGGTCGCTGAAGAAATAGGGCACCCGGTCGTAGCTCACCTGCTGGCCCGCCATTGCCTGTAGCGGCCGCCTGCGGCTGGTTAAGCGCGTTGGCCCAGTGCTCGACCCTGATGTGCTTGCCGATCACGGGATGGAAGGCACTAGCGACATCCCCGGCTGCGTAAATGTCCGGGTCGGAGGAGCGGAGCTGAGCATCGACCTTTATGCCATTGTCGATCTCAAGGCCAGCGGCGGCCGCGAGCTCTGTATTGGGCGTGATCCCGACGCCGACGATGACGGCGTCGGCCGCTACCAGCGATCCATCGCCGAGCCGGACGCCCTCCGCGCGGCCGTCCTTGCCAGTGATCTCGGCGACCTGCACACCGAATCGCAGGTCGACGCCATGATCGCGATGCAATGCAGCGAACACCTTGGCCACTTCAGGGCCGAGCACTCGCAGCAGCGGCAGTTCGGCTGCCTCCAGTACTGTGACGGCCACGCCAGCCTCCCGCGCTGCTGCAGTCACCTCGAGCCCGATCCAGCCCGCGCCGATCACGGCGACGCTTGCCGCCGAGCCAAGTACGGCCTTGATCTGGTCGCTGTCGCCGACGCTGCGCAGATAGTGCACGCCATCGAAGTCAGCGCCAGGCACCGGAAGGCGCCGCGGCGACGAGCCAGTCGTCAGCAGCAGCTTGGCGTAGCCGATCCTGCTGCCATCCGCAAGCACAACCTCGTGTGCCGCCCGGTCGATGGCCGTAACTGTGGTACCAAGGCGCAACTCAACATCTGCCTCCTGGTACCACTGCATTGAGTGGACGTAGATAGCGTCGCGTTCCGCTTTGCCCTGCAGGTAGCCCTTGGACAGCGGCGGGCGCTCATACGGCAGTTCGCTCTCGGCGCCGATCAGGACGACGGGGCCGTCGAAGCCCGCCGCGCGCAGCGCCTCTGCTGCTTTTGCCCCGGCGAGGCTAGCGCCGACGATCACGTAGGGCGTGGCCTTGCTCATCGTTATCTCCCATCGTCACGCTCGTTCCTGGTCGCACGGCGCAGCGGCTACTGCACGCCGGCCAGTGCGAGAAATTCTGCGCGAGACCTTGCATCTGCCCGCAACGAGCCGAGCAGTGCCGAGGTGATGGTGGACGCGCCGCGGGCCCGGACACCGCGGAGCGTCATGCAGGTGTGCTCGGCCTCTAGCACCACGCCGGTCCCGCGCGGCTGCAAACTCGCGGCGAGGCTGTCAGCGATCTGCTTGGTCAGCCGCTCCTGGGTCTGCGGCCTGGCCGCATAATGCTCGACCAGCCTGGCGAGCTTCGACAGCCCAAGGATGCGCTCGCCTGGCAGGTACCCGACGTGCGCGACTCCGGAGAATGGCAGCAGATGGTGCTCGCAGACGGTACGGAACGGGATGTCCCGTGCTACGACTAGCTCGTCGTAGCCCTCGTCGTTGGGGAAGGTCGTAAGCCGGAACGGCGGCGAGTCGAAGAGCTCCGCGTAAGCGCGCGCCATCCGAGCTGGCGTCTCGCGCCGTTCCTCCGCGTCAAGCTCGATTCCGAGCGCGGCCAGGAACTCTCCGGCGGCGCGCTGCGCGGCTGCCATATCGACTGCTCGCTTGCCGCTCGCCAGGCGGAGGTCGGGGCGCGTGCGGGTGGGGGCGCCCGATGTCTCAGCCGAATCTGGCAACTCGGTTGCCTGCTGCTCTGTCATTACCGTCCTGTCGTCTTCTCTGTCGCCGGATTCTCGGTTGTGATGGCCACGCAGCACCGACCTGGGCCCGGATCCAGATCTGCGTGCATCGCGGGAGCGTCCAGACCATCGATCAGCCCGTGGATGAGTGCGAGGTTCATACCGCAGACCAGGTCCCGGTGCAGCGCGGCTAGGTGATGGAACGGGCAGTTGCGCAGCCGGATGGTGCCGTCCTCTGCGCGCCAGGGTTCGAAGCCGTAGCCGGCGAGCGCCGTCTGCACCGCCTGGCCGGGGCTCACCCCGGGCTGCCGCTGGCACGCCAGGTTGGCGCCGTGTTGCCGGGCTGCATCGTGGAGCGCAGTCCGGCTGCGGCCGCCGGTGTCGCTTTCCACGGCGACCGCGAGCAGGCGCGCAGCTAGCTCGTACTCGCGTGGGGGCACAGTGACAGCGAACTCGTGGCCAGATCGGGAGTAGAGCTTTGCGGGGCGGCCAGCGCCCGGTCCGGTACGCCCTTCAGCGCGTCGATAGGTCGCGGCGAGAAGACCAAGATCTACCAGCTTGTCCAGATGATAGGCCGCGAGCGGCCGCCCGATCCCGGCTGCGGCAGCCGCCTCGTCCCGCCCCATGGGCTCCTGGCTGGCCGACACGATCTGGTAGAGCCGTGCCCGCACCGGATCCTCCAGGCTGCTGACAGCCGTCAGGCCTGACTGATTCCCGTCCATGCGGTGATTCTAACACTAATACGCATTAGTTAAATAGACTGCGTGGTGTTTCTTGGCGCCGCGTCGATGAGGGCCTGGACGGCAGGGGTGAGCAGGTCGGTGAGCTCGTCAGGACTGAGCCGTTCCAGGCCGGGTGTGTGGACGCGGTGCCGCAGGAAACTGGACCCGGTGACGAGCGCCGCGACGGCCTCGATCTGATTGCGTCCTGCTGGCGCGAGCGCGAACGCCTCCATCAGCGGCCGGACCAACTGGGTCTCGATCTGGTCCTGGATGCCCTGGGGCCCGTGCGGATCGCCGGTCGTGGCGACGTCGAACAGGCGGGTGCCCTGGTCGAGGCTGAGCTCGACAAGAGCGCGCGTCAGGTTCCTGGCGGTCAGCGGCTGTTCGGTATGCCGGGGCAGCTCAAGGTCTGGCCGCCGGACGAGGAGGAACAGGTCGTTCTTCGACCGGAAGTACCGGATGACCAATGCGGGATCGGCGCCTGCGGCGGCAGCGATGTCGCGGACCGTGACACCGTCGTATCCGCGGGTCGAGAAGAGGCTGTCGGCCGCCGCGATGATGCGCCGCCGGGTGTCCTGGCCGCTCGCTCGGCTGCGGTCGACGGGCCTGCCGCCGGTGCTCACGACCCCGTTCCCGGACGAAGTCGTGGCCAGTCCAGCCCCGCAGCGAACAGCAACGTGAGGCCCGCCGCTGCCCAGATCACCAGGCACAGCAGTGCCGGGACGATCCCGTGATCGCCGAAATACAGCACGCCGCGGAGCGCCGACAGCGCCGCACCCTGCGGCAACCCAGGGTTCAGCCCGGAGAAGAAGCCGTTAAGCAGCGGACGGGGGACTGCCCCGGCGGAGCTGGGATTGCCGAGCAGGATGAACACGAGGATCAGTACAGCCGTCGCTAGCAGCCCCGCCTTGGCGGCAAATCCGGTGACTGCCAGGCACACCGCAGCGACGAACGCCCAGAGCGTCAGGAAGAGAAGCCCGAAGTGCCCTACCAGCGCCCCGAAGACGACGTCGGCGAACAGGGTGACGACGACGCTAAGCAACCCGGAGTAGGCAAGTACGAAGCCCAGCCGTTTCAGCGCATCGGGAAGGCGACGGACGGGACCGAGGATCCTGGCCAGCATCGTCCCGCCTACCGCGCCGCCGATCCCAAGAAAGACGACGCAGTAGAACTCCACCGTCCCGTTCGGATCATTAGGGCTGGTCGGCGCCACATCCACCGTGTTCAGCGGGGCCCCGCGGGCCTGTGCCATCTGCTGTCCCAGCCGCATGAGGACGGCCTCCACCGCGTGACCGCCGCCGTTGGCCACAAGCAAGGTGGCTGGCCCGGTCGGGGGAAGCGCCAGCGCACCGTCGACGGCACGATCGTCGACCATGCTCCGTGCTCTGGCGAGATCAGGAACCTGGTACACGTCCAGCATCGGGGATGCGGCCAGCTTGCCGACGACTGCGGGCGGTGCGGTGACCGCCACCGGGATGTGATGTGCGCTCGGATTGCCGAGCGCGCTCGTGTAACTGGAGAAGAACGCCACGATGACCACCACCAGGCCAACCGTGACGAGCACGAGGTTGCGCGCCTCGTGGCTCCGCGGACCGGACCGGCCCTCATCTAGCGCCCCATTCGCGCTGGTCAGCGGCTGGTCCCCGAGGCTGCGGCGTCGCATCATTTCGCCCCCTGAGCGTCAGACCCTTAGTGTCAACGCTGTTGATGCTACCGTCGCTGAAAATGGGTGTCAACGCGGTTGACATCCGGGTTATGGCGGAAAGTCAGCACCAAGACCGGGACGACGGCTGCGGCAACGCCGGCTTAGCGGGTCCAGGCGACCACGGGGCCGCGGGCCCGAATCTTGACCGTGGCACCGACAGCGAGCGGGAGGCCGCCGACCGCGCGGACCATGACCTCATGGCCGGGTTCCGCACCGTCCGGCCTCACCCGGATGACCGCATCGTGCCCGTAGTACTCGTAGGCGACCACGCGGCCGCCGACAGCGCTTGGCTCTCCGGCCGTACTACCCGCGTCCGAGACCAGCTCAAGCTGCTCTGGCCTGATCAGGACGGTCACCAGGCCCGAATCCGCGACCGCAGCGCTGTGCCGCTCCAGAGGCAGCAGGCCGAGAGCGGTCTCGACCATGCCAGCCTCGCCTCGCTCGCAGAGCTGGCCGTCCAGCAAATTCGCGTCGCCGACGAAGCGAGCCAGCGCAGGGTCAGCTGGCCTGCTGTACAGGTTCTGCGGGGCGGTGTACTGGACGATCCGGCCGTCCCGCAGTACCGCAATGCGATCGGCCATCGACAGCGCCTCGTCCTGGTCATGAGTGACGAGGATCGCCGTCGTTCCCGCTGCTCGGCAGATCCCGTGCACGTCCGCACGGACGCTCGCGCGCATATGGGCATCGAGCGACGTGAACGGCTCATCGAGCAGCACAACCTCGGGCCGGATCGCGAGCGCACGGGCCAGCGCGACTCGTTGCTGCTGTCCGCCGGAGAGCTGGTGCGGATAGCGGTTGCCCATGCCGCTCAGGCCGACCGCGTCAAGCAGTTCCGCGGTCCGGGGGCCCGGCCGAGGCCGCGCGGGCAGCCCGAAGCCAACGTTTTTCTCCACCGTCAGGTGCGGGAAAAGCGCGCCTTCCTGGGGAACGTAGCCGATCTTGCGACGCTCAGGCGGCACGTGCACTGCCCGGCCCGTCGACTACCCGTTCCCCGATAGTGATCGTCCCCGCGTCCGGTCGCTCGAAGCCGACCAGCAAGCGGAGCAGCGTCGTCTTGCCGCTGCCGGACGGTCCGAGTATGGCGGTGAACGATCCGGCCGACACATCTAGGTTCAGGCCGGTCAGCACCGGGTGCCTGCCGAACGCCTTGTGCAGGTCGGTTACCGCTAGCTGCCTCATGCCTCTGATCCTCGTGCCCTCGCCGAGCGATTGAAGAAGCGGCCGAGCACAATGCTTGGCAGCGTGGCAAGCGCGATCATCACCAAGGCGAACGGCGCGGCCTGCGCGTAGGACAGGCTGGACTGGTATTGCCAGAACTGGGTGGCGAGCGTCTGGACACCAGTAGGTACCAGGATGAGCGTTGCGGTGAGCTCGGTGACGACTTCAAGGAACACCAGGCAGAAGGCAGCCACCAGGCCGGGCGCCGCGAGGCGCAGCGTGACCCGGCTGAACGCGGCGAGCCGACTCTGACCGAGTGACCGGGCGACTTCGTCCAGGCTGGCCGGTGCCCTGGCGATGGCCGCCTTCACTCCAACCAGCGCAAGCGGGAAGAACATGATCGTGTAGCAAAGCACCAGGAGCGGCGCGGTCTGGTATCCGGCGCTGCCCAGGTACTGCTCGGTGAAGTAGGTCAGCGCCAGCGCAATGACAACGCCGGGCATGGCCAGTACGAGGTAGGTGCTGCGCTCGAGGAAATGGCGGACGGCACCGGAATGCCTGATGGCCAGCACGGCAAGCGGCAGGGCCAGCAAAGTGTCCAGCACGCCGGTGCAGACGCCGTAGGCCGCGGTATGCCAGGCCGCGCTGAGCATCGACACGCTCACTGAGTTGGACACCGAAGGCACGCCGCCCTCGACAATCCAGTAGACGCTGGCACCGGCCGGCAGCCCGACCGCCAGGGCTATCAGAACGCAGACTGCCGTCAGGGATACGGCCGTCCCCGCGGGGCCGAGGTGCAGCGGTGGCATCACCCGCGTGGTCATCGGACCTGAGCGCGCGACCCGGCCGCCGCCGCGCCAGCGCGCCTCGCCTGCCAGAACTACGAGGCTGATGCCTACCAGGACCAGGGCCAGTGCGCAGGACGTGGGCACCTCGGTGGGCAGCTGGAGGTTCGTGAAGATCTCCGTGGTGAAGGTCTGATAGCCCAGCATCTCGAACGCGCCGTACTCGGCTAGCAGCACCAGGGCGACAAGCAGGCACCCGCCAAGAATGGCGCCCCGGGCCTGGCCCAGCGTGACGCGGACGAAAGTCCGCATGCGGCCAACGCCGAGGCTGCGGGATACCTCTTCCTGGCCTGGGTCGGCCGCGCGCAGGCTGGCCGCCACAGGCAGGTATACCAGGGGGTAGACCGCCAGCGTCATCACCAGGACCGCCCCCCGGAAGCCCTGCACCCAGACGAACAGCGAACTCCAGCCAAAGCTCACGACGAAGTCCGGAATCGCGAGCGGAATCACGAGGAGCACGGCGAAGAACCGTCGGCCGGGCAGGTCAGTGCGCTCCACCAGCCATGCGGCCGCGGTGCCCAGGATGGCGCACAGGACAGTAACCACGACCGTGAGCCGGACGGTATTCCACAGCAGCGTGCCGGTCAGCGGCCGGACGATCTGGGCGGCGATCGCGCTCCAGCCCGCCGCATGCGACTCGATCAGCAGGAACACCAGCGGGACCGCGAGAAGGGCGGCGATGGCGGCGCTAACGGCCGTCAGCCCTGATGGTCGCGGCGCCCGCCTGGGGCGGACAGGCGTCAGCACGGGCGGGGCGGCCGGTGCCTGAAGCGCCTTCATCGCTCACGCCTCACAGCAGGCCAGCCTTGGTCATCAGCGCAATCGCGGTGCTGCCGTCACCGAGGCCGCCGATCGTGATCGGATGCGGCTGAAGCTGGCTGAATGGCGTCTCGCCGGCCTTGGTGGTCACGCCGGAGCCGATCGGGTACTCGAAGCTCAGCGACTGGCCGGCGCCTGTGCCTGGCGTGGCAATAATCTCCTGACCCTGTTTGCTGAGCAGGAACGCCAGGAACTTCTGCGCCGCGGCCTGGTGCTTGCTCGACTTCAGCACTGCTGCGCCGGAGACGTCGATCACGTAGCCGGGGTCGCCTGGTGCGAAGTAGGTGATCTTGGAATGCATGTTGCCAGCGCCGATCTCAGCCCGCATGCGGTACCAGTAGTACTGGTTGACGACGCCGAACGCTGCCGCACCGCGGTTCACCTCGTCGGCGATCGTCTCATTGTCCGGGTAGATGTGCCCGGCAGCACTGGCCGCGATCTTCTTCAGCCAGGTCAGCGTCGCAGCGGTGCCGTACGCGCGCTGGTAGTCGGTGACAATCGGCTGGAAGTCAGTCTCGCCAGGCGCGAGCGCCAGCTTGCCCTTGTACTGCGGGTCGGCAAGCTGCGTTACGTGCGTCGGTAGCTGGCTGGCTGAGATCAAGCTGGGGTTATAGATGATCACACTGATCCGGGCCGAGACGCCGGCCCAGTCACCCTGGGGTGAGTTGTACTTGCTGGGTGTCCTGGCCAGCGTGGCGCTGTCTACCGGTGACAGCAGTCCCTTGGCCTGCAGGCTCTCCAGCGGGGGCGAGTTCTCGGTAAGGAACACGTCGGCCGGCGACTTGCTACCCTCCGCGGCGATCTGGTCGGCCAGCACGTCCTCGTCGTCGCTCCGGACGACCACGTTGATGCCCGTCTTTTTCTCGAACGCGCTGATCAGGCTGTCAGCCGTCTGTACATGCTGGCCGTTGTACAGCGTGATGGTGGTGCCGCTGCTGTCCGGCTGACTGGCACAGGCGGACATCGCGGCCCCGGCGGCGAGTACGGCGGCCGTCGCGACGACTGCACTGACGCGCCTCATGAAGTGCTCTCGGGGCAGACCAGGCCAAGCGCCACCGTGAGCACGGCCGCACCCGGGGCGCGCTGGCGCGCGGACCGCCGGGCCAAGTGGCCGTGGTCGTACCGGGTCACGCCGGCGGCCAGCCCGCGGCCGCGGTCAGGTTCGCTCGTCATCCGCTCCGTCTCCGCACGTCTAGGTCCCACACAAGGAGGGAGCTTAGGCTTACCTAACTCGCAGTAGCTCAGGTTACCCTCAGGGCAGAGAACGAAGAGGGCGCGGGGGCCCGGGCAAATCTCGGTAACGGCTCCGACCGGCGTGACCCGCTGGCCGACGGTCTCGCCCGGCGGGCGCCCGCGCCGGTCAGTAGGCGGTGCCGTACTGATCCGTGCGCGCGAACGCGTCGGTGGGCTGATCGCCGAGCCAGCGCTGAGCCAGGTGCGCGACGATCACCTCGCCGAGCGCCAGCGCCGCGCAGAACACGATCACTATGCCGAGCCCGTAGAAAAACGCGAGCGACTCTAGGAACCGCATGGCCGCGGGGCCAAACACGGCGCCGGCCGCCGTCACCGGTGCGCCTGCGCTGAGGTGGTAGCTCGCGGCCGCGAAGTTGACGACCAGCTGTCCGATCGCGAACCAGGTGCCGCCGGCCACCGCCAGCAGCGCACCCGCGGCCGCGATCCGGCCCCCTCCCATGACAATCAGGCCGCCGAGAAACGCGGCGGCACCGGGCAGGACCGACAACCAGAGCCGCCCCGAGGTGTAGGCCCACGCCTTGTCCGGCGTGAAGGCGAAGCCGAAGTACGGCCCGACGAACGGAACGAGTGCTCCCCAGGCACCGAGCAGCATGAGCAGGCCGCCCGCGGCCCTCCCGCGGTTCAGCGATGCGCTGGCCATCGCGTCATCTCCCTACATAGGGGTCTGAATTCCCGCTCCTCGCTACCCCCGCTAACTCAGGCCATGCGTGCCGAGGTGCCGCCGGTCCTAATCGACTCGGGATCAGGGCGTCCAGGCGCGCAGCCGCGGGATCCACGCACGCACGGCGTTGCGGTAGGCCTCGTACTCGGGCCCGAACTTGCGTGTCAGCGTCGGCTCCTCATACCAGCGGACCGCGGCCGCGCCGATGCACCAGGCGGCCGCCGCGTACTCGACCAGGCCGCGCGAGCCGAACAGCAGCGCCTGGCCGGCCAGGACCAGCAGGAAGCCGACGTAGATGGGGTTACGCACATGGCCGTAAAAGCCGCGTACCACCAGGCGTGGCGGCGACGCCACCGGCACCGGGGTTCCTCGAGCCTGGACGAAAGCGGCGAATGATGCCGCGATGGGCACAAGCCCGGCAGCAACAAGGATCCCGCCAGCTACTCGGGCGACCGCCCAGTGGGGCAGCGGCTGGTGCAACCGCCAGTCGCCCAGCAGGTAAGGGAGCAGGCAGCCGAAGGTCCCGCCGAGCGCCAACCCCCACGCCACGCTGATGGCCGCAGCGGCCGATCCGCGCAGGCCGGCACCGGTTCCGGAGCTCATCTGACAACCTCAGTTTGATAGCAGAACTCTCAATACAAGAGTAGTAGTATCACTCTCATGGCTACCGGAGTCAATGGGCGCCACGCGGATGCGGGCAGACGTGGCCAGGCGCGCACCCGCCTCGCTCGCCGGGCTGTCATCGAGGCCGCGCGGAGCCTGTTCCTCGAGCGCGGCTATGCGGCGGCGACGATCGACGCGATCAGTGACCGCTCCGATGTCCCGTCGGCGACCGTGTACCGGCTGTTCTCAGGCAAGCTCGGCATCCTGACCGCCGTGCTCGATACGTCCATCGCCGGTGACGACGAAGAACTGGCCGTGGAGGACCGCCCCCAGGTCGCCGTGCTGCTGGCGGAGTCAGACCCGCATAAGCAACTGGCCGGCTTTGCTCGCATCAGCGTCGCCATCAACACGCGAGCGGCAGATGTCTACCGCATCCTCGTCAGCGCGGCCGGATCGGACGCCGAAGCGGCAGCCTTGCTGGCCGAGTACACGGGTCGGCGGGATGCCGGCCAGGGCCAGATCGCGCGCTTGCTGGACCGCGCAGGGGCGCTGCAGCCGGGCCTGAAAGAGCGCGACGCCGCGGATGTCATCCACGCGCTGATGTCCCCAGAGCTGTACCGGCTGCTCGTCATCGATCGCGGCTGGACGCCTGGGCGGTACGAGAAGTGGCTAGCGCAGGCCCTCGCCGCCCATCTGCTGTCGGATCCCTCGACTAATGAGTCGCCTAGCGCGCTCAAACGGCGCCCGTAGGCTGTCATCAGCTTCCGTATTGGAGGATCACCGCGACGACATGGACGCCGGGGTTGGCGCTGGCGTGCGTGAAACCCCCGCCGAGCATCTCGGTGGTGCCGGGGATGTGCGCAATCGGCATCGGAAGCCATAGGCCGCCGGCGCCGTCCGGGGCGATCTGACGGTGTTTTTAGCGAGGGTAGGCGTCGGTGCGGATCATGGCCACGTCTGCCGCGGGAATCTCCCGGCCGCGGTCATCGACGAAGCCGACGTGCACCGCCTGGGCGCTGCCGCGGACTCGACGGAGCATGCTTGGCCCCTCAGGCCAGGGCAAATGATCGTCGCCCCACTGCTGCAGGGCCGCGAGCACAACGCTCAGCTCCCGCCCTGCAGCGGTAAGGACGTAGGCTGATCGCGACCGCGACCCAGGTTCCTGGTAGGCCACCCGTTCCATCGCGCCGCACTCAACCAGGGTGGCTAGCCGGTCGGAGAGCACGTCGGGGGCAATGCCCAGGCTGTCGCGGAACTCAGCGAACCGGGTCAGCCCGGCGAATGCCTCTCGCAGGATCAGGAAGGTCCACCGCTCGCCGAGCACGCCCAGGCTTCGGGCGATCGAGCAGCTGCTGTCTGGAACCTTCGTGGCCACCTCGCCATGCTACCTCTGAATTGGGTTTTCATACTCAGATGAGCTAGGTTGGAGATTCCAACTCAGACGGAGGTCGATGACCATGCAGATTGAAGGACGCACCGCCCTGGTGACCGGAGCCAACCGCGGCCTCGGCCGCCACCTCGCCCAGCAGCTTCTGGACCGTGGGGCGATCGTGTACGCGGCTGCCCGCAACCCGGATTCAGTCGACCTGAAAGGCGTTATCCCGATCGCTCTCGACCTGACGGACCCGGCTTCTGTCGAAGCGGCTGCAGCCACGACGCGCCACGTTTCCATCCTGGTCAACAACGCTGGGTCGGCTACGCGCTCCTCGCTGCTTGCCGGTGACCTCGCGAACATCCGGCTGGAGATGGACACCCATTACTTCGGCACCCTGGCCGTCACCAGAGCCTTCGCTGCCCAGCTCGGCGAGCAGGACGGCAGCGCCATCCTGAACATCCTGTCCGTGCTGTCCTGGCTGAGCATCCCTGGCTCCGGCGCCTACTGCGCAGCCAAGTCCGCGGCCTGGTCCCTGACCAACGCGCTGCGCCAGGAGCTAGCCCCGCAGGGCACCCGGGTCGCCGCCCTGCATGTCGGCTACATGAGCACCGACATGACCAAGGGCATCGAGGCGAAGAAATCCGACCCAGCAGACATCGCGCGCATCGCGCTTGACGGCATCGAGGCCGACCAGACGGAGATCATTGCCGACGACATCAGCCGAACCGTGCTGGCCAGCCTCTCCGGCGGAGTCGCCGCCCTCTACCCCGAAGTCGCCTGAACGGAGAGGCCGGGACGAACTCTCTCCCGCCAGCGGGCATGCGCCATCAGCACTGCAATGACGCCTAGGCTGAGGAGCCCGACCAGCACGTACAGGTCTCCGATCAGTTGCTGAGGGCCCGTCATGACGTAACCTGCGGCGGCATCGGATGGCACGGCCCATAGCACGCCGGAGAACACGACCAGTACCGCAGCCACCATGGCCATGCCGAGCCAGCTGCGCAATCGCCGGCTTCGGCTGGCCGGCAGCCAGCGTGGGCTCGTGGCCAGCTCAGCCAGCACGACCAGTGCCGGGGCTACCCACACCCAGTGGTGCGACCACGACACGGGCGAGACGAGGAGTCCGGTCAGCGCGCAGATCAGGATGCCGGCCATTTCCTGGCCGCGGCGCGACACCCAGGCCGCAACCAGTAGTCCCGTTATCGCGACGATCGCCTCAATGACGAGCCGGTACGGCTGCTCCGCCGGCGTACTTCCGAGCAGCCGGAGCAGCGCGCCGTTCAGCGACTGGTTCCCGATATAGCGGATGCCCCCCAGGCGGTTCGGGTTCAGGAACAACCCGTCGAGCCAGTAGTGCTCCGCCGCTGCGGGCAGCACGACCAGCGAGACTGCGACGGTCACGCCGAAGGTCGCCGTCGCGACTGCCGCGGCCCGGTACCGTCGCGTCAGCAGCAGGTAGGGGATGAAGATCAGCGGCGTCAGCTTGAATCCTGCCGCCAGGCCTACGCCGACGCCCTTCCACCACCGGCTGTCCGGCATGCACAGGTCAGCCACGATGATGAGCATCAGGACCAGGTTGACCTGCCCGAAGGACAGCGTCTGCCGGACGGGCTCAAGCCAGAGCGCAACCGCGGCCGTGCAGAGCGTCGCGCTGAGGCGCCGGGCCGAGCGGCCGTATCCCAGTTTGCCCCACGTCAGCCAGAGCACGCCGACCAGCGATGCGACGCTCGCCGCCGTCACCAGCACTTTCACGATCTGCACCTTGACAACGGCGAGCACAGCGAAGAAGCCAGCGGCTATCGGCGCATAAGTGAAATGCAGGCCGGCTGTGTAAATAAGTAGGCAGGTAAGGATCCTCCAGATGCCGGACCAGGTCACCGCCCCACAGGTAGACCCGGAGGTCAAGCATGGACCAGGGGTGCCGGAAGAAGGCTGCGAAGACAGTGAGCAGTAGCGCCAGCGAGACGGCCCACAAGAAGGCAGCCAGCGAGACGCCAGGAACTCGGGCTGGCCCAGCACGCCTGGTCGTACCCGGTGCGGAGATTACCTGTCCTGGCAGCGCGTCCGTCTTCACCACCTCCGATACGTTTCGCCCCTAGCTGGGTCCTAACTAGCGGATGGCCGCGGGTGCTCGCGCCGGGTTCTCAGCCATGCGGTGATGACGCTGATCCCGAGCGCGCCCGCGGGCACAAGCGTGACGAGCGCTGGCAGCTGGTACCGCCAGGAGAAGACGAACAGGTCAGATACCAGCGTCACCGAGACGGCGCAGGCGAAGAACAGCAGGCAGGCAAGCGCGAGCTGGCGGACGGCCGGGCTAGCACGCCGGCGCAGCACAAACGCCGAGCCGACCAGCCCGGTCACTGTGCAGAGCACGAGCAACGGGCCTGGCGTATAGCCGCCGTCGAGCTGGTAGGACCGCAGGAACACGGCGCCCGGATGCCAGACGGCCGGCTGGCCACCGCCGAACCGGTCCACGGCCGCCCTGACGATCGCCGGGGTGGCATGCGAGGAAAAGTACGGGAACGTGGTCTGGAATTGCCAGCGCCCGATGGGCGGGTCGCCGGGCGCGGTGACCCGGACCACTGCGAACACCTTCAGCACATCGCGCCCGTACGCATCGAGCACTCGCGACGGCTGCTGGGTCAGCACCGCGTGGCTGAAGCTGGTTACCAGGCTGTTGACCTCGGCAAGCGGCAGGTTGCGGTCGTCGTAATAATGCTGAACGGGGGCATACGTCCCGTACTCGATCCAGTCGTCTCCTCTGGCCTGCTCCGCCGGGGTCGGGCACAGCCCGCGTTCGAGCGGGTGGCAGCTTGATCGTGGCGCAGTCAACGGCGGAGGCCATCCGGCCGTAGACCGACGTGACCCCCTGATGCGACAGGAAGAAGCCCTGGCCAAGCAGGTATGAGCCAGTGGAGTAGGCCAGGATGGGCAGCGCGCAGGCTGCGCACAGGGCGGCGGCCTTGACGATGGCGTGTCGCCAGCTGGCCGAGCCGGCAACGAGGACAAAGAGCGCTGCGGCCGGGATGAGCGCCTCGCCGACCTGCGCGACGGTAGCCGACGTCCCTAGCACGATGCCCGCTGCTACGACCCGCCGCCAGCTGACGGCCGGCTGCCAGAGCAAGATCGCGATGCCGGCGACGATCAGCGCCTCGAACCAGGTACCTGGCATGATCGCCTGCTCGTTCTGCAGCTGATAGGCGTCCAGCAGGACCGGCGCCATGGCCAGCGCGGCAAGCCAGCGGGACACGCCGCGGCGCAGCAACAGCACGTAGATCACTAGCGCTATGGCGAGGCCGACTAGGTGCTGGACCGCAACTACCGTATTGAGGTTGGCGACCAGCAGGATGCCCCGCAGCGGCAGCTTGTAGCCCTCAGGATCGTTGCCCGCAGCGCTGTAGAGGTACTTGACCGAGTCGATATAGAACAGTGCGGGCCGGTAGGCGAATTGCGCGAGCACTCGCAAGGCCAGCCCGGCGGTCAGCAGCGCAGACGCCAGCCAGTGCCGTCGCAGAACGCGAGCCAGGGCGGTAAGGCGCCCGGTCGAGGACGTCATCCGGGGCATCGCTCGCGATGCGCGCCCGTCGCCGGCGCTCGCCGCCCGCTGATCTCGATCATCCGCACGAGGTCACCAATGGGTTGCCGGGCCCTGGCCGCCGCCGGAATGCCACACTGCCAGCAGGACAGTGTAAAGCGTCAGCCACCGGGTCATCCGGTTGCGCGGAACCTGGGTCAGGGCGATCCAGGCGAGGGCGGCCTACCAGGGGAAAACCCACGGGGCGACGAGGATCCAGGCAAAGCTCAGCGCGAACGGCGCCACCACTTCCTGTGGTTGGTCGGAGGAGATCCGCTGGTAGATGAACCAGGCGACGATGATCATCGCGATCGGCCACAGCAGGCTGATGACCAGGCTGACGGTGTTGTGAGAGATGTGCAGCGCTCTAATGTCCAGCAGCGCCTGGAAAAGCCGCCATGGGGACGGCAGTATGACCAACTTCGACCCGCCGATGAGTGGCTTGAGCGCGGTGATTCCGTAGCCGCTGTACAGGACTGCGACCGTTACCAGCGAAACGACCGGTGATCCGCGCTGTCCGCATCCACTCATGCCGGCGCAGCAACGGCCAGGCCAGGCCGACGGCGACGAGCACTGCGTTGACCTTGACGCCGCAGGCGAGGCCGATCAGCACGCCAATCAGGACGTCGCCGGAGATGCCTGAAACCCGGCGGGCCACCTGGATCGCGCAGATGCACGCCCCAGCCACCAAGGTATCGAGGTGGCCGCCGCTCACCAACTGCTGGATGAGGACGGGGTTCGCCACCCAGAACAGCGTGGCCCGGATGGGGTCATCCGAGGTCTTGAGCAGCAGCCAGCCAATGCCGATGAACACCGCGCCGTTGAGGATCATCAAGACCCAGATGGTGGTGGCCACGTCTGAGCCGCCGATCGACGCGGCAAAACGCTGCACCCAGGTGGCGATGGGACCGTAGACCGACACCTGCCCTCGCCACACCGTCCCTACGACGGCGAGATAGTGCGAGGGATGGAGGAAGCGGGCCGGGCTAGTCGTGTACGGATTGCCGCCCAGGGCAGCGATCCGGCCGAACGCCGCATAGCTCGCGGTATCCGAGGAGCCGACCGGGGTGAGGCTAACCAGCACAGCGACGACGCACGCGCTGGCTGCCAGCAGCTTGCGCGGGTCTGGGCGCCAGCCCTGGCTGTGCGCCCACAACATGCCAGCCAGCCCCAGGCACGCCAGGATGTCTCCCGCGTAGACCAGCGTCATCGCCAGCACGTTCTCGTGCTGCAGCGAGGGCAGGAAGTGCGACAGCGGCAGCCGGATGCGCAGCGTTGCCGTGTTCGGCGCCGTCGCGCCGACGAGCGCGCCGAGCAGCAGGCCGGCTCCGGATACCGCCATGGCGATTCGGGGATTGGCGAGCCTGGCTCCAGGCGAGCTTGCGGATCACCGTGCTCATGACCCGCTCGACTGGACCATGACCCGGGGTCGGGCCATGCGGTGCAGGCTGGACCTCAGGCTTGGGCGGCGCCGTCAACGCAACTGGCGAGCCCTCGGAAGCCTGAGCAACCGAGCCAGTCTGCCCCGCTGACTCTGGCGGGCCGACCGGGTCGATGGGCGCCCGTGTCACCTCGGCCATACCTCCATCAGCGGACCTGCGCCGGATCTGTCGCCGCAGGTATCGCCGCACCGCCCAGCCGGTGAGCTGCGGCTGCCCCCACCGCCTATCGAACTGGCCCCTGCCTGCGCGCCTGCCGATAGCGTATCCGCCGACCTCGGACAGCGGCCACATTTGCCTGAATCGTGGCTTCGACGTGACCGCGCGAGGCGCTCATGCGCGCCTGTCGTGACTGATTGTTCCATTCCGTTACGATCCGTCACGGCCGCTGCTGTCGACGGCGATTGCGGACTTCGCCATGCTCGTCCCTGTCTGTTACGGATCGCGAGCTGAGTTTATGCGGCCCCTCGTACTGCCAGCCGACGTCAGCAGACTGAACTGACAGGATCCGGCCAGTTCGCTTCTTAGGGTTATTCCCCTTGGCGGGCCGACACGCGGGCACCCGCGGGTACATCCTGCGACTCCAGACCACGAAGCTGGGTCGCCACTTCAGCGGCCTGCGGGTGGCCCAGCTCGGTAAATATGGCCAGCGCCGCGTGCCAGTACCGTCGTGCTCGGTCAGGGTCAGCATCCTCCCGGTAGGCCTCTGCCAGGACAGCCATCGCGGCAGCCTCGACGCGCTTGCTTCCGGCCTGGCGGCTCAGGTCCACTGCTTCGAGAGCCTCTCGGAGGACGGCATCGGTAGGGTGGCCCGCCTTGAGCCTGAGCGCACTGAGTTCGACCAGCGACTCGGCTGCAGTAGCCAGGTTGTTAATCTCTTTCAAGATCACCAGGCCCTGCTGGTAGCTGGCAACCGCCTCGCCGAGATCATCCTGCTGGCCATGGATTGCGCCGATGCCGCATAGCGCGAATGCCTCACCGTTGCGCTCGCCGATGCCCCGGAATAGGGCCAGCGCCTCGCGCATGGGCCCCATGGCTTCACTGGTGCGGCCAAGCTGCGTGAGGCTGGCCCCGAGGTTGACGAGGGCTACGGCAATGCCGCCAGCCTCGCCAAGCTGACGGGCGATGAGGAGGATCTGCCGCACGCAGTCCAGAGCCCGCAACGGCTGCCGTAGGTAGAGGTAATTCCCCGCCAGGCAGCCCAGCATCCTCTTCTCGGCTGCCTTGTCGCCGAGCCCCCGCGCGCTGGCCAGGCCCGTCTCGTGGGCCGCCAGCCAGTCGCCGATGTGGCCGCGGAGGTCGAACAAATCCCACAAGACGGCGGGCAGTTGCCAGGCAATCTCATGCTCGCCCACGTGGGCGGCCTGAGCCACGGCCGCGAGCAGGTTCGCTTGTTCCGCATCGAGCCAGGCGAGGGCGTCGTCGTATCCCTCGAAGGCGAGCTGCGGGACGCGGGCTTCGGGCGGGCCAAGGTCGATGTGTGGGTGAAGCGGGTTCACCAGACGACACGCGGCTCCGGCGGTCTGCAGATACCAGCGGAGCATCCGGCGAACCGCCTGCGCCGTTGCCAGCCTGGTCTCCTCGACACGCACTCGTTCAGCCGCGTAGACGCGGAGCAGATCGTGCAGCCGGTACCGTCCGGCGGCGGCGGCCTCCAGCAGGTGCGCGTCCGCCAGCGCTTCCAGCACGCGCCGCGCCTGATCGGGCGGTGAACCGAGCAATGCGGCTCCGGCGTGGATGGCGATGTCAGGACCTTCGGCTAGACCCAGCAAGCGAAAGGCGCGATCAGGCCGCTCATTCGAGCTGACATCGTCGGACTGCAAGTTTGCGTAACTGACCGTGAAGCTCGCACGGACAGCTAGGTCCCCGGCCTCAAGCTCATCCAGGCGCGAATGCTCGTCCCGCAGCCGAGATGCCAGTGCCGCTATGCTCCACGCTGGCCGCGCGGCCAGCCGCGCGCCCGCGATGCGGATCGCCAGTGGCAGTCCGCTGCAAGCGGCCAGGACAGCGCGGATCTCACCTGGTTCACGGGAGACGCGCTGCGCGCCGACAATCTTGCTGAACAGCTCGGCTGCATCAGCCTCGGTAAGGCCGCGCAGCTCCAGCATGTGAGCGGACTCGAGGTCCTGCAGCGACCGGCGGCTCGTTACCAGGACGGCGCATCCTGCCGTACCCGGTATCAGCGAGCGCACATGAGCCGCGTCACGAGCATCATCGAGAACCACCAGCACCCGCCTGCCACTGAGCAGGCTGCGGTAACGCGCGGCACGTTCGCTTTCCTCGACCGGCAAGGCAGCCGGGGGCGTCCCCAGGTCGCGCAGGAACCTTGCGAGCGCCTCAGTCGCCGCGACAGGCTGCGCGCCGGAGCCACGCAAGTTGATGTAAAGCTGCCCGTCAGGAAACTGCGCGACGTTCTGGTGCGCGACGTGCAAAGCGAGTGCGGACTTTCCAATTCCTCCAGCACCCGCGATCGCTGCTGCGACTACCGCGCCTGACGGCTGATCACCCGCGGCGACGAGCATGGTGGTCAAGTGATCGACCTGCGCCCCCCGACCGGTGAAGTCAGGAAGGTCTGCGGGAAGCTGCGCCGGCCTGGGCACCCGCGCTGAGCTCGCATCCGCATCCGCCTCCGACTCCGGAGCTGGCATTGCGAGCGCAGTCGCGATTCGCCGGATCGTGCTTGCGCGAGGTCGCGCAACTTGCCCGCGCTCCAGATCTCGTATTGCCCGGACGCTCAGGCCCGACCGCTCAGCCAGTTCCTCCTGAGTAAGTCCCGAAGCGATCCGGTCATATCGGAGCTGGCCATCAAAAGGGGC
This sequence comes from uncultured Actinomycetota bacterium, assembly GCA_963808215.1. Classification (GTDB taxonomy): domain Bacteria; phylum Actinomycetota; class Actinomycetes; order Streptosporangiales; family Streptosporangiaceae; genus JAJYUU01. The sequence goes on from CAWEEY010000017.1 coordinate 50,992, forward strand.
GCTGTCACGATCGTCACGATCAGTCATGTATCGAAGTATCTCGCGACGAACTGCCGGGAATCTGCCGGTCGAACTGCCTGGCTCCCGTCGCAGTCTGCCAGGCAAGCTCACCATACGTACCCAATGGGAGGAGGTGAGTCAGATGCGAATGATCACGAGAATGGCCGACCGCCTGCTGAGCACGGTGGTGCCCGAGATCACGGCCGGTGCATGCTGTCCGCAGCACGGCCAGCAGGTCATCAATCCGTGCTACTGCTCAGGAGGCCATGTCTACGAGCAGACGTGCTACGTCGACTGCGGCTGCCACAGATCTAATTGCACCGCGTGCCGCGAGATAGGCACCCGCTGCTAGCCGAACCCTAGATCACGCCTACCTGGGGCCAGCCGGCGCTGTGGCCTGGCCCCGAGAATCCAGGCCACAGCGTTCCCCGCATCGTCGTCCGGGAGATCTCATGCCTGTTCTGATTGCCTTGGTCGTCATCGTAGGACTGCTATGCCTGGCCGACTTGCTCCTCAGCTTCGGGATCATCCGCAGGCTCCGCGAACATACGGCGCTGCTGAGCGAGCAACGCGACAACGGATTGACGGTAAGCGGCCTGAACATCGGCGAGCTGCCAGCGAAGTTTGCGCACATGAGCACAGACGGGCAGCCCGTAACCGGCCCGGCCGGCCTCAGCATGGTGGCGTTCCTGTCTTCGTCGTGTTCGATCTGCCCTGAGCGCGTGCCAGGCTTTCTGAGCTACCTCGAGGTGAACCTGCTGGGCCGCGACGATGTAATGGCGGTCATCGTCGGATCGCCCGCGGAGCCTGTGGCTTACCTGGACAGCATCGCAACGGTCTCCCGGGTGTGCTTTGACTCCTCTGACGTGGCCCTCACCTCGGCCTTCAAGGTGACCGGCTACCCCGCGTTCTACCTACTTGACCAGGGCGGAGCCATCCGCTCCGTCAGCCATGACCCGGCTCTGCTGCCGGAACTCGCGTCCGCCTGACAGGCCAGGGTCGCTCCCGATGACCGGGCCGGAACGCCGGCACGGAACTATGGTCACGCTGGTTGCCGCGTTCGCCATGAACTGGCGGACTGGCCGGGTCAGGTTTGCTGCGCAGGTGGTGGCGGCACTGCTGTCAGGCCTCGCGCCCGTGGCCGCGGCCTGGCTGCTCCGCGAGATCGTCGATGGGCTCGTGCTGCGCCGCCCCTATGACGGGTTGCTGCCGTTCGTGGTCCTGCTATGCGTAGTCGGCGGCATCACGGCGATGATGCCAAGCCTGGGCCAGTATCTAGCTGCACAGGCAGGCCGCGCGGTCCTGCGGCATTCGACCGGAGAGCTCTTTACGGCTGTGACGCAGATGACCGGTCTGCGCAGCCTAGAGAACCCCGCGTTCCAAGACCGGCTGCGGATGGCCGAGCAAGCGGGCTCGTCCGGGCCGGGTCTGGTCGTGTCCGGCGGCATCGGGATCGCCCAGTCAGCAATCACGATGGCAGGCTTCCTGGTCACGCTCGCGGTGCTCAGTCCGGTGATGGTCGTCGTGGTGCTGGTGTCTGCGCTCCCGGTTGTCTATCTCCAGAGGGGGATCGCTCGCCAGCAAGTGGAACTTATCGGGCAGACGAGCCACGGACAGCGGCGGCAATTCTTCTACGCCAGCCTGCTCACGAGTCTGCAGGCGGCCAAGGAGATCCGGCTGTTCGGCACGGGCGCGTTCCTGCGTGACAGGATGCTCTCCGAGCAACGCGCGGTGCTGCGGGGCCGGACTCAGGTCGACCGGAGCGTGCTGGCCGCCAACGTCGGACTGGCCACGATCAGCGCGCTGGTGGCTGGCGCAGGCCTGCTCTGGGCTATCCTTCAGGCGACCGAGCATCGCTTGACCATAGGCGACCTGTCGGTCTTCATAGCCGCACTGGCAGCCGTGTCGGCAGCGCTAGAGACGATCATCAGCGGCGCAGCCATGACGTACCAGGCGCTATTGATGTTCCGCTGCTATCAGGAGGTAATGGCGCAGGAACCCGACCTGCCGGTGCGTGCGGATCCTGTACCGGCCATGCGGCTGCGACGGGGCATCGAACTGGATGACATCTGGTTCCGGTACGCGCCGGACGAGCCGTGGATACTGCGAGGAGTCAGCTGTTTCATGCCGGCTGGCGAGGCGGTGGCCGTCGTCGGGCACAACGGTGCCGGGAAGAGCACGCTGGTCAAACTGCTATGCCGGTTCTACGACCCGGACCGGGGCCGGATCCGCTGGGATGGCGTCGACCTGCGGGACCTCGACCTCGCCGACTTCCGCGACCGGATCAGTATCGTCTTCCAGGACTACATGGACGTATGAGCTCAGTGCGGCCGAGAACATCGGGCGTCGGCGACCTGAACCGCGCCGGGCAGCGTGCGTCTGCTGATCCGCGCGGCCGAGCAAGCCGGCATAGACCCGGTGCTTGCGCGGCTGCCCAGCGGCTACGACACGTTGCTGTCCCGCGCATACTTCGACCTGACTGACAAGGATGATCCGCGAACAGGAGTGCAGCTGTCGGGCGGGCAGTGGCAGCGGGTCGCACTGGCTAGGGCCTTGCTGCGGGCTGATCGCGACCTGCTAATACTCGACGAGCCGAGTTCCGGGCTCGACGCCAGAAGCCGAACACGAGATTCACGCCAGCCTCGCCCGGCGCCGAGAGGGCTGCGCCACCGTTCTGATTTCGCACCGGCTCAACACCGTTCGTGATGCGGACCACATCGTCGTGCTCTCGGACGGCGTCGTCACCGAACAAGGTGATCATGACGCGCTGATGGCGCGCCGCGGACACTACGCCCGGTTGTTCTCATTGCAGGCCAGGGGATATGCGCCAGAGCCAATTGCCACGCGCCAATGACGACACGGAGCACATATGACTGAACTGGCCGTCGCCGTACTGGCCGTCGCCGCTACCGTGTACGGCACGTCGGCAACCGCGAAGCTGCGCAGCGACAAGAGCTACCAAGCCTTCAAGGCTGGGCTGGCAGAGACGATGCTGATACCCAGGCGCCGGCTATCACTGGCGGCCGGCGCGCTCGTCGTCGCCGAGGCCGTGGTAGCGATCCTGTCGGGCGCCGGCGCGCTCAGCGCAGCATTCCGGCATGCTCCCGGTGCGATTGCCGAAGCGCCGCTGGCTGGAGGCGCACTGCTCACAAGCTTGCTGGCGGGGGGAATCTGGGTAGTCCTCCGCCGCGGCACTATCGCGCGCTGTGCCTGCTTCGGGCCGGGCGTGGCCCGGGAGCTTGGACGAGCACATCTAGTCCGCAACCTCCTGCTACTGACGATGGTGCTGGCCGGTCTGATCGGCAGTTCGGTATGGCAGAGCCAGGCCTCCGTCGCGGAAGTCGCCGTAGCAGCGGCGGCAGGGGTCGTGGCGGGGCTGTTGCTGGTCCGCTTTGATGACCTCGTCGCACTCTTCATGCCGATCCCCGCGTCTCCTGGGGGGTCTCGCTGATGTCTGGCTCTGCGTTCTTCGGTCTGGGCGCGCTCGCGGTCACTGCTGCCGCGACGGCTGGCATCAGCATGCTGCGGCGGCAGATCGCCATCGTCGCGGTGGTGGGCCCGAGCATGCAGCCAACTCTCAGCGCGGGTGACCGGGTCCTGGTCCGGCGTGCCGCTATCAGCGACCTCCGAGCTGGGCAGATCGTCGTGTTCGAGCAACCTGACGTCGACGGGTTGTGGGCTACCGGACCGCTTCGCTGGCCGGCTAACGGGCGGAGCTGGATGATCAAGAGAGTAGCTGCCATACCTGGCGACGCCCTGCCGGAGGTAATGCCACATAGCGCTGAAATCAGCGATGAGTCCGTGCCCCCCGGCCACCTTGTCGTCCTTGGCGACAACATCGGTCACAGCCAAGACTCGCGAGCTATCGGCTACGTTCCGGCGGATCGGCTACTCGGCGTCATGGTTCGCCCGCTCAGGGGCGGCGGGCGCGCAGGAAGAGCGAGACGCCGGGTAGCGACTTGGTTGGCAGGTAACGCTCTGCCACGATGATCGACGTCAGCGCGGCATTGACCAGCGGCGGGACCTCGTCAAGGTCGCTGCCGGTGGAGGACTTCCGGCGGAACGCGACGACCGGGCGCAACAGCACGTTCCAGCTCCAGACGTCAGCTACCGTGAGGCCGGCCTTGGAGATGACGTTCACCAGCTCGGACCGGGTGTAGCGGCGCACGTGGCCGACCTCGTCGTCGTGAGCGGACCACAGGGCCATGTCACAGGGAACCGCGATCAGAGCGGTGCCGCCAGGCTTCAGTACGCGGGCGATCTCGGCGGCCGCCAGATAGTCCTCGTCGATGTGCTCGAGGATGTCGAAGGCCGTCACCAGGTCGCAGGTGGCGGTGTCCAGCGGCAGATACCGGGCGTCGGCGCGGATAGCGCTGATCCCGCGCGCCTTGGCCACGTCGGCGACCGAGTCGGAGTATTCCAGAGCGAGCGCCCGCCAGCCGTGAGCTTGCAGCACCCTGGTGTTGCCGCCGCCTGCTGCGCCGATGTCTAGCGCCTGGCCGGGCGCGGGCAGCCGCCGCAGCTCACGGGCGAGGATGGCGCGGCGCTCCTTGTACCACCAGTGGCGATCCTCGAGCGAGGTCAGGAGCTGGAGCTCGGCGGGTTTCACGGCCTCATTCTTACCGTACGGGGCGAGGTAATCGAGATCAGGTCTTACTGCTCGCAGGCTCATTGTGCCGCAGGTCACATTGCTGCGTCCGGTAATCGGCATCGCTGCGGTGCAAGGCCCGCCGCCCGGCCGCTTCGGGAAGAATGCCGGGATGGAAACGTTCCGGCCCGAACCAGCCGGCGGCCGGGTCTATGCGGCCAGGCGGATCGTCCGCAGCACCGACGTGGTGCCGTCCGGGCGGCTCCGGCTGGACGCACTGGCCCGGTACCTGCAGACGGCCGCCGAGGACGACCTGGCCGATTCTGGCCTGGCCGAACCGGTCGTCTGGCTCGTCCGCCGGTGCGAGCTTCGGATCAGGGCGCTTCCGGTCATGGGGGAGCGGCTCTCCGTCGCGACGTTCTGCTCTGGCACCGGGCCGCGCTGGGCCGAGCGGACCACGACGGTGTCCGCCTCAGACGGAACACCGCTCGTGCAGGCCAGCGCCGTCTGGGCGGCGGTCGCCAGAGCAGACGGACGGCCGGTGCCGCTGTCGGCGGAGTTCCTGGCCGTCTACGGCGAGTCGGCCCGCGGGCGGGTGGTGTCCGCTCGTCTCTCCCACCGGCGTCCCGCCATGACCGTGCAGAACGGGAACGGGGTAGGTATCGGTCCGCCGCCGACTGTCTGGCCGCTGCGGGCCGTCGATTTCGACACTGCCGGGCATGTCAACAATGCCGTTCACTGGGCTGTCGTGGAGGAAGAGCTGGCCGCAGGCGGCTGGGTCCCGTCAGCAGCCGAGATCGAGTACCACCGGGCCATCCTGCCCGGCTGCACGCCGCAGCTGGTGAGCGACCGGCGCGACGGCGAGACGCTGCTCTGGCTGCTCGACGACGGACGCATGCTGGCGTCTGCACGGCTGTCGCCGTAGCCCGACCGATACCCCGCCACCGGCGAGGTTGAGGCCAGTTGGGTACGCTCCGCCTTGACTGGGAGAAGTCAGCACAAACACTAAGAAGACCGGTTGACAACCTGCGCCCAAGGAGGCGCGGCCGTGCGAATCGCCGTCGCTGGCGCGGGGCTCGCCGGCCTGGCTGCCGCCGCTGGTTTCACCAGGCAAGGTCACGACGTCATCGTGTATGAGCAGGCAAACAGCCTGCGGACTAGCGGCCTGGCGTTCAATCTGTCCCCCAACGCCACCTCGTTGCTGCCGGGCCTCGGTGTACCCGCGGACCGGCTTCCCGGTGAGCCATACTCGCGGCTGGTGCTGCGCGGCGGCGGCCGCGAGGTAGCGACTATACGACTGCCGGCCTGGGGCCAGCCGCACGTCACCGCCGAGCGGGCGGACGTGCTCACCGCGCTAGCGGACACGCTGCCGCCCGGCACGATCCAATACGGCCGCCGGTGCACCGACGCGCAGGCGCTGGCGTCCGGCCATGATCTGGTCGTCGTCGCGGACGGTACGCACTCGGCCCTGCGGCAGGCGGTCACACTTCAGCCGCGCCGCCGCTGGACCTGGACAGTCTGGCAGGCCTGCATGACCGCGGACATCCCGCTGCTGCCGCCGGACGCCGGCGTGTGCGTCGTCCGCCCCGGCTTCTTCAGCGGGATCTTCCGGCTGCCGGGCGGCCGGGTCAGCTGGTTCGCCGAGCAGCCAGGGCGTGCTTCCGGTACTGGCCGCGACTTCCTCACCGAACTGGCGGCCGACGCCGACCCTGTGCTCCGAGAGGCCGCACGAGCGACGACGCCGCAGCAATGGACCGAATGGTCGGCGGCTGACATGTGGCCGCCGGCGGTGCTGCATCGCGGCAATATCGTGCTCGCCGGCGACGCCGCGCACGCCATGCTGCCCACCATCGGTCAAGGTGCCTGCCTGGCCGTCGAAGATGGCGTGGCCCTGGCTACCGTTTTGGCTGAGCCGGGCGACCTGGACCGGGCACTGCGCCAGTACGAGCGGGCCAGGGTCCGGCGGGTCCGCCTGATGACCGCTCTGGCGAGGACCAGCGCGGTGGCCAGGCGGCCTGGCGCAGCCAGCCGGATGCTCTCCGCCGCGGGTACAGCGCGGCTTCTCGCTCTCACCGGCGGCCCGGTACTGCGCCGGGTAGCGCGGCCGGATGCCCAGCTGACGGCGGAGATTTCGGCACTGGCCGGGTCACGGGCGAACCAAGCTGACTGAGCTGCGGCTACCGGCCGACGGCAGCGGCCACGTTCCCGGAACGGACGCCACGATGGGTCTCCCGCTGCTATCGGTAGCCGTTACTGGGTCGGCAGCGGCTCGTTCACGGCCGGGGGCACCGGGAACGGGTTGTCGTTGACTTGTGCCTGCGCTCGCAGCAGGCGGCTCTCGGTGACGGCCAGCCCTAGCTCGCCGGTTCCCGGGACCAGGGCTGTCGTCATGACCAAGGCCGGGCGGAGCGCTCCGCCCAGTAAGTAGTCGCGCTCTCGGCCATCGCTGCCGTCAGGTTGCTGGCGACCGCGCCAGCTACCTGACCGCTAGACGCGGATCCAGACGGCTCAGCCACCCGCAGCGCGGCCAGGTTAGCGTGCAGTTGCGCAGCCGACACCGCGCCGGACAAGACAACCGTCGCCCAGGGCTGCGCCAGCGCAGCGCCGATCGCGATCGCATCCGGCGTGACGCCGGCCGCAGCGGCGGCAGCGGCGAGCGGAGAGTCAGGTCCGGCTGCGTCGCCGCCGGGAGCGAGCCGGCCGTTGGCGACAGCTTCCTTGATGAGCACCGCCCAGCCGGCCTGCGCAGCCTCGGCCGCAGCTGTCGCTACCGACGCCTCAAGCAAGTTCCAGGTCACCTGTGCGGCAGAGAACAACGGCGCGCCGCCGACCGTAACCGCGAGCGCTCGGCGCAGCGTGTCTGCCTGCCGCGGGCCGCTGGTCGACAGCCCGATCATGACCCCGTCGTCGCGCAGCCGGGCTAGTGCCGCGAGCAGCGCGCTGTCGCCGAGCACTCCGGAGTCCTCGGTGAGCGAGTGCACCTGATACAGAGCCAGAGCGCCGGCCAGGTACCGGCGGGTCTGAGCGAGCTGGCTGGTGAACATGGCTAGCGACTGTTCCTTGACTTCCTGGACGCCATCCAGCCGCCACTCGCCGGTGTACCGGTAGCCCCACTTCGACCCCACCACGACGTCACTGTGGCCCCGGTCGGCCAGCCACCCGCTGAGGAACTCCTCGGCCCGGCCGTAGGACCTCGCGGCGTCGGCGTAGCGAACTCCGGCTGCGTAAGCCGCATCGAGGACCGCGTAGGTGCGCGTCCGCATCGCAGCGACGCTGCGATCGGGCAGGTCAGAATCGCGGCCGCCGGTGATGTAGACGGGACGGCCGAGCGCGGCTAGCCCGAGGCCGATCCTGGACACCACCGGCCCGCTCGCGCCGAGGCGCGCGGACGGCATTACTGGCGTCTGTGCGTCTGAACCGTGGGCAGCTGCTGCCATCGGCGCCAGGCTACTCCGGCGCCGCATGATAGTGAGCATGAGCACTGAGCTGACGGAACTGCGCGACGCCGCACCCGGCGCACGGCTGATCACCGATCCCGAGCAGATGGAGTCCTACCGGCGTGATCAGACTCCGGTCGTGACGCCGGGTAAGCCTCGTGCCGTGCTGCTGGCCAGCAGCACCGAGGACGTGGCGGCAGCGCTGTCGTGGGCAGAGCGGCACCGGGTGCCGGTCGTGCCGCGGGGTGGCGGCACGGGCCTGGCCGGCGGCGCGACTGCGAGCGACGGCTGCCTCGTGCTGTCGACGGCACGGATGACGTCCATCCGGGAGCTCGACCCGGCGAACGAGATCGCCGTGGCGGAGGCCGGTGTCTTCAACGCTGACCTGGATCGCGCTGCTGCTGAGCACGGGCTGATGTACGCGCCGGACCCGTCTAGCTACGAGATCGCCACGATCGGCGGCAACCTGGCCACGAACGCGGGCGGCTTGCGCTGCGTCAAGTACGGAGTTACTCGTGACTCGGTGCTCGGCCTAGAGGTCGTGCTGGCCGGCGGACGCGTGCTGCGCACTGGCCGCCGGACTATGAAGGGCGTGACCGGCTACGACCTGACCGGCCTGTTCGTCGGGTCGGAGGGAACGCTCGGCGTGATCACCTCGGCAACCTTGCGACTGCGGCCGCGCCCGGCGAGCTATCCGGTGACGGTAGCCGCCGGGTTCGCAAGCTTCGCCGCCGGGGCGGAGGCCGTGACCTCAATCCTGGCGGCCCGGATCGGGCCGAGCCTGCTCGAGCTGATGGACTCGGCCACGCTGCGCGCGATCGATCAGTGGAAGAGCACCGGCTTCGACGACGGCATACAGGCGCTGCTGATCGCGCAGGACGACAGCGACTCAGCCGACCGTGGCGGCGAGCGGATGCGCGGGCTGTGCGTCGCGGCAGGGGCGTTGATGGCAGAAGTCTCGGCATCGGAAGGCGAATCGCGGCAGCTGCTTGAGCTGCGCCGCCTCTCATACCCGGCAATCGAGCGGCTTGGCGTCCCGCTCGTCGAGGACGTGTGCGTACCGCGGACCCGACTGCCCGAGATGGTGGAGCGGATCGAGGGTGCTGCCGCCCGGCACGGCGTCTACATCGCGACGGTTGCCCATGCCGGAGACGGCAATCTGCATCCGGTCTTCGTTTTCGAGCGCGGGCTGCCGGAGGTGCCGTCGGCGATCTGGTCTGCGGCAGACGAGGTCTTCCGCGCTGCGCTGGAACTGGGCGGAACACTCACCGGCGAGCACGGGGTCGGCATGATCAAGCGCCGCTGGCTAGGTGATGAGCTCGGTCCTGAGTCGATGGCGGTGCATCACGAGATCAAGAACGCGCTTGACCCTGACGGCATCATGAATCCGGGTAAGGTCCTGTGATCAGATCGCCCAGGTCCCGCATGGCGCTGGTCAGGTTGGCCCGCAGCACCGCCTCGCTGATCCCGGCGATGGAGGCTGCCTGGGCAGGCGGGAGGTCGAGGTAATGCGTCAGGACAATCGCCTCCCGTGCGCGTGGCGGCAGGCCGCGCAGTGCCATGACGACCGGGAGCCGGGCGAACTCGGACCCGCGCTCGCGGGTGTCCGGCCAGGTCAGTTCCAGCGAGGTGCCGGGCGGTGCTGCGCGATCGCCCGCCGCGCCGGCACTGGACGATTACCCGCCGCTGCAGGTAACGGAGGAATTCATCGCTGCCAGCGTCAGGCGCCGCGGATCGCGGCACCGCGGCCAGCGCGTCGGCAACCGCGGCTTCTGCTGCGTTCGCGTCGCCGGTCAGCAGCGCAGCCAGCTGGACCAGCGATCGGTAGTAAGCCTCGTAGGACACGCTGCCGGCGCGGCACGGTCGCGGCTGCGCGCCGAGCCAGGCGTACCTTCGCGGTGTGCCGGTGTCGCCCAACGAAACTCCAGGGTCCTGGGTCTGTCGACCTGGGTAGCTCCGTCCAGTCCAGGCGAACCGGGTCCGCCTGCGAATGGACTAGAACCTAGCGCTAAGAATAAGAAGAATCAGGAAGATATGTCAACCAGCTTTCGTTGTCTGTACACTCGGAGTGGAAGAACTTGGCTCAGATACCTTCTGGTTTCTTCGGAGAGGACTGGTCCATGAGCACCGAGGAGTGGCGCCGGCTGGCTGACTACGTCGTGGCACGCCGCGTCGAACTCGGCATGCGCGACCGGCGGGCACTCGCCGCGGCCACCGGCATCACGGACCGGACCCTCGGCAAGCTCGAAAACGGCCAGCGCGTGTCGCCTAGCACCCTCGGCGTTCTTGAGAACGTGCTCGGATGGGCGCCCGGTTCATGCCGCCGGATCCTGGCTGGCGGCGAGCCGCACGCTATCTCCGCGCCGGCCAGCGACGGCCACTACGACGATCCAACTCTCGAGCATCTGGCCAGCACGCCGGGGCTCCCACCCGAAGTAGTGCGCGGGCTGATCGCGCTCGCCCGGAACTGGCGCGGGGACGATGACGGCACGGGCGAGGTAACTCAGCGACGAGCCTGAACCTGACGCACTCCGGTCCGGCTCACAGGCAGACCCACACGCCGAGAATCACGATGCAGGTACTGCCTCCGGTGGCTGGCTGCGAAGGTGTCGGCGCCGGCGTCGAGGCTGGTGACGATGATTCCGTGCCAGATGGCGTCGGCACGGGCGACGCGCTGGGCCCGGCTGTGGCAGGCGTCCGCCCGGGAGATGCGGCCGCAGACGGTATCGCTGCTGGCGACACCTGCTGAAGCGGCAGCCGCCCGCGCCTGCGCGCTCCGTGCACGCGGGCTGCGCGAGGCACGCGGCGACATGCTTGCCGTCCTGCCGGGCTCCGGAGCATAGACACGGCCGGCGTTAGGGAGCTTGCCAGCGCTTGACGGCGCCTGATGATGCGGCAGGGCGACGATCAGCGCAGCTGCCGACGCAACCGCGACGCTGGCTGCGGCGGTGCTCGCCAGTGCATGCACGCGCAGTGCCCTGGCCGCTCCCCGCAGCCCCGACCGGGTAGCGGCGAGCAGCAGCACGAGCGGGACAGGCAGCAGCCCGGCCCGCCATCCGGCTTGACGGGACGATCGCAGCGCCACCCGGACGGCGGCCCGCTGGTCGCCGGGTTCGAGCGCATCAGAGACGAAAATCTCCAGGTCGCCCTCTGGCGCCCGGCGGACCAGGGCGGACAGGCCCGTCGGCAGGGTCAGGCGCCGAATGCGTATCATGCCTGTGCCTCATCCCGGTCAGCAACTTCCGCGCTCGGTGATGCGCCAGATTGCGGTCCACCATTCCCGCGGATCGCCGGCACCGCCGACGACTGCGATGATTTCGGTGCCGGCTACATCAAGCCGCACCGCAACGTCGTTTAAGCGCGGGTCGTGCGCGGCTGCGACCAGGCTCGCCGGCATCGGTGCCGTCGGCACGGCGCCGCGCCCGGACGCGCCTGCGGCGGCGGCGATCGTCTCGAACCAGTCCAGGCGCCGCCGCAAGTCGGCTCGCTCGGCCCTGGCCGTGGCGAGTTCGCGCTCCAGCCGCTGGAGGCGGTGACTCGTCCGCCGCACACTCCACCTCCGCCCGACCTGCACCTCCCGGTATCCGGCGCGCGCGCCGCGAACCGTCCGCCTGCATTCTCCCCGCACCAGTCGGCCAAAACAACTCGCAAGGAACAAAAAGGCACTGCTGGGTCTCAGCGCTAGCAGACGGGATGTCCAACGTGCTCACTCTCGTTCGTCGCCGAAGTACCGGCTGCCGCCAGACTTAGGTCGAGGCGCCGGCCGCGGCATCGGCACAAGCTGGCTCGGCACAGGGCCGGGAACGGAGATGTGATGAGGTATCTGGCGTTGTTCCGCGCTGCGGACTTCTGCGACGACTACCAGGTGCGGCCTGGTGAGATGGACGCCGTCCGTCGCTGGTGCGAGGACATGGAAGCCCGCGGCATCACGCTCACGGGCCGTCCGCTGCACCCTGCAAGGGATGCGGCGACCGTCCGGGTCAAGGGTGGTGAGGTGCTGCGCACCGACGGCCCTTTTGCTGAGACCAAAGAGGTGGTCGGCGGATTCGAGGTGCTCGACTGCGCAAGCCTGGACGAGGCGATCGACCTGGTGTCTCGGCATCCTGTCGCCGAGTACGGGTGCATCGAGCTCAGAGAGATCTGGCCGGGCGAGGAGGACTAGCGATCTGGCCCGGCCAGCAGCGCTAGCTTGCGCCCGGGACCCGGCCGCCCGGTACCAGGGGCATCGAGCGCAGTCTGACGCCGCAGGCGCGGAAGACCGCGTTCGCGATCGCCGGAGCGACCGCGATGATCGGTGCCTCGCCGCCGCCCGCGGAAGGCTGATCCGGCCGGTCTAGCAGCACGACCCGGATGTCAGCCGGCACGTCAGCCAGCCGCGGCACCCGGTACTGCGTCATGGACCCGTTCAGGATCCGGCCCGCGGCGAAGTCGATCTGCTCGAACATGGCCGCGCCAAGGCCCATCACGACGGCGCCCTCGACCTGGTTAACAAGTCCGTCCGGATGCACGACGGCGCCGCAGTCGACAGCGGTGACGATCTTGAGCAGCCGCAGCGTCCCGTCCGCCGCCACCTGCACTCGCGCGGCCGTCGCGACCCTGCCGCCTTTCTCCATGCCGATAGCGATGCCGGCCGCGACCCGGTCGGTCTGATCGTCATGCCAGCCGATCTCGGCCGCGGCGGCCTCGAGCACAGCGGCCAGCCGCTCGTCGCCGAGATGCCGCAGCCGGAACTCGACCGGATCGGCGCCGGTTGCGGCAGCCAGCTCGTCCATCTGCGACTCGCGGGCGAAGTTGTTCGCCGTCGCGGCTAGCGCCCGGTACGAGCCCTGAGCCAGTGGCGCGTCGGCCGGCTGGTAGGCCTCGAGCCGGTTCGCCACCCGGTACGGAGTCAGCAGCCCAGCGGCACCGGAATTGATATTCGTGAACGACCACGCGGTCAGCTCACCCGCCGCGTCCACGCTGCTCGACACGTCGATCACCGCGGCCGGCCGCACATAGCCGCCGGTGAACTCGTCTGCGCGACTCCACTGCACCTTGACCGGGCGGCCCGCGGCCCTGGCCAGGCGCGCGGCCTCCAGCGCGACCGCGGAACCGTGCTTGCCGCCGAAGCCGCCGCCGAAATCCGGCACGATCACGTGCACGGCGGACTGGTCGATGCCGAGTCCTTCGGCCAGCTCGTTCCTGGCCCGGAACGGTGTCGATGTTGCCGTCCAGACTGTCAGCTCACCGCCGACCCAGCGGGCTAGTGCTGCCCGCGGCTCGAGCGGGACGTGCGCGATGTATGCGGCGGTGTAAGTCGCGTCGAGCCGTACCGGTCCGGCACTCAGCGCGGCCTCCGGGTCGCCGGTTCGCTCGGTGAACGGGGCGTTACGCCCTTCGCCGTCTCTGGGATGGTCACGGAGGTAGGTGGCGAGGTCGGCTGGCCCAGGGCCGGCCCGCTCCGTCCAGTCCGCCTCGACCGCGGCCAGTGCCGCCCGGGCTTCCCGCTGGCTCGCCGCGACGACGCCGATGAAAGAGTCATCCTCGATCACGGTCACCGTGGGCATCGCGGCGGCGACCGCGGTGCGTGCCTGTCGCAGCGTCGCCCCGGCCGAGGGCGGGTGCAGCACGCAGCCGTGCAGCGTACCGGGCAGCTTGAGGTCGGAAGGGAATCGCTTGGCCCCGGTGACGACGTCGGCCGCGCCGACAGCGCGGGCGGGCCGGCCAGCAGAGCGCCACTCCGCGGCAGGGGTCACCGGGCTGTCGGAGGGCACGCGCTCCACCCGGCGCTGGCCGGCGACCAGCTCGCCGTAGCTGGCGCTTGGCGCGCCGTCGGGTCCGGCGATCAGCCCGTCGCCTGCCTTCAGTGCCTGCTCGGGCAGGCCGAACCTGGCCGCTGCGGTCTCTCGCAGCAGCCGGAGGGCCGCCGCGGCGGCCACGCGAAGAGGTGGCGCCGCGTGCGGCATCGATCTGCTGCCGAAGGTGCCGAGGTCGAACGGCGACACGTCGGTGTCGGCCAGGACGAGTCCCACGGTGCTGGCCGGGACGCCCAGTTCCTCGGCCACCAGCAGCGACAGTGCGGTCCTGGTGCCCTGGCCGGCCTCTACCTTGCCGCTGAATGCGGTGATGGCGCCGTCCGCGCCGATGTGGACCCAGGCGTCATCAGGCCCGCCCAAGCCCTGGTCGCCCTCGTCGGCCACGACGGCCAGCAAGCCTTCTGGCATGGCGGCTGCGAACGACTCGGAGTCCGTCCGGCTCAGGTCGAAAGGCCGGCCTGGCTCAGGTCGAAGGGCCGGCCCGGCCGGGCCGGAAGCCGCGGGCACCGGCTCGAGCAGCTCGGGATGGTCCATCAGCTCGGCCGCCCGGTGTACGGCCCGCCGGATCCTGGGGTAGGCGCAGCACCGGCAGGCGTGCCCGTCGAGCTCCGCGTCGATGCGCGCGTCGTCAGGATGCGGAATGCGGGCCAGCAGCGCGGCAGCCGCTGTGAGCCAGCCGGGCGTGCAGTAGCCGCACTGCATGGCTCCGGTCTCCAGCCACGCCTGCTGTACAGGGTGGAGCACGCCGTCCTCGGCCAGCCCCTCGACGGTGAGGACCCGCTGTCCGGCCACGCTGACTGCCTCGACCTGGCAGGCCTGCACAGGCGCGGCTGCCGATCAGGACGGTACATGCGCCGCAGGCACCCTCGCCGCAACCCGCCTTGGGGCCGGTGACGTCGAGCGCGTCACGCAAGAACTCGAGCAGGCTCTCGCCGGGCGCCGCGTTCGCGGTTCGCTCGGCGCCATTGACAATGATCCGCAGCGACACGGCATCGACCTTAGCCGCTCGCGACGGCCGGTGCGCAGGCCCGCCCAGCGCCCGATGGGCGCCGCGGGTCGGGCCGGTAGCACGGCCGGGTCGGGCGGGTAACAGAAAGCGGCGTAACCGATTTCGTCCGCGCTAAGTTGTGCCTGATCAGTCAGTACCTGACTGGCTTCCGCCAGTCCGGGGGCTAGCGGAGGCACACATGACGGCTACTCAGGAGCACACGGATACCAACCAGGCCCAGGCCGGCCAGCTGGCACTACCCCAAGCCGGCGACGGACGCGGCGGCGCTCCGCGACATCAGGCACGAGCTGCAGCATCTGCACGAGAAGGCCGAGCAGATCAAGCAGGCGCCCCAGGAGTTCCACCCGAAGCTGGTGGTCTCCGATCACGTCCGGGGCAACAGCGTCCTGGACAAGATCGCGGACGCGGTGAACCGCATCTGCGGATCCATGTGGGTGTTCCTGGGGATCACGATCGGCATCGTCGCGTGGCTGTTCCTGGGCAACGTCGTCGGCTTTGACCAGACGCCGTGGCCGTTGCTGCTCACGCTCCTGAACCTGCCGCAGCTGTCGATCATGATCTCGCTGCAGGTCAGCGCGAACAGGGCGCAGGCTGCCAGCGACAAGCGAGCGATCGCCGACCATGAGACGCTGATCGCGCTGCACGAGATGGCCAAGCAGCAGATCGACATCCTGCACCAGCAGGGCGACATCCTGCGACAGCAGAACGACGTGCTGGCGATCCTGAACAACTCTGCCAGCAAGGAAATGCCGGGCCGGCAGCAGGAGATTCAGCACACCGTTAATCAGATCCTCGCGGCAGTCGGCGGCAATCCCGCCAGTACAGCCGGTCAGCCTGCCGCCACGTAATGATCTATGGGGCGTCGATGGACATCTGCCGCCGCTCTTTGGGCCACGGATTCAACATGACGCCCCATCAGGAGGAGCGATGCGACTGCTCGTGCTCTCCGGAGCGGACGTGCGCGCCGTTCTCAGCTACGACGAGTGCGCGGCGGCGATGCGCGGCGCACTGACGGCGCTGGCGGCCGGCCGGGCTCAGCAACCGCTCCGCACGATCATTGCCCCGGATGGCGCGGCCGGGCTGATGGCGCTAATGCCGTCCTACCTGAACGGCGAGAACGGGCCGGATGCGGCGTACGGGCTGAAGGCCATCTGCATCACGCCCGGCAATCCGGCCGCCGGACTGGACACGCACCAGGGCGTGGTCTTGCTGTCCAGCGGCGCGACCGGCGAGCCAGTGGCCGTGCTCAACGCCTCGGCGGTGACCGAGATACGGACCGCCGCCGTCTCGGTAGTCGCGACTGACCTGCTGGCCCGCCCGGACGCCGACGAGCTGGCCGTCATCGGCACTGGCGTCCAGGCACGGGCGCACATCCTGGCGCTGGACGGCGCCCGCCAGCTCAGCCAGATTCGGGTAGCGGGCCGCGATCCGGTGCGCGCGCAGCAGTTCGCTGCCAGCCTGGACGGGCAGACCGCCGCGCCAGTCGAGGCCTGCCAGACCGCGCGGGCCGCCGTGGCAGGAGCCGGAATCATCGTGACCGCGACCAGCTCCGCGCAGCCGGTCGTGCACCGGGACTGGATCGAGCCTGGAACTCACATCAACGCAGTCGGCGCCTGCCTGCCGCACCAGCGCGAGCTCGACACCGCGACGGTGGCGGCCGGGGTCCTGTTCGCCGATCGCCGGGACTCGCTGCTGGCCGAGTCGGGCGACTACAGGCTGGCCGCGGCCGAGGGCGCGGTGACCGAGAACCAGGTACGCGCCGAGCTCGGTGAGCTGCTGCTCGGCACCGCGACCGGGCGGGCGAGCGCGGACGAGATCACCATCTTCGAGTCGCTCGGGCTGGCGATCGAGGACCTGGCTGCGGCCCGCCGCGTCTATCAGCTGGCTGCGGAGACCGGCGCCGGCACCTGGACCGAATTCTGAGCGCTAGCGTTGCTCGGCGCCAGATCCTCGCGGCAGTCGGCGCGCCGCAGCACATGCGGCGTGATCGGCGATGCGGAACTCGTCGCAACGAGATCGGTCGATGCTCGCCGGGCTCACGTCTGGGCGCTTCGTCAGATTATGGGGGTCTGGACCGGCGCCCCGTCGGGGTGCAACCGTGTTAATAGAGAGCAGTCTCCAGCTGCATGAAGCGCTGCGGGATGTGCGCGACAGCACAGCGGTCTTGCAAGCTCGGGGGTGGGGGCAGTGCTTGCACAAGATGTTGATTTCTACCGGATTTTCCGGATCAATCCGACCGTGATGGTGTTGCTGACGGCGGACCTCGTCGTTATCGACGCGAACGATGAAGCCCTGCGCGCGCTGGGCCGCACACTGGAGGAGGTTGTCGGCCGCAACGCTTTCGACGTCGTCCCGAGGATGCGGGACGCCTTCGGTAACCCAGAGTGGACAGCGCTCGAAGCGGCTATGACCTCAGGTCATTGCGAGGGCTGCCACTTGAAGCGACAGGACATCGAAGACCCAGCTAACCCCGGCGTCTTCGAGGAGCGTTACTGGTCGTCGATAGTCGTGCCAATACACGGGCCTGACGGCCGAGTAGAAGTGCTCGAATTCAGCGCGCGCGAGATCACACCGGTGATCGAGGAGTACCGAAGGCTTCAAGGCGAGCAGACGTAGGCTCGCGTCCTTATGCACTGTGCGCGGCCCGGTGCCTGCACGCCGCCCCAGCCAGAGCTCGGACACCCCGACGGCGGCGGATTCCCATTCATACGTGGTCGCCGGTGATTCGGCGCCGGGCGGAACCTGGCGGTCGTGCGCCGCGTCCGAGGGGAGGAAGCACCCCACGGGGCAGGAGATCCGTCATGGCCATCAGCACATCACCCAGGTATCTCGCGGCAGCAATCGGCGTAGCGGCGGCAGCACTGCTCATCGGCGCGTTCAGCCTCGGCGCCGCCGCGGCGGAAGCACGCCTCGGCGCACGCAGCCGCCGATGCCGCAACCCTTACCGCTTCGCAGTCAGCCGGGCGCATCACCGTGACCGGCACCGGCACCGTGACCGGCGTCCCGAACCAGCTGGTCGCTGTCCATGAGCATTCAGGCGACGAGCTACGACGTCACGTCGGCGCTGGACCAGGCCAACGGGACGTTCATAAGGTGACGACGGCGCTGCGCGATCGCGGCGTCGCCCCTCTGACATCCAGACATCCGACCTGAACATCTCGCCCAACTACAACGCCAACGGCGTGGTCACCAGCTACGGCGTCACCGAGTCGCTGACGGCGACCCTGAACCACCTAAGGCGGCCGGCGCGCAGATCAGCGCCGCGGTGCGCGCGGGCGGGAACGCGGTCTCCGTCGACAACGTGGCACTCAACCTCACCAGCACCGGGCCGCTGATGGCGTCGGCCAGGGCAAGGGCCGTGGCGAACGCGCGGGCCCAGGCAGAGCAGTTCGCCCGCGCGCTGGGCGAGCCGCTCGGGCCGGTGATCAGCGTCAGCCCGGTCCAGCAGTCGGCGCCGCCGCTGTACGGCAGCCCCGACTACAACGCTGCCGCCAGGCAGCCATGCGGCCGTTCGCATCTCGCCCGGCACCCAGCAGCTGTCGGTCTCGGTCACCGTGGTCTACGCGACCTGACCCGCAGCGGCCGGCCGGCCGGCCGACGCGCCCGCCCGGCCGGACGTGCCCGCCAGGCCGGAGGTACCCCGCCGGTCCGGAGGCCTGCTAAGCTCCCCGCATGCGCGTTCAGCTGCTCACAGAAGGCTGGTGGCGCCGCCTCTAGGCGGTGCCAGGTTCGCGCGCAAGCAGACCACCAGACAAGGCGACCGCCCGGCACGGCGGCCGCCTTTGTTGTGTAGCCGCCGGCCCGCCGGGCACGATACCCGCGAGGCCGAGATGAATCAGACGAGTTACCTGACCGCCGGTGGCGTCCGCGTGCACCGCGTGGCGGAGGAATTCGACGCCGGCGAGCTGGACGAGATCACCCGGCAGGTCCAGCTCCGGCCCGGCGGCGTGCTGAGCTCCGGCATGGAGTACCCGGGCAGGTACAGCCGCTGGCATCTCGCCTACATTGACCCGCCGGTCGAGATCACCGCCCGCAGCCGGACGGTCACGGCGCGGGCGCTCAACGGGCGCGGCCTGGTGCTGCTGCCGACGATCGCGGCGGCCCTGGCGCGCGTCGGTGACGTCGAAGCCGGGGACGGCTACGCCGAGGTCACGGTGGCCGGCGTCCGACCAGGTCTTCACCGAGGAGGAGCGCAGCCGGCAGCCCACAGTGTTCTCCGCGCTGCGGGAGATCATGGCCGCCTTCGCCGGGCCGGACCCGCACCTGGGGTTCTACGGGGCGTTCGGCTATGACCTCGCGTTCCAGTTCGAGCCGGTGCGCCAGCGGCTGGAACGCGATGCCAGCGCCCGTGACCTGGTCGTGCATCTGCCAGATCAGATCTGGGTGGTGGACCGCAAGCGGGAGACAGCCACCCGGTTCAGCTACGACTTCGAGACCGAGGCTGGCCGCACTGCTGGCCTGCCGAGGGCGGCCGAGCAGGCGACGGGCGGCACTGCGCCGGGCCACCCCGTTCCCGGCCCCAAGGATGTTGATCTTCCGGCGGGCCCGGTTCCGGGCCGGTACGCCATGGTGGTCGAACAGGCCAGGGAGAAGTTCGCCCGCGGTGACCTGTTCGAGGTCGTGCCAGGCCATACCTTCTATGCCCGGTGCCCGGCCCCGGCCGCGTTCTTCGAGCGGCTGCGGCGACCGGAACCCGGCGCCGTACGAGTTCTTCCTCAACCTCGGCAGTGACGAGTACCTGGTCGGCGCGTCGCCGGAGATGTATGTGCGGGTCACCGGCGACCGGGTCGAGACCTGCCCGATCTCGGGCACGATCGCCCGCGGTGCCGACGCGATCGGCGACGCGGCGCAGATCCGCGCGCTGCTGACCTCGCCGAAGGAAGAGTCCGAGCTGACCATGTGCACCGACGTGGACCGCAATGACAAGTCGCGGGTCTGCGTGCCGGGCAGCGTCAAGGTCATCGGCCGCCGGCAGATCGAGATGTACAGCAGGCTGATCCACACGGTCGACCACGTGGAGGGCAGGCTGCGCCCCGGCTTTGACGCCCTGGACGCGTTCCTCACTCACATGTGGGCAGTGACCGTCACCGGGGCGCCGAAGAACTGGGCCATGCAGTTCATCGAGGATCACGAGACGTCGCCGCGGCGCTGGTACGGCGGCGCGGTCGGCTGGATCGGCTTCGACGGCGGGATGAACACCGGCCTGACCCTGCGCACGGCGCACATCTCGGGCGGGGTGGCCGCGGTCCGGGTCGGCGCGACGCTGCTGTTCGACTCAGATCCGGCGGAGGAGGAGCGCGAGACCGCGCTCAAGGCGCGCGCGCTGCTGGAAACGCTGGCGGAGGCCGCCGAGGGCAGCCGACGGCGACGCTGCCGGCAGGGCCAGATCTTCAGTCTGGGAACGAGGTGCGCCGGCCCGCCTGCCCGGCGACGGACTGCGGGTACTCCTGGTCGATCATCAGGACTCGTTCGTGCACACGCTGGCTGGCTACTTCGCTGAGCAGGGCGCCGAGGTCAGCACCCTGCGCGCGGGATTCGACATCGGCGCTGCTCGACGAGTTCTCCCCGGATCTCGTGGTGCTGTCACCTGGACCGGGCCGCCCGGCCGACTTCGAGTGCGACAAGCTGCTCAGCGCACTGGACGAGCGCGGGTTGCCTGCGTTCGGCGTGTGCCTCGGACTGCAGGCGATGGTGGAGCACGCTGGCGGCTCGCTCGGGCTGCTGGACACGCCGGTGCACGGGAAGCCGGGCCAGGTCCGGGTGCTCGGCGGCGAACTGCTGGCCGGACTGCCGGCCGAGTTCACCGCCGCGCGGTACCACTCCCTGCACGCGCGGCCTGAGCAGGTAACAGGCGGCTTCGACGTCACGGCCGTGACACCGGACGGTGTGGTCATGGCCATCGAGGATGCAGCTCGCGGACGCTGGGGCGTGCAGTTCCATCCCGAGTCGATCCTCACCGCCGCCGGCGGTGCCGGTCACCAGGTAATCGCCAATGTGCTGCGGCTGTGCCGCGAGCCGAAGGCCGGCAACTCGCCGATAATCGACCGCTCACCTGCCGTTCTGGGGGGTGGCTTGTAATGGCTTCTGAGCGGCGGCCTGGGCGGCAATCCGGCGAGCTGTGCGCCAATCTTGCCGGGCATTGCCAGCCGGGCCGCCAAAGCCGACGCTACCGGAAGTGAGACAATCTGCACCGAGGGTGATCGAATCGCAGAGGCTCGCTGCTTTATGCAATTCGCAGCATGTTCGTTGCATATTTCTTGGGGCTGATCGCCGGGTGTCCCGGGCGGCAAGGTATGACATTGTTTGCCCTATGCCCGACATTAGCTATCCGGTCGGCAGCGCCGCCCGGCGTGGTTATCTGGCGGCGCCGACGGCCTCGCCTGGTCCGTGGCCTGGCGGTCGTGGTCATCCACGAGGCGTTCGGCCTGAACGACGACATCCGCCATAAGGCCGACGAGTTTGCGAGGCACGGGTATCTGGCCCTGGCGCCGGACCTGTTTGACGGCAAGTCGTGGATCCGCTGCATCCGCAGCGCGTTCAGCCAGCTGCGAGCGGGCAGCGGCCCGGCATTCGAGGCGCTGGACGGTGCCCGCGAGTTCCTCGCGGGACGGCCGGACTGCACCGGCAAGACTGGCGTGGCTGGCTTCTGCATGGGCGGCGGGTTCGCGCTGCTGTGCGCGCCGCGGCCGGGATATGACGTGGCGGCGGTGAACTACGGCGAAGTGCCGCGCGACGCCGAGCGGGTGCTGGCCGGCGCATGCCCGATTGTCGGCAGCTTCGGCGGGCGTGATCCGATGGGGACGCGGCATCCAGAACGGCTGCAGCGCGCGCTCGCGGTGCTCGAAGTACCCCACGACGTGCACGTTTACCCAGGCTCTGGGCACCGCTTCATGACCGAGTCGACGGGCGCTGGCGCAGTGCTCGCCAAGATCGGCCGGATGTCCTACCAGCCGGAGGATGCGGCGGATGCGTGGCAGCGCATCTTCGCGTTCTTCGGCACCTACCTGCGGGGCTAGCCGAGCGCCGCAGGCTGGCGAGCGGTCTGCGGGTTAGCCGAGCGGGTCCGCGGGTTAGCCGAGCGGGTCGTGATGCAGCTGGCTCTGCGGGATGCTGGCGGCTAGCAGCGCCGCCGTCCGGCTGACCATGGCGGCGGGCCCGCAGACGTATGCCTCGGCGTTCTCGAACAAGCCATGGCCGCGAACTACGTCAGGCAGACGGCCGGTGAGGCCGCTGTAGCCCGGCTCATCCGACAGCACCGGGATCACTCGCAGCGAGGGGCACGCTGACTCAAGAAGCTGCAGGTCATCGAGGTCGTAGAGGTCGAAACGCTGTCGCGCGCCGAGGAAGAGCGTGATCTTCCGCGCGCGGTCCGGCAGCGGCGTCGCGAGCGCCTGCTCGATGATGGCCTTGATCGGCGCCAGCCCCGTGCCGCCCGCGACGCACAGCAAGTCCCGGTCGGAGTCGGCCAGGGTCATGGAGCCTTCGGCAGCACCGAGCAGCACGGAGTCGCCGATGTCGGAGTGATAGACCAGGGTATTGCTGACCAGGCCGCCAGGCACGGCCCGCACATGCAGCTCGAGAAGGCCGCCGCGCCGCGGCGCGCTAGCGATCGAGTACGGCCGCCAGACTCGCGGCCACCGTGTGACCTGCACCGGGACGTACTGCCCGGCCAGGTATGGTAGCGGCTGGTTGGGCCGCAGCCTGAGCACGGCGATGCCGTGTGAGCGCAGCTCGTGCGCGACGATCTCAGCGGTCCACCAGCGCGGCGACATCTGCGCGTCGCGCGCCGCGGCCTCTCTCATGCTCGATGAGACGAAGTCGAGCATGCCCTTCCAGGCGGCTGCGATGTCCGGTGTCCAGTCACTGCCGATGAAGTGCTCAGCAGTGTCTTGCAGCGCGGCGACGAACGTCGAGTAGTGCCGCTCCGTGACGCCGAACCGGCGGTGATGGCGGCCGAGCTGCTCCAGGAGCTCCGTGCATCCCGGCTGATTATCGAGGCTCCAGACAAGCCGGGCCAGCGCGGCGAACATGCGCTCGCGCTGCGCGGTCATGCTCATCGGGAAAAGCGCTCTGATATCCGGGTCTGCCGCAAAAAGCCGCGCGTAAAAATACTCCATCGCATTTGGCCCTTCGGACATCAGATGTGCGAAGGACTCCTTAACCAGACGCGGCTCAAGATCGGCAGCAGTTGCGGAATTTTTCATTGGCTCTCGTAGCGGCACAGCGCTTCCGGTCTTGGCCGCGCTTTGAGACAGCAGGTCGCCATTCGATACGCAATTAACACCGATACGGTCGTCACTTAATTTAACTGGCGTCGAAAGTTTCCGGGGGCGGCGGGCCCCGAACCAGCTGTCAGCAGCCTGACCTGGCAGTCCGTCGGGACTCGAATCAGGAAGCTGCCCATCCAGCGCGATTGCCACTGCTTAAGTCTCGCACCATGACGGGTTGCATACAACCCATTTCAGCCAAGCTTGTCAGGCAGTACGCAGGGTTACAGAATACCGTTCGGTGGACCGCCGGATGCGCACCTAGCCGCCGCCATTATTCGCATAGGTGTCCAGTTTCTCTGCACTGAATGTGCAGTCAGCCCGCGTGCCAATTGCAGCACGGCCGATTTGCGGTCACGGATGGTGATCTTCGTCGGCCCTGGCAGCGCGCTCCGATGCCGGCGCGCTCCGATCCCTGCGCGCGACACGGCGGACGGAGGTGCGGACCATAGGATGACGTGATGGTTGCACCCGGATACCTGCGGTTCCCGCATATCTGCTGCGACCTTGTCACCTTCGTAGCTGCCGATGATGTCTGGCTCGCGCCGCTTTCCGGCGCCCGGCCGTCACGGCGCCGGCCGCCGCTCCCGCCGCGGTCAGCCTGACCATGCCTGCCCCTGCCATGCCCGTCCGCCAGCTGGTCTGGGACATGGACGGGACGCTGATCGATTCGAGCGTCGCCGTCCCGGCCGCTTACGTAGCCGCGGTCCGGCGGCTTGGCGGACCACCGGTCACCCCGCAGCAGGTGGTGGCGAGTTACCCGATCGGGCCCGCGGAGGCGCTGCTGCCGCACTTGCTTGGCCGCGACCTGGCCGCAGGTGAATCGGAGGCGTACTACGACGAACTGACCAGCGCGACTGTGCGCCCGTACCCCGGCGTCGCCGACGTCCTGAGTGCACTGCGGGCGCGCGGCCACCTGGTAGCCGTGTTCACCGGCGCCAGCCACCGGGCGGCCGCGATGCTGCTAACGGGAGCGGGCATCGCCGTTGACGTGCTGGTCGGCGGCGACGAGGTTCGCCATGTTAAGCCGGCCGGTGACGGGCTGCTCCTCGCGGCGCGGCGGCTTGGCATCGCCGCCAGCGCCGTGGCCTACATCGGCGACGCGCCGAATGACATCGGTGCGGCCAGGGCGGCCGGCAGCTTGAGCGCCGCGGCTGCCTGGGGCCACCAGTACGACGCCGCCGTTCCGGCCGACGTCACGCTTGCGGCTCCCGGCGACGCGCTGGCGCTGCTGTCGGGGGAGGCCTGACAGGCGGCAGGCGCATCAGATCGGCGGGTTGTAGCTGCCGATCCAGTGCAACTTCATCCAGATGATGGCGCTGTTCCAGGCGCCGGTGACCTCGAGCAGGCCGACGGCAATCAGCATGACCCCGCCGATCCTGGTGATCAGCAGGGCGTGCCGGCGCGCCCAGCCGAAGAGGGTGACGCCGCGCTGGAACGCGAACGCGACGATAAGGAACGGGATGCCGATCCCGAGCCCGTACACGAACGCGAGCAGGCCGCCGCGCAGCGCCGTTCCGCTGTTCTCGCTGAGCAGCAGCACCGCGCCAAGCGTCGGGCCGATGCAGGGCGTCCAGCTCAGGCCGAACATCACGCCCAGCACGGGCGCACCGGCCAGGCCCGCCTTGGGCCTGAAGGACGGCCGGAAGATCCGGCCTGCGAAGCTGAACCGGTCGAAGGCACCCATGAAGACCAGGCCGAGCACGATGATCACGGCGCCGAGGATGCGGGAAATTCCCTCTGCGTGCGCGGCGAGCGCGTCACCGATGCTGCTGACCGTGATGCCTTCGATCGCGAACAGCACCGAGAACCCGAGGACGAACAGCAGCGTGCCGAGGACGACCCGGCTGCGCGCCTGCACTCTGGCGGGCTGCGTCCGGGTGAGCGTGGCTCCCGCGACGGCGGTGCCGCCGTCGGCCAGCGCTAGCCTGGTCGGCCCGGCCGCGCTGGCGCCGGGGGGCTCGGTGGCGCTGGCGGGCTCGGCGCTGTCGGATTCGGCCGCACCCGACTCGGCGACCGCGGTGCCTGACATGCCGGTCACGTAGGACAGGTAGCCAGGCACCAGCGGCAGGCAGCATGGTGACAGGAACGTGACAGCCCCGGCCGCGGCTGCCACCGGGATGGCGAGCAGCACGGGCCCGCTGCTGACCAGGTTGGCCAGGCCGCTCATGCTGTCCTCCCTGCTGCCGTGGTCGGCTACTAACCTACAAGGCCGCAGGGCGAGAGCCGGCCGCAGTGGCGCCGGTCAGTGCCGGGAGCGGCGGCTCCGCCGCTGCTCGCAGGGCCGCGTCGGCCGACTCCTGGCTAGCGGGCAGGAGCGGAAGGCGCACTGCCGGGCTCGGAATCTCGCCAAGCCTGTGCAGCACCGACTTGATTACGACCGGGTTCGGCTCGGCGAACAGCGCCTGCGACAGCGGTGCGAGCAGGTGCCCGAGTTCCCTGGCCTCGCCCGCCTGAGCCGTCCCGCCACAGGCTCACCAGCCGGGCGAAGTCGCCGGTGCGCACGTGTGCCGAGGCCAGGATGCCGCCGTCGGCCCCGATCGCAAGCAGCGGCGAGATGTAAGGGTCGTCACCGCCGAGAACGCTGAATCCGGCGGGCCGCCCGGCCATCATCGCGATCGTGTCCTGATCGATCGACCCGGCCGCGTGCTTGACCCCGGCGATGCCGGCCTGTCCGGCCAGCTTGGCCATGCTCCGCCAGCTCAGCGCCTGCCCGGTGCGGTAGGGAACGTTATAGATGATCAAGGGAACGGGGCTGCCCGTGGCCAGTGCGCGGAAATGCTCGAGCACTCCGGCCTCGCCGGGGCGGACGTAATACGGCACCACGACAAGGGCAGCGCGGACTTCGGGGTAACCCGCGAGGTCGGCCAGCGCAGCGGCCGACCTCGCCGTGTCGTTGGTCCCGGCGCCGGCTATCAGCGGCGCGGCCCGCTCTCGGCAGACGCGGCTGCAGATCGCGAGGACCGCAGACCGCTCTTCCTCGGTCAGGGTCGCCGTCTCGGCAGTAGTGCCGAGTGCCACGATGCCGGTTGCGCCGTCGTCGAGTACCCGGTGCGCCAGCCGTTCCAGCGCATCGGCGGCCAGTTCTCCGTCAGCGGTGAATGGCGTGATCAGCGGGATGAAGAGGCCAGTGAAGTTGTCCATGCTCTGATCCTCGCCGCTGGCAATTGTGCAGGTCCAGTTCGCATTTCTGGATCGAAACGTAAGCTGGACTAATGCTTGATGTGCGCAAGATGCAGTTGCTGCGGGAGCTAGCCCGGCTCGGCACGATCGCGGCCGTGGCGGAGGCGCAGTTCTGCACGCCATCCGCGGTGTCCCAGCAGCTCAGCGCGCTGGAGCGGGAAGCAGGCGTGGAGCTGCTCCGGCGTAGCGGGCGCGGTGTGGAGCTGACTGCGGCTGGCGCCGACCTGGCTGACCGGACCGGGGCGGTGCTCGCACTGCTGGAGGAGGCGGGTGCTGCGCTGGCCGCGCACCGGAGCGAGCTCAGCGGCGAGCTGCGCATCGGCGCCTTCCCGACCGCGGTTCGCACCTTGCTGCCTGGCGCGCTGGTCGCGGCTCGGCAGCTGAGCACCCGCGGCTTGAGCTGCGGGTGACCGAGCTGGATCCGGCGCAGGTGCCGGATGCGCTGCGAACAGGCGCGCTGGACATCGCGCTGGTGCACGAGTACGACTACGTGCCGTCCGAGCCGGATCCGGCGCTGGTCACCCAGCCGCTGCTGGAGGAGACGATTTTCCTCGCCTACTCGCTCGTGGGGCGCCGGGACACTCGGCGATCGGCACCGCGTCCGATCCGGTGCTAGCGAGCCGCTCCCTTCCCTGGATTGTGGCAACCCCTGGCACGCTCTGCCACCTGATGGCGGTTCGGCTCTGCCAGGCCGCCGGATTCACACCCCGGATCAGGCACTATGCCGACGATTTTGCCGCGGTTCTGACGCTGGTGGCAGCCGGCCAGGGGGTGGCGGTGGTGCCCGAGCTGGCCCTGGCCGACCTGCCGGACGGCGTGACCCTGGCCGCGCTGCCGGCGCTCCGCCGCACGCTCATTGCCTGCCGCCGCGGTGCTGCGGCGCATCCGGCCGTCGTTGCGTCCGCTACCGCGATCCGAGCGGCCGCGGCGGACTACCTGGACATCACGGCGACTGGTCGGTCCGGCTCGCCCGCCAGCGGAAGAGAGCCCGCTCGGCTGCCGTCCAGCTCGTCGTAGTCAGCAGGTAGATCCCCGCCGCCAGCGGCACGAACGCGGCGATCACCACGGTCGTGTAAGGCACGATCCGGCTCAGTACGCCAAGTCCAGCCGGCTGGCCCGGCGCCAGCGCAGCGGCCGGACCGGCCGCCCTGGTCGCACGCGCGGTCAGGAAGCCCACGCCGGCTAGCAGCGCGAACAGTCCGAGGAACAGCAGGCCCTGAGTGCTGGCCGGGCCGACCCCGGTCAGCCAGTGGTTGCCGAGCGGAGTGGTGAGCAGGTCCCTGGACAGGAGCCAGTTCGGCTGGCCGCCGACGGTCTTGGACAGGAATAGCCGGTACATGATGCTGAAGAACGGCAGCTGCAGCAGCAACGGCGAGGCAGCCGGCCAGCATGCCGCCGCCTTCGGCTCGGTACAGCGCGGTGAGTTCGCGCTGCAGCCGCTCCGGCTGGCTGCCGTGGCGCTTGCGCAGCTCCGCGACCTTCGGCTGCAGAGCGGACATGCTGGCCTGGCCGCGGAAGGCGTGGTAGCTGAGCGGAGACAGCAGCAGCCGTACGGCCATCGTGAATACGACGATGGCGGCCGCCGTGGCCAGGCCGCCAGGCAGCGGAGTCAGGAGCTGAGCGAGCGAAACGACGAGGTGGTACGCGACGCCCATCGGGGCGCTGAGAAATCCGAGCATGGCGAGACCCTCCAGCGGGTTCGGAGATTCCGGGATCAGCTGGAGACGGCCGCACTCGCGCGCCGCAGGAAGCGGTGAGGTCAGGCGGCCGCCGGGGCCGCCGAGGGCGCTCTGGGCCGGCGATGACCGGCCGCGTCGGGATTGAGCTGGCGCTGAAATACGGCGCTCCAGGACTTCCGCCGCAATGCCGCAGCACGCTGAAGCAGCGGTCCGTCCTGCAGGGCGCTCGCCAGCCAGGCAGTCTGCGCCAGCAATGTGATGATCGTGCCGGCGAGCGCTACGGCGGCGATCGCCAGCACTGCGGACGGACGCCCATAGTCCTGCGCCGTCAGCGGCTGCCACCAGATGGTGAGCGCCGCTGCCGCGATCATGCCCAGGGCGCCGAACATTGCCGCAGCCTTGGCTCGGAGCAGATTCACTGTCTGCACGCGTCAACTGTACGGGTCAGCAGCTGCGAAGGACAGATTCACCCGATCCGGATGATGTCTGCGGCTGAGCGTGCTCGGGAACTTTCTCGTCCTGCCGTATTACCCGGTCTGGTCACTGATCCTGGTGGCCGTGGACGTGTTCATCATCTGGTCGCTGGTCGCGGACGGGCGCCGCTCGCGCGCTCTGATGCTGTGCTGGCGCGGCCGCCGGTGGCGCCAGCCAAGCCGTGCTGACGTAGGCCACTACGACTGCCACGATCACTAGCGGCATCACGGTGAGGCCGTCGGCTGCCAGCAGCAGCGTGGCTAGCAGGACCGACGTGAACGGGAGCCTCAGCATCACCGTGCACATCGCGCCGATGCCCATGGCGACGCCGGGAATCAGCGGCAGTCCCGCCAGGTGTGACAGCGCCATACCGCCGGCTGCCCCGATGAACATGGACGGGAAGACCGGCCCGCCCCTGAAGCCGCTCAGCGACGCGCTGTATGCCAGCGCCTTGCAGGCAATCAGCAGCACGAGGGCGCCGACGGTGTAGACGGCGCCATGGGTGATGAGCGGGCCGAGGGCGCTTTGCCCGGAGAACAGCACTTCCGATGAGCTTTTTCCGGTTCCGGCGGCGAACGCGATCGCTAGCCCGGCGACGGCCAGGCCCGCCACGGGCGTGGCCAGTAGTAGCCGACGCTCGACTTCAGGTCGCAGGACCAGTGCGAGCCATCGGATCCCGCAGCCCAGCGCGGCAGCCATCAGTCCGATGGCCAGCGCCCACCCGAACTCGGCGATGTCGGGTGGGCCGACTCCCGGAAGGTGGGGAATGGCCAGCGAGAACGTCCCGAGTCCGGTCCAGGACTTGAGCCCGATGAAGGTCAGCGAGCCGAGGCCCGCGGCTAGCAGGCCGGGGACGAGCACGAGTTCCAGCATGGCGCCGCCTAGGCCTGAGGCCTCCAGGAGCAGGAACGCGCCGAGAATGGGCGAGCCGAGCAGCGTGCTGATAGCGGCGAAGCTGCCGGCTGCGGCAACGACCGTACGTGTCGCGGCGGGCGCGTCTCGCTTGACCAGGCGCACGGCGCAGACGCCCAGGCCGCCACCGAGCGCGATCAGCGGCGCCTCCGGTCCGAGCACGACGCCAAGGCTGAGGCTCGCCACCGCTGCGATGACAACACCCGGAAGCTCGATCGGCGATGGCGGCCCTTCACCAGCCTTGAACCCCTCGGCCGGCGAGCGGCCGCCTGTGCCAGGCAGGTACCGGATGGTGAGACTGACCAGAACCCCGGCCAGCACCAGCGGCGGCACCGGCCACCATTGCGGCTCACCGTGGAAGCCGATGCCGCGGGGCAGGTCGGTAAAAATCCACCCTTGCAGCTTGGCGACGAGCGCGAGGAAGAAGTAGGCCGCGGCTGAGACCGGCACCCCGATGATCGCCGCCAGCGCTAGCAGCGCCAGGTAGCTGCGAGTTCGCAGGCGCGCAAGCGGATCGGACGGCGTTGTCACCGTTCTCCTGAAGGACCTGGTACCGAGTTCTCGGACGGGCCGGGCGATTGCGCACATAGCGCTGCCAGGTCAGCGTCCAGGACGCTGACCTGGCAGCTAACTGCAGAGCAGTACCGCTACGCGGCCACTCGCCTTCTGGGGCCGCCGGTGCAGAGGGCCCAGATAATGACAGCATCCAGCGCGATCACGACGATCGACCAGAGCGGGTAGTACGGCAGGAACAGGAAGTTCGCCAGGCCGCTGATAACCGCCAGGATGACGCCCACGACCCTGGCCCACATCATGCCGAGGAGCAGGCACACGCCGGCCGCGAAAATCACCGCCCCGATGATCAGGTGGGTCCAGCCCCACGCATGAACGCTGTAGCTGAACGTGTAGTTCCGTACGGCGACGTAGAAGCCTCCGCTGAGGACCCCCGTGATCCCTACGAAGAAGCCCCACAGGCCGGACATGATCATGAGGACCGCCGCCAGGGCCATGAAACCGCCGGAGGCCAAGCCGCGGGTGTCCTCCTCGGCCATTGCTGGCTGATAGCCCGCCGGGTAGCCCGGCTGGTCGTATGCAGCCGTCTGCTCGGTCCCGCCCGTCGTCCGCCGATGCATTGGGTCGTACCCGCTGCTCGTTGGTCCGCCTTGTCCGGTTTCGCTCATCGAGACCAGCCCCTTCCCCTCCTTGGGGACAATGCACCCAATATCGGATTTGCTCGAGTGCCTCTCTGGTTCGGCGGCCCCAAATGAGGCCGGTCAGCCGGACTGCATCCAGCCTGACCATACGAGCGCCCAGCCTGGCGTGGCATCACCCGCGCCGGGTGAAGGGCGCAGCGCACGCCCGCCGGGCAACCACCCCCACAGTCGGGGAGACACCCTCAGTCGGGGGACCGCCCGACGGCCCCTCAAAACCAACTGCCAGCCGGGGATTTCCTCAGCCGGGGATGTTTCCCTCAGTTGGGGATCTCCCCTCAGTCGGGGTCCCCCAACCCCAACTGCCAGTCGGGGGACGCCCCGGTCCACCCCAGTTGCCCGGCATGTCCGCTCAGTCGGGGGGAGACTCTCCGGCAACCCCCCGAACCGATAGCGTCACCGGGTGTTCGTACCGCAGCTCAGGCGCGGGACGACTGCATGCTGTTGTGGCGCTGCCAGGCACTGGCGCCCGCCGCAGTGGCCGCCTTGGTCTGGCTCAGCTTCTGCTTGACCACCTCGCTCGGCGGTACCTCAAGTTCGCGGAACCACTGGCGGGTGGCGGAAATCATCGCGGAACCGCCGACGATCAGGCCTGTCATCCCGATGATCGTGCCGGCCCCGATCAGGCAGGCGCCGATGATCATCGGTGTGCTGTCAAGGTGGAACTCGCCGGGTGAGTAACTCTTCGGGTTGTTCATCGCGTCCTTCCTTGCGTTGTGGGCGCTCCTCACCGTTCCCGCGGCGCGGCCAGCCGACGTCACTCCTGGCGGGTGATTTGGCGCGGCGACGCCCGAGAGAACATGAGCAGTAGACGGCGGTCGGCGCACGCTAGCTCCCGGAGAGTGACATTCCGGGGGAGGGGAGCAGTAGATATGCCAACAACGGCATGGCGGTTCGCCGGCACAGAGGGCGCCGACGACGCTGTATTCCGGCTGAAGCAACTGGACTCCGCTGAACTGATCAACGTGATGGACATCGCGGTGCTGCGGTGGCCGGTTCACGCATCGGCGCCGACGACCCAGGAGCACGTGACGCAGCAGGGCAGCAAGATGGCCAAGCTGGTGCACAAGCTGCGGCACACCGTCATTGACGACACGATGATCGAGACGGTGAAGGGCGACCTGAGCCCAGGTACCTCGGCGATGGTGCTGCTGAGCTCGGATGCGAAGATCGACGCCGTCGTGCACGCTTTCGAAGGTCAGCCCATGGAACTGGTCCGTACTGACTTGTCTGTACCCGACCAGGACCGGCTACGGCTGACTATCAGCCAGATCCGCCAGCGTGATGGGGGCGACGCTCCGATCTAGCTCGCCACCTTCTCTTCGTGCTGCATATCCGGCTGGTCAGCCCATACGATCTGACCGCTCGCCTGGTCGAGCGCCTGGGCGCGGACGCTGGCGTAGTCAATCTGGTCATGCTGCCTGCGGCTTCGGCGGCGCCGCGGGGCGATGCCGTGCAGTTCGATGTCACGAGCGGCTCGGCCAACTCGGTCTTGCGGCACCTGCGCGAGATCGGCCTTGGCCGGCACAGCCCGATCATCATCGAGACGATTGACGCGGCTATCACCGATGCGCCACGCAGGCCGGCGTGGCTGCGCACTCATCTTGGCGAGCATGCTCCGGTCTGGGACTTCATCGAGGCCAGGATCGCCGGCGATGCCAGCTATGCGCCGAGTTTCTTCGCGCTGCTGATCTTCGCGGGCCTGATCGGCGCCTGCGGCATCCTGACCGACTCCGAGATACTGATCGTCGGCGCGATGGTGGTAGGGCCCGAGTACAGCGCGATCATCTCGGTTGCGCTCGGCCTCGAGCGCCGGGATGGCGGCAGCGTCCGCCGGGGGCTGCTGGTGCTCATCGTCGGCTTCCTGGCTGCCATCGCCGTGACTCTGCTGTTCGCGTTGTGCATTCGCGGACTTGGCTATGCTCCCGAGCTCTACCGGCGTGGCATCCGGCCCGTCTCTGACCTGATCAACTCCCCGAACCTGTTCTCCGTGGTCGTTGCCGTCGTCGCCGGGCTCGTGGGCGTGGTTTCGCTGACAATGTCCCGTGCGGGCGCGCTGATCGGCGTGTTCATCTCAGTCACGACCATTCCGGCGGCGGCAGACATCGCGGTCTCGGTCGCGTTCGGCCGCTGGCGCGAAGCGCGGCGGCTCGGCGCTTCAGCTGCTCCTGAACGTCGGCGTGCTCATCATCGTCGGCGCCGTTGCCCTGCGCTGGCAGCGACTGATCTGGCACAGGTGGAGCAGCTAGCCAGCCAGCACGGTCAGCCGAGCTGACTGAGCGCGTCCGCCACCGCCCGGTGGAATGTCGGGTAGGCGTAAATCATCTCGGTAAGCCGCTGCACCGGCACGGCGGCGTGCACCGCCAGCGTGAGCATGCTGAGCACCTCGCCGCCCACGGGCCCGGCTGAGGTGGCACCGACCAGGACGCCCCGGTCGGAGTCGGCTACGAGCTTGATGAAGCCGGAGTTGCCTGCTTTGTGGATCCAGCCGCGCGCCGAGGCAGGGATCTGGCTGTATGCCCGTGCTGACGGTGCCGACGCTGATCCCTGGCCTGCGCTTCGGTCAGCCCGACGCGAGCCGATCTCCGGGTCGGTGAACGTGACACGCGGCACCGCGTGATACTCGGCCGCATGGTGCGGGCGGCCCAGGATATCGTCGATGACGATCCCGGCGTGGTACATCGACATGTGCGTGAAGGCGCCATGGCCGACCACGTCGCCGATCGCCCATACGCCGGGCGCGGCCCGCATCTGCCCGTCAACCGCGATCCAGCGGGCGGCCTCGTCCAGCCCGATCGCGCCGACGCCGAGGCCGGCGAGATCCGTCATGCGCCCGGTAGCGACCAGGAGCCGGTCTCCGCGAACCTGGTTGCCGTCGGTAAGGCGCACCGTGAAGCCGTCCGCCGGGTCGTGACTAACGGACTCCGCGCGCACCCCGGTGGTGACAGTGATGCCTTCCTCGGCGAAGATCTTGGCGATCAGCTCGCCCGACTCGGGCTCTTCCAGCGGCAGCAGTTGGTCTGAGCGCTTCGACGATGGTGACCTGAGCGCCGAACCGGTCAAACACCTGGGCGAGCTCGGCGCCGATCGCACCGCCGCCCAGCACCGCCAGCGAATGCGGCACATCCTCGGTCTCGATGATCTCGCGGTTCGTCCAGAACGGCGTGCCAGCCAGGCCGGGGACCGGCGGGATCGCGGGGGAGGTGCCGACGTTAATCACGATCCCGCGACGGGCCCGGAGCACGTCCGCGCCGACTGTGACCTCGCCGGGTGCGGTTATCCGGCCGTGGCCACGGAACAGCGTGCCGCCGAGCATCGGCGAACCGGTCGGCTGCGACAGCGTCGTTCCAGTTGTCGGTAGCCTCGGCGCGGATCCGGGTGGCGACCGGGGCCCAGTCTGGCGAGACGACGGACGCTCCGGCCATGCCGGGAATCCGTCGTCCCTCGGTTAGCAGGTCCGCTGCCCTGATCATCATCTTGGAGGGGACGCAGCCCCAGTACGGGCACTCGCCGCCGACCAGCCGGGCCTCGACGCCTGCGACCGACAGCCCGGCCCTGGCCAGCTGCTCGGCGACGCGCTCGCCGCCAGGTCCCATCCCGATAACGACAATGTCGAACTCATGGTCCCTCACGGGTCCTATGTTCCTGCCGGGCCGCCAAACATTCACGACCCTTCGGTGGAGTTTCTGCGGTTACGGCCAGTCCGATGGCCGCCGCGGCGGCGCCAGCGGCCAGCCGCCAGCGGCGAGCCTGGCTCGTACTCTGGCGATGTCGGATTCCTTTGGATGAGCGTGCGTCACGGCTTGGATCGCCTGGTGGATCGCCTGGGCCGATGCTGGGTCGCTGGTGCTGGCCAGTTCGTCGGCGATCGCGTGCACGCTCGTCATCGGCCAGCTGGCTGCCGAGCAGCGCGAACAGCGGGATGTAGTCGACATCGGGCACGCCTTCGGGATACCCGGCCCGCAGCCAGCCGATGATTGACCTCAGGAAGCCCGGCAGCGCCATGCTTTCTACCTCTTGTGCGCGTCCCCGCTAGTGCGCGTTCCCTCTCGTTCCCGTACCCTCTCGTGCCCCGTTCCCTCTCGTCGCCTGTCACTTGTGGCCGCTGATCACGACGATGTAGATGCCATAACCGACGCCCGCAAGCACGACGGCGAAGCACACGACCGCGAGGGCGATTCCGGCTGGGCTGCCGCCCACGAGTTCATCGTCGGCGGCCGTGACGTGCCCCTTGCCCGGCATGCCCAGCGCCCGGATGCCGATCGCGAATATCGCCGGGAGCCCGGCGCCAGCCAGCAGGCCGACAACCACGATCTGCCAGATGGCCGTCAGGTCGATCCAGCCGTTCATGCCGTGATCTCCTGCAGTTGCTAGGCGGGTTCGGACGGGGCGACCGTGCCTGTCCACTCCGAGTTGACGTTCTTGCGATCCACCTTGGTGCTGCGCGACCGCCAGTAGATGCCTGACGAGATGGCGATCAGGATGAGCAGCACGACGATGATCCCGGCAGTTCCGCCGATGCCATTGGCGATGAAGTAGCTGATCGCGCCCATGACGCCCGCCGACGGCAGGGTGATCAGCCAGGCGGTGGCCATCCGGCCCGCGACGTTCCAGCGGACCTCGGCGCCCTTCTTGCCGAGGCCGCAGCCGAGGATCGACCCGGTGGCCACCTGCGTCGTGGACAGCGAGTAACCGAAGTGCGTGGACAGCAGGATGACAGCGGCCGAGGCGGATTCCGCAGCCATTCCCTGCGGAGGCTCGATCTCGACCAGGCCCTTGCCGAGCGTTCTGATGACCCGCCAGCCACCGGCATAGGTGCCGGCCGCGATGGTGATCGCGCAGATCACGATGACCCAGAGCGGAGTTGTCGCGCCCGCGCCGAGCGTGCCGTTTGCGATCAGCGCCAGGGTGATGATGCCCATGGTCTTCTGCGCGTCGTTGGTGCCGTGCGCCAGGGAGACCAGTGAAGCAGACCCGATCTGGCCGATCCGGAAGCCGTGGCTGCGGCTGGCCTCCCGCATCGACCGGGCAATCAGGTAGATGAGGAAAGTGCCGGTGGTTGCGACTAGTGCCGCGATGAACGGCGAGAGGACAGCGGGGATGATCACCTTGGACACCAGGCCCTGCCACTTCACGGCGTGTGATCCGGCGGCGGCCAGCATGGAGCCGATGACACCGCCGATCAGCGCATGCGAGGAGCTGGACGGGATGCCGAACAGCCAGGTAATGAGGTTCCAGACGATGGCTCCGGCCAGGCCGCCGAACACGACCGTGAGGGTGACCAGGCCGGTCTGGACCAGCCCGCTGGCGATCGTGGCGGCCACGCTGAGGGACAGGAACGCGCCTACCAAGTTGAGCAATGCCGATAGCGCGACGGCGATACGCGGGCTCAGCGCCCTGGTGGCAATCGACGTTGCCATCGCGTTGGCGGTGTCGTGGAATCCGTTGGTGAAGTCGAATGACAGACCGGTGATGATCACCAGAGCAAGGACGATGTCGTTGCTCACGAGTTAAGGCCTCTCGGTCTTAGTTCATGCGCACGGACGGACGAGCCCGCCGCCGAGGCTCACGGCAGCGCAGCCGGGTAGCTCACGGCGAGATAGTACGGAACGTAGCTTCCGGCTACGTAGCGCGACCCCCCGCGTAGTCCCGGCTCGCTACCTGAGCCTGCTTCCGCCACCGTCAGGCGTCTGGGTCCCGCAGGCCGCGCTCCACCAGCGTCATGCTCACGTTGTCCAGGTGGAGCGCCTCGGTGAGCTCGGTCAGCACTCGCTGCCCGTTGATCGCGCCGCAGCTGAACAAGTCGATCGCGATCAGGCTCTCCTCGGGCCAGGTATGGATGCTCAGGTGCGATTCAGCCAGGATCAGGACGAGAGTGATCGCGCCATTGGGGAAGACGACATGGCTGGTGTCGAGGACGTGGCCGCCACCGGCCCTGACGGCTGCGACAGCCAACCCGGTGAGCGCTTGCACGTCAGTCACCGGCGAGGACGCAGTGCAGGCAGCATCGATGGCGTAGAGGCGCTTCGCCGAGCCGGCCTCCTGCCGCCGCAGGTCGGTGAAGGTGCTGGCCGCTTCCATACCCGGCATGATGTGCGAGGATACCCTACGGCCCCCTGGCCAGCCCGGACCGCCGGAGGCCAACAGACCCGGGGTGGGAAGACCGGGGTGAGAAGACACAGCAATGGATATGGACCAAGTGGTGACCGAGGTTGCCATGGCGGTGGGCCTGGCTGAGGGCGAATCGGGCATCCGCGACATACTGGCCGCGGTCCTTGCGTCGGAGCCCGCGGCGGTGCGCGAGGTCGCCAGGCGGGCCGAGCTGCCGGTGCCAATCGTCGCGGCCGCCTGCAACGAGCTGCGCAAGCGCGGTGTCGTCGACACCCAGCGGCCAGTGCGGTTCACCGACGCCGGGCGCGATGCAGTCGCCGCGGTCATGGGCGCCGTCGGCCTGCAGGGCAGGTGCCCCGAGTGTGATGCCCGCGGCGTCGTCATTCCGCCGGAGCTTGCTGGCCTGGCTGCCACCCTGCAGGAGGCTGCGGACGGCGCGCCCGGCGCGAAGGCCGAACTGGACCAGACGCACTGCACGGTGCCCACGAAGCTGGGCCGGGTGCTCTGGCTGAACGCGGCGCATGCGCTGGCCGGGCAGCGCATCCTGCTGCTCGGTGACGACGACCTGATCTCCGTCGCCATCGCGAGGTTCGTCTCCTGGTCAGGCAATCCGGGTGTGATCCGGCGCCTCACCGTCGCTGACGCCGATGATGACGTGCTGAGCTGGATCGGCCGCCAGGTGGCCGGCACCGGCGTAGCCGTTGAACTGGTGCGGCACGACCTGCGCCAGCCGCTGCCGCCATCGCTGACCGACTCATTCGACGTAGCGATGACCGACCCGCCTTACACAGTTGCCGGGGCGGAGCTCTTTCTCAGCCGCGCCGTGTCCGGACTGGCGCCTCAGCCAGGCCGGCACGTGTTCTTCTCATTCGGCGCCCGGCGGCCAGACGAGACGCTCGCGGTGCAGCGGATCATGGCCGAGATGGGCCTGGTGCTGCGTTCCCTCGCGGCGGGTTTCAACGAGTATCTGGGGGCTGGCGTGCTGGCCGGGACCAGCAACCTGTACCACCTGCGCACCGCGAGCGGCGCCAGCCCGCTCATCGAGGGCGCTTATGACGGGCCGCTTTACACGGCGGACAGCAGATCAGCGGTCACCCGGCCGTATCGCTGCGCGCACTGCAAGGCCGTACACCAGGTCGGGCCTGGCAGCCGCTTCCCGCAGATCGCCGCGCTGCAGGCGGCGGGCTGTCCTGAGTGCGGCGGCAGCGTCTTCCGGCCGATGCCGCTGCTGCAACGGGCGGCGCGGGCGTGAGCGGCGACGCGCATTACCTGGTGAGGCCGGCCACCGAGGGCGATCTCGAAGCGCTGGTCGGCTACGAGATCGAGATCGCGGTCGCCTCTTTCGCCGACGAGGCCATCACCGATCCCGCCCTGCACCGCAAGCGGGTCGGCGGCGCGCTGGGAAAGGCCGGAGAGATCACCCTGGTCGCGGCCGCGCGGCAGGAACCGGACGTGCCGCTCGGCTGGGCCTGGCTGT
Source organism: uncultured Actinomycetota bacterium (assembly GCA_963808215.1). Classification (GTDB taxonomy): domain Bacteria; phylum Actinomycetota; class Actinomycetes; order Streptosporangiales; family Streptosporangiaceae; genus JAJYUU01. The sequence continues at coordinate 89,135 of CAWEEY010000017.1, forward strand.
CCGCGCGGACCAACTCGCTGACCGGCGAGAAGTACGGGAACTTCAGGTCCCTGGCGGTGTCGGATGTGCCGGACCGCAGCCTGATCGGCGAGCTGCTGATGGCCGCGGTGCTGGCAGCCGCCGACGAGGGCGGGATGCGGCAGCTGACCGGCAAGGTGCATGCCGGGAACCTGGGCATGCGGACGCTGTACCGGAAGTTCGGCTTCAGGGCTACCCATCTGACCATGGAGCGCAGGGCGGACGTGCCGTGACACAGAGCGCGGCCGCCGACGTCACCATGATCAAGTGCGTCGTCTGGGACATCGACAACACGCTGCTGACAGGCGTCTACCTGGAGTCCGGGGAGCACCTGCCCGACGCCAACCCGCACCTGCTCGGGGTGTTGCGCGAGCTAGCCGGGCGCGGCATCCTGCACGCCCTGGCGAGCCGGAATCCGCCGGCCGCCGCCGAGTACGTGCAGCAGGTCACAGGAGCGGATTTCGCCGCGGTCGAGTGCGGCTGGGGGAGCAAGGCGGACGCGATCAGGCGGATCGCCGCTGACCTCGGCCTGGCGCTGGACGCCGTCGCGTTCGTCGATGACGACATGCTGGAGCGCGCCGAGGTCGCTGCCGCGCTGCCTGTTGTGCTCGTCCTGACTCCGGAGGATGCTGGCGAAGCTCCGAGCTGGCCGCAGTTCAGCCCCCCGGTGATAACCGCCGAGGCGCGCCGCCGCGGTCAGATGTATGCCGAGCGGCGTCGCCGCCAGGCAGCCGCCGCCGCTTTCGGTGGCAGCCGCGACGACTTCCTGCGCCAGGTCGGGACCCGCATCACCATCGCCCCGGCCAGGACCGCTGACCTGCACCGGCTGCATGAGCTCTCGGTCCGCACCCATCAGCTCAACTCGGCGGGTGAGCCGCTGGGCGAGGCCGAGCTCGCCCGGATGCTCGAGTCGCCCGGGTACCGCGTCGCCACTGTCACGCTCACGGACGACTTCGGCGACGACGGTCTGGTGGGCGCTGCGATCGTGACCGGGAACGGCGGCAGCCTGGCGACAGTCCCGCCCGCCGGGCCGCGGCCGCTCCGGCCTGCGGCCAGTGTTCCGCTGGTGATGATGTCGTGCCGCGCACTCGGACGCGGAGCGCTGGACGCGCTGCTGGCCTGGCTGTGCCGGTCGGCCGCCGCGTCCGGAGCCGCCGAACTGCAGGTGCCGTGCCTGGTCACCGAGCGCAACGTGCCGATGCGGCTGGCTCTGGCCGCGGCCGGCCTGCGCGCCGAGCCAGGCAGCGTGGCAGCCGACGGCCGCGCGATCTTCTCGCGACCGCTGACCGGGAGAACTGCCGGCCCTGGCCGACTGGGTCACGGTCGCATGACGGTGGATATCGCGTGACAGGGGATGAGGCCACCACCGTGGCTGATGAGCTGCGGGCCATCCTGGCGCAGGTGACGGGCCGCGACGAACTCCTGGGAACTGCCGCGGATACTGCCCTGTTCGGCGCTGGCGTCGGCCTGGATTCGCTGGCCGGGACGCTGCTGCTGCGCCAGGTGCAGCGCCGCTACGGCGTCGATGTTGCGGCCGAGGACCTCAACCTGGACGCGCTCGCCACGCTCGGCACCCTGGCTGCCTTCATCGCGTCAGTCGGGAGGACACCGTCAGTCGGGGGGGCACCCCCTCAGTTGGAGGACACCCCCCGACGGCCCCCCGAAAACCGAGACTCGGTCGGGGGGACGTCCCCGGAAGGCCGAGATCGCTGGGACGCATCCAGCTAGTCGGCTGCCGAGTTTCCGGCCGGCGCGGTCTGGAGCGGCGCGCTCGCGGTTGATGCGGGCAGCGACGAAGGGCTGACGAACGTGCTGCCGCCCGGCCCGGCCTCCACTGCCTCGTGCAGCGCGCTGCCCCGTACGTACTGACGCCAGCTGAGGAACCATTCGGTCCAGCCGTTGTCCCAGTTGCCACCCTTGGGGCTGCCCATGACCGTAATCGGGTCACCGGGTACAGCGAGCTTGTAGTAAGTCTCGGAGTCGGCTGGCGACAGGTTGACGCAGCCGTGGCTGACGTTCTCGAAGCCCTGCTCGCCCACGGACCAGTACGCGTCGTGGTAGTAGTCGCCGCTGAAGGTGAACCGCACCGACCATGGCACGGACAGGCTGTACCCAGGGCCGGTCATCCGCACCGGATTGGCCTTCTCAATGGTGAGATAACTGCCGTCCGGTGTGGCGTCGCCAGGCCTGCCGGAGCTGATCGGCCAGTCATAGCGGAGCTTGCCGTTGTAGTAGATATGTGTCCGGTGCGTGACCGTGTTCGCGATCGCTACCAGCGATGCGCCGATGTGGAACGTCTGGGTCAGGGTGTGAGTGCCGTACACGCCCGGCGCGCCCTGCACGCCGTTCAGGTGCCCGGTGAAACTCACGGTTGTGCCGGCCGGCCAGTAGTTCCTTGGCCGGAAGTCCACGGTCTGGTTGCCGTCCCAGTACCACGCGCCAACTACTGGCGTCGACGTCCTCAGCTGCAGCGACCGCTCGACGGCTGCCTTGTTGGTGATCGGCTGACTGAACGTGAGGATGACAGGCATGCCGACGCCGTATTTCTGGTGGTAGCCCTCGAAGATCTCGGTACGGAATGTCTGGCTGGGCGTGAGCGTGCGGAATGTGCTGGTCGAGGTCACGGTGCTGCTGCCGCCTGCGGACGCGGTGGCCGTGACCGTGTAGGACCGCGAGACGTCAAGTGCCCAGCTGCTGTGCCAGACCGTGCCGCCATTGCTCAGGCTGCCGGACACGGTGCCGCCGGCGGCGTGCACGGTCACGTTCCTCAGCGTGCCGTGAGCTGCTGTGACAGTGATGCCGGCCGACGGATCGGCGTCGGTCACGCCGTTCCCTGGCGTTATCGTCACGCGCGGCGCGTTCGCTGCCGCCTGTGCGCCAGCGGTGCCTGCCGGATGCGCTTTGCTGTTCCCGTGCCCGCCTGTACCCGGCGCGGCTGCTGAGCATGCTGCCGCGAGCAGTGCAACGGCAGCTATGGCGGCACCGCTGGCCAGCCACCTTAGCCGCCTGCCCGGCCGGCCATTCCTGCGGCGCATCCAGGTCTCTCCTTCCGGCATGCCTTCGGCACCCGTTTCCTGATGGGTCCGTGCGAGGTGGTCGTTGCCGCCCATTGTGCCTTGAATACGAACAGCCGATCTCACATAGTTCCGAGCAGCGCGCTCGCGGATCAGCGCACGACTGGGTTGCAAACGACCGGGGGCCCGGCGCGATGCCGGGCCCCCGGTGATCGGACTGATCAGGCTGTCTCGCCAGCTTGCTGGCTCAGCCCTGGTAGTGATGCAGGAAGATCCGGCCGTCGGTGGTGCGGGAGACGTTGGCCAGCGTGCCGTGGACCAGCGCCGGGCCGAGGGCCGTGGTGTTGTTGTTGCCATTGACGAACTGATGCGGCTGGCTCCAGACGCCTGAGCTGAACGTCTGGTACCTGATGAAGAACCCGCTCGGGCCCTTGTAGGCGAGCAGCAGCGGACCGTCGCCGTGGATGTCAGCCGAGGCCACAGCCGGGCTGCCGGTGGTCTGGGCCAGCCCGCCGATACCGCCGCTATCGGGCACCTGGCCGGCCAGGGTCCAGGTCAGCGTGGCGTCGCCGTCCAGGCCGGTACCGAAGTTGTCCGGCGTGGTCGCGTAGCTGATCGGGTCGGTGACGGCCAGCCCCTTCCAGAACACGTACACGGTGCCGTTGCCGCCTGCGCCGAGGATCTCGGTGAGGGCCGGCTGGGCGTTGGTGGTGGTCGGCTCGGTCTTGGTGCCGCCGCTGATCCAGGCCGACTTGACCTTCTTGGTACCCCAGGTGAACTTACGACCGTTCGGACCAGACTCGGTGCCGATCTCGACCCGCACGTGGTTGAAGGGACCGCGGTAGGCGACGATGACGCGGGAGTTCTTCGCGTTGAACGGGAACAGCACGGCCGGCGAAGCCGAGGTCTCGGAGTACTTGCCTCCCGGCATGACCACCGGCTTGGTCCAGTTGATCGCGCCGTTGTTGGCAACCACGCCGTCCGAGTACTTGATCGTGCTCAGACCGCCCCCGCCGATGCTCTTCCACGCCACGAACACAGCTTCGCGGCCTTTGTTGGTGGCAAAGAGCGCTGCGGACGGCGAGGTGTTCGTGTTGGCGCCGGGAATGACCTTGGTGCCGTGCCACTTGCCGTTGATCCGGATCTTGTACTTGACCTTGTTGTCGAACTGGCCCTTCCAGGCCAGGAAGGTGCCTTGCAGGCCGTTCACGTCGATCGCGGACAGGGCCGGCGTGGTGTTGGTGAAGGCGCTCGGGACTGCCGGGTTGTGCGTGGACCATGGCGGCGTCGGCCCTGCCACGGCAGCGCCGGCTGCGACGAGCGCACAGACCGTGCCCGCTGCAGCCGCGACCGCGAGCCTTGACTTCGAGCGGTGGAGCATCGTAGATCCTCGCGTTCTGTGGTTGATGAGCCTGCCGCAGGCGCGGGAGGCAACCTGAACGCTAGGCCAGCGAAGCCGGAACTTCGGCTTTGGAAGACCTTAGGACTTAGCTGGGTTTTTCCTGAGTCTGCGCACCTTCCGTCTCTCTATGCCCGGACGGCAGGCTGTCCGGTGGGTCGCAGCCGCCGGTCAGCCGGTCCACCTGCATGATTGGTCTCGTGGCGGTGACTCCGACATTTCCCAGCCGGGAGACCCTGGACAGGCTCAGGTTCCGCCCGCTGGATGTCGGCGTCGGAATACTGGTCCTGCTGCTGATCTACGCGGTGGTGCGGGTAGGCGCGGGAGCAAGGGCGCCCGTGCACCCGTCGACGACCATCAACCTCGCGCCGTCGAACCTGCCTTACTACGCGGCGCGCAGCCTGCTGCGGATGTTCATCGCGCTGGTCTTCGCCTACGCCTTCAGCCTCGGCTACGCCTACGTAGCGGCGCGCAGCAGGCGGTGGCGGCGGGTGCTGATCCCGGCGCTGGACATCCTCCAGTCGGTCCCGGTGCTCGGCTTCCTGGCCATCACCGTGACATTCTTCGTCGCCCTGTTCCCCGGCTCCGAGCTCGGGCTCGAGTGCGCGGCGATATTCGCCGTATTCACCTCCCAGGCGTGGAACATCACGTTCTCCTTCTACCACTCGCTGATCAGCCAGCCGCCGCGAGTTCGACGAGGCCAGCAAGCTGATGGGCCTGTCAAAGTGGAAGCGGTTCTGGACCGTGGACGTGCCGGGTGGCGCGATCGGCCTGGTCTGGAACGGGATGATGAGCTTCGGCGGCAGCTGGTTCTTCCTGACCGCCTCTGAGTTGATCACGGTGAACAACCGCAGATACACGCTGCCCGGCGTCGGCTCCTACGTCGGCGTCGCGGAGCGCCGAGGGCAAGCTGAGCGACGTCGTGTACGGCATCGTCACCATGATCATCATGATCCTGGTCGTCAACTTCTTCTTCTGGCGGCCGCTCGTCGCCTATGTGGACAAGTTCCGGGTCGAGCAGTCCGAATCGGAACTGAAGGCCAAGTCGCTGTTGCTCGACGCGCTGCGCAGGTCCAGCTGGCCGGCCGCCCTCGGCCGGGGCAGGCGGGTGCTGGCCGACGCCGGTCAACCGGGTCATGGGACGGGCGACCGGCATCGACGACCGGAGCCTGGCAAGCCATGAGGCCCGGCGCCGGGCCGCCGACATGGCGTTCGCCGTCGTGGTGACGATCGCTGCTCGGCTACGGCCTGTACAGCCATGCTGGCCTTCGTCGCGACCGGCTCGGACGGCCTGGCCGTCTTCGGCACCACGTTCGGCTACGGCTTCCTGACCTTCCTCCGGGTAGTCGTGGTGGTGGCCGTCGCGTCGGCTGATCTGGGTGCCGGTCGGCGTCTGGATCGGCTTCAACCCGCGGGTCGCCCAGTTCATGCAGCCGATCGTGCAGGTACTGGCGAGCTTCCCGGCGAACTTCATCTTCCCGTTCGCCATCGTCATCTTCCTGGACATCGGCCTTTCGCTGAACTTCGGTGCCATCGTGCTGATGGCACTGGGCACGCAGTGGTACGTGCTGTTCAATGTCATCGCCGGGGCGAGCGCGGTCCCGTCTGACTTGAAGGAAGCCATGGACAACCTGGGCGTGCGGGGCTTCGACCGGTGGAAGCGGTTCATCCTGCCCGCTATCTTCCCCGCCTACGTCACCGGCGCGATCACGGCCGCCGGCGGCGCCTGGAACGCCACGATCGTGGCCGAGATCGTCACCTACAACCATCGTCACCTCGTTGCCAAGGGCCTGGGCAGTTTCATCTCGCTCAATAGCGGCACCACCCATCTGCCCGAGCTGTTCGCCGGGCTGCTGGTGATGTCCTTTTACGTGACCGGGCTGAATGTGCTGCTCTGGCGCCGGCTATACAGGCTGGCCGAGACGAGGTTCGCGCTCGCGTGAGCATCCAGCAGGCAGAGGCGGCGCGGCCAGCCCAGGCGACGCCGCTGATCAGCGTGCGCTCGCTGAGCAAGTCATTCTCCGGATCCGGCGGCCGCCCGATTCCGGTACTTGACAACATCAACCTGGACGTGGCCGAGGGGGAGTTCGTCGCTCTGCTCGGCCGCAGCGGCAGCGGGAAGTCCACGCTCCTGCGTTGCATCGCCGGCCTGATGGCGCCGACTAGCGGGGAGGTGCTGTTCCGGGGCAATCGGCTGACCGGGACGAACCGGGAGACCTCGATGGTCTTCCAGACCTTTGCGCTGATGCCGTGGCTGACCGTGCAGCAGAACGTGGAACTCGGGCTGGAGGCGCGCGGCATACCGGCCGGCGAGCGCACCGACCGCGCGCTGCGCGCGATCGACATCGTCGGCCTGGACGGCTATGAGTCCGCCTACCCCAAGGAGCTATCTGGCGGCATGCGGCAGCGCGTGGGGTTCGCCAGGGCACTGGTCGTCGAGCCCGCTGCGCTGCTGATGGATGAGCCGTTCAGCGCGCTGGACGTGCTCACCTCGGAGAACCTCCGTGGTGAGCTGCTCGAGCTGTGGGAAGGGCACCGGTTCCCGACCAAGACCATCGTGATGGTTACCCACAACATCGAAGAGGCCGTGCTGCTCGCCGACAGGATCCTGGTGCTCGGCACCAACCCTGGCCGGATCCGCTCGGACATCGTGAATCCGCTGCCGCGGCCGCGCCGCCGCCGGACGACGGACTTTGACGAGCTCGTCGATCAGATCTACCGGCTGATGACCAAGCCCGACGAGCAGCCGGCTGCAGTAGGCGGCCCCGGCCCCGGCGCAGGCACGATCAGCGACACCCCGCTGCCGCACGCAACTGTCGACGGGCTGTCCGGACTGGCGGAGATCCTGCTGGCCATGCACGGCGGGTCAGCCGACCTAGCCGACCTGGCCGAGAGCCTCGGGCTCGAGGTGGACGACTTGCTGCCGCTCGTCGACGCGCTGGTCCTGCTTGGATTCGCCGACCTGCGCGATGACCGGCTCGAGCTGTCAGCTAACGGAAAGGTCTTCGCCGGCGCCAGCATCCAGGAGTCCAAGCAGATCTTCGCCAGGGCCTGCCTTGAGCGCGCGCCGCTGGTCCGGACGATCTACCGCAGCCTGCGCGGCACCACCGACGACACGCTGCCGGCCGGCTTCTTCCTGGACATCCTGCGGACAAGCTTTGGCGAGGAGGAGGCCGCCCAGCAACTCGACGTGGCCATCAACTGGGGCCGGTACGCCGAGCTGTACGACTACGACGCCGCCCGCGGCCAGATCATCAGGGAAGAGCAGGGCATCGGCGCGACCATCGCCGACGAGCCCGAACCGCCGAGCCGTGGCTCGCTCACGGTCTACCTGGGCGCGGCGCCTGGCTCGGGCAAGACGTACACGATGCTGAAGGAGGGCCGCAAGGTGCGCGCCCTGGGCGACGACGTCGTCATCGGCTTCGCCGACGTGCGTGGCCGCCAGCACACCCAGGAGGCCATCGGCGGGCTGGAGATCGTGCCGCCAGCCGACGGGCAGATGGATGTCGCCGCCGTGCTCGCCCGCAAGCCAGCCGTGGCGCTCGTAGACGACCTCGGCGCGCACCTGGCCGGCGTCGAGGCACTGCGCAGCTCGGGCGTCCACGTGATCAGCACGGCGGACGTAGCCGACGTGCAGCGAACGGCTGCCGACGTCGAGGCCGTTACCGGCGTCCCGCCCCGGGCTGCGATCTCCGACGAGGTGCTGGCCGGCATCGACGCGCTGCAGTTCGTGGACTCCTCGCCGGAAGCCCTGCGCAAGCGGCTCGGGCACGGCAACATCTACCCGCTGGACCGGATCGAGGCAGGCGCTGCGCGCCGAGTTCCAGCCCGCGCGGCTCGCTGCGCTGCGCGAGATCGGGCTGCGGCTGGTCGGCCAGAGCGCGCCAGGGTCCGTCGCTGCAGCGCGGACCGCAGGACGTGCTGGTCGCGGTCTGGCGGGCGGACCAGGCCGATTCGCTCGTCCGGCGGGGCGTGCGGCTCGCCCGCCGTCGCGGCGCGCGCTGCACCGTGCTCTCGCTCCAGCAGCAGGTCCCGCAGAGCCCGGCGGCGCTGGCCCTGGCTGAGCGGGTCGAGGCGGCCGCGACGGTCGGCGGCGCCTCGGTCATGCTCAGGGACAGCCGCGACGCGGGCGCGACGATCATCTCCGCCGTCCAGGAGCTGCAACGCACGGCACCTGGTGCTCGCAGTGCCCACCGCCGGGATGCTCGAGCGCTGGCGTGTCACCCTGCTGGAGCGGCTGGCCGGCCAGCTGCCGCGCGTGCACCTGCACATCGAGGCTGCGGCCGGATCAGCGACGATCTTGCCGAGACCGGCAGTGCCGAGGCCGCCGGCCGCCGGCCGTACCGCCGCCGCGGAGCGATCCGGGTCTACCTCGGCTACGCGCCAGGCTGCGGCACGACGACGGCGATGCTCGAGGAGGCGAACCGGCGTCACTCTCGCGGCACGGACGTGGTCGTCGGCGCCGTCGACGCGCCAGACCGCGAAGACGTCGCCGCCGAGCTTGAGCACCTGCAGCTGATCGGCGACGGCACCGTCCTGGATACCGCGGCGGTCCTGGCCAGGCGGCCCGAGGTGGTCTGCATCGATGACCTCACGGCCGGCACGGCCTCGGCCGAGCGCAGGTTCGCCGCCGCCCGGCGCCTGGCCGAGTCCGGCATCACGGTCATCGGTACCGTCCAGCTCGGAGAGCTCGGCGGCGGCGGCCTGGCTGCGCTCCTGGACGAGGCCGGGCTCTGCTAGCGCTAGCCGATGAGATCGAGCTGGTGGACGTGTCGCCGACGATCCTGCGAGACCGGGTCCGGCGCGGCGAGATCGTGGCGCCGGAGCAGGTGGAGCAGGCGCTGGAGACCACATTCACGCTGCATGCGCTCGGCGCCGAGCGGGAGCGCGCGTTCCGGATCGTCGCCGAGCACGGCGAGCGGCAGCTGGCCGCCTACACCGGGGCACCGGATGAGCTGACCAGTGCCGGCGTCGCTGACACCGAGCGGCAGCCGTCCATCCTTGCCTGCGCCGCGCCGTGGCCGGGGATGGAACGGCTGATCAGGCGAGCTGCCGCGCTGGCGGCCCAGGTCGACGGCGAATTCCGGGTCGCGGCGGTGCGGCTAGCTGAGCCAGGGGGCGACGAGGACCAGATGCTGGCCGGGTACGCGGCCCTGACTGAGCAGCTGGGCGGGGAGTTCGCGGTGCTGACAGCTCCGGCCCCGGCTCCGGCGCTGGCCGGGTACGCCAGCCAGCACCGGGCGACCGAGCTGGTACTGGCCAGGGCACAGCCGAATCCGGCAGGGCGGTACCCGGTACTGCGTGAGCTAGCCAGGCTGATCCATGACGCGGAGCTGCACGTGCTGCCCGTGGACAGCTAGGCGCCGGAAACGGCGACGACGCCGGTCATCGTGCCGACCAGCACCAGCCCGCCCGACAAGGCTGGCGACACGAAGTGCGGTAGCTGGCCGGGCGACCCTGATGTGCTGCCGGACCCGGCCGTTGCGGGGGGACAGCTCGTACAGGACCCCGGTGTCCGGACTGGCTACCCACACCGCGCCGCCGCCGAGCACCGGTGAGCCCCACGCGTTTGCCGGGCCGCGCCAGATCACCCTGACCTTGTCATGCGCGGTGTTCACGGCGGCCAGGCCGTTGATGCAGGGCACATAAACGATGTGGCCACTGACGGCCGGCCCGCCGAACGCCGGGCAGACCGGTGCCTGCGCGACCTGGCCGCCCACACCGCCCAGGTGCGCCGAGTTCAGCAGGTAGCCGACCGCGCTTTTGCCGACCTGCAGGATCTGGCCGTCGCTCAGCAGCGCCGGTGACGTCGAGCCGAGATCCAGGTCGTCGGCGCTGAGCATCCGCCAGTCGGTCGGCCCGAAGATCCCGGTCGCGCTTAAGCCGCGGCGTCAGCGCGGTGACGGAGTCGCTGCCGTCAAACCGCTCAGCGCCCGGCACGCCGTTCCCGGCGCTGACGTAGATCATGCCGTTCGGCCCGACGACGGGTCCGCCGGAGGCCCAGATGCCGCCCTGCTTCTTCGTCGGGATCAGGTATTGACTGTCGCGCCTTGAGCCCTGACAGGGATGCCGATCACAGTGCCGCGGTACGGCCCGCAGTCGCCGTAGTGACCGCCGAACACCACGTAGATGCGCCCGCCGGTGAGCGCGAGCGCGCCGCGCTGCTGGTCGTAGAACGGTTCGTGGTCCGGCGACGGGACGGCCCGCCGGAACGCGATCCTGCCCGCGAGCGTTAGCCCGGCGAGCAGGTGGCCGCTCCTGCCGTCCTGGGCGACGACGTACACGAGCCTGGTCTGCGGATCGTACACGGGCGTGCTGAGGATCCCGAGCGGGTTCAGGTTGCCGCAGGGCTGATCCCCGACAGGGATCGGAATGCCGACTCGGCGCTTCCAGAGCACCGCGCCGGAGGTCCGGCTCAGGCCGTAGACGTCGTCTTCCTCGGTCGCCGCGACGACTGTGCTTCCGATTACCAGCGGCTGCCCGGAAACGGCGGCACCCAGCTTGCGCGACCACGCTATCGACAGGCGGCCAGCCGCTGGCAGGCCGGCGACAGCGCCGGTCCTGGCCTGGTTCCCGTGATACTGAAGCCAGTTGGTCGCGCTGCCATCAGCAGCCGCGCTGGCCGCTCCGGTGGTAGCAGGAGCGGACTGGTGTGGTGGTCCGGAGGTGCACGCAGCCAGCGCCAGCAGCAGGGCGATCCCCGCTAGGTGCGGCAGCCGATTGCGGGCCCTGCGCACCGGTGTCGGTGCTTGCGGGGGGCTCGCTGTCAGCACCGTGCCAGTCTGCACCAACTGCAGCGCCCACGGTAAGGTCAGCGGCGGGGGAGCTACCTGCCTGTGAGGGGCCGATGACCAACGAGCGACAGCGGGTCACCGGCTACACCGCAGTGACCGTCCCGCCAGGGGATGAGCCGCCTGACCGAGTCCGACCATCCCGAATCTCATCAGCGTGGCCCGGCTGCTCGGCGTGCCGGTGTTCTTGTGGCTGGTGCTCGGCCTGGCACAGCCCGGCGCGCGACTGGTGGGCGGTCGGCCTGCTGATCGCCTCCGCCGCCTCGGACTGGCTGGACGGCAAGATCGCCAGGGCGCTGAACCAGGAGAGCAGGCTCGGCAGGCTGCTCGACCCGGCTGCGGACCGGCTCTACATCGCGGCCACCGTGGTCGCGCTGGCGGTGCGCGCCATCATCCCGTGGTGGCTGGTGGCGGTGCTGGCGGCGCGGGAACTGCTGATGGCCGTGGTGCTGGCCGTCCTGCGGCGCCGGGGCTGGGGCACGCTGCAGGTCAGCTTCGTCGGCAAGACAGCCACCCTTTGCCTGCTGTACGCGTTTCCGCTGCTCTTCCTGGGGTCGCATGTTGCCGGCTACGCCGAGACTGCGAAGGTGGCAGGTTGGACCTTCGCTATCTGGGGATGTGCCCTGTACTGGTGCTCGGCCCTGCTGTACGTGGTCCAGGCCAGGAGACTGCTCGCAGCACCACCTGCCGCCGCCAGGCAGGCCGGTGCCCCAAAGGTAAGGAGGCTAGGCGGCCGTGAAGCCCGTGGTAATGCCGTGAAAGCTGTGGTTATGGCAGGCGGCGAGGGGACGAGGCTGCGCCCGATGACGGCAAACCAGCCTAAACCAATGCTTCCTGTAGTAAACCGTCCCATCATGGAGCACGTCCTGCGGCTGCTGCGCCGCCACGGGCTCACCGAGACCGTTGTCACAGTGCAGTTCCTCGCGTCCATGGTGCGGAACTACTTCGGCGACGGCGAGGACTTCGGCATGAGCCTGCAGTACGCGACCGAGGAGACGCCGCTCGGCACCGCGGGCAGCGTGAAGAACGCCGAGGACGCGCTGCGGGACGAGCCGTTCCTGGTGATCTCCGGCGATGCGCTCACCGACATCGACCTGTCCGACCTGATCGCCTTCCACAAGGACAACAACGCGCTGGTAACGGTCGCGCTGGCCCGGGTGCCCGACCCGCTGGAGTTCGGCATCGTGATCGTCGACGACGACGGCAAGATCCAGCGCTTCCTGGAGAAGCCGACCTGGGGTCAGGTGTTCTCCGACACCGTCAATACCGGCATCTACGTGATGGAGCCAGAGGTACTCGACCACGTGCCGGCCGGTCAGGTCGTCGACTGGTCCGGCCGACGTGTTCCCCAAGCTGCTGGAGAACGGAGCGCCGCTGTACGGCTGGATCGCCGACGGCTACTGGGAGGATGTCGGCTCGCTCGAGAGCTACCTCAAGGCACAGGCCGACGTACTGACCGGCAAGGTCAACGTGCACCTCGACGGATTCGAGGTGTCACCCGGCGTCTGGATCGCTGACGGCGCCGAGGTCGACCCGGAGGCGGTGCTGACCGGGCCGCTGTGCATCGGCGACTACGCCAAGATCGAGGCTGGTGCGCAGTTGCGCGAGTTCACGGTCGTCGGCAGCAACGTCATCGTCAAGGAAGGCGCCTTCCTGCACCGGGCCGTCGTGCATAACAACGTGTACGTAGGCCGCGGTGCCACGCTCCGCGGGTGCGTGGTCGGCAAGAACACCGACGTGATGAGCCAGGCCAGGATCGAGGAAGGCGCGGTCGTCGGGGACGAGTGCGTGATCGAGCCGGACAGCTACGTGTCGGCCGGTGTGAAGGTCTATCCGTTCAAGACCATCGAGGCCGGCGCAGTCGTGAACACCAGCGTGATCTGGGAATCGCGCGGCCAGCGCACGCTGTTCGGCCCGCACGGGGTGTCCGGCCTGGTCAACGTCGAGATCACGCCGGAACTGTGCGTCCGGCTGGCCAGCGCATACGCGACCACCCTGAAGAAGGGCTCGGTCGTCACCACCTCACGGGACGCCTCCAGGGCGGCACGGGCGCTGAAGCGGGCCGTGCACGGCGCGCTCAACGCCAGCGCCATCAACGTGGTCGACCTCGAGGCCCAGCCGATGCCGCTGGCCAGATACGAGACTGCGCGCAGCGACTGCAGCGGCGGGATCGCGCTGCGGACGACCCCCGGCGACCCGCAGTCGCTGGACATCATCTTCATGGACTCCGACGGCGCGGACTTGTCGGAGGCGTCCCAGCGCAAGCTGGAGCGGGTGTTCTCCAGGCAGGAATACCGGCGGGCGTTCCCCGGCGAGATCGCCGAGCTGTCCTACCCGCCCAGGGTGATCGAGGCCTACACGCACGAACTGCTCCGTTCCGTCGACATGACCGGGGTGTTCGGTGCCGGGCTGCGGGTGGTGGCCGACTGCGCTGGCGGCACGACGTCACTGGTCCTCCCTGGGCTGCTCGGGAAGATCGGTGTCGACGTGCTGACCGTGAACAACCGGCTGGATGAGTCATCGCCGGCTCAGTCGGTGGCAGCGGTGCGAGCCGACATGCACCGGCTGGCCGAGCTGGTCTCGTCGTTCGGCGCCGCATTCGGGGTCAGGTTCGACCCCGTCGGCGAGCGCATCGCGCTGGTGGATGACAAGGGCTCCCTGGTCAGCGACGACCGGGCGCTGCTGATAGTGCTTGACCTGATCGCTGCCGAACAGCACCGCGGGCGGGTGGCGCTGCCCGTCACCACCACCAGGGTCGCCGAGGACGTCTGCGCGCTACCACGGAGTCGAGGTGATCTGGACCGCGACCTCACTGCACGCCCTCTACGAGGCCGCATCCGCACCAGACGTGATCTTCGCCGCGGACGGCAAGGGAGGCTTCGTCGTCCCTGGCTTCAGCCGGTCGATCGACGGGATAGCGGCCTTCGCCCAACTGCTCGGCCTGGTCGCCCGGACCAGGCTGACGCTGAGCCAGATCGGCGCCAGGATCCCGGAGGCTAACCTACTCAAGCGCTCGATGCCGACGCCCTGGGCAGCCAAGGGCATGGTCATGCGGACGGTGCTCGAGGCGGCGGGGGACCGGGAACTCGACACCACCGACGGGGTACGGGTGATCGAGCCGGGCAAGGGCTGGGTGCTTGTGCTGCCAGATCCATCCGAGGCCGTTACGCACCTGTGGGCCGAGGGAGCCGACGCCGACACGCGCGCACGCGCTGCTCGACGAGTGGAGCACGGTCGTGGAGCGGGCGGGCCGCTAATGCCGCACAGGCCTCCATAGCCACCGGCCTGGCCCGACTGGCGGCGGGGATGCCGCTAACCGTGAGACAATCGCCCCTCAGGTTTGCTCTGGGTAACGGCTGCCGGGTGGCAGTCCTGAGCAGCACGGCGGAGGTGCGGCCAGCATGTGGCGAAGGCGTCGCGGCGATGCCGAGCGCGGCTCCGAGTGGTCTGGGCGGCGCAGCACGTGGCGGCCCGGGCGCTTGCGCCCGCGGCGTGCCCGGCGCATGGACCGGCAGCGTTCGCCGCAGGTAGCGTGGGAGGTGGCACCGGATCTGGCGCGCATCCCCGCTGCGGCGGGTGCTGCTTCGGCCTCCGGCGCTCATCAGACGAATGGGAGGCTCGGCGATCTGATGCCCAGCGTCTACTGCACAGCGTGCGGTGCAGAGAATCCGGAAGGTGCCCGGTTCTGCTCGCACTGTGGCACGGCACTGGTCCGGCTGCCAGCCGACCGGGTGGCGGACACCACGTCGACTATCTCGCTGGCCGGCAGCGACCTAGACAGCGATTCCGGCGGCGAACTCGCCGCTGACGATGCTGCGGCGGTGGCGACGCTGCCGCCAGGTACCGCACTGCTTGCCGTCCTGCGCGGCCCCAACGCCGGCAGCCGCTTCCTGCTGGACAGCGACCTGACCCTGGTAGGCCGCCATCCCGATAGCGACATTTTCCTCGACGACGTGACGGTCTCAAGGCGGCACGCTGAGTTCTACCGGCAGGGCGGCCGGTTCGTGGTGCGCGACGTGGGCAGCCTGAACGGCACCTACGTCAACCGGGAACGGATCGAGGAAGCCGATCTGTATGAGGGCGACGAGGTCCAGGTCGGCAAGTTCCGGCTGGTGTTCCTGCTCGGACCGGGGTCGGCGGCCGAATACGGCGGAGGCTCGCGGGTCGGGGGATGAGCGGGCAGCCCCAGCACGGATACTTCGGCATCAGCGAGGTCCTCGCCCAGCTCCGCGCTGACTTCCCTGACGTCTCCGTCTCCAAGATCAGGTTCCTGGAGACCGAGGGGCTGCTGAACCCGGCCCGGTCACCCAGCGGATACCGGCGGTTCTCCGCTGGCGACGTGGACCGGCTGAGGTACATCCTCGCCGCCCAGCGCGATCAATACCTGCCGCTGCGGGTGATCAGGGAGCGGCTAGCCAGGCTGGAGGCGACCGCCGCCGAATCGCGTGCTGGCCGGCAGGCGGTGCAGTCGCGGCACCCGTATGCCGGCGCGGGCATCCATACCGGCGCGGACATCCATACCGGCGGAGATATCCGTGCTGGCGGGGACATTCATCCCGGCCAGTTGCTGAGCAGGCGAGAACTGGTCGATGCGGCCGGCCTGAGCGATGCGCTGCTGACTGAGCTCGAGACCTTCGGCCTGCTCAGGCGCATAGGCAGGCATTACCCGCCGGACGCTTTGCAGGTTGCCAGGATGGCAGTGGCGCTGACCGCCTATGGCGTTGAGGCACGTCACCTGCGGGCCGTCAGGGCGGCGGCCGAGCGCGAGACAACCATGATCGAGAGCCTGGTGGCGCCGATCCAGCGGCAGCGGGGAGCTGGCGCCAGGGAACTCGCCGCTCGTACTGCTGGCGAGCTAGCCGAGCTGGTAATCGGGCTGCACGGGGCACTAGTCGAGGGTGCCCTGGCTGAGGCGGGTCTGGAGAGTCCGGGCGTGGGGCAGAACCGTCGCGCCGAGGGCGGTCTCATGGATGAGCTGGCTGAGGCCGGGGGGCGGCCTGGGGGCCGGGACCAGGCGGCGCGTGGCGCGGAGGGAGCTAGCGCATGATGGTGTTTGCTGCGTCAAGCTGCGAGGCTTTCGGTGCCGCCATGCCACTGGCCGAGGGCTCGCCTCCCGCGATTGCGGGTGTACTTTGACAAAGGGAGTGCCTGCAGGCCGAAGGGGAATGCCAGTAGGCAGATCCGCAAGTGACCGCAGCGCGCAGGCGCGGATATGGACGGAGCCGCCGTGAGGCAGATGGAGGTCGTCGGCGTCCGGGTGGAGATGGCCACGAACAACCCGATCGTCCTGCTGAAGGAGACTGAGGGCGAGCGCTACCTGCCGATCTGGATCGGACCGAACGAAGCTACGGCTATCGCCTTTGCGCAGCAGGGCATGGTGCCGCAGCGGCCGCTGACGCATGACCTGATGCGAGACATGCTTGAGGCGCTGGAGATCCGGCTGACCACTGTCAATATCACCGCGCTCCGGGACGGCATCTTCTTCGCTGATCTCATCTTTTCTAACGGCCGGGAGGTCAGCGCCCGCCCGTCGGACTCGATCGCGCTTGCGCTGCGCACGGGCGCCGCGATCTACGTCCGCGACGAGATCCTGGATGAGGCCGGGGTGGCCATTCCCGACGAGCAGGAGGACGAAGTCGAGAAGTTCCGCGAGTTCCTCGACTCGATCACTCCCGAGGACTTCGGCCGGTCTACCTGAGCCGTCAGGACGCGCCGTTATGACCGACCATATGCCGCCTGACCGGGACCGCGACGCGCCGTCCGAGATCGTTGACGTCGCCACTGTCAGCGGCCTAACGTGCGAGTGGTGTACGTGGGCAACCCGCGCCCAGGGCCGGAGGTGGGTGTGGCGGTGAAGCGGAGCACAGTGCCTGCCGACGGTGGGGCAGCGCCCAAGCGCACGAGCGCCGGCGGCCTGCCGACTGGGCAGCAGGAGCTGCTCTTTGGCGAGGCGCCCGCCGAGCAGCACGCGGACCTGGGCTATCGCGGTCCCACGGCCTGTGCGGCAGCAGGCATCACCTACCGGCAGCTGGACTACTGGGCCAGGACCGGGCTGGTGGAGCCGAGCATCAGGGCAGCCAGCGGCTCCGGTACGCAGCGGCTCTATGGCTTCCGCGACATCCTGGTACTTAAGGTGGTAAAGCGGCTGCTGGACACCGGGATCTCGCTGCAGCAGATCCGAGCGGCTGTGACCTATCTGCGCGACCGCGGAACGGCCGATCTAGCCCAGGTGACGCTCATGAGCGACGGCGTGAGCGTCTATGAGTGCACGTCCCCGGACGAGGTCGTCGACCTGCTAGCTGGCGGACAGGGCGTGTTCGGGATAGCGCTCGGCAGGGTCTGGATGGAGATCGAAGGCACCCTGGCTGAGCTGCCTGCAGAGCGGGCGGGCGACGAGCCAGGATCCATGACAGCCGATGAGCTGGCCACCCGGAGGGCCCGCAAGATCGGCTGATCGCTAACTTCTGCAGGCAGCCCTTTTCGAACCCCTCGGTCCACTGCAGCACGGAGCTCTTCACGGCCTGGATGTCCTTAAATGCCGATTCGGCGCAGAAGGCCGTGACATGGTACCTCGTTGCCCCGTGCCCGAACTTGTGCTGGGCCCTGGCGGCCGTCCCGGCGGCGTAGCCGCTATGCCAGGCCTGGCCGCTAGCGGCGCTGCCCAATGACAGGCCGCAGCGCGGAGAGCAAGACTCCGGCTAGGGCCGTGATCACCGGTATACCTCGCGCCACGGCCACCCGTCCGGCTGGCATTCAAGTCCCCCCGACCCGTAGACCCAGACAGCCTGCCTGGTTACTTACCCAGCAGGCCCGGAATCGTGCGCCGGCTCGGGTAGGCTCGGTGCCCTGAAGGACATCACACTGGCCGGGAGAGACTTCGCGCAACCGGCGCGAGGCGCCGAAGGGGCAACCTCCCCGGAACCTCTCAGGCAAGCAGGACCGGGCAGTGTGCGTACTCTGAAGCCCGCGGGCGCGGTTGACAGAGGGGGAGTTTCGTCACCTTCTGGGAGGCTCCCGTGGAATTCAGCCAGCGTCATATCGGGCCCGCTGAGGTTGCTCAGGCCCGGATGCTCGACCTCGTCGGCTACGCCTCGCTCGACGAGCTGACCCGCGCCGCGCTGCCGGGCGGCCTCGCGAGCGCCGAGCTCAGCCTGCCCGAGGCGGCCACCGAGGCGGAGGCGCTTGCCGAACTGCGGCGGCTGGGCAGCCTGAACACCGTTGCTACCTCGATGATCGGCCTCGGCTACTACGGCACGCACACCCCCGCCGTCATCAGGCGGAACGTACTGGAGAACCCTGGCTGGTATACCGCTTACACGCCGTACCAGCCGGAGATATCCCAGGGCCGCCTGGAGGCTCTGCTGAACTTCCAGACCATGGTCGAGGACCTGACTGCGCTGCCGGTGGCCGGGGCCTCGATGCTGGACGAGGCTACCGCGGCCGCCGAAGCGATGACGCTGGCCCGACGGGCGCGCGGCAAGGGCAGCGTGTTCCTGGCCGACTCCGACTGCCTGCCGCAGACCCTCGCAGTCCTGGCGACCAGGGCTGAACCGCTCGGCATCAAGCTGGTGACCGGCCGGGTCACTCCCGAGCTGATCGCGGCGCAGCGAGGCCGCAGAGCTGTTCGGCGTGCTGATGCAGTATCCGGGCGCCAGCGGCGAGGTGCGTGACCTGGCTCCGTCGGTCGCCGCCGCACATGACGCAGGCGCGCTGGCCGTGGTGGCCGCCGACCTCCTTGCTATGACGCTGCTGACCCCGCCCGGCGAGCTGGGCGCGGACATAGCGGTGGGCAGCACGCAGCGGTTCGGCGTACCGATGGCTTACGGCGGCCCGCAAGCCGGCTACATCTGCGTGCAGGACGGACTTAAGCGCCAGCTTCCCGGCCGCCTGGTCGGCGTCTCGGTCGACGCCGCCGGGCACCCGGCCTACCGGCTCGCGCTGCAGGCCCGCGAGCAGCACATCCGCCGGGAGAAGGCGACCAGCAACATCTGCACCGCCCAGGTCCTGCTCGCGGTCATCGCGGCCATGTATGCGGCATACCACGGACCTGACGGCCTCAGCTCGATCGCCCGTTCGGTCCATCGCAAGGCGGCCAGGTTCGCGCAGGCCATGAACGATCTTGGCTACGAAACCGCCACAAAGGACTTCTTCGACACCGTCCGGCTTGTCCTGCCGGGGCAGGCCGATGCCGCTGCCGCGCGCGCGGCCGCCGCGGGCGTCAATGTCTACCTGGCCGGTCCTGACGCCGTCGGGGTTGCTTTCGACGAGACGACCACCGACGAGCAGATCGTCACGGTGGCCAGCGCACTGGCCGGACGTCCTGTGACGCTGCCCGCACTGACTTCCGAAGCACTGACTTCCGAAGCACGGGCGGCCGAGGCCCTGCCGGCCGGATTGACGAGGACCACCCCGTTCCTGGCCCATCCGGTCTTTCATGACTATCGCAGTGAGACCGCGATGCTGCGGTATCTGCGCAAGCTGGCCGACCGTGACATTGCGCTCGATCGCTCGATGATCCCGCTCGGCTCGTGCACGATGAAGCTGAATGCCGCTGCCGAGATGGAGGCCATCAGCTGGCCGGAGTTCGCAGGGCTGCACCCGTTCGCGCCCGCCGACCAAGCGGCCGGCTACCACCAGCTGATCGGCGAGCTGTCGGCCGCGCTGCTTGAGATCACCGGGTACGACGCGATCAGCCTGCAGCCGAACGCGGGCTCGCAGGGCGAGCTGGCGGGCCTGCTTGCGATCCGGGCCTATCACCGCTCCGTCGGCCAGCCGGAGCGGACGGTGTGCCTCATCCCGGAGTCAGCGCACGGCACCAACGCGGCCAGCGCGGTATTGGCGGGCCTGGCGGTCGTCGTGGTCAAATGCGGCTCCGATGGCGCGATCGACCTCGACGACCTGCGCGCAAAGCTGGACGCGCACCAGGGCGCGGTGGCCGCGATCATGGTGACATACCCGTCCACGAACGGCGTGTTCGAGGAGACGATCGGCGCGGTGTGCGAGGCCGTGCACGAGGCAGGCGGGCAGGTCTACGTGGACGGCGCGAACCTGAACGCGCTGGTCGGGCTCGCCAAGCCGGGTAAGTTCGGCGCCGACGTCTCACATCTGAACCTGCACAAGACCTTCTGCATCCCGCACGGTGGCGGCGGTCCGGGCGTCGGCCCGGTAGCCGCTCGGGCGCACCTGGCTCCGTTCCTGCCCGGTCCCGCATATCAGGCTGGCACCGGGCTTGCTGATGACGCAGGCCACCGGCACCCGGTGGCGGCGGCGCCGTACGGGTCGGCGGGCATCCTGCCGATCTCGTGGGCGTACATCAAGATGATGGGCGCGGACGGGCTCAGGCGCGCGACTCAGGTGGCGATCCTGTCGGCGAACTACGTGGCGCGGCGGCTGACCGAGCACTACCCGGTCCTGTACACCGGGCGCGGCGGGCTTGTCGCCCACGAGTGCATCCTGGACCTGCGGCCGATCACCGCGCAGACCGGGATTACCGCCGAGGACGTGGCCAAGCGGCTGATCGACTACGGGTTCCACGCCCCGACGATGTCGTTCCCGGTGGCCGGCACGCTGATGGTGGAGCCGACCGAGAGCGAGGACCTGGCCGAGCTGGACCGGTTCTGCGACGCGATGATCGCCATCCGGCACGAGATCGACCTGGTCGCGTACGGAGACTGGGACCCGGCGGACAACCCGCTGAAGAACGCGCCGCACACCGCGAGCATGCTGATCAGCGGTGACTGGAAGCACAGTTACGACCGGGAGACCGCCGCTTACCCGGCTGGCGGCGACAGGCGCTCGAAGTACTGGCCGCCAGTTCGGCGGATCGACCAGGCCTACGGCGACCGGAACCTTATGTGCGCATGCCCGCCGCCTGAGGCCTTCGCGGACTGATCACCGGGCGCTGGCCGGCCCGGCCAGTTAGTCGCGGCTACGGTCCTCGCTGTCGGCCGGGATGGCCGGGAGGTACCGGCCGGAAATCGTCTCGCGGATGACCGGAATCATCCACGAGCGATCCGCCCACCTCCCTGGCGTGGTATCCGCCGGGTGGTCGGGTGTTCGCTCCGTGCGGAGCTGATCGGAGCCATCGCACACCTGGTCGCTCATGTCAGGGAGCCCTGAATAGCCTTTCCGAGGCAGTAAGGATTGCAGTTGTGCAGACCTCAGGCTACGCGGGCCTGTGATCATCGCGGCGGACTGAATGCGAACGCCCGGTGACCCCTAAGTGAAGCTAACCGGCCTCTTGCGGCAGGTTTACCTCAAGGGCTACGTCGGTCTTCGGGTAGTACGCGGCGACCTGGTCGGCACCGTACTTCTGCCGGAACTTCTCGACAATCGTCCGCACGCGGTCAGGATCGGTGATTGGTGTGGGGGTGGCGGTAATGCTCTCCCCGTCGGCCGTGACCTGTATGCGCGGTGTCGCGAGGAGGTTCTTGTACCAGTCGCTGTCGGAGCCCCTGACCGGCACGAGGTCGAGCTTTCCCCCATCCGCCACGAACCAGACGGGAATGGTGATCTGCCTCCCGGTTTTGCGTCCGGTCACCGTAATGTCGCTCTGATCTGAGCGCTGCAGCGCTGCGCTGAAGTTTCCGGCCATCTGTTGCTTCCCCCCGTCATCAGTCGGTCGGGCGGTCCGAACAGCCGCCCAGACGCAGGCTATTACCGGAGTCTGATGGCGACCGAGGCCGGCGTACGATCCCGTCAGCTTCGGGTTGAGCCGCACCAGCCGCACCGGGTCGCTCTCGTCCAGCTCGGCGACCTCCTCGCGCGATTTCACGAAGTCGGAAAATGAACGGAAGCCGAGGGCCCGCTCGCTGAACGACGGGTCCATGCGCCGCATCTGGCTCTTCACCGCTGAGCTGTGCAGCCAGCCCGTGTCCTCTTTTTCCTGGCCCAGCTGCAGGGCCCGTTCCAGTAGCCGGGTCGCCTCCTCCTGCGGGTCCTCGGCATCGAGGTCAGGCTCGTCGGTCAGGGTGGCCGCTGGCCGCCTCCTGCGCCGCGAGCCCGGGGCGGGCGAGACCGTGCCCGGCTCCTCAGGCTCGGGCTGGGTGCCGTTTGCTCGCCCGGCCGGCCCGGACGCATCGGCCGGCGTGATGCCAGGAAGGGCGTCGTAGGTCACGAGCTCGTCGCACGCCGCGGCGAGTGCCCTGCTGGTGGATCCTGCTACCCCGACACCGACGACGTACCGCCCCAGGCGCCTGCATCGCTGCGCGAGGGCGATGTAGTCGGAGTCACCGGCCACGATCACGATGTGGGTCAGGTCGGGGAGGCGGAACATGTCCTCGACCGCGTCCACGGCCAGCCTGATGTCGGCACCGTTCTTGGCGTAGGCGGCGGTAGGAAAGAGCTGCACCAGGTCGACGGCGCGACTGACGAGCTGACCTTGGTAGTCGGCGTTCACCGGGGTCGACCAGTCCGCGTACGCACGGGTGAGCACGAGGGTCCCGAAGGACGAGGCGAAGTCGATCACAGCGCCGATGTCCACGGTGGCTCGCTCGAGCTTCTCGGCGACTTCGGTACTGGCCGATCGGTCGGCCTTGTTAAGCCGGGCCCTGTCACGCTGGAACTGGCCGCGGCCATGAACCTGGTCATAGCGCGAGATCACGATGTTGTCGAAGTCGATGTAGACGGCGACGCGGGTGACGCCAGGCTCGTTCATGTCTGCTCTTCTCGCCGGGTTCTCCTGGAGCCTAGTGCGTCTCAGTAAGAGCGATGCCCCGCTCACGTGCGAGGCTGGATGACGCGGCCTTTCCACTCGCCGCCGCGGCCGCCGTGATGGCGCCGGGCCGAGTCCGCCGTCATGGCGGCGTACATCGCGGCGACTAGCGGCAGGCCCGGAGCCCGGAGCGGCGACAGGCGGTACAGGCGCAGCATGGGCACATAGGTAACGGCCATGAGGAGCCAGCCGGCCAGGCCCGCAGCGGCCAGCCAGAGAGCTGTCGACCCGGCCGCGCCAGCCGCCAGCAGGACCACGCCCGCGATGGCGGCGGCCGGCGGCAGCAGGTACAGCCAGGCAAGCCCGACGACCGTCCCAGCCGTCAAGGCGAGCGAGTAATGCAGCTGGGTGTAGGCACTGCGCGCGACCATGTCCCAGATGTCGGCCAGCCGGCTGTACGGCCGCCGGCTGGTGACGTCCGTGGTCAGCCCGAGCCAGCAGCGGCCGCCGGATTGCTTCAGCAGCTGGGCGAGAGCGACGTCGTCGATCCGCGCGCCGCTGATCTGCGCCAGCCCGCCGGCGGCGGCGAGCGCATCGGCGCGGACCAGCATGCACCCGCCCGCCGCTGCCGCCGTCCTGACTCCGCCGGCTGACGCGGCGGAACGGGTAGAGCTGGGCGAAGAAGTACACGAAGGCAGGGATCAGCAGCCGCTCCGCCCGGTTGCCGGTGCGCAGCAGCGCCATCTGGGACACCATCGCGAACTGGCCGCCGGCGGCTGACCGGGCAAGCCTTTCGACCGTGCCCGGCGCGTAAGCGATGTCGGCGTCGGTGAACAGGAAGTACTCGGCGCCAGCCCGGTCTGACTCGGGGCCGGTCCGAGGCTGCCGCTCGCACGCCTTCCGACATCGCCCAGACCTTGCCGGCCCAGCCGGCCGGAGTCGGGCGGGCGCTGACGACTGTCGAGCTCATGGCTGCCTGCAGCCGTCGCCGAGCTTGGCAGCGGTCTTGGCGGTGCCGTCGCTGCTGTCGTCGTCAACGACGATCACGCTTAGCCGGCCGGGGTAGTCCTGACCCAGCAGGCTGGGCAGGCAGGCCGGGAGCATGTCGGCCTCGTTCCTGGCCGGGATGACCGCGGTGACGGCGGGCAGCGCGTCAGGCGCTGATGCGACCGGAGGCAGCCGGTGGCCGGTTCGCCAGTAGCCGCCGTGCAGTAGCAGCAGGTACAGCCAGGCCAGGGCCGCCGCCGACGCCAGCACGCAGATGGTAACGACTGCTGTCTCCCGAGGTTGCCGGCCGGTCGTCGCTCCGGCCGTCAGGCAGTGCACTCTATCTTGAGAGGTGTGACGCGGATCGCGCTGTTTGCTACCTGCCTGGCCGACACGCTGTTCCCGGCTGCCCCGCGCGCGACGGTGACGGTGCTGGAGCGGCTCGGGCACCAGGTGGTGTTCCCGGCGGAGCAGACATGCTGCGGGCAGATGCACGTCAATACCGGGTACCAGCGGGAGGCGCTGCCGCTGATCCGGCGTTACGTGGACACCTTCGAGCCGCACGAGCTGATCGTCGCGCCATCGGGCTCGTGCGTCGGCTCGATCGTCCACCAGCATGCGATGGTGGCGCGGCAGGCTCGGGGACGAGCGGCTGGCCGTGCGGGCCGAGGCGGTGGCCGCGCGCACCTACGAGCTATCCCAGCTGCTCGTGGACGTGCTCGGCGTCGAGGACGTAGGCGCGCATTACCCGCACCGGGTGACCTACCATCCCACCTGCCATTCGCTGCGGATGCTGCGGGTGGGCGACAGGCCGTTTCGGCTGCTGCGGCGCGTTTCCGGGATAGACCTGGTGCCGCTGCCCGATGCGGAGGTCTGCTGCGGCTTCGGCGGCACGTTCGCGGTCAAGAACGCGGACACCTCGACCGCGATGCTGGCCGACAAGATGCGCAACGTGCTGGACACTGGCGCCGAGATCTGCACGGCCGGTGACTCCTCCTGCCTCATGCACATCGGCGGCGGGCTGTCTCGGCTGCGCGCCGGGGTCAAGACCGTTCACCTGGCCGAGATCCTCGCCTCGACAGCCGGTGCCGGGTCTGTGCCGGGAGCGGGCCGGTGAGCGACGTTCCTCGGCCTGCCAGACCGCGCCCGACGCTGGCGTCGGGCATCTCGTGCAGGAAGAGCCGTTCCCGGTCGCGGCCCGGCGCGCGCTCGCCGACAGTCAGCTGCGCCGCAATCTCGGCAAGGCGACATCCCACATCCGGGCTAAGCGGGCCGCGGTCGTCGGCGAGCTGCCGGACTGGGAGGAGCTGCGCGCGGCGGGCCAGGCCATCAAGGCCGCCACGATGGCTGATCTCGGGCCGCTACCTGGAGCAGCTGGAGGCCTCGGTCACCGCGCGCGGCGGCACTGTGCACTGGGCCGCCGACGCGACGCAGGCGAACCAGATCGTGACCGGGCTGGTCCGGGCGGCGGGCGCCACCGAGGTGGTCAAGGTCAAGTCGCTGGCCACCGACGAGATCGGCCTGAACGACGCGCTGGCGGCAGCAGGAATCTCGGCCTACGAGACTGACCTGGCCGAGCTGATCGTGCAGCTCGGGCACGACCGGCCATCGCACATCCTGGTCCCGGCCATCCACCGGAACCGGTCGGAGATCCGCGACATCTTCCTGCGCGAGATGGATGACGTCGACCCGGGCCTGACCGACGACCCGGCCGCACTGGCCGAGGCGGCCAGGCGGCATCTGCGGCGCAAGTTCCTGTCGGCCACGGTCGGGATCAGCGGCGCGAACTTCGCGATCGCCGAGACGGGCACGCTGTGCGTGGTGGAATCCGAGGGTAACGGCCGGATGTGCCTGACGCTGCCGCAGACGCTGATCACCGTGATGGGCATCGAGAAAGTGATCCCCACCTGGGCCGACCTCGGGGTGTTCTTGCAGCTGCTGCCGCGGTCATCGACTGGCGAGCGGATGAATCCCTACACCTCGATGTGGACAGGTGTGACGCCGGGCGACGGGCCGCAGTCTGTCCACCTGGTGCTGCTGGACAATGGCCGGACCGCGGCGCTGGCCGATCCGGTCGGCCGGGAGGCGCTGCACTGCATCCGCTGCTCCGCGTGCCTGAACGTGTGCCCGGTGTACGAGCGCACCGGTGGTCACGCGTACGGCTCGGTCTACCCGGGCCCGATTGGCGCGGTGCTGTCGCCGCAGCTGACCGGAGTCGAGGACAACGCGTCACTGCCGTACGCGTCGACACTGTGCGGCGCCTGCTACGACGCCTGCCCGGTTAAGATCAACATCCCGTCGCTGCTGGTGCACCTGCGCGCCCGGCACGTCGAGGAGTCGCGCCGCATCCACCGGATCCCATCGGCCGAGGCGATCACGATGGCCGCGGCGTCCTGGGTGATGGCGGACCCCCGCCGGTTTGCGGCGGCGCAATCGGCGGGTCGAGCAGGGCGGGTCCTGGGCAGGCGCGGCAAGATCACCGCTCTGCCGCCGCCCCTCGCGGCCTGGACCAGGGCGCGGGACGCGCCCCTGCCGCCGTCGCAGACATTCCGCCAGTGGTGGCGCAGCGAGCACCGTGACAGCGGGCACGTTGACACCGGGCATCGGGACGCACCGTGAGCGCCCGCGACGAGGTACTGGCCAGGATCCGGGCTGCGAGCGGGAACAGCGGCGCCCGTGCAGCCGGCTCCGGGCCGCACGCGCAGCCGGCGGGCTATCGCGAGCGCGGCGAACTGTCCGGCGAGGCGCTGCTCAGCCTGCTAGCCGAACGGCTGACGGACTACCGCGCCCTGGTGCGCGTCGCGACTGCGGCGACGCTGGCTGGTGAGATCAGCTCGGCCCTCCGCCGGCGCGGCGCTCGCACCGTCGTTGTGCCGGCCGAGCTGCGCCTGACGCTGCCTGACTTCGCGGAGGTCAGCGTAGACGACGGGCTGACCGCTGCGGAACTTGACTTGTTCGACGCCGTCATCACTCGCGCGGCGGTCGCCATTGCCGAAACCGGCACGATCGTCCTCGATGGCTCGCCGGACCAGGGTCGGCGAGCCATCTCCCTCGTTCCCGACTACCACCTGTGCATCGTCGCGGCGGATCAGGTCGTTCACCTGGTGCCAGAGGCGGTGGCTCGGCTGGCGGCCTCTGCCACCAGGCCGCTGACCTGGATCAGCGGCCCGTCGGCGACCAGTGACATCGAGCTGGAGCGAGTCGAGGGCGTGCACGGTCCGCGCACGCTCGAGGTCATCCTGGTTACTTACTAACGGGACTGAGCATCATGGGCCCACTTGCTTCACAGTGATCACAGAAGCAGCTGCACCGGCGGGTGGTTTTAGGACGCAAGCGTGACATGGCCGCCCACTGATGTAACAGTGTGACCAATAGGGCCGACTGTCACAGTGAGATGCGCAGCTATCCTGACCGTCGCAGCCGACGAGCGCCAGCCCCCCGCAGGGGTGCGTCCGCCGCGGCCTTCCCTGGTGCGCCGCCCGGACGTAGAGCGGCGCCTCGATGACGACTTTGCCTGTGCCGGACGATTCTGAATTTCCGGGGTTGGACCGGGGGCCGGTCAACCTGACTGAGCCGGTTGCGGCGTTCTTTGACGTCGATAACACCCTCATCCGGGGGGCGTCGATCTACCATTTCGCCCGCGGACTCGCGGCGCGCAGCTTTCTCGCCCCGAGTGACGTGGCGCGGATGACCATGCGGCACCTCTCGTTCCAGCTGCACGGCGCAGAGGACCTCAGTCAGGTCGACGCCGCGCGGCAGGCGGCGCTGGCGTTCGTCGCCGGGCGGCGCGTCGCAGATATGGTCGAGCTCGGCGAGGAAATCTACAACGAGACGATAGCGAGCCGGATCTGGGAAGGCACAAGGGAGCTAACCCAGCGGCACCTGGCTGCTGGCGAACAGGTCTGGCTGGTGACGGCCACGCCCGTCGAGCTGGCCGAGATACTTGCCCGCGAGCTTGGCCTCACCGGCGCGCTCGGGACCGTTGCCGAGATCGAAAACGGCGTGTACACCGGCCGCCTCGTGGGCGGCCTGCTGCACAAGGAGGCCAAGGCGACCGCGATCCGGGCGCTGGCCGAGCGGGAAGGGCTCGACCTAGCCAGGTGCACGGCGTACAGCGATTCGGCCAATGACCTGCCGATGCTGACCCTCGTCGGGTACCCGAATGTGGTCAACCCCGACCGGCGCCTGCGTGCCGAGGCAGAGCGCCGTGGCTGGCCGGTGCATGAGTTCCGGTCGGGGCGCCGGTCTACGACGATTGTATTTCTGGCTGCCGCGGGCGCCGGGGCCATCGCAGGCGGGGCCGCCGCGGGTGTGGCGATACGCCGGCGACGGCTCTCAGCGTAGGCCCGGCCGGAGCGGCGTAGCGCCCTGATTTCGCCGGCGCCCAGCCGTTTGAGCCAGCGGCAGCGGGGCAGGGTCATCAGCCATCCCACAGTTACCAAGCCGAGCGAGGTGCTGAGTGTGCTGACGCTAACCGACAGGGCCGCCGACACGATCCGTGCGCTGACGTCCCAGCCTGGCGTTCCGGCTGAGGCGGGACTTCGCATGTCCATGCAGGGCAGCGACGAGGGCAGGCTGGCGCTGTCCCTGGAGGGCCGGCAGCCTGACGATGCAGTGATCGAGGACGCCGGCGCCCGCGTATACGTGCAAAACGATGCCACGAGCGTGGTCGAAGACCGGCAGCTCGATGCGCAGCTCGACGAGGAGGGGCGGGCGTCTTTCGTCCTCACCGACCGCTCCTAGCGCCCGTAACGGCGGCCTGCGCCGCGCGGATCATTACGGCCGATTACCGCGTAACCGGACAGGCCGGTACACGCGGGCCAAGCTAGCTAATCGCGTCCCGTCGGCCCGGCCATTCCGCGTGGGCCGGGTTGGCTATTTGCGTGTCGGCCGGCCGGCCATTCAGCGTCGGCCGGGTTGGCTATTCCGCTGTCGCGAGACCGGCCATTCCTTGCCGGCCAAACTGGCCGCCCCCCGTGCGGCTAGACCGCTGATACCCTGCCAAGGTGGCCCAAACGAGCGGCGGCGCACTGACCGTTCGGCCGCTCGTCCGCGCCGACTTGAGAGGCGCAGTCGCGGCGCTGACCAGGGCGTTCGATGCCGACCCTGTGATGAGATGGATCTTCCCTGACGACCGGATGCGCCAGCGCCGGCTCGCGCCGTTCTTCGCATCGGCGCTGCGCAGCACCGGCCTGCACTCGGACGGCACCGAGGTGGCGGTCATCGGCGGGCAGGTGCAGGGCTGCGCGATCTGGATGGCACCAGGAACATGGCGGCCCCCATTGCGGCGGCAGCTCGCGGCGCTGCCGTCCGTCGTGTTCAGGCTCCGATCCAGGCTCGCCGTGGCGAGCGTGACCTACGGGGCGTTGCAGCGAGTTCATCCGGAACGCCCGCACTGGTACCTGTCCGGCATCGGGACCGATCCGCCAGTCCAGGGCACTGGTGTCGGCAGCGAGCTAATGCGGTCACGGCTAGTCCGGTGCGATGCTGCCAGGGAACCGGCTTACCTGGAATCCAGCAACGAGAGCAACGTGCCGTTCTACCAGCGCCACGGCTTCCGGGTGACCGGCGAGCTGACCATCCCTGGCGGCGGGCCGACGTTCTGGCTGATGTGGCGCGAGCCGCAGCTCGCACCAGAGTGACAGGGCAGGCCAGCTTCACAAGGCAGGTCAGCGTGACATGGCACCAGGAGGAGCAACGCCGATGCAGGTCATCACGGGAGCGGGCCAGTTCAGCACGCCGGGTACCGCGGAGCAGGTGGACTGGGTCGAGCACCTCCGGGTCGCTGACCTCAGCGTCGGCACGTACTCGATCCCGGCGGCCGGGTTCGACGGCCAGGTGCCGCACACCGAGGACGAGATCTACCTGGTAACGGCTGGCCAGGCCACGCTGGAGTCTGGCGGCGCGCGCGTGTCGGTTCGGCCCGGCTCTGTTATTTACGTCCCAGCCGGGGAAGTACACAGATTCACCGAGATAACCGAGGATCTAGCCGTGGTGGTCATCTTCGCCCCGGCTGAGTACTCGCGATCTCAGTGAAGAACGGGACAGGGTTCAGCTCTCGGTTGCCGGCTGATCCGGTTGCCGGCTGCGCCGGGTGACGGCTGCTCCGGGTGACGGATAGTCGCTGAGACCGGTACAGCAGACGTTATTTTGCCCGTATTAAGAAGTTAGCGCTACAGTGGGTAAAGGGATGGAAGCAAATCCGGGACTGGCTTCGGCTGGCCTGGGGCGGGAGGCGGTCGGGATGAGCGGCAGGACAGTCCCGGATGCCGAGAGGCTCCTGACTCCCGCCGAAGTGGCGGCAATGTTCCGGGTCGACCCCAAGACTGTGACGCGCTGGGCGCGCGACGGTCGACTGACATCGGTCCGGACGCTCGGCGGGCACCGCAGGTACCGGGAGAGCGAAGTGCTAGCGCTGCTGCGGGCGGCGCACACCGAGGCCGGGGACTAGGCCAGCGTTATCTGCCCCCAGCTGGACCTTCAAGAACCGGCCCAGAGCTCGGAGAACGCGGCCAGACCTTGGGGAACACTGTCTCCGCGAGTGCATAGAGTTACCCTGTGGCAGATCCGGCGAGTTACCGGCCGGCGCCCGGCTCAATCCCGGAGTCGCCTGGCGTCTACCGGTTCCGTGACGGCCGGGGCCGGGTCGTATACGTCGGCAAGGCCAAGAATCTGCGCTCCAGGCTCAACTCCTACTTTGCTGATTTCGTCGGCCTGCACCCCCGCACTCAGTCGATGCTGCTGGCAGCCTCACAGGTGGACTGGACCGTGGTGGGCACTGAGGTCGAGGCGCTTCAGCTCGAGTACTCCTGGATCAAGGAGTTCGATCCCCGGTTCAACGTCCGCTACCGCGACGACAAGAGCTACCCGTACCTGGCCGTAACCATGGACGAGGAGTTCCCGCGGGTGCAGGTCATGCGCGGGGCGAAGCGACGCGGCGTTCGGTATTTCGGGCCCTACTCGCACGCCTGGGCGATCAGGGACACCGTTGACACCTTGCTTCGGGTGTTCCCGGTCCGGACCTGCTCAGCTGGAGTCTTCAAGCGCGCCGGCCAGATCGGCCGGCCGTGCCTGCTCGGTTATATCGGCAAGTGCTCGGCCCCGTGCGTCGGCCGGATCGACGCGGCCGAGCACCGGGCGCTAGCCGAGGAGTTCTGCGACTTCATGGCCGGCCAGACCGGCAAGTTCACCCGGCGGCTGGAAGCACAGATGCGCGCGGCCTCAGGTGCCGAGGAGTATGAGCGGGCTGCACGGCTGCGCGACGACATCCAGGCGCTACAGCGCGCCCTGGAGAAGCAGGCCGTGGTACTGCCCGACGGCACTGACTGTGACGTGATCGCGCTGGCCGAGGATCAGCTCGAGGCGGCGGTGCAGGTGTTCTACGTGCGCGGCGGCCGAGTGCGCGGCCAGCGCGGGCTGGGTGCTGGACAAGGTGGAAGACGTCAGCACTGCCGAGCTTGTCGAGCATTTCCTCGGCCAGGTCTACGGCTCCGACCCGGTTGCTTCGGACCGGCCTACAGCGTCAGCCGTGGCCACGAGCCGAGCAGGCCGCAGCCGGTCAGCCGCCGATGAGCCCTCGGCTATCCCGCGCGAGGTGCTCGTGCCCGCGTTGCCGCCAGACCAGGCCACGGTCGAGGAGTGGCTCACTGCCAGGCGGGGCGGCGGCCGGGTCAGCCTGCGGGTGCCGCAGCGCGGCGACAAGAAAGCGCTGCTTGACACCGTGGCGCGGAATGCGGGCGAGTCACTCGCCCTGCACAAGACGCGCCGGGCCAGCGACCTGACCACGCGCAGCGTCGCCCTGAGCGAGATCCAGGAGTCGCTCGGGCTGGACGAGGCGCCGTTGCGGATCGAGAGCTACGACGTCTCCAACCTGCAGGGAACGCACGTGGTGGCGTCAATGGTCGTCTTCGAGGACGGCCTGGCCAGGAAATCCGAGTATCGCCGGTTTGCGATCAGGGGCCTCGACGGCTCCGATGACGTGGCTGCCATCCACGAGGTGATTACCAGGCGGTTCCGCCGCTACCTCGACGAGCGGGCGGCGGCTCAATCCGGAATGGGCGAATCCACTCAGGGGGCGGGCAGTCTCGACGCGGCCGGGCAGGCTGCGCTGGGCGCCGATGGCCAGGCTCGGCATAAGTTCTCCTATCCGCCGAACCTGCTGGTGATTGACGGCGGTCCGGCTCAGGTCGCCGCGGCGGTACGGGCGCTGGACGAGCTCGGCATCGTGGACGTCGCCGTCTGCGGCCTGGCCAAGCGGCTGGAGGAAGTCTGGCTGCCAGGCGAAGATGGGCCAGTGATCCTGCCGCGCAGCAGCGAGGGGCTTTACCTGCTGCAGCGCGTTCGTGACGAGGCGCACCGGTTCGCGATTGCCTACCACCGGGCCAAACGTGGGGCCGCCCTGACGACCAGTGAACTCGATGACATCCCCGGCCTGGGCCCGGCGCGGCGGGCTACGCTGCTGCGGCAGTTTGGCTCGGTGCGCAAGCTCGGCGCGGCGACGGCGCAGGAGATTGCCGCCGTGCAGGGGTTTGGGCCGCGGACTGCCGAAGCGGTGTACCAGGCTCTGCACCGGAACGGCAGTGCCGGCGGGAACGGTAGTGCGGGCGGGAACGGTAGTGCGGGCGGAAACGGCAGTGCACATACCGACGGTGCTGATGGGGGCGGGGCAGCATGAGCGCGGACGAGACGCCGCAGCAGGAGATCGTGATCATTACCGGCCTGTCAGGCGCCGGACGGAGCACAGCGGCCAAGTCGCTTGAGGACCTGGACTGGTTCGTCGCCGATAACCTGCCCGTCGACATGCTGCCCACGATGGCAGATCTGGCCCGGCGGGCCAGGGGAGCGGTGCCAAGACTGGCCGCTGTCGTCGATATTCGCAGCCGCGCCTTCTCGACCGATCTGAAGTCGGCGATCAGCGACCTGAATGCGCGCGGTGTCCGGCCGTACGTGGTCTTCCTGGAGGCGGCCGACGAGACGCTGGTGCGCCGGTTTGACAGTGTCGCGCGGCCGCACCCGCTGCAAGGTGGCGGCCGGATCGTGGACGGCATCGCGGCGGAGCGCGAGCTTCTGCAGGGCATGCGCGCGGAGGCCGACCTGATCCTCGACACGAGCGCGCTGAACGTGCACGAACTGCGCGCCAGGATGCGTGACGCCTTCGCCACCGAGGCTGATGTGGCCCTGCGGGTGAGCGTGGTCTCATTCGGATACAAGTACGGACTGCCGATGGACGCGGACATGGTGGCCGACTGCCGGTTCCTGCCGAATCCGCACTGGGTACCGGAACTGGCCCCGCAGACCGGCCGCGATGCTCCGGTCATCGATTACGTGCTCGGCCAGCCCGGTGCGACCGAGTTCCTGGACGCGTACGTGCGCGCGGTCGAGGTCGCACTAGCTGGTTACGACCAGAGTGGGCGGCACTTCGTGCTGCTGGCCGTCGGCTGCACCGGCGGCAAGCACCGCAGCGTCGTGATGGCGGACGAGATGGCGGCCAGGCTGTCACGGACCTGGCCGGGTATTCATGTCGCGCACCGCGACCTGGGCCGCGAGTAGGCCGGCCGCGTGCGAGCATGACCGAATCCGCCAGTACGCCCGGCAGGCCACAGAACCGCAAGGTGGTCGCACTCGGCGGCGGGCATGGCCTGCACGCGTCCTTGTCTGGCCTGCGACGCGTTACCAGGGACCTGACCGCGGTCGTCACAGTCGCCGACGATGGCGGGTCGAGCGGCAGGCTCAGGCGAGAGTTCGGCGTGCTACCGCCTGGCGATCTGCGGATGGCACTGGCCGCGCTCTGTGGTGATGACGCCTGGGGCACGACCTGGAGCCGGGTTATCCAGCATCGGTTCGCCGGCGGAGGTGACCTGCCGGGCGAAGAGGGGCTGACCGGTCATGCGGTCGGCAACGTGCTCATCGTGGCGCTGTGGGAGCTGCTCGGCGACACCGTCCAGGGTCTGGAGTGGGTCGCCAGACTGCTCGGCGCGCATGGCCGCGTGCTGCCAATGTCGGCAG
The DNA here is from genome assembly GCA_963808215.1 of uncultured Actinomycetota bacterium. Lineage (GTDB taxonomy): Bacteria > Actinomycetota > Actinomycetes > Streptosporangiales > Streptosporangiaceae > JAJYUU01. The sequence goes on from CAWEEY010000017.1 coordinate 123,002, forward strand.
TACCGCTGGACCTGGTAGCGGAAGTTGAGGGGGCAGATCGGGACAGGCCGGACGAGGTGAGCACAGTTCGGGGTCAGGTGGCCTGCGCGGAGACGACAGGACGAGTACGGTCGGTATCGCTGATACCCGCCGACCCGCCCGCGTGCCCGGAGGCCGTGCAGGCGATCGGGGCGGCGGACTGGGTGGTGCTCGGACCGGGCTCGTGGTTCACCAGCGTGCTACCGCACCTGCTGGTCCCCGAACTGGCCGCGGCGCTGGTAGGGACTCGAGCGCGGAGGCTGGTAGCGCTGAATCTGGCGCCGCAACCCGGTGAGACGGAAGGCTTCTCGCCGCACACCCACCTGGAGGTCCTGGCGGACCACGCGCCTGGTCTAACGATTGACGTCGTGCTTGCCGACCGCGCGGCGGCCGGGGGAGCGGCGACCGACTTGGAGAAAGCTGCTGGCCTGCTCGGCGCCCGTCTCGTACTGGCCGATCTGGCCGTGGACGACGGGTCACCACGGCACGATCCGCGGCGCCTGGCAGGCGCATTCGCGCAGATATTTGAGGGGGAGTGAGACCATGGCGCTGACCGGCCTGGTCAAGGACGAGCTCAGCCGGGTAAGCGTGCTGAAGCCGTGCTGCCGCAAGGCAGAGGTGTCGACCATCCTGCGGTTCGCGGGCGGGCTACACCTGGCAGCCGGCCGAATCGTCGTGGAGGCCGAGCTGGACACCGGCTCGGCGGCACGCCGCCTGCGCAAGGACATTGCCGAGGTGTTCGGTCATGCTTCCGACCTGGTCGTACTGGCTCCCGGCGGTCTGCGCAAGGGAAACAGGTACGTCGTCCGGGTGCATACCGACGGCGATAGCCTGGCCCGGCAGTCCGGTCTGGTGGACAACCGCGGCCGCCCGGTCCGCGGGCTGCCCCGGCAAGTGGTCTCCGGAACGACCTGTGACTGTGAGGCGGCCTGGCGCGGTGCGTTCCTCGCGCATGGCAGCCTGACCGAGCCTGGCCGGTCCATGTCCCTCGAGCTGACCTGCCCGGGCCCGGAGGCCGCGCTGGCGATGGTCGGCGCCGCCCGGCGGCTGAGGATTCATGCCAAGGCTCGCGACGTCCGGGGGATAGATCGCGTCGTCGTCAGGGACGGTGACGCGATCAGCGCACTGCTGACCCGGCTGGGCGCACACGACAGCGTGCTGGCGTGGGAGGAGCGCCGGATCCGCCGCGAGGTCAGGGCCACCGCGAACCGGCTCGCCAACTTCGATGACGCTAACCTGCGGCGCAGTGCTCGCGCCGCCGTTGCGGCCGGCGCCCGAGTCGAGCGCGCTCTGGAAATCCTCGGCGCCGAGGCACCGGATCACCTGATCGTGGCCGGCGAACTTCGGATCAAGCACCGGCAGGCGAGCCTCGAGGAGCTGGGCCAGCTGGCCGAGCCTGCCCTGACTAAGGATGCGATTGCCGGCCGGATCAGGCGGCTGCTCGCGCTCGCAGACCGCCGCGCGATGGAACTGGGCGTGCCGAATACCGAAGCGACACTGACCGCGGACATGCTGGTGCCCTGACTACCGGCGTTCCCGCACTAATCAGGAGGACGGGCCGGCGGCTGTTCCGTAGCCACCCGCTGGCGATACGTCCCCGCCTGGCTCGCCGTCAGCGCCGGGCGCAGTGTCGGTCATCGGGGCCAGGGAGAGGGGTGCCGGGTCGTCTGCTGCCGTGCCGTCTAGCGCCGGGCCGTCCGCTGCCTGACTGCCTGGTGCCTGACTGGCGGGCGCCGACGCGGATGGGTCGGCCGGCGGCGCCGCAGCGGCTCGCTGGCTGCGAAGCGGGACGCGGATCGCGGCGTATGCGGCGATGAGCCAGAACAGCAGCCCGAGTCCGCCGACAGCGCTGGGGTAGCCGTGCAGGATGACGTCGAGGTTCTTGACGATCGTGCTGAGGCTGACCTGCTCGTCGAGCAGGGTGAAGACGATCGCCAGGAAGGTGCCGAGGGCGCAGCCGGCCACGGCGATGATCGCGCCGGCGACGATGGTCGGCCGGTGGCCGGGTCGGTACCTGGCCACCGCTGAGCCCGCGCCGAAGCCGATGAGCAGGCCGATCAGCGACAGCTGGCGGTGGATGAGCAGGGCGACCAGGCCCCAGAGCACGGCACCGGCAACTGCCGCGGCAATCGCGAGGCTCAGCGCGAGCAGCGTCCCCGCCTGCCCGCCGGGCCGGGAAGACGTCCGGCTGACGCCGTTGATCATGATGATCTCCTCCGCCGCCGACGCGAGCCGGCAAGGCAACGAGAGCCAGCATAGGCCAGCTCAGGGCCGCCCGGGCCGCTCAATAAACGTGGACGGCGGCTGTTCCGGTAGGGTTGCGACGCTAGCTGCGGACGAGACCAGGGAGAGTACTGCAGTGAGTGTCCGGGTGGGAATTAATGGATTTGGCCGTATTGGCCGTAATTTCTGGCGAGCCGTGCACGCCGGCGCCGGAGGCGACATCGAGATTGTCGCGGCGAACGACCTCGGCGACCTCGCTACGTGCGCTCACCTGCTGAAATACGACACGCTCCTGGGCACGCTCGACGTGGATGTAACCGCCGAAGGCGACGTCATCCGGGCCGGCAGCCACTCCATCAAGATGCTGGCCGAGCGGGACCCAGCCGCGCTGCCGTGGGGAGAGCTCGGCGTCGATGTCGTGATCGAGTCCACCGGCCGATTCACCGACGCCGCGGACGCAGGGAAGCACCTGGCGGGCGGCGCCCGGAAGGTGATCATCTCGGCGCCGGCTAAGGGCGAGGACATCACGGTCGTGATGGGCGTCAACGACGAGTCCTACGACCCTGTGCGACACAACATCATCTCCAACGCGTCCTGCACCACCAATTGCGTGGCGCCGATGGCCAAGGTGCTGAATGACAGCTTCGGCATCCGCAAGGGGCTGATGACGACCATCCACGCCTACACCAATGATCAGGTAATACTCGACTTCCCGCACAAGGACCTGCGGCGGGCCAGGGCTGCCGCGCAGAACATCATCCCGACCACCACCGGCGCGGCCAAGGCCACGGCGCTGGTGCTGCCCGAGCTCAAGGGCAAGCTGGACGGTCTCTCCATGCGGGTCCCGGTGATGGACGGCTCGGTGACAGACCTGGTCGTCCAGCTAGACCGGGAGGTCACGGTCGACGAGGTCAATGCTGCCTACCGGGCCGCTGCCGATGGACCGCTCAAGGGCTACATGGACTACACCGCTGACCCGATCGTGTCCTCGGACATCGTCGGCACGCCGTACTCGTGCACGTTCGACTCACTTCTGACCATGGTCTTCGGTGACCAGGTCAAGGTCATCGGATGGTACGACAACGAGTGGGGCTACTCCAACCGGCTGGCCGACGTCGCCGCGCTGGTCGGCACGAGCCTGCCCGCCCGGTCCTGAGGGCTGTGCCCGCGGGGATGAGTCCGATGAAGGGGATTGCGGGGCTCGATGTCGCGGGGCAGGTCGTCCTGCTGCGGGCGGACCTGAACGTGCCGCTGGACGGCAGCACAATCACCGACGACGGCCGCATCAGAGCGAGCCTGCCGACCATCAACAGGCTGCGGGAACGCGGCGCTCGGGTGCTCATCGCGGCGCACCTGGGGCGGCCGAAGGGCGACACTTACGCCGACCGTGCGGCGGGCGGCCCCTCGCTGGCCCCGGTTGCAGCCAGGCTGGCCGAACTGCTTGGCGCGCCTGTGCCGCTGGCCGCCGACGTGGCGGGGGAGTCAGCCAGAGCGATCGCGGCCGGGCTGGCCGACGGCGACGTCGCCCTTCTGGAGAACATCCGGTTCGAGCCGACCGAGACGAGCAAGGATCCGGCCGAGCGTGCCGAGCTCGCCCGGCGGCTGGCCGAGATGGCCACCCGGTACGTCGCGGACGGCTTCGGTGCCCTGCATCGCAGGCACGCCAGCGTGTACGACCTGCCCGGACTGCTGCCGCACGCGGCCGGGGACCTGGTCCTGGCTGAGGTAGCCGTGCTGGAGCGGCTGACCGCCGACCCGGCCCGTCCCTACGTAGTCGTGCTGGGCGGCGCCAAGCCCTCGGACAAGCTCGCGGTTATCTCGAACCTGCTGGACAAGGCTGACCGGATCTTGATCGGTGGCGGCATGTCCTACACGTTCCTGGCGGCCAAGGGCTACGAGGTCGGCAAGTCGCTGCTGGAGGCCGACAAGATCGACGATGTCAAGCGGGTGATGGCTGACGCGCAGGCCCGCGGGATCGAGCTGGTGCTCCCGGTCGACCTCGTCGGCGCGGCCAGCTTCGCCCCCGATGCCGAGCATGCGGTGTACCCGGTGACCGACTTTCCGGCCGACCGTGAGGGCGTCGACATGGGCCCTGCCACCAGGGAGCTGTTCGCTGCGAAGCTGGCGGACGCCGCGACCGTCTTCTGGAACGGTCCGGTCGGCGTGTTCGAGTTCCCGGCGTTCTCGGCCGGTACCAGGTCCGTGGCCGAGGCGATCAGCAAGCTGCCTGGCCTGACCGTCGTGGGCGGCGGCGACTCGGCCGCGGCAGTGCGCCGGCTCGGGCTGCCTGAGGATGGCTTCGGGCACATCTCGACCGGCGGCGGGGCCAGCCTCGAGTACCTGGAGGGAACGACCCTGCCCGGGCTTGCAGCGCTGGCAGACGACGCGGTCGCGGCGGGCGACTCCCAGTGACCGCTGCGGCTGGCCGGAAGCCGCTGATCCTCGGCAACTGGAAGATGAACTGCAACCATCTCGAGGCGATCGCGCTAACCCAGAAGCTCGGATTCTCACTGACGGACAAGGACTTCGTCGCCACTGACATCGGGATCCTGCCGCCGTTCATCGCGCTGCGGAGCGTGCAGACGCTGATTGATGGCGATAAGCTCCGGCTGCTGTATGGGGCGCAGGACGTCTCGCCGCACGAGGACGGGCCCTACACCGGTGACATCTCAGCCCGGATGCTGGCCAAGCTCGGCTGCCAATTCGTGCTGGCGGGGCATTCGGAGCGGCGCCAGTACCATCACGAGGACGACGCCCTGGTCAGCGCGAAGGTCAGGGCCATTCTCCCGCGCAACATGACGCCGGTGCTTTGCGTCGGCGAGTCGCTCGCAGTCCGCCAGGCTGGCCAGCAGTTGGAACACACGCTTGGCCAGCTGGACGGGGGTCTGGCAGGCCTGACAGCCGAGCAGGTGGCCGGGATGGTCCTCGCCTACGAGCCGGTGTGGGCCATCGGCACCGGGGAGGTCGCCACTCCGGAGGACGCTCAGGAGGTCTGCGGCGCGATCCGGGCCCGTATTTCCGCCATTCACGGGGACGCGACGGGGACGAGTATGCGTATCCTGTATGGCGGGTCAGTGAAGTCCGACAACATGCCCGCGATCATGGCCGAGCCGGACGTGGACGGGGCGCTAGTCGGCGGCGCGAGCCTGGATGCTGGTGAGTTCGTGAGAATCTGCAGGTATCGTGAGCCTCGGGGGGCAAACCCCCGGTGAACCGCCCGCGTGGCGCTACGCGGCGCCGCCTCCCAGCCACTGGGGGCGGGGTCCCCGTGAGCCACCCGCGGGGCTAGACGCGGCGCCGCCGAGCACAGAGAGACGAGATACCCAGTGACTGTGGCATTGTCAGTGATCTTGATCCTCACGAGCCTGCTGATGATCCTGCTTGTGCTGCTGCACAAGGGCAAGGGCGGCGGCCTGTCGGACCTGTTCGGCGGCGGCATCTCCTCCTCCCTCGGCTCGTCGTCGGTGGTTGAGCGGAATCTGGACCGGATCACCATTTTCACTGGGATCATCTGGTTCGTGTGCATCGTTGGCCTGGGGATCCTGGACAAGCACTGAGGACCCCGGACAACCAGGCCGGGGATCCGGGATCAGGACACCGGGCTGCAGCGGGCAGTGATCTTCGTAGGGCGCGAACTGCATAGGGCATGAGGCCGGTGCGGCGGCAACTGCGGCCGAGCAAGCCGCATCTTTCGAGCAAGGGGTGACCAGTGAGTAGTGGCAACGCCATACGCGGCAGCCGTGTCGGGGCCGGCCCAATGGGTGAGGCCGAGCGCGGCGAGGCTGCGCCGCGGGTGCGGGTGTCTTTCTGGTGCTGCAACCGGCATGAGACCATTCCGAGCTTCGCTTGCGATGCAGCCATCCCCGAGTTCTGGGACTGCCCCCGCTGTGGCCTGCCGGCAGGCCAGGACGAGGCGAACCCGCCCGCTCCGCCGCACGCTGAGCCATACAAGACTCACCTTGCTTACGTCAAGGAGCGCCGTAACGACACTGACGGCGCCGCGATCCTCGCCGAGGCGCTTGACCGGCTCCGCAAGGGCGCCTGATCCGTCCGGCGGCCGCTCTGATGGCGTTGATGGGGCGTGAATGGACATCTGCCGCCGCTAGTGGGGCGTCAGTTGCCACTTCACGCCCTTAGGGCGGCTGTCAGAAGGAGAGCACGATGGGCCTTGCCTACCAGCGGACCGGGTCCGGTCCGCCGCTGGTGCTCCTGCATGGCCTCGGCCATCGGCGGCAGGCGTGGGAAGCCGTTGTGCAGCTCCTCGCGCCCTACCGTGAGTTAGTCCTCGTCGACCTGCCCGGCCATGGCGAGTCGCCGCCGCTGGTAACAGCCGGCCGACCGCCCGTTCCGGTGCTGCTCGAGTCCGTACTCGGCCTTCTGGATGAGCTCGGGCTCGACCGTCCGCATCTGGCTGGGAACTCCCTCGGGGGTCGCCTGGCGCTGGAAGCTGCCGCCGTCGGCCGCGCGGCCTCGGTGACTGCCCTGTCGCCCGCCGGGTTCTTCCGCAATCGAGCCGACATGGTGTACGCACGGGCGATCTTCAACGTCATGCAGGCTGCCGGGCGGCAGCTGCGGCCGGTGAGCCATGTCCTGCTGCAGAGCACCGCCGGCCGGGGCCTGGTGTACGGCGCAGTGCTTAGTCATCCGTCGCAGCTGACGCCCGAGCAGGCCAGCGGCGATCTAGCCGCGTTTCTGGCCGCCCGCGACGCCGTCGGCATCGTGCTGGCCGGGATCGACCAGTTCGCCGGCCGGCTCCCTGACGACGTCCCGGTCACCATCGCCTGGGGCGCCAAGGACCGACTGCTGCCCCGCCGGCAGGCGCTGGTTGCGAAGGGTCAGCTGCCGACGGCGCGGTTCGTCCTGCTGCCGGGCTGCGGGCACGTGCCGATGACCGACGATCCCGAACTGGTAGCCGATGTGCTGCTGCACGGCAGCGGCGCCGCCGGAGCTCAGCGTTGATCCGCGCGTCAGCCTCGGGCACGAGTACTGCTTAAGCTGGCTCGCTCTTGTCCTCGATCTCCCAGAGGTGGTCGAGTACGTGCCAGCCGATCCGCCGGGCCGCGTACCTAGGCGGCCAGCCCGTTGGCGGCGTGACGAGCGCCTCCGGATCTCGGAGCGCTGCGGCGATCAGGCCGCGGAGCCGGTCTTGGGCCTCCGGTCCGGCCCGTTCGTCCTTGGTCAGCGATACGCCCATCTTGCGCGCGTAGGCGACCTCACCGTCCGCGACATGAGCAACGATCTGGTCGGTGTCACGGCCGCCGCCACGCGGGCCCTTACGCAACTGGGCCGGGGCGGCTGCGGCTGTCTGGTCAAACGCGGTCCATGCCGCTTGCAGCAGGCTCGCCAGCCTGGCCCCGTCCGTCGCTGGCAGCGGGCGGCGCTCCGCTTCTGCGACCTCGCCCAGTGCGCCGAAGTCGGCGTTCTTTGCGACGCCGGCGTGCCGTTCGACAACTACCAGCGATCCGGTCGGCGCGGTCATCCCGGCGAGCCTGACTATCTCTGCGTAGCGCGGCAGGTATTCGGCCAGCGCGGCGACGGCCAGGTCCTCCGCCTTCGCGCTCCGCGCCCAGCCGGGCCAGCCCAGCGCGGAAGCGAAGACGCGCCTGCTGCCAGACTCGATGAAGACGTCGATATCACCGCTGCCGTTGGTCATGTCAGTAGATGATTCCACGACGTGCGATGGCCCGGCGCGGCCGCGATGAGCCCTGATGCGGTTAGTGTGCGAAACCGCTGCGCTTACCGGGCGGCAGCAGCGGTACGGGCCTGCACTCGGCTGCTGACAGCGCATCGACCTGCGCCCGCAGGTCACTGAGCAGCAGGTCGGCCAGGTCCCGGCTGAACCCGTTCCGGACGACGATCCGCAGCACGGCAGTGTCCTGCATGTTTTCAGGGAACGTGTAGGCCGGGACGAGCCAGCCGCGCTGGCGAAGTCGCTCCGACACGTCGAAGACGGTATAGCCGGCCGCATCCGGATCCGTCAGCTTGAAGGCCAGCACGGGCAGGTCGGAGCCCTCCGACAGCAGCTCGAACGGGCCGATCGCGGCAATCTCGGCTGCCAGGTGGCGCGCCACGTCCTGGCAGGCGAGCTGAACCTGGCGGTAGCCCTCGAAGCCGAGGCGCAGGAAGTTGTAGTACTGCGCTGCCACCTGCGAGCCGGGCCGGGAGAAGTTCAGTGCGAACGTCGGCATCTGGCCGCCCAGGTAGTTCACGCGGAAGATCAGGTCGTCGGGCAGCGCAGCCGCGTCGCGCCAGATGATCCATCCGACGCCGGGATAGACCAGGCCGTACTTGTGCCCGGAGGTATTGATCGAGGCGACCCGTGGCACCCGGAAGTCCCACTCCAGGTCAGGCGCAAGGAACGGGGCCACGAAGCCGCCAGAGGCTGCATCCACGTGCAGCGGGATGTCAAGCCCGGTCTGCCGCTGGAGCGCGTCCAGGTCCGCGGCGATCTCGGCGACCGGCTCATAACTGCCGTCCATGGTGGAGCCGAGCACGGCGACGACGCCGATCGTGTTGTCGTCGCAGTGCGCTGCGGCTTCCGGCCCGGTCAGGTGGAGGCGGCCAGGCTCCATCGGCACGAGCCTCGGCTCGACTTCCCAGTACCGGCAGAACTTCTCCCAGCACACCTGCACGTTGGCACCCATCACCAGGTTCGGCTTCTCGGTCGGTCCGCTAGGCCCGCTCGGCCGCTCGCCGCCGGCCGCCGCGTCACGGCGTGCGCGCCAGCGCCAGAGCAGGGCGAGCCCGCCAAGCATGGCAGCCTCACTGGACCCCGTCGTCGAGCAGCCGGTGGCCGAGTCGGGTTTATCCCCGTCGCCGTGGCTGCTGGCGTCGCCTGCTGCCGCGGCCGCGGCTGGCCGCGGGCGCATGCCACAGGTGGGCGAGGATGTTGACGCAGCGTCGCTCCAGCTCTGCGGTCTGCGGGTACTCATCCTTGTCGATCATGTTCTTGCTGAAGCAGTCAGCCATCAGCTGCTCAGCTTGCGGCTCCATCCACGTCGTGACGAAGGTGGCCAGGTTGAGTCTGGCGTTGCCGTCCAGGATCAGCTCGTCCTTGACGACCTGAAGCGCGGCGTCCGGGTCCATGGAATGCATCGGGAGCCGATGCTTGGGGACCGGGTGCTCGATCCGGGAGTACAGCGGGTTGATGTCAAGCACCGCGGGCCCGCGGGCCTCGTCGACCTTGGCGTGCAATGCCATGACGCGCTCCTCATCTTCTCGCCTGATGCCTGCTGTGCGTGATGCCTGCTGTGGCGGCTTGCTGCGAGCACGATGTCAGTGCTCACGCACGTAGCGGCTGAACAGGAAGCTCTCGTCGGCCAGCACGTGCGCGGAGTGACAGCGCGGATGTCGTGCTGTCAGCGCGCGCTGGTCAGGCGCGTTCACGATGCGGCTGGCCGACCCGGCGGCCAGCACCGGGCTGGTGGTCAGGCACAGCTCGTCGAGCAGCCCCGCGTCCGCGAGCTGGCCGAGCAGGGTGGGACCGCCTTCGGTCAGGACGCGGGCGTAGCCGAGCCGGCGCATCTCCGCGATGGCCGCGACGATGTCGACCCGGTGCTGTCCGGCCTCGATGACCCGGGCATGACGGGCGACCGCCGCCTTCCGGTCGGCCGGAGCGGACGCGGTCGTGATCACGATCGTCTGCGCGCCGGGAGCCGCGCCTGCGAGCAACTGGCCGTCGGGGTCAAGACGCAGCCTGGCGGTCACTACGGCGATGGCCGGCACCGGTGCTCCTGGCGGCCGGAGATCCGCCCACAGCTCGTCAGCCTGCGCTGGCCGATAGCGCTCCGTACTGGCGGTGCCGGCGCCCACCAGGATCAGGTCCGACAAACTGCGCAGCACGGTGAACAGCATGCGGTCGGCGGGTCCGGACAGGCCGCCAGATCGTCCGTTGAGCCAGGCGGCGCCGTCCGCGCTGGTGACCATGTTGGCGCGCAGCCATCCGGTCGGCTGGTGGTCGGCCGAGTCCGGGGCGGCCTCGCTCCCGTACAGACTGGCGAGCTCCCGTACGGCGGCTGGCAGCGGGCCCGGCGCGGCCTTCGGCACCGGCGCGAAGTCAGGACCCTGAACCGGGTAGATCTGGCGCACGGCCAGCAGTCAATCAGATTCGCTGGAATGGCAGCGCCAGCGGCCCCGGAATGGCGGAGGTCGCGGCCGCGAAAATGGCAGTCACGTGACGAGAGGCTTGCCCTGCGTTGCGTTTGTCCGCGGTTGCTAGCTATCGCTGGCGCGGAGGACGACGATGGCCCGGCCTGCGACGTCGCGGATTGCTCCTGGCTTCAGCGTGGTCGCCGTCGCACGCGGGGCCAGCCTCGCTGGCTGGCGCACGCGGCCACTGGCGGCTGCGGCTGCCGGCGGAATCTGAGTCACCGGATCGGCCGTGTCCGCCACCACCTCCCAGCCCGGCGCGAGCTCGGGTCCTGGCAGGGTGAACGACACCGGCTGGTCGCCTGCGTTGAACAGCAGCAGGAAACTCTGGTCGGTGATGGCCTCGCCGCGGGGTCCCGGCTCGGTGATGGCGTCCCCGTTCAGCAGGACTGCGAGCGAGCGCGCGAATCCGCCGCGCCAGTCCGCCACGGTCATCTCGGTGCCGGCCGGGGTAAGCCAGCTGATGTCCCGCATCATGCCGCCGGGTGATCCGGCCGGCCCGGCGGTCTCGCCGCTGAAGAACCGCCGCCGCCGGAACACCGGGTGCTCGCGGCGCAGCGCGATCATGGCGCAGGTGAAGTCGAGCAGGCCAGCGTTCTTCCCGGCTGCTTCCCAGTCCACCCAGGAGATCTCGTTGTCCTGGCAGTAGGCGTTATTGTTGCCCTGCTGGGTGCGGCCTAGTTCGTCGCCGGCCAGCAGCATCGGCACGCCCTGGGAGCAGAACAGCGTGACCAGGAAGTTGCGCACCTGGCGCGCGCGCAACTCGGTGATCGCCGGGTCGTCGGTCGGGCCCTCGGTGCCGCAGTTCCAGGACCTGTTGTCGTCCGTCCCGTCGGCGTTGTCATCGCCGTTCGCCTCGTTGTGCTTCTGGTTGTAGCTGACCAGGTCGGCCAGCGTGAAACCGTCGTGGCAGGTGACGAAGTTGACTGACGCGACCGGGCGGCGGGCGCTGGTCTCGTACAGGTCGCTCGAGCCGCTCAGCCGGGAGGCGAACTCCGGCAGCGCGGCAGGCTGACCCCGCCAGAAGTCCCTGACGGTGTCGCGGTACTTGCCGTTCCACTCGGTCCACAGCGGCGGGAACTTGCCGACCTGATACCCGCCGGCCCCCACATCCCAGGGCTCGGCGATCAGCTTGACCTGGGATACCACCGGGTCCTGCTGGACGAGCTCGAAGAAGGCCGACAGCCGGTCCACTTCATGCAGCTCGCGGGCAAGCGCCGCGGCCAGGTCGAAGCGGAAGCCGTCCACGTGCATGTCCAGGATCCAGTACCGGAGCGAGTCCATGATCAGCTGCAGGGCGTGCGGGTGCATGACATTGAGGCTGTTCCCGCACCCGGTGTAGTCGAGGTAGACCGAGGGGTCGGAGTCGTCGAGGCGGTAGTAGGCCGCGTTGTCGATGCCGCGGAAGGACAGCGTCGGGCCGAGCGCGCCTGATTCGGCGGTGTGGTTGTAGACAACGTCAAGGATGACCTCGATGCCCGCCTCGTGCAGCGCCTTCACCATCGACTTGAACTCGGCGACGTGGCCATGCGGCTCCGCTGAGCTGGAGTATGCGTTGTGCGGGGCGAGGAACCCGATGGTGTTGTAGCCCCAGTAGTTGGTCAGGCCGCGCTCAGCGAGCTTGTGCTCGGGGATCGACTGATGCACCGGCATGAGCTCTATTGCGGTGACGCCGAGCCTGGTCAGGTGCTCGATGACCGGCGGCGACGCCAGGCCGGAGTAGGTCCCGCGCAGCTCTGGCGGGACCTGGGGATGGCGCATCGTCAGGCCGCGCACATGGGCCTCGTAGATCACCGTCTGGTGGTACGGCGTCCGAGGCTGCCGGTCGCCCGTCCAGTCGAAGTAAGGGTTAATCACGACGTTCCGCGGCATGAACGGCGCGCTGTCGGCGTCGCTTCGCTGCGCCGGGTCGTCGGGCTGGTAGTCGAACAGCGCCGGGTCCCAGCGCAGGCTGCCGTCGACGGCCTTCCCATAGGGGTCCAGCAGCAGCTTGGCCGGATTGCAGCGCTGTCCCCGCCGGGGATCATAGGGACCAGTAACGCGGTAGGCATAGCGCTGGCCAGGCCCGACGGCTGGCAGATAGCAGTGCCAGACAAAGCCGTCCACCTCGGTCAGGTCCAGCCGCGTCTCCGCGCCGTCTGTGCCGAACAGGCACAGCTGAACGCGCTCGGCGACCTCGGAGAACAGCGCGAAGTTGGTGCCCGACCCGTCCCACGTGGCGCCAAGCGGATATGCGGCGCCCGGCCAGATCTGCATCCGCTGACCTTACCTGCTGGTAACAGCAGAGCGGGTCACGATGGGCGTGAGGTCGAGTCCGTCGGGCAGGCTGCCGAACGGTGTCGCCGGGCCGGCGACGGCGCTGGGCGCGGCGGTGGCATCTGCGGCCCAGCCGGGTGCTGCTGAACGCGTCGGAGACCGGGCCGGGAGCGTGCCGGGCTAGCAGCGAGGCCTGCAGGGCGAGGGTGATCTGCCCGGCCAGGCGGCGCGCGTGCCGCTGGGCATCCGGGCCCTGCGCCTCCTTCAGTGCCGCGCGCAGGCTGGCCCCGGCGGCCGCGGCCCGCGGGTCGCCGCGGCCTGGTCGATCTCGGCCAGCAGCGCGTCGGCCGAGTCCGGTGTCCGAGTCAGTGCTCGCAACACATCCAGTGCTGTGACGTTGCCCGATCCCTCCCAGATGGAGTTGAGCGGGGAGTCGCGCAGCAGCCGGGGCATAGGTGAGTAATCCTCGACATAGCCGTTCCCGCCCAGGCATTCCAGCGCCTCGCCGGTGATCATCGGCGTGCGCTTGCAGATCCAGTACTTGGCTGCCGGCAAGGCGACCCGGAGCAGCGCTGCCTCGGCCGCGTCACCCCGCGCGGCCCGGTCAGCGGCTCCTGCCAGCCTGATGGCCAGGGTCGTCGCCGCTTCCGACTCGAGTGTCAGGTCTGCGATGACGGCCGTCATAGCGGGGTGGTCGGCGAGGGCAGTGCCGAAGGACTGGCGGTGGCGTGCATAGTTCGCAGCGATCACGGTGGCCTGGCGGATAGCGGCAGCGCTGCCGAGCACGCAGTCCAGCCGGGTGGCGCTGACCATACTGATGATCGTCGGCACGCCGCGGCCGGGCTCGCCGACTGGCCAGGCTACGGCCCGGTCGTACTCCACCTCGCTGGAGGCATTGGAGGTGTTGCCGAGCTTGTCCTTCAGCCGCTGGATGTACATGGCGTTCCGGCTGCCATCGGGCAGCACCCGCGGCAGCAGGAAGCAGGTCAGGCCCTCCGGCGCCTGCGCCAGCACCAGGAACAGGTCGCACATCGGCGCCGAGCAAAACCACTTGTGCCCGGTCAGCAGGTAGCTGCCGTCGCCTGCCGGGACTGCTGTCGTGGTGTTGGCCCGGACGTCGGAGCCGCCTTGCTTCTCGGTCATCGCCATCCCGGCGAGCAGCCCGCTCTTGCCTTCCGGAGCGCGCAGGCCAGGGTCATAGCTGACCGCCGTCAGGAGCGGCTCATAACGGGCCGCGAGGTCGGGCGCCTGCCGGAGCGCGGGCACGCAGGAATAGGTCATCGAGACAGGGCAGCCATGCCCGGCCTCGGCCTGCGTCCAGACCATGAATTTGGCTGCCCTGGCCACGTGAGCGCCCGGCCGGGAGTCGGCCCAGGGGGCTGCGTGCAGCCCGTGGCTGACCGCCGTTGTCATCAGCCGATGCCAGGACGGGTGGAACTCGACTTCATCGACGCGGTAACCACGGGAATCGTGAGTCCGCAGCACGGGCTTGTGCACATTGGCCAGCCGGGCGTGCTCCTGTGTCTCGGCATCGCCGGCCAGCCAGCCGAGCTCGTGAAGCTCCGGCTCCGCCCAGGCGCCGCCCTCGCGGGCCAGGGCGGACACCAGCGCGGCGTCCTCGGCCACGTCATACCCGGTTAGCGGCGGTACCTGGTTGAGCACCTCATGCGTAGCGTGCCGTCCTGGCCCGGTCATGCAGCGGCTCTCTCCACAGTGACTTCCCCTATGGCGACTGTACCTGCGGCGATTCTCGCTGTGCCGGTCAGTGCTGGGCCGACCGGTGCTTGGCCGGTCGGCCTGACGCGATGCCGCCGTGGTCGTGCCTCAGGTGTGGATGCCGCACTCAGTCTTTGCGCGAGCCAGCCCACCGGCCGCTGCGCGGATCGGCCCCGTCGGCCACCCTGGATGTGCAGGTGCGGCAGCCGATCGACGGGTAGCCGTCGTAGACCAGCGGGTTCACCAGGATGTTGTTCGCGGCGATGTAGTCATCCACCTGCTGCTGGGTCCACTCGACGATGGGGTTGACCTTCACCATCTCCCGCCGGGCGTCCCACTGGACCACCTTGGTGTCGCTGCGGGCGTCGGTCTCCTCCCGGCGGACGCCGGTGAACCAGGCGTCATAGGGGCCGAGCGATTCCTCAAGCGGGACGACTTTCCGCAGGTAGCAGCACAGGTCAGGGTTACGGCTGTACAGCCGTGGACCCAGCTCGGCGTCCTGCTCGGCGACCGTCGTCGGCGGCGTCACGTTGATCACGTTGACCGGGTACGTCGCCGAGACGGCCTCCCTGGTGCCGACGGTCTCCGGGAAGTGATATCCGGTGTCGAGGAACAGCACGTCGACACCGGGAAAGTGCTTGGAGACGAGATTAACCAGGACGGCGTCGGTCATCGACGAGGTAATGCAGATCCGGCGGCCGAATGTCCTCACAGCCCACGCGATAACCTCGTCCGCTGGCGCCCCCGCCAATGCATCCGCCGCTTCAGCGGCTAGCCTCTCCATCTCGCTGGGCTCCTCCTCGCGGCGGTCCATCCGGTTCAGGCAGCTTAGCGGTTTTACCTTCGGCCCAGGCGTAACTGGGGGCACATCACCTCAGGAGTTACCCAAACAGAAGGTCTTAACCAGTCAGACTAGGGCTTTTCGCTGGCAAGTGCACGCTCTGTCGCCTAAGTCACATCTGTCAGCTAAATCACAACAGGACAGAAAGCTCAGCCACGGAGCGTGCCTGCCGTCACGATTTCCTGAGTCCGTCCGGCCCGGCTACCACGTGCTAGCAGACGCAACTGCGCGGTGGCCAGCGGTATTCCTGCCCGTTATCGGGTTCTTCTGCCGATCAGCCTTGCCTGATCCATCCCAGCCGGGTCTCGGTCGGCGGCGCGGGCCGCTGGTGCTGGCAATCGCACCAGGTGCCGCCGCGGGCACTTCTCGTGCCGCTGATCCCGGCAGTCCGGGCAGACCATGGCTGATCGGCGGCCGCTGGCAGGTCAGGCCGCGTTGGCCCGGCGCATGCGGCGGCGGCGCTCGGAGGAGCGCTCGTCCTCGTTCAGGCCGCCCCAGGTGCCGTACTTCTCCGGCCTGCTCACGGCGTAGGTCAGGCACTCGGCGCGGACCGGGCAGCTGTTGCAGATGGCCTTGGCCTTCCGCTCGCGGATCTCGCGCTCCGGCTGCCGCTCGCCATCGGGCCCGAAGAAGAGCACGACATCACGGCCACGGCACGCAGCCTCATCCTGCCAGCCCCAGTTAGGCCGTTGCATCAGGGCGGCCTGACGGCGTACCTCAGACATGAATAGCTCTCCTCAACCAACTGACCGTGGTCGTCAGCTGACCACGGTAGGTAAGTGCTCACGGTTTCGTTAACGGTCTAAATCGGGTCGTGCTGGATCATCGGTGCAGGTCAATCGCACAATCGAACGGTGCGTGCTCGGCAGTGCAAGCTCGCTCGCGTCCAACGGACCCTCCGCAGCGCGGTAAGGTGCTAGACGAAGGAAGTTCTTGCGCGGTGTGGCAATTACCCCGTCGCATGGTGCAACGCGCCGCGCTGCCGAGATGTTCCCAGCGGCCGGTTTTTGCATGCTTGCGACTTTGGTATAGATGCCAGCCCGACGCGCGGACCGCCGGACAATCATGCCATCGGCAGCCCGGTCCGCGCAGCCGGGATCGGGAAGATCGCCAACATTCTGACCCGCGGGCGGGTCACGCTCAGTGATCGTTAACTGGACAGATTTCCTGGTTCAGGCCACCATAGGCTTCATGTCCGCGTCCGACGCAGCGCCGCTGCCTCGCCTCGGCGAGGTGTTCTTCGACGTCAGGGGCGATTCCAGGAGTATGCGGCTGAGCTGGTACGCCGACACCGGGGTAGCGGTCTTCAGCATCTGGCAGGGCGGCAGGTGCACTGGGACTTTCCGGCTGCCGATCGATGATCTGCCCAGGATGATCGAGACACTGCAGCGCGGCCCGCAGCGGCGGCGCCGCCCGGCTCAAGGACGCGCCGGGCGGAGAGCGTGCGGACTACCAGCGCTCGGGAACGAGCCCGGCTACTACGGGGACGGCGATTACGGCGACGGCGACGGCGAGGCTTGGGGCTGGCGCCGTCACGACTGGCTACGACGACGCTAGCATCAGGCCGCGCCTATGACCAGGGCGGCTACGACGACTCGGGCACGAGCCAGGCGGAGACGACAACGCGCGGCACGAGGGCGCGCGGCGTACGACGAGCCGGGCACGAGGGCGGCGGCTACGTCCGAGGGTACCGCTACGACGCGGGGCACGAGGGCGGCGGCTATCGGCCAGGGCCGCTGACGACGCGGGGCACGAGGGCGCCGGTTATGGCGAGGGCGGCTACGACGACGCGCCGTCTGGCGATCCCGCCGGTTATCCCGATGTCCATGGCTATGGCCATGGCGACGGCCGATGTGCCATCGCGCGGCAGTACCAGCCGGTCCGATATTCCCACCGGGACCTACTGGCGCCAGCCCGATGGTTACCAGCCAGGCGAGTACCACGCCGACAGCCACCGAAGCGACGGCTATCAGGCCGATGGCTACCGGAGCGCCGGCTACCAGACGGATCGCTACCAGAGCGATAGCTATCAGACGGATGGCTACCAGACGGCGGCCTATCCGTCCGGTCCCGCCGATCACGCAGCGGACGCCGAGAGCGAGCTTGCCGGCGTACGGCCAGGAGCGCTTTGTGCCGCCCTATGTGCAGGCCCGCGGCGAGGCATACCCGAATGACAATCCGGTGGCCGGCCGGGCCCCGGCGGCACGGGGGCAGCGGGCCGGCTTATCCGGCCGATCATGGCGGAGTTTCCGCCGAGCGTCACCGATACGCTGCGCCCCCGCGCTCTCGGCCCGGATATTCCAAGGTTCTGAGGATCGGTTAGCCGCCGATACTCCGATCAGTGCGCCATATTCCTCCGGCGGAGCACGATAGCCAGCAGTCCAGGTCCTACCGGCTGCCCGAGCTAGCAGCAGCGGACTCGCCAATGACCAGCAGCCGGGTTTCGCGGCGAGATTAGCCGGGCAGCCGAGCGGGTTGACGAGGTTCGGCGGCGTCAGCATTCCGGTTAACGGCTGGCGAGGCCAATAGGCCAGCTCATGACGGGGCCCTCCCGGGCGGCTCACCTGCGGTTCGGCGGCCCGCATCTGGTCGCCGCGCGGCCGGGTTTTGCTGGCGACGTAATCGGGCGGAAAGAAACATGACGTTCCTGTCGTTACACCTGTGATGAGGATGGGCATAGCTTTCGCGGGGGGAGGGGGATACACAAGTGGCTCAGAAGATCTCCGTCACGTTTGCCTGTGACTACGACTCACGAGAGATTCCGGAAGGCGAGCACATGACTCGCGCGTTCAGCCTGGACGGCCGGGACTACGAGATAGATCTATGCGAGAAGCACAGTCAGAAATTCGACGAGGTACTCAGTAGGTTCGCGGACAAGGCCCGGAAAGTGACGACCCGGGTCGGGAAGCCGAAGCGGCGGACAACCGCGCACCGGCAGCGTAGTGCCGACATACGCACCTGGGCGAAGCACAGTGGCATGGACGTCAGCGAGCGTGGGCGGATCCCGGCTAGCGTGATCGCTAAGTACGAGGCCAACCACTAGCTGGCAGCACAGCAGGCCGGGGCCATCAGCGCACCGGCCTGCGGCACGAGCATCCTGCGCTGGCCCGGCCAGACAGCCTTCCCTTAGCGCGCGGTGCCAGCCAGGCAGAGTGCCGCCTGGGCTGCTGCTGCCGGAACGGTGGCGCCTGGAGCGACGCCAGGACCGGTGCCGCCTGGGTTCGTGGCCGCAGACGGCGGGCCTGCAACGCCTGAGCTGACGCCGCCTAGGCCAGGAGCGTCAGCGGGGTCAGCTGGCTGGTGGTCGGGGACGCAGCAGGACCGCGGCTGCGAGGGCCTGCGAGTTGGGCAGCAGCACCGGGCCCTCCTCCGTGTCCAGCCGCACGTAGGTGAGGCTGACGTCGATGACGATGCCCTCGATCTGGCCGGACAGGGACGCCGGCCCTGAAGCGGACGTGGTCACCGACCCGGAACGGCCGGGCGAAGAGCAGCACGAGCCCGGCGAACAGGTTGGCCAGCGACTGCTGTGCCGCGATGCCGAGCAGGACGCCGACGACGGCCCCGCTGACCAGCAGTTGCTTCACGTCAATGTGGGCGATGGCCAGCGAGAAGGTGAGGACGGCGAAGACGCCGACGAGGACCAGGACGTACCTCAGCACGCCCGCGTGCGCCTGGCCGATCAGCCGCTGCGACCGCCAGCGCACTAGGCCGGATAGGCCGACCGCCGCTGCCAGTCCGAAGACCAGGAACGCGGCCTGGCCGGAGATGAAGAGAAGCCGGTCGTCTGGTCGGGTGTTGCGGCGCGGTTGCGCGCAGGCTGGCCCAGCCGTGGACACCCGACACCTCAGCGGCGATCGCGGCGGCGATGGCGATCAGCAGCGCGAAGATGGATCGCCACGGCCTGGCCTTAGCTCTGACTTTCGCTACCGACGCGGACACATCGAGCTGACGGCGTTCCTGTAGATCCACGCTTCCCACGCTATCGGGGCTCTTCGGGCGAACGCGCCTGGGCCGGTGTGACCCTTCACATGCGCGAGCCCGGGAACTTTCCCGTCCCCGGGCTCGCGCGACGATCGCCTGCGGTGCTCTGCGGCGGTCAGATTTTGAACAGCGGGCCGCCTACAGGGAAGACCACCTTTCCCTTGTGACCGTTCATCACCCCGGCGGCTGAGGCGTACCAGGCCACCAGCGCGGTGATTATGCCGAGTACGCCGCCGACGGTGATCAGGCCGTCCGGTGCCGGTCTTGGTGGCGAAGTTCCCGATGAACAGGAAGATCTCCGTCAGTTCCAGAGTCAGGAAGACTCCGAAGACGGCCATGTTCAGCTGGGTGCTGACGATCAGCATGTAGGTGTTGAAGATGGCGAAGGCTAGCAGAATCCAGCCCAGGTCCCTGGCGTCCTGCAGACCCTTCGCCCGTCGGCGCGACGTCCCTGACCCACAGGCCGAGGCCGATCCAGAAAGCGCCATAGGTGGAGAATGCCGTAGCGCCGAACACGTTCCGGTTGCGGAACTCCCACATGCCCGCGAGCAGCTGAGCCAGGCCGCCGTAGGCGAAGGCGTAACCCAGCCACGCGGCGCCGGTTGCGGCCTTCATCCAGCCGGCATTGGAAGCGGACAGCAGGAACGTGGTCAGCGCGAAGCCGGCCAGCCCGAGCGGGGCCGGATCGGCTGATGCCGGAGCCGCGGCACGGAGCGGCGGCCGGGGGCAGCTGCTGGAGCATCTTCTGTGGTGCTCAAATGATTCCTCCTGAGGGGCTTGCCTGTCCGGCCGCTAGCACGCTGCTGGGGCAAGGCAGGCGTGATGGGTGGTGGGAAGGCCGCATCGTCTGGTGCCATGCCAGTTGAGCCGCCCGGTAAGCAAACCCGGCGGCAGAGCGTCCCGTTATCGGCATGAACCGGTACGAGCATGGCCACGGCTGACCTTCCTGTCTTCACACGAAGCTCACCAGAACCAAGTGGAAGATCTCGCCCTGAGCGTAACTCCGGTAGCGCGATTTAGGGAGACCCATTCTTGCGCGTATGAAGTTAATTGCCGGAAGCGGTAGGCAATCGGGCGCCAGCTGCCGATTCATCGCCCCTTCGGAGCAATCCCGACAATCCCGCTCTGGTGGCGAGGATCACGATCCGGTCCCCTGGCTGGATCTGGTAGCGGGGGTCGGGCGACCAGTCGACTCTCGCGCTGGTTCCGGCCGCCTGCAATCGCCTGAGGGCGATAACGCGAAGCAGGCCCGGCCGGTGGACTGCCTCGATGGCCTGGCCGACCAGCCCGCTGGCACTGTCGGCAGTCACGTCGGCGAGCAGCAGGACATGCCGGCCGACAGCGATGGTGCGAAGCACCTGATGGTCGAGAACGGCGGCCGCGAACGCGGGCGCGGCCAGATATGACGTTGAGCGGGACACAGTGTTGCCGATGGTGCGCTGCACTCGCGCGGCAAGGTCGTCGTCGTACAGCCGCACCACGATGCGGGCGTCAGCGGTCAGCGCCCGGGCGTTAAGCGCCGTCTCCAGGTTCGCGATATCGCTGTCGGTCACCGAGACGATGGCCTGGCAGGTCTCGATGCCTGCCGCCCGCAGCGTCTCCTCACGGTGCGTCTCGCCGATGACGAGGGGGATGCCGAGCCGCTTGGCGAGCGGCGCTGCCGGCAGCCTCGGCGCTCTTGTCTACGCCTACCACGTCGATACCGAGGTCGTGCAGCTGGCCAACGATCCGCGCACCGACGGTGCCAAGGCCGGCCACGATCACGTGTCCGCTGAGGGCGGCTGTCCCGCGCCAGCTGTTCTCGGAAGGCGCGCGCTCACGATCAGGGCCGTCACCAGGGGCAGAAAGGCCATCCCGGCGAAGGTCTGGAGGAACTGCGCCCACTTCTCCAGCGCCGGGTAGCCGGGGGTGGTGACGGCAGCCCCAGCCGCGTCCAGGGCCGTCACATACAGCGCGCTCATCGGGGTGATTCCTTTTACCGGGATCAGCAGCACGAAGCCGGCCCCGATGATGGCGAGCAATGCGGCAAACGCCACGCCAATCGTGGTGGTGAAGAACCTGCGCGCCATGCGCAGCGGTGCGCCGAGCCGCCGACGGCGCTGGCGGGACAGCGGGTTGCGCGGCGTGCCGTCGGCAACGGCCAGCACCAGCCCGGCGGCCGGGTCTGCCGGCGGCAGCAGGTTCGGCGTGTCGGCATCGCTGCTTGCAGCGAGGCCGCAGATGATCTGGCCGGCACCGACGTCCTCACGCCGCGTCACGTACATGGTCCGGCTTGCCATCCGGACGTGGCTGGGCGCTGGCTCGCCGAGTGCGGCGGCGACCAGCGAGGGCGCGGCCATCTGCGCCTCGGAGAGCACCGCGCAGTCCGCAAAGAAGCTCCGGATCCGCTCGCCGAGCCCGGCGTTGAAGATCGCGATGACGAGGCGGACGTCAGGGCTGAGCTCCTGCGCCCTGAGCGCGGCGTGCAGGTTGCCGAGGTCGTCCTGATGCAGGATCGCCAGGCCGCGAGCGGCGGGCAGGTTTGCGGCCAGGAATGCGTCGGCAGCCAGCTCGGCATGCTCAAGCACACGTACGCCCGGCATTGCCGCCATTCGGGCGCTGTGGCCGTCTGCGAGGGATGGCACGATCGCGGCTACGGTTAATCCGTACCGGGCTGTCAGCTCCTCAGCCATCCGGGATGCGAGTGCGTTCGCGCCGCACAAAATGACATGATCGGCGAGCTCTCCATCTGGGGATCTTCGCCGGGCTGCGAAGGCACGAACCGAAGCTTAGCGGGGCGCACGGGCCGATTGCCGTGCAAACCGCGTCGGCGCGGCGCGCGGCGTCGCTGGTCGGCTGGGCACATTTCGCAGCTACGCGGACGCCGCCGGGATCGTTCCGGCCACCGAGTGCGAGCGCCTCGCCGTAGATCTCGTCCGGATCAAGGCGGCGCAGCTCCTCGGCCAGCAGTTCGGCAATGTCCCTGCGCTGCAGCGCCACATGCCGGTCTGGCTGGCCGGGCCTGGTCAGCGTCGCCACCCGGCCGTCCGGCCTGCAGATGGTGACCTCGCCTTCCGCCGTACCGAATCGAACCTCGGTGATACCCGGGCCATCAGAGATCTCGCGGGTGAACGGAACGTGCAGTCTGCTGCTCAGCCAGGCGGTTAGCAGGTCCGCGGTCGGGTTGTGCTCCTCGGCCCCGACGACGCCAGCCGTAGATCGCATCTAGCTCCTGGTCCACGGTTGCCGCGAGCAGGGATCGCCATGGCGTTGCGCGGGTCCAGCTCAGGTCCGTATCGCCCGGCTGGTAGCCCGCGCTGAGGGCCGCCAGCGCTTCTGCGGGCGCTCTGGCCCTGGCGGCGTCGGTGATCCGCCGCTGGGCGAGAATGCCCAGCGGCTGCGCCGACGGGACCGCCGGAATGAGGCCGTGCCACCACGTAACAACGGGCGTGTCTGGCACTAGCAGCGGCATGATGACCGAGTCGGCGTGCTCGCCCATCGGCCCGTAGAGCCGGAGCAGGACCGTCTGCCCGGGCGTGCCCTCACCTGACCTGATCTCCGCGTCCAGCCGGGACAAGGCCCGCGACTCGCGGGCGATCACCGCGAGCACCCGGCACGGGTGCTCGCGGGCCGCCTGGCTGGCCGCGCGCACGGCATCATGCTGACCCGACTCGTCAGTCATGATGATGAGGTTAAGTACGACGCCGGTGGCCGGGCCGCCCATCAGGTCCCTGGTCTTGGCCAGCGCGGCGCGGATGTCGGCAGTCGTGGTGTCGGTCAGGTCGGTCAGCACTGTCGTCACCTCCGCAGAACTGCCACCGGTCCCAGCGCCCGCCAGCATCGCAGCCGTCACCAGCATCACAGCCGCCGCCAGGCGCGGCCGTCGCGGGCGAGCAGCTCGTCGGCGCTGAGCGGCCCGCTCGTGCCCGCCGGGTACTGCTCGGGCTTGTCGTGGCTGGCCCAGAAGTCCTCGATCGGGTCGAGGATCGTCCAGGACAGCTCGACCTCCTCCTGCCGCGGGAACAGCGGCGGGTCGCCGATCAGGACGTCGAGCAGGAGTCGCTCATAGGCTTCCGGACTGGACTCGGTGAACGACTCGCCATAGGCGAAGTCCATGTTGACGTCCCGGACCTCCATCGCCGAGCCCGGCACCTTTGAGCCGAACCTCAGCGTGACGCCCTCGTCAGGCTGCACCCGGATGACCAGGGCGTTCTGGCCGAGTTCCTGGGTGTCGGTCGCATCGAACGGCAGGTGCGGCGCGCGCTGGAAAATGACCGCGATCTCGGTCATCCTGGTCGTCAGCCGCTTGCCGGTCCGCAGGTAGAACGGCACGCCGGCCCAGCGCCTGCTGTCGATCGTCAGGCGCATCGCGGCATAGGTCTCGTTGGTCGAGTCCGGCGGGATGCCGTCCTCCTCGAGGTAGCCGCGAACCGGGATCCCGCCCTGCCACCCCGCGGAGTACTGCCCGCGCGCGGTCCCGGTCGCGATGTCTTCGGGGATCTGGACCGCCGCCAGCACCTTCTCCTTCTCGGTACGCAGTGACTCAGCGGCGAACGACAGCGGCTCTTCCATCGCGGTGAGGGCCAGCAGTTGCAGCAGGTGGTTCTGGATCACGTCCCTGGCGGCGCCGATGTGGTCGTAGTAGCCGGCCCGCCCGCCGATCCCGATGTCCTCGGCCATGGTGATCTGCACGTGGTCGACATAACCGCGGTTCCAGACCGGCTCGAACAGCGTGTTGGAGAAGCGCATGGCCAGCAGGTTCTGAACGGTTTCCTTGCCAAGGTAGTGGTCAATCCGGAATACCGCTTCCGGCGGGAACACAGTCGCCAGCATCGCGTTCAGCTCCCGCGCGCTGGCGAGGTCGTGACCGAACGGCTTCTCGATCACGACGCGGCGCCACGGCCGGTAACTGGTTCCCTCGGCCGGCTCGGGCGGGCTGGACAGCCCGGACCGCTTCAGCTGCCGCACCACTACCGGGAAAGCATTAGGTGGTACTGACAGGTAGAACGCGTAGTTCCCGCCGGTGCCGCGTTCAGCGTCGAGCTGGGCAACCGTGCGGGCCAGATGGTCGAATGCCTCGTCATCGGAGAACTCGCCTTGAACGAACCGGATGCCCTCACGCAGCTGCTGCCAGACTTCCTCGCGAAACGGCGTGCGCGCGTGGGCCTTAACGGCGTCGTAGGTGATGTGCGCGAAATCGGCGTCTTGCCAGTCCCGGCGGGCAAATCCAACCAGCGAGAATCCCGGCGGGAGCAGGCCGCGGTTTGCCAGGTCGTAGATCGCGGGCAGCAGCTTCTTGGTGGCCAGATCTCCGGTCACGCCGAAGAGCACCAGGACGCACGGCCCGGCAAGCCGCGGGATGCGCCGGTCGCGCGGATCGCGCAGTGGATTGGGCCTCATGCAGATTTTCCGCCCGCCGCCAGCGCGCGGCTGACGCTCTCGAGCAGCTCCTCCCAGGAGGCGGCGAACTTCTGTACGCCTTCTTCCTCCAGCACACGCACGACGTCGTCGTACGGCACGCCCAGCGCATCGAGCTGCTCGAACACGCGCCGCGACTCGTCATACGTGCCGTCGATCGCGTTGCCGTGCAGCTTGCCATGGTCGGCAACCGCGTGGATCGTCGACTCGGGCATCGTGTTCACGGTGTGCGGTGCGACGAGCTCGGTCACGTACATGGTGTCCGCGAACGACGGGTCCTTGACGCTGGTCGAGGCCCACAGCGGCCGCTGTAGCCGCGCGCCCCTGGCCTGTAGGGCCGCCCAGCGCTCCGAGTTCGCAGCGAACCGCTGCTCGAAGAGCTCATAGGCCAGCCTGGCGTTGGCGAGCGCCGCCTTGCCGCGCAGCGCCTCCGCCTCCGGTGTGCCGATCTTGTCCAGCCGGGCATCTACCTCGGTGTCGACCCGGCTGACGAAGAACGACGCGACCGAGGCGATGGTTGCGACATCGCGGCCTGACGCGGCCTCCAGGCCGGCCATGAAAGCATCGATGACCTGGCCGTACCGCTCCAGCGAGAAAATCAGCGTGACGTTGATGCTGATGCCCTCGGAAAGGCACTGGGTAATGGCCGGCAGCCCAGCGAGCGTGGCCGGGATCTTGATGAACATATTGGGCCGGTCGACCGTCCACCACAGGGCCCGTGCCTCGGCGATGGTCCTGGCCGTGTCACGGGCGAGCCGCGGGTCCACCTCAAGCGACACCCGGCCGTCGAGACCGTCGGTGGCGTCATAGACCGGGCGCAGCACGTCGCAGGCCCAGCGGATGTCGTAGGTCGTCAGGTTCCGCGTCGCCTCGCCCACGTCGACGCCGCGCACCGCTAGGTCTGCCATCTGGTCGGCATATGCCGAGCCGTTCGACATCGCCTTCGCGAAAATGGTCGGGTTCGACGTGACCCCGCGCACGTGCATGTCCCGCACGAGCGACGCCAGGTTGCCAGTCGACAGCCGCACCCGGCTGATGTCGTCGAGCCAGATCGATACGCCCATCTCGGTGAGCTGGGCTAGGGGGTCAGGCTGTGCTGTCATGTCAATCGCGCTCCTCGCGTCATGCGCCCTCGAAGTGCTGCTGCCTGTGCCCTCTCGGGCGCTACATATCCATCGTGCCGCATGAGCTACTGTGCGCCCGACCGCAGGCTGGCCAAGCTTTCCCTGGCGGCTTGCGCGGTGGCCGCCGCCGTGATCCCGAACTCCTCATACAGCTTCTTGTAGTCAGCGGATGCGCCGAAATGCTCCAGGCTGATGCATCGCCCGGCATCTCCGACATATGACCGCCAGCCCAGCGCGATTCCTGCCTCCACGCTTACCCGGGCGCGTACCGCGGCTGGTAGCACCTGCTCGCGATAGGCGTCGTCCTGCTCGGCGAACCACTCCAGGCAGGGCATCGAGACGACCCGCGTTCCCACGCCATCGGTTTGCAGCAGGGTGCGCGCATCGAGCGCGATCTGCACCTCGCTGCCGGTGGCGATCAGGATCACCTCCGGGTCACCGCCGTCTGCCTCGGCCAGCACGTAGCCGCCGCGCGCAGCGTAATCAGCGCTCTCGTGCCCGCCGCCCGCCGACCTGTCCAGGACCGGCAGCCCTTGCCTGGTAAGGATCAGTGCGGCCGGGCTGGCCTGGCGCTCCAGGATGGTCCGCCAGGCGACGACCGTCTCGTTAGCGTCGCCCGGCCGCACCACGTCGAGGCCGGGGATGGCGCGCAGGGCCCACAGGTGCTCGACCGGCTGGTGCGTCGGTCCGTCTTCGCCCAGGCCGATCGAGTCGTGCGTCCAGACGTAGGTCACCGGCTGCCGCATCATCGCGGCAAGCCGTACCGACGGCCGCATGTAGTCGCTGAAGCACAGGAACGTGCCGCCGTACGGCCTGGTGAGCCCGTGCACCGCCATGCCGTTGCAGATCGCGCCCATGCCATGCTCGCGGATGCCGAAATGCAGGGTCCGGCCGAACTTATTGCCGGGGAACATCTTCGTCTGGTGCACCTCAGGGATGAAGGATGGCTCGCCCTTCATCGTGGTGTCGTTGCTGCCCGCCAGATCCGCCGATCCACCCCACAGCTCAGGCAGCACAGGTGCGAGGGCCGACTAGCACCTCACCTGACGCTTTCCGCGTGGCGACACCCTTGGGATCCGGGGGGAACGCGGGCAGCGCGTCCGCCCAGCCGTCCGGCAGGGTGCGGCTTGCGAGCCGGTCCAGGAGCTGCCGGGCGTCAGGGTGTGCCGCCGACCACGCGGTAAAGGCCTGGTCCCAACTGGAATGGGCCTTGCTGCCGCGCTCACCGACGAGGCGCGCGTGCGCCACTGCGTGGTCCTCGGCCGGGAAGCTCACGTCGGGATCGAATCCCAGGATCTCGCTTCGTTGCAGCCACCTCGTCGGCGCCGAGCGCGGAGCCGTGTGCGGCGCCGGTGTTCTGCTTGTGCGGAGCCGGCCAGCCGATAATGGTGCGCAGCACGATCAGTGACGGCGCGGAGGTGTTGGCTTTCGCCGCTTCGAACGCGTCGTAGAGCGCCTGCACGTCCTCGTGATATCCGTCACTTCGACGCCAGTTGACGCCGCTGCACATGCCAGCCATATGCCTCGTACCGGGCAGCGACGTCTTCTGACTTCGCGATGTTCGTGTCGTCCTCGATCGAGATCGAGTTGTCGTCGTACAGCGCGATCAGGTTGCCCAGCTGCTGGTGACCTGCCAGCGCGCTGACCTCGTGGCTGACGCCCTCCTCGATGTCGCCGTCGGACATGAAGCGTGTAGATGTGGTGGTCAAACAGGCTGTCACCCTCGGCAGCTGGCGGGTCGAGCAGGCCGCGCTCGCGGCGCGCGGCCATCGCCATGCCGACCGCGTTCCCGATGCCCTGGCCCAGCGGCCCGGTGGTGGTCTCCACTCCCGGCGTCAGCCCGTGCTCCGGGTGGCCCGGAGTCAGGCTGCCCCAGGTGCGGTAGCGTGACAAGTCGTCCAGGGTCAGGCCGTAACCCGACAGGTAGAGCTGGATGTACAGGGTCAGGCTGGAATGTCCGCACGACAGCACGAACCTGTCTCTCCCCAGCCAGTGCGGGTCGGCGGGGTCATGCCGCATGACCTTCTGGAAGAGCAGGTATGCCGCCGGAGCCAGGCTCATCGCGGTGCCGGGGTGACCAGACCCAGCCTGTTCCACCGCATCCATTGCCAGGACGCGGATCAGGTCCACCGTCCGTGCGTCCGTCTCAGACCAGTCAAGTCGTGCATGCCCGTCACTGCTCACCGCTGCCTCAGGCCCCTTTCGCCGCCGATGCCGTTACGGAACCGACCCTATCCCCGGCATCTTCGGCGACCATCCCCGATGCGGGTTAACAATCGGGGTCAGGCCCGTTACTTGGCGAGCTAAGGAAGCGACCGGAGGAACTCCAGAATGGCGACATTGACCTGATCCGGGTGGCTGAGGTTGGCGGCGTGTGATCCGTCTTCGACCTGGACCAGGCTGGCCGGCCCGGCAAGCCCGGCCTGCACCATCTCGGCCCGTTCCATCGGGATTGCGGCATCTGCGGTGCCGTGCAGGATCAGCGCCGGACAGCTGATCTCGCCGAGGCGATCGGTGATGTCGTCGCGGTCCATCAGGCATCGGAACGCCAGCCGGAGCTTCCTCCCGGTCGGCCGCTGCCCATCTGGCGAACCACGGCTTGTAGTCGACGGGGCCATCCGGCTGGCCGAGGATGATGGACGCCACCACATCCTGGACCGGCTCGGGGCCCTGCTCCAGCCAGATCTGCTCCATCTGCTCGTACGCGGGCGCGGCCTCCGGGTTCTCCAGACCGGCCTGGCTGTCGATGAGGATGAGCGCGCGCACCCGGCCGGCGCCAGCAGTGCGGCGCGCAGGCTGAGGAAGCCGCCTTGCGACATGCCGCCGAGTACCGCCTGCTCAATGCCCAGATGATCGAGCAGGCCGATCACATCGCTGGCGGAGTCCCAGTAGGTGAACGGACCGGTAGCCCTAGTGCCCCCGAATCCGCGCTCGTCCCAGCTGATCACGCGGTACTCGGGCGCCAGCGCGGCCACCTGTGGCTCGAACATGGACGAGTCCATCAGGTAGCCGTGGCTAAGGACAACGGCGGGACCATCGCCGCCGCTGTCGGTGTAGGAGATGGTGATGCCATTCACGGGTGCAGTTGCCATGGCGCACAAAATATCGCGCACGGATCATGTCCGGAAGGGCCTTCAGGCGGTGCTGGCCCGGAGCGGGGCTCAGGCTGGGGCAGTCTGCGATGCGGGCACCGCATGAGCGTCCGTCAGGTGGGTGATGGAGCCGCGATCCCGCAGCGCATACGGCAGCAGCAGGGCGGTAATCCAGATCGCCACCGAGCCAGTGACGTGGAACCAGACGAGGCCAGCCGGCAGCCCGGTGAAGTACTGGGTGTAGCCCACAACGCCCTGCAGGCCGATGAGGCCAAGCAGTAGCCAGCCGAGCCGGACCGCTTTGCGCGGCGCGCCGGTCAGCCGCAGGCCGAGGAGCAGCGCCACCATGAGCCCGGCGAGGAGCCAGCCGATGTCGGCATGCAACTGCGTGACGCCCTCGAGCGGCAGGTGATAGCGCGCGACGTCGGCCGCGCCGGCCAGCGGTCCAGTGCCAGTGACCACGGTCCCGGCCGACACCATCAGCGCGATAGTGCCAACGACGCCGAGGGCGGCCAGCCGGACCGGACGCGGGACGAGCGGGACCGCAGGCGCGAATCCCTCCTGGCAGCGCACGTAGAGCGCGACAGCGGCGGCGACGAGCGCCATCGACGCGAGGAAGTGCACTGACACCAGGGCCGGGTTCAGCTTCGTGATGACTACCGCGCCGCCCAGCAGAATCTGCAGCACGATCGCACCGGGCTGCGCCGCGGCCAGCCAGAGCAGGTCGCGGCGACGTCGTCCGCCCGGCGGCCTGAAGCGCCACGCGGCGGTGCAGACCCCGGCAGCGACAACGAAGATAGCTACGGTGACCAACCGGTTGCCGAACTCGATCCAGCGATGGATGAGCGAATCGCCGGTTGCTCCCGCTGCCGCGAGGCTGTGGGCTGTGCAGTTGGGCCAGTCCGGGCAGCCGAGGCCCGACTGGCTCAGCCGGACGGCTGCGCCAGTGAGAATGATCAGCGCGGAGGTGATCACTCCGGCCAGCGCCCAGCGCCGCAGGACCGTCGGCGACGGTGCTAGCACTATGTCGGCCGAGCGCGCCCAGCGCGCCCACCGGGCCGGCGCTCGAGCGCTGGCGGCGGGCATGTCCGGGGCGGCTAGCGGATCGGGCACGCACCAATGGTAGGGGGCGCTGCCAGCGCTCAGCCACCGGCCTACTACAGCATGTAGGAATCGGCGTCAGCCGGCGGGCGGTGGCGGCAGCTCGTCCGACGGCTGCCCGGCTGCCGCGCTCGACCGTGCAGCCCCGGCTGAGGCGATGATGACGGCCGCGATCGCCAGCCACTGCCGGAGTATCAGAGTCTCGCCAAGCAGGGCGAGGCCGATCAGCGCCGCCACCGCTGGCTCCACGCTCATCCAGATCCCGAATACGCCAGCCGGCACCCGGCGCAA
Organism: uncultured Actinomycetota bacterium; assembly: GCA_963808215.1. Lineage (GTDB taxonomy): Bacteria > Actinomycetota > Actinomycetes > Streptosporangiales > Streptosporangiaceae > JAJYUU01. The sequence goes on from CAWEEY010000017.1 coordinate 153,190, forward strand.
TGCCTCGAGCTCGACCCGGTACGGGATGACCGACGAGAGCAGCCCGACTGCCAGGCCCTCGGCGATCACCCCAGGCTGGCCGAGGGCCGGGCCCGCCTGCGCAATTGCCGGCCAGCTCACCAGTGCAGCTGCCACGATCATCGCGATAACCAGGCCGGATGAGCCGCTGAATCGGCGCCCGGTTGCCCGGCTGAGCAAGATATAGGCCGCCCAGCAGGCCGCCGCCACGAGGCCGAACGCGATGCCGGTCGCCGTCGTGCTGAGCCCGAGTAGCGGCCCGGCCTGCCTGGCCACTTCGCCCGCGCCGTGGCCAGATCCGCTCGCCAGCTGGCCGCCGCCCTGGGTGAGCAGCACCACGCCGGCTGCGGCCAGGGCCACCCAGGCGAGGTCGAGTGGGCGACGGGATGACGCCACCGCGACCGCAAGCGGGCCGAGGAACTCAATCGTGACAGCTACGCCGAGCGGGATCCGGGCGAACGACTGGTAGATCGAGAAGTTCATCACGCCGAGGACGATTCCGAACGCGACAGCGGTGGCAAGGTCGCGCCAGGCCCGGTCGGCGACGGCGGCTCGCAATGCTCTGGCCACCGCGCGGCCGCCGAAGATCGCCATGATCAATGCCGCCCACCACAGCCGCAGCCCGGTGACACCGGCCGGGCCGGCGTCACCGAACAGGCGTGCGGCAAGCCCGGCGCCGAGCTGAACCGAGACGATGCCGGCGAAGACGAGGAGGGAGGCGGGAGCGGCGCTGAGCGGTGACCTGGCGGGGACGGCTACTCCCATCGGAACGTGCGGGCAGCCAGCGCGATCGCGACCACTGCCCAGGCGCACAGCACGAGCAGATCGCGGACGGGCAGGCCGCCGGAGTGCGCGAGCACTGTGCGCAGCCCGTCCGAGAGCGCCGCGGCGGGGAGCAGCTTTAGCACTGGCTGAGCCGACGCAGGGAACTTCGTCAGCGGGAACAGCACGCCGCCGAGCCCGAGCAAGATGAGGTACAGCAAGTTGGCAGCGGCCAGGGTCGCCTCGGCCCTGAGGGTGCCTGCGAGCAGGAGGGCCAGCCCGCTGAAAGCAGCGGTTCCGGCCAGCAGCAGCAGTGGTACCCACGCCACGGCCGCTGGGCTTGCAGCCGGCCGCCAGCCCAGCAGTGTCCCGACGAGCAGCACGATCGCGAACTGGGCGAGCTCGACGGCGAGCACGGTGAGAGTCTTGGCCGCGATCAGGCCGCGACGCGAGAGCGGCGAGGCGCCGAGGCGCTTCAGCACGCCGTAACGCCGCTCGAAGCCGGTACCGATCGCCTGACTGGTGAATGCCGTTGAGATCACGGCCAGCGCCAGGATGCCAGGCACGACGAAGTCGATCCGGCTTCCGCCGCCTACGCTGACGAGGTTCTCGTGCCCGAAGGCAATCAGCAGCAGCACCGGGATGACGAGAGTTAGCAGGAGCTGCTCACCGTTGCGTATGAGCGTGCGCAGCTCAAGGGCGGACTGGGCGCGGAC
>CAWEEY010000018.1:0-141557 GCA_963808215.1 uncultured Actinomycetota bacterium
TCGAGGCCGGCACCCAGGTGCTGAACTCGACCAAGGGCCGCAAGGAGCGGATCGGCAAGATCTACCAGATGCACGCGAACAAGCGCGAGGAGCGCCCGACCGCGGTGGCTGGCCAGATCGTGGCCGTGATGGGGCTGAAGGACACCACCACCGGCGACACCCTCAGCGACCCGCACCAGCAGGTCATCCTGGAGTCGATGACGTTCCCGGCCCCGGTCATCAACGTGGCGATCGAGCCGAGGACGAAGGGCGACCAGGACAAGCTCGGCACCGCCATCCAGCGGCTGGCCGAGGAGGACCCGACCTTCCAGGTCAGGACCGACGAGGAGACCGGGCAGACCATCATCTCGGGCATGGGCGAGCTGCACCTGGAGGTGCTGGTCGAGCGGATGCGCCGCGAGTTCAAGGTCGAGGCCAACATCGGCCGGCCGCAGGTTGCCTACCGCGAGACCATCCGCAAGAAGGTCGAGAAGGTCGAGTACACCCACAAGAAGCAGACCGGTGGTTCCGGCCAGTTCGCGCGGGTGATCATCAACCTGGAGCCGACCGGCGGCGACGGCGGCGGCTACGAGTTCGAGAACAAGGTCACCGGCGGCCGGGTCCCGCGGGAGTACATCCCGTCGGTGGACGCCGGCTGCCAGGAGGCCGCGGAGTTCGGCGTGCTGGCCGGGTACCCGATGGTCGACGTGAAGGTCACCCTGACCGACGGCGCGTATCACGAGGTGGACTCCTCCGAGCTCGCGTTCAAGATCGCTGGCTCGATGGCCTTCAAGAAGGCGGCCGGCCATGCCGATCCCGTGCTGCTCGAGCCCATGATGGCGGTCGAGGTCAGGACGCCGGACGACTACATGGGTGAGGTTATCGGCGACCTCAACAGCCGCCGCGGCCAGATCCAGGCCATGGAGGAGAGGTCAGGGGTGCGGGTCGTGAAGGCCCTCGTCCCGCTGTCCGAGATGTTCGGCTACGTGGGGGACCTCCGCAGCCGGACCCAGGGGCGGGCGGATTACAGCATGCAGTTTGACTCGTATGCCGAGGTACCGCCCAGCATTGCCAAGGAGATCATCGCCAAGGCACGCGGCGAGTAGTCAGAAGTAACGACGACACGAATAAAGCAGCGCGCGTGAGCGCCTGGCCCCGCCGCGGCGGGGAAACGATCGCAACGAGGAGACTCAAGTGGCGAAGGCCAAGTTCCAGCGGACCAAGCCGCACGTCAACATCGGCACCATCGGTCATATCGACCACGGCAAGACGACGCTGACCGCGGCGATCACCAAGGTGCTGCACGACAAGTACCCGGACGTCAATACTGCCAGCGCGTTCGACCAGATCGACAACGCGAAGGAAGAGAAGGAGCGCGGGATCACCATCTCGATCTCGCACGTCGAGTACCAGACCGAGAAGCGCCACTACGCGCATGTGGACTGCCCCGGTCACGCTGACTACATCAAGAACATGATTACCGGTGCCGCGCAGATGGACGGCGCGATCCTGGTCGTGGCTGCCACTGACGGCCCGATGCCGCAGACCCGCGAGCATGTGCTGCTGGCACGCCAGGTCGGCGTGCCGTACATCGTCGTGGCACTGAACAAGGCCGACATGGTCGACGACGAGGAGATCCTCGAGCTGGTCGAGCTTGAGGTCCGCGAGCTGCTCAGCACCTACGAGTTCCCCGGCGACGATGTACCGGTAATCCGGGTATCTGCGCTGAAGGCACTCGAGGGCGACGCGGAGTGGGGCGAGAAGGTCGTCGAGCTCATGACCGCCTGCGACGACAGCATCCCCGAGCCGGTCCGCGAGGTCGAGAGGCCGTTCCTGATGCCGGTCGAGGACGTGTTCTCGATCACCGGCCGCGGCACCGTCGTGACCGGCCGGATCGAGCGCGGCGTGATCCACACCGGTGACGAGGTCGAGATCATCGGCATCAAGGAGAAGGCGACCAAGACCACGGTCACGGGCGTCGAGATGTTCCACAAGATCCTGGACGAGGGCCAGGCGGGCGACAACGCCGGCCTGCTACTCCGCGGCACCAAGCGCGAGGACGTGGAGCGCGGCCAGGTCATCATCAAGCCGGGCACGAACACGCCGCACACCGAGTTCGACGCGCAGGTCTACATCCTGTCCAAGGACGAGGGCGGCCGGCACACGCCGTTCTTCAACAACTACCGGCCGCAGTTCTACTTCCGCACCACGGACGTGACCGGCGTGGTGCACCTGCCGGAAGGCACCGAGATGGTGCTGCCCGGTGACAACACCGAGATGAAGGTTGACCTGATTCAGCCGATCGCCATGGAGGAGGGCCTGCGCTTCGCTATCCGCGAGGGCGGCCGGACCGTCGGCGCCGGCCGGGTCACGAAGATCATCAAGTAGCACGGCGGGCCCGGGAGGAAACTCCCGGGCCCGTTCCACGGTCGTTCCCGTCCCGAACGAGGAGCGGCAGAAGAACAGCGGCACGAACGAGCGAAGGACATCGAAGCCACATGGCGGGACAGAAGATCCGCATCCGGCTCAAGGCTTATGACCACGAGGTCATTGACAGCTGGGCGCGGAAGATCGTCGATACGGTGATTCGTACCGGCGCCAAGGTCGCCGGCCCCGTGCCGCTGCCGACCGAGAAGAACGTCTACTGCGTCATCCGCTCGCCGCACAAGTACAAGGACTCGCGCGAGCACTTCGAGATGCGCACGCACAAGCGGCTGATCGACATCATCGACCCGACGCCGAGGACTGTCGACTCCCTGATGCGGCTTGACGTGCCTGCTGGCGTCGACATCGAGATCAAGCTGTAGAAGGACGCACCGAGATGACCAAGCAGATCAAAGGGGTCCTGGGCACCAAGCTCGGCATGACCCAGGTCTTCGCCGATGACGGCAGGATGGTTCCCGTCACGGTGGTCGCGGCCGGCCCATGCGTCGTCACCGCGGTGCGGACGCCAGATGCTGACGGCTACTCGGCCGTGCAGATCGGATTCGGCGACATCGACCCGCGCAAGGTGACCAAGCCGGTCGCCGGCCACTTCGCCAAGGCGGGCGTGACCCCGCGCCGGTACCTGGTGGAGCTGCGGACCGACAACGCCACCGACTACACGCTCGGCCAGGAGGTCACCGCCGAGACGTTCGCCGCCGGCGAGCTGATCGACGTGACCGCCACCAGCAAGGGCAAGGGCTTCGCGGGCGTGATGAAGCGCCACGGCTTCAAGGGCATGAGCTCATCCCATGGCACCAAGCGCAAGCACCGCGCGCCCGGCTCCATCGGCGGCTGCGCCTACCCGGGCCGCGTCTTCAAGGGCGTGCGGATGGCCGGCCGGATGGGCGGCGAGCGCACTACCACCGCCAACCTGACCCTGCACGGCGTGGACGCCGGACGCGGGCTGCTGCTCATCAAGGGCGCGGTTCCCGGCCCGGCAGGCGGCCTCGTGCTCGTCCGCAACGCCGTCAAGTCCCCAGTAAAGAGTGAGGCGAAATGAGCCCGGCTCAGACGAGCTCCACGGCCAAGCGGAAGGCCGCGGCCGGTGATGCTGCCGCGATCTCGCAGCTGCCCGCGGAGATCTTCGACGCCAAGGTCAACGTGCCACTGATCCACCAGGTGGTCGTTGCCCAGGAGGCCGCGGCCCGGCAGGGCACGCACTCCACTAAGACGCGCGGCAACGTGCGTGGCGGCGGCAGGAAGCCCTACCGGCAGAAGGGCACCGGGCGCGCCCGGCAGGGCTCCATCAGGGCCCCGCAGTTCGCTGGCGGCGGCGTGGTGTTCGGCCCGCAGCCACGGTCCTACGAGCAGCGCACGCCGAAGAAGATGAAGGCTGCCGCGCTGCGCGGCGCACTGTCCGACCGGGCCAGGCATGGTCGCGTGCACGTGGTGGGCGGACTGGTTGACGGCGAGACGCCGAAGACCAAGGCTGCGCTGGCCGCACTGAATGCCGTGACCGGGGCGCCCGGGGCGAACATCCTCGTGGTGACCACCAGGACCGATGAGCTGACCAGGCTGAGCTTGCGTAATGTCGCCGGCGTGCACCTTCTCGCCGAAGGGCAGCTGAACACCAGGGACGTCCTGGTGAGCGATCACGTCGTGTTCACACAGGAAGCGCTGGACAGCTTCGTCGCGCGGGCGACCGGCGCGACGGTGAGCGCCGCCGCAACTCCCGCAGCGGAGCCGACGGCAGCAGGCGCGAGCGCTGAGCAGGAGGACGACCAGCAGTGAACAAGATCGTCAACCCGCGGGACATCCTGATGCGCCCGGTGATCTCGGAGAAGAGCCTGCGGCTGGCCGATGACGGCAAGTACACCTTCATCGTCGCTCCTGGCACGCACAAGACCCAGATCCGCCAGGCGGTAGAGGCCACCTTCGGCGTGAAGGTGACCGGCGTGAACACGATCAACCGGCCGGGCAAGCGCCGCCGGACGCGGTTCGGCTGGGGCAAGCGCCCGGACACCAAGCGGGCAATCGTCAGCCTTGCTCCCGGCGACCGCATTGAGCATTTCGGCGGACCGGTCAGCTAGCCGGCGAATACTAGGAGCTTGAGTTAGATGGGTATCAGAAAGTACAAGCCGATCACCGCCGGCAGGCGCGGGGCGAGCGGCTCTGACTTCTCCGAGCTCACCCGGGATGAGCCGGAGAAGCGGCTGGTGCGCCCGCTGACCAGCCAGGGTGGCCGGAACGTCTACGGTCGCATCACCACCCGGCATCAGGGCGGCGGGCACAAGCGCGCGTACCGCCTGATCGACTTCCGCCGGGCGGATAAGGACGGCGTGCCGGCCAAGGTCGCGCACATCGAGTACGACCCGAACCGGACCGCCCGGATCGCCCTGCTGCACTACGCCGACGGGGAGAAGCGCTACATCATCGCTCCGGTTGGCCTGAAGCAGGGCGACCGGGTGGAGAATGGCGCTGGCGCCGACATCAAGACCGGGAACTGCCTGCCGCTGCGCAACATCCCCACCGGCACGGTCGTGCATGCGATCGAGATGCGGCCTGGCGGCGGGGCCAAGATCGCGCGGTCGGCCGGATCTGGCGTTCAGCTGCTTGCCAGGGAGGGCAGCCGCGCCACCCTGCGGATGCCATCCGGCGAGATCCGGCAGGTGGACGCAGCCTGCCGGGCGACCGTCGGCGAGGTGGGCAATGCCGAGCAGGGCAACATCAAGCTCGGCAAGGCGGGCCGTAGCCGGTGGAAGGGTCGCAGGCCCACCGTGCGCGGCGTCGCGATGAACCCGGTCGACCACCCGATGGGCGGCGGCGAGGGCAAGACCTCAGGCGGCCGCCACCCGGTCAGTCCGTGGGGCAAGCCAGAGGGCCGGACGCGGCAGGCGCACAAGCCAAGCGACCAGTTGATCACCCGCCGGCGCAGCAAGAAGAAGCGGTAGGAGCACCTAGCGATGCCTCGTAGCCTTAAGAAGGGTCCCTTCGTGGACGACCACCTGATGAAGAAGGTGGACGGCCAGAACGACAAGGGGACCAAAAACGTCATCAAGACGTGGTCGCGCCGCTCGATGATCGTCCCGGCGATGCTCGGCCACACGATCGCGGTGCACGACGGGCGCAAGCACGTGCCGGTCTTCGTCACCGAGGCGATGGTCGGTCACAAGCTCGGTGAGTTCGCGCCGACCCGGACCTTCCGCAGCCACGTCCGCGACGACCGGCGAAGTCGTCGCTAACCACCGGCGCCGGCGGCGCTCAGACCGACAGACACACAGGCAGAACCAGCGGATACGAGAAGAGCGAGACTGAGATGGAAGCAAGGGCTAAGGCGCGGTACGTTCGCGTCACGCCGCGGAAGGCCCGCCGCGTGGTGGACCTGATCCGCGGCATGCCTGCCGATCAGGCGCAGGCCACGCTTGCGTTCGCGCCGCAGTCGGCGAGTGACCCCGTCGGCAAGTTGCTTGCCAGCGCGATCGCCAATGCGGGGCACACGAGCCACCTCGACGCCAGCTCGCTCGTCGTGAGCCGGGCCTGGGTGGATGAGGGGCCGACGCTGAAGCGCTTCCGGCCGCGTGCGCAGGGCCGCGGCTACCGGATCAATAAGCGGACCAGCCACATCACGGTCATCGTTTCCGACCGCGGCGATTCGGGCCGTGCCGCGAGCTCGCGAGCTGCGGGCAGTCGTGCCGCAAACAGCAGTGCCGCCAAACAGCAGTGCCGCCAAAAGCAGTGCCGCGAAAAGCAGGGAGAGGACCCGCTAGTGGGCCAGAAAGTGAACCCGCACGGGTTCCGGCTGGGCATTACCACCGACTTCAAGAGCCGGTGGTACGCCAACAAGCTGTACAAGGATTACGTTGCCGAGGACGTCGCGATCCGGCGGCTGCTGCAGCGCGGCATGGAGCGGGCCGGCATCTCCAAGGTGGAGATCGAGCGCACGATGGACCGCGTCCGGGTGGACATTCACACCGCCCGGCCCGGCATCGTCATCGGCAGGCGCGGCGCTGAGGCCGACCGCATCCGGGGCGACCTGGAGAAGCTGACCAGCAAGCAGGTGCAGCTCAACATCCTCGAGGTGAAGAACCCCGAGGTGGACGCGCAACTGGTAGCCCAGGGCGTGGCCGAGCAGCTGTCCAGCCGGGTCTCCTTCCGCCGGGCCATGCGCAAGGCCATGCAGACCGCGATGAAGAGCGGCGCCAAGGGCATCCGGGTGCAGTGCTCGGGTCGCCTTGGCGGCGCTGAGATGTCCCGGTCGGAGTTCTACCGCGAGGGCCGGGTGCCGCTGCACACGCTGCGCGCGGACATCGACTACGGCTTCTACGAGGCCAGGACCACCTTCGGCCGGATCGGCGTCAAGGTCTGGATCTACAAGGGCGAGGCAGCGGCGACCAGGGCCGAGCGCGAAGCCGCAGCGGCAGCGCTGCGCGCGGGGCAGCGGCCGACCGGTGGCGGCGGCCGGGATCGCGATCGGGACCGCCCGCAGCGCGGCCAGCGCCGTCGGCCGGGCTCGCCGGACGGGACCGACAGGCCTGCCGCCTCACCAGCCGAGAGCACCGAGGCCCAGGCCGGGACGACGGAGTCTGCGGCCACCTCAGGCGAGGAGAGCTGAGTCATGCTGATTCCGCGGCGGACCAAGCACCGCAAACAGCACCGGCCTGACCGCTCCGGCGCCGCCAAGGGCGGCACCAGGGTCACTTTCGGTGAGTTCGGCATCCAGGCCGTCGAGCACTCCTATGTGACCAACCGGCAGATCGAGGCTGCTCGTATCGCCATGACCCGGCACATCCGCCGTGGCGGAAAGGTGTGGATCACGATCTACCCTGACCGCCCGCTCACGAAGAAGCCGGCCGAGACCCGGATGGGCTCCGGCAAGGGCGCGCCGGAGTGGTGGGTCGCCAACGTCAAGCCCGGGCGCGTCATGTTCGAGCTGTCTGGCGTGCCCGAGTCGGTGGCCAGGGAGGCACTCAGGCGGGCGATGCACAAGCTGCCGATGAAATGCAAGTTCGTGAAGCGAGAAGTGGGGGAGGCGTGATGGCCAAGGCACTGGCAGCCGCTGACCTGCGGACCGCGAGCGAGGAAGAGCTGGACGTGAAGCTCACCGAGGCCAAGATCGAGCTGTTCAACCTCCGCTTCCAGGCGGCCACGGGTCAGCTGGAGAGCCACGGGCGGCTGCATGCGGTCCGCAAGGAGATCGCGCGCATCTACACGGTGAAGCGCGAGCGCGAGCTTGGCATCGTGGTTGTGGAAGATGAGGAGTCGGCCGATGAGTGAGGCGAGCACGGCGACGGAGCCGCGTGGTTACCGCAAGGTCCGTGAGGGCTTGGTGGTGAGCGACAAGATGGACAAGACCGTGGTCGTCGAGGTCGAGGACCGGGTTAAGCACCCCAAGTACGGCAAGGTCATCCGCCGGACAAAGAAGTACAAGGCACACGATGGCGAGAACGCCTGCGGCGTTGGCGACCGGGTGCTGCTGATGGAGACCCGCCCGTTGTCAGCGACCAAGCGCTGGCGCGTGGCGGAGATCCTGGAAAAGGCCAAGTAGCACGGGAACGGCGGAGCATAAATCCGCTGTTCCCGCCCAGGACGCCGATCCGCTGGACTCAGGGGACAGGCGCGTGAAGAAGCAGGAGTTGACGTGATCCAGCAGGAGTCGCGGCTCAAGGTCGCCGACAACACCGGTGCCAAGGAGATCTTGTGCATCCGCGTGCTTGGCGGCTCGAGCAGGCGATACGCGGGCATCGGCGACATCATTGTCGCCACCGTCAAGGATGCCCTCCCCGGCGCCGGGGTGAAGAAGGGCGACGTCGTCAAGGCCGTCGTCGTGCGCACCCGCAAGGAGCGGCGTCGCGGCGACGGTTCCTACATCCGCTTCGACGAGAACGCAGCCGTGCTGATCAGGGATGGCGGGGACCCCCGCGGAACCCGCATCTTCGGCCCGGTCGGCCGGGAACTGCGCGAGAAGCGGTTCATGCGGATCATCTCGCTTGCTCCGGAGGTGCTGTGATGGCCGGTGCGAAGAAGGCTGAGCCGGGAAAGGCGCGACGGATGAAGATCAAGAAAGGTGACAAGGTAGTCGTGATCGCGGGCAAGGACCGCGGCCGCGAGGGCACTGTCATCGCCGTCCGGCCCGAGCGGCAGCAGGTGCTCGTCCAGGGTGTGAACCTGATCAAGAAGAACACCAAGGTGAACTACCAGGGCCAGCGCGGTGCCAAGGAAGGCGGCATCGTGACGCAAGAGGCCCTGATTCACGTCAGCAACGTTCAGCTCATTGACCCGGAAACCAAGGGCCCGACCAGGGCCGGCTACCGGGTTGACGCGGACAAGAAGGTCCGGGTGTCCCGGGCCAGTGGTAAGGACATCTGATGGCTGGCACCAAGACCAACGACGCCGCGACGCAGGCCAGCCAGGCCGACCGAGCGGCCGGGAACGGCGCCCCGACGCGAGTTCCGCCCCGGCTCAAGGAGCGGTACCGGGCTGAGATCGCGCCGGCCTTGCTGGCGGAGTTCGGCTACCCGAACGTCATGCAGACACCCGGCGTCACCAAGATCGTGGTGAACATGGGCGTCGGCGAGGCGGCCAGGGACGCCAAGCTCATCGATGGCGCCGTGAGGGACCTGACCATCATCACCGGCCAGAAGCCTGCGGTTGCCAGGGCCCGCAAGTCGATCGCCCAGTTCAAGCTGCGCGAGGGCATGCCGATCGGGGCGCACGTGACCCTGCGCGGTGACCGGATGTGGGAGTTCCTTGACCGGCTGCTGTCGATCGCGCTGCCCCGCATCCGCGACTTCCGCGGCCTGAATGACCGGCAGTTCGACGGCCGCGGCAACTACACCTTCGGCCTGACCGAGCAGCTGATGTTCCACGAGATCAACCCTGATCAGGTGGACAGGCAGCGCGGCATGGACGTGACGGTCGTCACGTCCGCGACCACCGACGCCGAGGGCCGCTCATTGCTGCGGCGTCTCGGCTTCCCGTTCAAGGAGAACTAAGCAGTGGCGAAGAAGAGTCTCATCGCCAAGGCAAACCGCAAGCCGAAGTTCGAGGTGCGCGCGTACACCCGGTGCTCTCGGTGCGGTCGCCCGCGGGCCGTCTATAAGAGGTTCGGCCTGTGCCGGATCTGCTTCCGGTCCATGGCGCACCGCGGCGAGTTGCCTGGCATCACCAAGTCCAGCTGGTAAACCGCACCCACGGGGGGCTCCGCCCCCCGTGTACCCCGGAAAACAAAACAACAGTAGGACTCACGAGGGGCTCCGCCCGCCGTGCGCCCCGCGAAAACAGAACACACAGAGGCGCGCAAGCGCCTTGCAGAGAAAGACCGACTTGGGCGCCCCCCGGTGCCCACCGACCACGCCGAAGGTCTCCGGTGCTGACAAAGGCACAGGGGAAACCGCGGCGAGGAGGGCCATCAGGCCATGACCATGACCGACCCGGTCGCAGACATGCTGACTCGTCTGCGCAATGCCAACTCGGCGTACCACGACTCCGTGATCATGCCGCACTCGAAGATGAAGGTGCGCATCGCGGAGATTCTCCAGCAGGAGGGCTACATCGCCAGCTGGAAGGTGGAGGACGCAGAGGTTGGCAAGAACCTGGTAATCGCGCTGAAGTTCGGACCGACCAGGGAGCGCTCGATCGCGGGCCTCAAGCGCGTGTCCAAGCCCGGCCTGCGGGTCTACGCGCGCAAGGACAACCTGCCCCGCGTGCTCGGCGGCCTGGGCGTGGCGATCCTCTCGACGTCCTCCGGCCTGATGACCGACAAGCAGGCGAAGAAGAAGGGCGTAGGCGGGGAAGTCCTCGCCTACGTCTGGTAGGGGAGCCAGCAATGTCGCGAATCGGAAGGATGCCGGTCGCTATCCCGAGCGGCGTCGATGTCACGATCAACGGTCGTAACGTCCACGTGAAGGGCCCGAAGGGCGAGCTGAGCCTGGAGGTGACGGCGCCAATCGAGGTCCAGCAGCAGGATGGCGTTATCACCGTGACCAGGCCCAGCGACGAAGGCGAGATCCGCGCGCTGCACGGCCTGTCGCGGTCACTGATCGCCAATATGGTCACGGGCGTCACCGAGGGCTACCGCAAGACGATGGAGATCGTCGGGGTGGGATACCGGGTCCAGGCCAAGGGCCAGGACCTGGAGTTCGCGCTCGGCTTCAGTCACCCGGTTCCCGTCGCAGCGCCGGCCGGGATCACCTTCAGGGTGGAGGCGCCCACCAGGTTCGTGGTGGAAGGCATCGACAAGCAACAGGTCGGCGAAGTCGCTGCCAACATCCGCAAGCTGCGCAAGCCCGACCCGTACAAGGGCAAGGGCGTGCGGTATCAGGGTGAGCAGGTCCGCCGCAAGGTCGGGAAGGCTGGTAAGTAACACATGTCTGGCACCAAGACCAGGGCGCACGGCCGTATCACCGGCCGGACCGCGCCGCGTATCTCCGCGCGTCAGCGGCGGCACCTGCGCGTCCGCAAGAAGGTCGAGGGCAGCGCAGTGCGGCCGCGGCTGGTGGTGACGCGGTCGGCGAAGAACACCTTCGCCCAGCTCATCGATGACACGGCGGGCAACACGCTCGCATCCGCGTCTACGCTGGAAGCGTCGATCCGCACGGCGGCCGGGGACAAGAGCGCCAAGGCTAAGCAGGTCGGCGCGCTGCTGGCCGAGCGTGCCGCGCAGGCCGGCATCAGCGCGGCAGTGTTCGACCGGGGCGGCTATGCCTATCACGGCCGGGTGGCCGCGCTCGCCGACGGCGCCCGCGAAGGCGGGCTGGCGCTGTAATGACGAGCACCGCGATGACGAACACCGCGACGGTTTCCCCGGTGACCTGCGGACCGCGCACCCAACGACAGAAGAGGAAGATCTGATGCCAGCAGCACCGCGCCGCGGCTCTCAGGGCGGCGGCGAACGGCGCGAGCGCCGCGACGATCGCCGCGGGGCCGGGCCCGAGAAGGGCACCGCTTACCTGGAGCGGGTCGTCACCATCAACCGGGTGGCCAAGGTCGTCCAGGGCGGCCGCCGGTTCAGTTTCACTGCGCTGGTCGTCGTGGGTGACGGCAACGGCATGGTCGGCGTCGGCTACGGCAAGGCCAAGGAGGTGCCGGCCGCGATCGCCAAGGGCGTCGAGGCGGCCAAGAAGGATTTCTTCCGGGTGCCGCGCATTGCCGGCACGATCCCCCACACTGTGCAGGGCGAGGAGTCGGCAGGCGTGGTGCTGCTGAAGCCGGCCAGCCCAGGTACTGGCGTCATCGCTGGCGGCCCTGTCCGGGCCGTGCTGGAGTGTGCCGGCATCCACGACGTGCTGTCGCGTTCGCTGGGCTCCTCCAACCCGATCAATGTGGTGCACGCCACCGTCACGGCGCTGAAGAGCCTGAACCGGCCCGAGGAGATCGCGGCGCGCCGGGGCCTGCCGATCGAGCATGTGGCGCCTGCCGCGATGCTCCGGGCGCGCGCTGCCGCGGCGACGGCCGCGGGCGCTGGCGGCGCCGCGGAAAACAGCTGAGCCGGGCGAGACAGCGGAGCAGAGACAATGGCAGAGCTGAAGGTCACACAGATCAAGTCGAAGATCGGCGGCAAGAAGGCGCACCGCGACTCGCTGCGCTCGCTTGGCCTGCACCGCATCGGCGACGTGGTCGTCAAGCAAGACCGGCCCGAGATCCGCGGCATGATCAACGCGGTGCGCCACCTGGTCACCGTGGAGGAGGTTGACTAACGATGGCAGACACCGACACCAGCGCGCGCGACGCAGCCGCCGATCCGGGCGGGCGGGCCGGGCTGAAGATCCACCATCTGCGGCCGGCCCCGGCGCGCGGACCGAACGCACCCGGGTGGGACGCGGCGAGGCGTCCAAGGGCAAGACGGCAGGCCGCGGTACCAAGGGCAGCAAGGCACGTACGCAGGTGCCGGAGGCGTTCGAGGGCGGCCAGATGCCGCTGACCCGGCGGCTGCCCAAGCTCAAGGGCTTCTCCAACGCGCGGTTCACAACGACCTACCAGGTCGTCAACCTGGACAGGCTGGCTGCGCTATACCCGGCAGGCGGCGAGGTGACCCCGCAGGACCTCGCAGCGAAGGGAGCTGTCAGGTCCGGCGAGCTGGTCAAGGTACTCGGCCAGGGCGAGATCAGCTCGGCGCTCCGGATCAGCGCGCACGCCTTCTCGGCCACTGCTCGTGCCAAGATCACCGCCGCGGGCGGAACCGTTACTGAACTGTGAGATGACTGCCGCCCTAACGCACGTCCGGGTCAGCTTAGACTCCGCTGGCCCGGACTTGCGCGCGGTCGCAGGCCGTACGAGAGGCATGCTGGGTGGCCGTCGGAGTCCGAGCGGCACGTTAGACTTCGGCGAGCACTCTGCTGTCGGATCGCGGGCGCACCAAGCGCGGGCTCGGCTGGCGAGTAGCGGTGCTGTCCCGCGACAGGAGCGGCAGACGATGTTGATCTATCGAGTAGGGGACGGCGCATGCTGACCGCGTTCATCCGGGCGTTCCGCACGCCTGACCTGCGCAAGAAGCTGCTCTTCAGCAATATTCATCATCGCCGTGTTCCGGCTCGGCCAGCAGCTGCCCACGCCTGGCGTCTCGCAGAAGGCCGTGCAGAGCTGCCTTGCCGTCACGAAGTCGAACAACCTGTTCCAGCTGCTCAACCTGTTCAGCGGCAACGGCATCACCAAGCTGACGGTCTTCGCGCTCGGCATCATGCCGTACATCACTGCGAGCATCATCCTGCAGCTGCTCGCCGTCGTCATCCCGCGGCTGGAAACGCTGCGGCAGGAAGGCCAGACCGGGCAGGCCAAGATTACCCAGTACACCCGGTACCTGACGGTGGGCCTGGCGATCCTGCAGTCGACCGGCATCATTGCGCTGGCCAGCGCTCTAACGAGCTGATCCCTGGCTGCTCCGCCAACCTGATCCCCAACCCGTCGGTCTTCACCATCACCACGATGGTCATCATCATGACGGCGGGAACCGCAGTGATCATGTGGCTCGGCGAGCTGATCACTGACAAGGGCGTCGGCAACGGCATGTCCGTGATGATCTTCACTCAGATCATCGCCGTCGTTCCCGGCCAGCTGCAGCTCATCTGGGAGAACAAGCCCAAGTTCGTCTTCGTGCTCGTGCTGATCATGGCCGTGGCCATCATCGCCTTCGTCGCGCTGATGGAGCAGGCGCAGCGGCGGATCCCGATCCAGTACGCCAAGCGGATGGTCGGCCGCCGGATGTACGGCGGTACGTCGACCTATATCCCGCTCAAGATCAACATGCCGGTGTCATCCCGGTCATCTTTGCCTCGTCCCTGCTGTACATACCGCAGCTGGCAGCTCAGCTGTTCGGTCAGAAGCTGAACGGCCAGGTCGTGACGACCGGCTGGGCCGGCTGGGTCGATACCAACTTGGTCTTCGGCGACAAGCCGGCGTACGTCCTCGCGTACTTCATCCTCATTCTCTTCTTTACCTACTTCTACGTATCGATCACCTTTAATCCGACCGAGGTGGCCGACAACATGAAGAAGAGCGGCGGGTTCATCCCCGGCATCCGGCCGGGCGGCCCGACAGCCGGCTACCTGAGCTACGTGCTCAGCCGGCTGACGGCAGCCGGATCGCTGTACCTGGCAATCGTCGCGCTGATCCCGCTGGTGGCTATCGGACTTCTCGCCGCGACCGCGCAGTTCCCGCTCGGCGGTACCAGCATCCTGATCATGGTGGGCGTGGGCCTGGATACGGTTAAGCAGATCGAGAGCCAGCTGCAGCAGCGTAACTATGAGGGCTTCCTGCGGTAGTGCGACTCGTCCTCGTCGGGCCCCCCGGTGCGGGCAAGGGGACACAGGCCCAATTCATCGCCTCGCACCTGTCGATCCCGAAGATCTCGACAGGGGACATCTTCCGGTACAACGTCAGCGACTGGCACCGATCTCGGCCGCCAGGCCAAGGCATTCATGGATCGTGGTGACCTCGTCCCGGACGAGGTCACCATCGCTATGGTCGTGGCGCGGCTGGCCGAAGGTGACGCCCAGAACGGGTTCCTGCTCGATGGCTTCCCGCGCAACGTTCCGCAGGCTGAGACGCTGCGCAAGCTGCTGGCTGACTGGGACACCAAGCTGGACATCGTGCTGGAGCTGGTGGTCGACGACGATGAGGTCGTCCGACGGCTATCTGGCCGCCGGACCTGCCGGGTCTGCGGCCGTATCTGGCACGTCCTGTTCGAGCCACCTGCCAGGCCTGGCCTCTGCGATGACTGCGGCGGCGAGCTGTTCCAGCGCGACGACGACCGGGAGCACACGATCAGGCACCGTCTCGACGTCTATGCCGAGCAGACCCGCCCCCTGATCGCCTTCTACGCTGACGACGGCATCCTGCTGGGCATCGACGCGACCGGACCGGTGGAGGAGATCACCGCCCGTGCGCTGGTGGCGCTGCGCAGGTTCATGACCTGAATCCCGCGCCACCGGTGACCGGGTACGGTGAAAGTCATGGCACGGGAGGCGTTATGCGACTAAGAAGGGACGAGCCGATCCAGGTAAAGTCCCAGGCTCAGCTCGCGATCATGCGCGAGGCCGGGCTGGTGACAGCGGCTGCCCTACGGGCCGCCGCCGCAGCGGTTCAGCCCGGCATCAGCACGGCCGAGCTGGACGCTCTCGCCGAGCGCGAGATCCGCTCGGCGGGCGCCGTCCCGTCGTTCAAGGGCTACCACGGCTATCCCGCTACGATATGCACCTCGGTCAATGACCAGATCGTGCACGGCATCCCGAGCTCGGCTCAGGTGCTGCGCGAGGGTGACGTTATCTCGATCGATTGCGGGGCCATTGTCGACGGCTGGCATGGCGACTCGGCGGTGACGATCGCCGTCGGGCCGGCCGTCGGCCGACGCCGCCGCCGGACAGGACGAGATTAGCGGCCTGCTGCGCGCTTGCGAGCTGGCCATGTGGCACGGCCTCGCGCAGGCGGTGCCTGGCAGGCGGCTAACCGACATCTCACACGCGGTGGAGCAGGCAGCCAGGGCCGCTGGCCGGTACGGGATCGTCCGGGAGTACACCGGGCACGGCATCGGCACCGAGATGCACATGGAGCCGGCCGTTCCGAACTACGGCCGGGCCGGGCGTGGCCCAGTACTGACAGCAGGCATGGCGCTGGCTATCGAGCCGATGCTCGTACTTGGGGCGCCGCAGACTCAGCTGCTTGACGACGGCTGGACAGTCGTGACGCGGGACGGCAGCTGCGCCGCCCACTTCGAGCACACGGTGGCCATTACCGACGATGGGCCCTGGGTGCTGACAGCCGAGGACGGTGGTGTCGCGGGGTTCGCCGCGCTACGGTCAGGGCAGGTAGCGCCGGGCGGTAAGGCGACCCTGGCGGGGCAGGTGACAATGGCAGGGCAGGTGAGCACGGCCAGCGTCGGGGGAGTGCACGATGGCATATGACCCCAATATCCGGGCATCGGACGTGGACCGGGACCGGACCGCGTCGCTGCTGCGGGAGCACCTTGCGGCCGGGCGGCTGACGCCCGAGGAGTTCAGCGAGCGGCTGGACCGGGCCTTTTCCGCCCGGACCGTGGGCGAGATCGACTCGCTGCTCAAGGATCTGCCCAGCATCGACCTCTACCGCCTGCCGGACGCCGCGCTGACCCGGCGGCCGCGGCAGGCCGATCAGGCCAGAAACCGCCGGCGCGGGCACTCGGTCGCCTGGCGGACAGCCTGGGGCGCCTGGTTCACCGTGGTCCTCATCTGCTTCGTCGTCTGGGGCCTGTCCGGCGGCGGTTATCTCTGGCCACTGTGGGTGGCCGGTCCCTGGGGCGCCGTGCTGGCTGGTGGCTGGGTCACTGCAAACGCATTCCGCAGCGGATCTACGCACCGGAGCGTTGGTGGCGGTCAAGATCAGGGCCAGCTCCCCAGTGGCGACGAGGACCTGCCTGGCCGGCCCGGCAGCTAGCGGCCGCGGAATAACGCGCCCGGCGCGATGGTTCCATTAGCCGTCACGGCCGGTCGGGCTGGGTTCGCGTAGCAGGCGGACCTGAAGTAGACTTGCCCACGGCCCGTGAGCTGTTGTTAGCGTGCGGATTGTGCAGATGCACCGCGACCTCAGTCAGCCGGGCCATCCGTGCCCGTGACAGCGTGCGTCAGCATGGTGCCCGCGGGGACGCCGCAGAGGCCCAACCACCATCGGGCCCGAGCACGCGGACGCAGATCAGACCAACCACAAGCGGCCAGCTTGGCAGCACGGCACAAGCTGGCCACAGTAAGCAGCGAAGCGCGGAGGGCATGGCCAAGAAAGACGGCGCCATCGAGATCGAGGGAACGGTTGTGGAATCGCTCCCGAACGCATTCTTCAGGGTGGAGCTGGACAACGGGCACAAGGTCCTGGCCCATATCAGCGGGAAGATGCGGATGCACTACATCCGGATCCTGCCCGATGACCGGGTCGTCGTCGAGCTGAGCCCCTACGACCTCAGTCGTGGGCGGATTGTCTACCGGTACAAGTAAGAACAAGCACGGCGCGGGCAGCCATGGCTGGCCAGCGTCACAGGAGAGCAGCGATGAAGGTCAAGCCGAGTGTGAAGAAGATCTGCAGCAAGTGCAGGATCATCCGCAGGCATGGCCGGGTCATGGTCATCTGCTCTGATCCGCGGCACAAGCAGCGTCAGGGCTGAGGGACCGGGCCCGGGCAGTAGCACTGAGCACGGCGGCGCGCCGAGCCCAGCACCACTGAACCAAGCACAACTGAACCAAGTACGCACCGCAATCCGCTGCCGGCCAGCCGGCAGCGGAGCACCCCCGGGGGAGGCCGGGGCTACGTCCGGGCAGGGACGTGGGGCGGCGCGCAGGACCTCCCGCGAATGAAAAGGAGAACTGCCCACCATGGCACGTCTCGTTGGCGTGGACCTTCCGCGTGAGAAGCGGCTTGAGGTCGCGCTTACTTACATTTACGGCATCGGCCGTACCCGGGCATTCGAGACACTCTCCGCCACTGGCGTTAGTGCTGACACCCGGGTGCACCAGCTGAGCGATGAGGACATCATCAGGCTCCGCGACTGGATCGAGGCCAACTACAAGGTCGAAGGTGACCTGCGCCGTGAGGTGCAGGCCGACATCCGCCGCAAGATCGAGATCGGCTGCTACCAGGGCATCCGGCATCGCCGCGGCCTTCCGGTGCATGGTCAGCGCACGCAGACCAATGCCCGCACCCGTAAGGGCAAGAAGAAGACAGTGGCCGGCAAGAAGAAGGCCGGCAAGAAGTAGTCCGCTGCCGCCTGCCTGCGCAGCAGCGAAACGCTGCGGCGGGCGCGAGCAGCTGGTCCGACCACCTCCGGAGCTAAAGGGAGCAGAATGCCTCCGAAGACCCGTACCGGCGTCAAGAAAGTCCGCCGGAAGGAACGCAAGAACATCGCGCATGGTCACGCGCACATCAAGAGCACCTTCAACAACACGATCGTCTCGATCACCGATCCGGGCGGCAGCGTGATCTCGTGGGCCTCCTCTGGCCAGGTCGGTTTCAAGGGATCTCGCAAGTCCACTCCGTTCGCCGCCCAGATGGCCGCTGAGGCCGCCGCGCGCCGGGCGATGGAGCACGGCATGCGAAAGGTCGACGTGTTCGTGAAGGGTCCAGGCTCGGGCCGCGAGACCGCGATCAGGTCGCTGCAGGCGACTGGTCTAGAGGTCGGGTCCATCCAGGACGTCACGCCGGTTCCGCACAACGGCTGCCGCCCGCCTAAGCGGCGCCGGGTCTGAGGAGTAAGTACACATGGCTCGATACACCGGTGCGGACTGCAAGCGCTGCCGCCGTGAGAAGACCAAGCTGTTCCTGAAGGGTGCTAAGTGCGACAGCCCGAAGTGCCCGATCGAGATCCGGCCGTACCCGCCGGGTGAGCACGGCCGGAACCGCCCCAAGGAGAGCGAGTACTTGCTCCAGGTCCGCGAGAAGCAGAAGGCCAAGCGGATTTACGGTGTGCTGGAGAAGCAGTTCAGCAATTACTACACCGAAGCCGCCACTAAGCGGGGCAAGACGGGCGACGTCCTGCTGCAGATCCTGGAGACCAGGCTGGACAACGTCGTCTTCCGGGCTGGATTCGCCAAGAGCAGGGATATGGCCCGCCAGACTGTCAGCCACGGCCACATCCTGGTCAATGGCAAGAAGGTGGACATTCCGTCCTACCGCGTCAGCGAGAACGACATCATCGAGGTCGCGCCCAAGGCACGGGACCTGACGCCGTTCGTGGTAGCGCGGGCCGAGGCGGGGGAGCGTACGCCGCCGGCCTGGATGGAGGTCATCCCGGACAAGATGCGGATCCTGGTGCACGTCCTGCCGGCGCGCGCACAGATCGACACGCTGGTCCAGGAACAGCTGATTGTCGAGTATTACTCGAAGTAAGCACAGGCCTGACGGCCAAGAACGTTGGCGCAGGCTGATGTGGAAGTAGAGGCCTGACGGCCAAGAACGTTGGCGCAGGCTGATGTGGAAGTAGAGGCCTGACGGCCAAGAACGTCAGCGCAGGCTGATGTGGACGTCAGTGTTGGCTGTGAGGAAGGACCGTCGGCGGCCATCCGCCGGCGTGAGTCGCGACTGTCATATAGCGGGCAGCGCGGAGAGGAAGAGTCATGCTGATCGCACAGCGCCCCGGCCTCGCCGAGGAGCAGGTCAACGAATTCCGGTCAAGGTTCGTCATCGAGCCGCTGGAGCCAGGCTTTGGCTACACCATCGGCAACTCGCTGCGGCGTACTCTGCTGTCGTCCATCCCCGGTGCGGCTATTACCAGCATCCGGATCGAGGGCGTGCTGCACGAGTTCTCGACGATTCCCGGCGTGACCGAGGACGTCACCGACATCATCCTGAACCTCAAGAACCTGGTCGTCTCCTCCGAGCACGACGAGCCGATGCACATGTACCTGCGTAAGCAGGGCCCGGGCCCGGTTACCGCCGCGGACATCGCCCCGCCGGCCGGCCTCGAGGTGCACAATCCCGAGCTGCACATTGCCACGCTCAACAGCAAGGGCAAGCTGGAGATGGAGCTGACGGTCGAGCGCGGCCGCGGCTACGTCTCGGCCGCGCAGAACAAGCAGCTCGGCCAGGAAATCGGCCGGATCCCGATCGACTCGATTTACTCGCCAGTCCTGCGGGTGACCTACAAGGTCGAGGCGACCCGAGTCGAGCAGCGGACCGACTTCGACAAGCTGATCCTGGATGTCGAGACCAAGTCGAGTCTGCGCCCGCGGGATGCGGTAGCCAGCGCGGGCAAGACGCTGGTCGAGCTATTCGGGCTGGCCAGGGAACTGAACCTGGACGCCGAGGGCATCGACATCGGCCCGTCGCCGACGGACGCGGCCCTGGCCGCCGACCTGGCGCTGCTGATCGAGGAGCTCAACCTGACGGTTCGCTCCTACAACTGCCTCAAGCGCGAGGGCATTCACACCGTGGGCGAGCTTGTCGCCCGCAGCGAGCAGGACCTGCTGGACATCCGCAACTTCGGCGCCAAGTCGATCGAGGAAGTCAAGCAGAAGCTCACCGACATGGGCCTCACCCTGAAGGACTCCCCGCCCGGATTCGACCCGGGCACGGCAGCCGACAGCTACGGGGCCGATGATGAGGACGACTACGTCGAAACAGAGCAGTACTGACAGGCGCCGCCTGCCAGGACCGTGCCGCGAGTCAGCTGTGATGCGCGACAGTACTGAACCGGGAGATTCGTTCGATGCCCACGCCCACCAAGGGCCACCGACTCGGCGGCAGCCCTGCCCATCAGCGGCACATGATGGCCAACTTGGCCACCGCCCTGTTCGAGCACGGCAAGATCACCACAACCGAGGCAAGGGCCCGCAGGCTGCGGCCGCTGGCGGAGCGACTGATCACCTTCGCCAAGCGAGGTGACCTGCACGCCCGGCGCCAGGTGCTGACTGTCGTGACGGACAAGACCGTCGTGCATAACCTGTTCGCCGAGATCGGGCCGAGCTTTGCCAGCCGTGACGGTGGCTACACCCGGATTACCAAGGTGGGGCCGCGTAAGGGCGACAATGCCGCGCTCGCGGTGATCGAGCTGGTGCGCGAGGAGGCGGAGCCGAAGACGCGCCGCCGCCGCGCCCGCCGGGCTCCGGCCACTGCCCCGGCCGCCAGGTCGGGCCGAGGCCAGGCGGCAGCGGCCGCCGAGGCAACTGCCGAGGAGACAGCAACGCCAGTTACCGAGGAGACTGCAGCCGCAGTTGCCGACGAGACCGCAGCGGCCGAGCCGACCGCGGACGAGACGGCAGCCGGGGAAGCCGACGCCAGCGAGATCGAGGCTGCCGAGGACTCAGCGGCCGAGGATGGCGGCGACGAGCAGGCGACCGACGAGTAACGAGGCAACACGCAGCGAGCCCGGCCGGGGATACCCGGCCGGGCTCGTCTGCGCCGGGCTCCCTACGGCGGCCGAGCCGGGCGGGGCACAGCCGGGCGGGGCACAGCTGGCCGGGGCACAGCCGGCCGGGCTCGGCTGCGCCGAGCTCCCTTCCGCGAGCCAGGCCATGCAGCCACAGCCGCAGAACATGCTGCGGCTGCGCCTTGATCTGCGCTACGACGGCTCGGCGTTCCACGGGTGGGCCACGCAGCCCGGCCTGACGACAGTCCAGCAGACGGTCCAGGATGCGCTGTGGCGGGTATTGCGCCTGGCAGAGCCGCCGGCGCTCACCGTCGCCGGGCGGACTGACGCCGGAGTCCACGCGCGCGGCCAGGTTGCGCACACTGACATCGAGCCCGAGACCTGGGCGGCTGCCGCCGGGTCAGCGGAGCGCCGGCTGGCGCGGCTGCTGCCACCATCGGTCCGGGTGACCGCGATCGGCCCCGCCCCCGACGGCTTCGACGCGCGGTTCTCCGCGCTCTGGCGCAGGTACTCCTACCGGGTGTGCGACGACCGGCCCAGGCTGACCCGCTGCGGCGCTACGACACCCTCTGGTACTCCCGCAGGCTCGACCTGGACCGGATGAATGACGCGGCCCGCGCATGCCTGGGCGAGCATGACTTCGCCGCATTCTGCCGCAGCCGCGAGGGCGCGACCACCATCCGTGAGCTGCTACGGCTGGACTGGATCAGGGCCGAACCCGGCGTCGCCGTCGCCACGGTCACCGCCGACGCCTTCTGCCACAACATGGTCCGCGCGCTGACCGGCGCGCTCCTGTCGGTAGGCGATGGCAGCAAGCCCGCCGAGTGGCCCGGCCACCTGCTTGCGGCCGGGCGACGCGATCCGGCGGCCTGGGTGGCGCCGCCGCACCCGCTGTGCCTGGAGGAAGTCGGCTACCCCGAGCCGGCTGCGATGGCCGGCCGCGCCGCGCTGACACGGCGAATCAGGATGCTCGATTCATAGGCCAGGAACGGGCTCGTCCTGGCGGGCTGCCGCGTGCTCGGGCGCCGCCGTTCCCGGCTTTAAAAGCTCGTGATGCTCGGCCGCTCGCCGGTCACGGAGTGCCCGTGAGCATCCGGTTGGTCAGGCTGACGTTGGCCGTGCGGTCAAGCAGCTGGGTCATGAAGTTCTCGATCGCCCTGCGCTGAGCTGTGGTCTTGGGCTTGCGCAGGCTGGTGAATTCGGCCCAGATGAGGATCAGGTAGTGGCCCTTCGCGGCCGCCACCTCGATGCCGGTGCCGCCGCCGATCCTGTGGGTAGGGCCGTGCCTGGCCTTCAGCTGACCGATGAAGTCGCTCGCGTCCGCGGACCGGATCGCCTTCACGGCACCGCTGGCGGTGGTGAGGTTGAGCACGCCGATGGTGCCCATCAGTCCCCCGGACTTGGACAGGTACGTCGCCCGGACTACCTGATCGCAGTGGGCCCTGCGGACGGAGGACCGGATGTTCGCCCCGACGAGCGCGGCCACGCATCGCTGGCCGGCCGCGGTGACCGTCCGGGTAATCACCTGGCCGGCGACCGTGAAGCTTGACGGGAACAGCTGCGCGACGGTCAGCGGCAGCGGGTCGGCCGAGCGGGAGCCGATATGACCGTAAGGTGCCTGCGTTGGGCTGCTTGCGGCCGCGCTCGGCGTGACCTTTGGCGCCTGGGTCGGGCCAGCCGCCGGCCTGGGCTTTGCGGGGGAGCGCAAGACTCCGTAGGCGAGAGTGGCCGCGGCCGCCAGGACGAACAGGATGGCCACGGTGACGGCGAGCCTGACGGGGGCCGGATGCTTGCCACGGGACCTCCGGCTGGCGGCCCGCTGCGACCCTGGCGCTGTGTCCTGTCGCCCGGTACGCGCGCCGCTGTCGGCTCCGCGCTCGGGTCCTCGTTCCCTCTGTCCTGGTATTGCCCGTTATGGTGCTCTCTGTCCTGGTCGTGGCTGCGCTAGCCGCGCCGGCGCTGACGGACTCCGCACGACGCAGTACGCCCGTCCGGGAGGCTTGGCCTCCAACCTCGGCCCCTGGAGCGCCAGTCTCGGGCTCCGGGCCGCTCAGCAGGGCGTCCCGGCCGCCGGGCACCGCGTCCGGGCCGGCAACGTCGGGACTCCGCCGTCTTGGCGGCACAGCCGGACGGGACGGTCCGGTTCCCGGCCTGGCCGGGGCTGCCCAGATCCCGGTCGACCGCCCGTCACCTAGTGCCTGCCAGGTTTGGGTGGAGGTCACATCTGCGGCCGGGTCGCTGACGGCCAGGATCGAATAGCCGGGCTCGGCCTCGGGGCCGTCAGACCGGTCGTAATAGCGCGACGTGCCGGCCGTCGCCCCGGCCGCCGTCGGCGACTGCCAGGCGGCCGGCTGGCGGCCGTCGCGGCTCGGCTGGCCGCTGGCGGAGCGCCACTGGCTTCGGCGCGGCCGCTGCCTGGCTGGCCGCTCCCTGGCTGGCCGCGGTCTGGCTGGGCACCGTCAGGCTGGCCGGGAGGCGCCACCGGCCCGGCCTGGCCGTGACGGCCGCGATTCCAGGCGGCGAACGGCCCGGGCGGATACATCGGCGGTGGCTGGCCGGGCACCGGCGGATAGCCGCGGACCGGTCCCTTTCCGGCCGCCCCGCCCGCGGTCGATCCGTACCAGTGCGAAGAGTCCGGGCCGCCGGACTCGGAACCGGGCGCACGGTCGGTGCCGCGCCGGTTCCCGCCGTAGCCGGGCGCGAACACTGACGATCCGGCTGCGGTCGCCCGGTCCGGCTGCGGCTCCCGATCCGGCTGCGGCCCGATCCGGCTGCGGCCTCCGATCCGGCCGCCGCCGCCCCGTTGCGATGACGGCTGCTCCGGTGGTCTGCACCGTCGCCGCGGGGTATGCGCATGCGGCTGAGCGTATCGCCCTAGAGCGCGAAGTTCGGCTGGGTCTCGCGTTTCTGCACCGGCCGCGGCCCGCTCGCCCGCTCTGCTGGAGGTGCTCGCTTTGACCATTGCCGCTAACCACCGGTATCCTTCTGGGGCATCCATGCGTACCGGCATGCCCGCCGAGCCCCAGCGGCCGGTGAGCTGCGGCCGGTGCCTGCGGATCCCGCGCCTAGGCAGGATATGTCCCCGGTGCGGGCCAGAGACTCAGGACTCACACGCGAAGGCTTATGACTGTGCGCACTTTCAGCCCGAAGGCCGCTGATATCCAGCGCCAATGGCTCGTCATCGACGCATCTGACGTCGTACTTGGGCGGCTTGCCAGTCAGGCGGCAACGCTCCTGCGCGGCAAGCACAAGCCTGTCTTCGCGCCGCACCTGGACACCGGGGACTTCGTCGTCATCGTTAACGCCGCAAAGGTCGCCCTCAGCGGGAACAAGCTGCGGGACAAGATGGCCTACCGGCACAGTGGCTACCCGGGCGGCTTGCACTCGGTCTCCTATGCCGAGTTGATGGCCAAGAGCCCTGAGCGCGCCGTCGAGAAGGCGGTCAAGGGCATGCTGCCCAAGAACGCCCTCGGCCGTCAGATGCTCCGCAAGCTCAAGGTGTACGCGGGCCCAGAGCACCCGCACAAGGCGCAGCAGCCGGTTCCGTTCGAGATTACGCAGGTCGAGCAGCAGGCCGGCGCCAGGTAACGTCAGAGCAAGGCAAGACTCAAGCGGGAAGCACGAGGAAGACAACGTGGCCGAGTCCACTGAGACGCTGGAAGCCGGACCAGAGGCCGAGGCGCCCGAGGAGCACCTGTCGGAGTACACGACGTCGACAGGTGACACTGCCCAGCCGAAGGCGGCCGCGCGCAAGCCGGTGGTGACCGGCAACGCACTTGGAACTGGCCGCCGCAAGGAGGCCATTGCACGGGTCCGGATTCAGCCGGGCACCGGCCAGTGGAAGATCAACGGCCGGCCGCTTGAGGTGTACTTCCCGAACAAGGTGCACCAGCAGCTCATCAGCGAGCCCTTCACGGCGCTGGGAGCCGAGGACCAGTTCGACGTGGTGGCGCGGATTATCGGCGGCGGTGTCAGCGGGCAGGCTGGCGCACTGCGCCTCGGCATTGCCAGGGCGCTCATCCTCGTCGACCCGGAGAGCCGCCCGGCGCTGAAGCGCGCTGGTTTCCTGACCAGGGACGCGCGGGTGACTGAGCGTAAGAAGGCCGGCCTGAAGAAGGCCCGCAAGGCTCCGCAGTACTCCAAGCGCTAGCCGCGCCGGCCGGATCGGCACAGAGGATCCTGGCGGGTTATGGGCCAGCTTTTCGGCACGGACGGCGTCAGGGGCGTCGCAGGACGTGAGCTCACGGCTGGGCTCGCGATGGCTCTCGCGGCGGCAGCAGCTAACGTGCTCGGTGCGTCCGAGTCTGCAGTCGGCGCAGCCAGTTCCAGGGCGCGCCCGTTCGCGGTGGTGGGCCGCGATCCGCGGGCATCCGGTGAGTTCCTGGAAGCGGCCGTCGTCGCCGGCCTGGCGGCAAGCGGCGTGGACGTAGTCCGGCTCGGCGTCATACCCACGCCGGCCGTGGCGTACCTTACGGCCGCCCTGGGCGCCGAGTTCGGCGTGATGCTCTCGGCGAGCCACAACCCGGCGCCCGACAACGGGATCAAGTTCTTCGCCCGTGGCGGCATGAAGCTTCCCGACGCGGTCGAGGACGAGATTGAGGCCCGGCTGACCGGGCGGAACGGCCGGGTCCCGGCCGTCAGCCGCAGACCTGGTCAGTCAAGGTCCGGCCGGAGTGCCCGCGGCCGGCTTCGGCCGGGTTACCGATGCGCCCGGCCAGGGCGAGCACTACCTTGAGCACCTGCTGAGAACGCTGCGAAGCAGGCCCGGCGCGTCTGGCGAGCCGCTGGCCGGCTTGCGCGTTGTCGTGGACTGCGCCCATGGCGCGGCGTCCGGGTACGCGCCCGACTTGCTGCGCCGGGCGGGCGCTGATGTCATCGCGATCGGAGCCGACCCAGACGGGCTCAACATCAATGCCGGCTGCGGCTCGACGAGTCTGCAAGCGCTGTCGGCCGCCGTAGTCGAAACAGGTGCCGACGCAGGCATCGCGCATGATGGCGACGCCGACCGGTGCCTGGCAGTCGATGCCTCCGGCCGGGTGATCGACGGTGACCAGATCCTTGCCGTGCTTGCCATCGCGCTCAAGGCGGAGGGCCGGCTGGCGGGCGACACCGTGGTCGCGACCGTGATGTCCAACCTCGGCTTCAGGCATGCGATGCGGGCGGCGGGAATCGAGGTTGTCGAGACGCCTGTCGGTGACCGGTATCTGATCGCGGCGATGCTGGACGGCAAGTTCGTGCTCGGCGGCGAGCAGTCGGGCCACGTCATCATGCTTGATCATGCGACTACCGGAGACGGGATGCTGACCGGGCTGCACCTGCTGGCGGAGACGGCCCGGCAGGAGCGGCCGCTGGCCGATCTGGTGAGCGTGATGACGAGGTACCCGCAGGTTCTCATCAACGTGCCGGGCGTGGACAAGGCACTGGTGATGTCCTCACCCGTGCTGACAGACGCGGTGGCCAGGGCTGAAGCCGAGTTGGGCGACGCTGGCCGGGTACTCGTCCGCCCGAGCGGAACTGAACCGGCGGTCCGGATCATGGTCGAGGCGCAGGACGCCGGCCAGGCAGAACGACTAGCGACCCGGCTAGCCGACGCCGTCGAGGAACTGGGCTAGCTGCTGCTCGTTCGTGAGCCGCTGGCTCTCTGCGAGCTGGTTGCCGTTGGCGCGTTCCTGGCCGTCAAGGCGCTCCCGGCCGCCGACGGAGTCCTCGCCGCCGGTGATCTCCCGCCGTGATGGGGCGTGATGTCGCATCTGCCGCCCCTAGTGGGGCTGCACCTGCAACATCACGCCCCATCGGCACGGTGAGCTGACGCCAATGTCCGGCTGCGGCCGCGCTGCGTGGCAGGCTAAGCGCCATGATTGTGGGCATCGGCGTGGACCTGACCGAGATCTCCAGGCTCGAGCAAGCCCTTGACCGTACTCCCGCCCTCGCGACGCGGCTGTTCGCTGAGAGCGAACGTAATCGGCCGGTGCGGTCCCTCGCCGCTTGCTTCGCGGCGAAGGAGGCAGTTGCCAAGGCGCTCGGCGGCCCGCGGGGACTGCGCTGGACCGACGCCGTTGTCGAGCACGACGAACGAGGTAAGCCCGTCCTGCAGATCCGCGGCACCGTAGCGGCGGCTGCAGCGAGCCTGGGGATCACGGCCTGGCACCTGTCGATCAGCCACGACGCCGGCCTGAGCATTGCCGTGGTGGTTGCCGAGCGATGAAGCGGGCACATTTTGTGCGCGGCCGTCCCCGGCAGAACGGCGCACATGGCAGGAGCTGAGCGATGAGGACTGCGCATACGGTCGCGGCTGTGCGGACCGCCGAGCAGGCGCTGATGGCAAAACTGCCGGACGGGACGCTGATGCAGCGGGCTGCCATCGGCCTGGCATCTGTCTGTGCCAGCTTGCTCGGCGAGGTATACGGCGCACGCGTCGTGGTGATGGCAGGCAGCGGCGATAACGGCGGCGACGCGCTATATGCCGCAGCCCGCCTGGCTGGCCGAGGCGCCGCGGTAACCGCCATCGCGGCGGGTGCCAGGTTGCATGAGGCGGCCGCAGCCGAGCTCGTCGCCCGCGGCGGCCGGCTTACTGCGGCCACAGATGACAGCGCGGCAGGCGGCGATCAGGTCGCGGCCGCCGCCCGGCACGCGATCGCTGACGCCGACCTGATTATCGATGGCCTGACCGGCATTGGTGGCCATGGCGGCCTGCGTGAGCCTGCGGCCGCTCTATCCGGACTGGCCGCCAGTGCCCGCGGCGAGGGCGCGCTCGTGGTCGCCGTCGATCTGCCGAGTGGCATCGATGCCGATACCGGGGAGGTGCACGGGGCGGCGGTCCAGGCCGACGTCACCGTGACGTTCGGCACGCTCAAGCCGGGGCTGCTGATCGACCCGGGGGCCAGCATGGCTGGCCCGGCCGAACTGATCGGCATTGGGCTGGACCCGTACCTGTGTGCGCCCGCGGCTATCTCGCTGCAGGCGGCAGACGTTGCCGCGATCCTGCCGCGGCCGGAGGCCGAGTCTGACAAATACCGCCGCGGCGTGCTCGGGCTGGTGGCCGGCAGCGATCAGTACACCGGCGCGGCCGTGCTGTCCTGCGGGGGCGCGATCCATGGCGGGGCGGGCATGGTCCGGTTCGTGTCTGCCGCCGTTGCGGTGGACGTCGTGCGGCAGCGCTGGCCGGAGGCGGTGCTGACGACGTACGACGCGGACGGGCCCGGACGGGCGATCGAGACCGCTGGCCGGGTACAGGCCTGGGTCATCGGGCCGGGGATCGGTACCGGGCCGACGGCGGAGGCTCTGCTGTCCGCCGTCCTGGCCAGCGACGTGCCGGTGCTCATCGACGCCGACGCCCTCACGGTGCTGACGGCGCACCGCGACCTGCTGCGCCGGCGCAGCGCCTGTGCTGATCACACCGCACGCGGGCGAGCTGGCCAGGCTGCTTTCGGCCGATCGCGCGGACATCGAGGCGCGCCGCCTGCTATTACGTGCGCGCTGCTGCGGCCGAGCTTGGCGTGACCGTTCTGCTGAAGGGATCAACGACGGTGATCGCCGAGCCGGACGGCCATCAGCCGGTCCTGGTGAATTCGACCGGCACTCCCTGGCTGGCCACCGCAGGGTCTGGTGACGTCCTGTCCGGACTAGCGGGTTCGCTTCTCGCTCAGGGCGTCAACGCCGCGCATGCCGCCGCAGCGGGTGCGTACCTGCATGGCATGGCGGGCCGCCTGGCCGCGCGCGATGCCCCGATTGGCGCCAGTGACCTACTCGGCGCGATCCCTGCCGCTATCCGCGCCGTAGCCAGCCACAACCGCTGACGACTTGAAGGCTCCGGCTTAGCTCTCCACCCGGCCGCCGAGGTACCTGGCGAGGAATTTGTCGGCGGCAGCGAAGAACTTCAGCCGGTTCGTCGGGCTTAGCAAAGCCATGGCCTTCATCCTCGAACAGCATGTAGTCGTGCTCGATGCCAGCCTTCTGCAGAGCGGCGACAATCTGCTCGGACTCGGCCTGCTTCACCCGCGGATCGTTCGCCCCCTGGGCGATCAGCAGCGGGATCCGGATCTGCCCGACGGCCGACAGCGGCGATCGGGACCACAGGAAGTCCCTGTCCTTCGCCGGGTCCCCGACACGGTTATGGAACTGGGCGATCATCGGCGCCCAGTACGGCGGAATGGTCTCGATCAGCGTGATCAGGTTGGAGGGGCCGACGATGTCGACGCCGCAGCAGTACAGATCCGGCGTGAAGGCGGCTCCGGCCAGGGTCGCATAGCCGCCATACGAGCCGCCCATGATCGCGACCTTCGCCGGGTCGCTCCAGCCCTGGCTGATGGCGTGGGCAACGGCGTCGCTCAGGTCGTCCTGCATCGAGGCGCCCCACTCTCGGTTCCCGGCGTTGATGAACGCCTTGCCGTAACCGGTGGAGCCGCGGAAGTTGACCTGAACGCAGAGGTAGCCGCGGTTGGCGAGCCACTGCGCCTGGGCGTCGTAGCCCCAGGCGTCGCGTGCCCACGGACCGCCGTGCACGAGCAGGACGGTCGGCAGGTCCGTGCGGTCCATGCCGGGCGGGAAGCTCAGGTAGCCGTGCACCGTCAGCCCGTCGCGGGCCTGATAGGAGAACGGCTCCATCGGCGCCAGCGCGTACTTCGAGAGCTCGGGCTGGTGCTCGAACAGGAAGCTGCCCGTGCCAGTGGTGGTGTCGAACGCGAAGTACGAGACCGGTCCGGCGTCGTTGTTGAACGCGACCAGCCAGACCCGGTCATCGTCATCAGCGTCAGGGAACACCGGGTCGCCGGGGTGCAGGGCACGGATCCGGGCCAGGTGCCCGGCCACCGACGGGTCCAGCACGCGGTACTCCGACCTGGCCTTGGTGAACGTCACGATCTGCGGTTCACGGGTATCCGGGTCGATCCTGACGTCGCTGACGTCTGCCTCGGGGTCCTCAGCCAATACCTCGGTGCTACCGCTAGCGACATCGAGCCAGATCAGCCTGGCCGCCTGCGCGCCTACCGACGAGATCATGAGCAGTGAGCGGCCATCGGCGCTGAACGCGATCGGGCCCGTCGTCAGTGAGTCGTCGGCGGGGATCGTGAGCACCGTCCGCCAGTCGCCATCGCCGGTCATCCTGACGAGCAGGTCCATCGAGCCATCCGGGTGTGGCTGCAGTGCGGCCCGGACCACCATCTCGCGATCGGCGATCATGTCGAGGAACCCAGGGTTCTCGAATTCCTTAGTCAGCTCGCCGGTCTTCAGGTCCAGCCGGTAGACGTCATGCAGCTGCTGGTTGTCCTTGTTCAGCCCGACCAGGATCTGATCAGGGAACTCCCGCTCGCTGGCGATCAGCCGGGCCTGGACTCCCTCGAACGGGGTCAGGTCACGCCGCTCCATCGTCGGCAGGTCGACATCGTGCACCCGCCAGTTCTCATCGCCGCCGGTGTCCTGCAGGTAGAGCACATGCCGGCCGTCGTGCGCCCAGGCAAACTGCCGGATGCCCCGGTCAGTGTCGTCGGTGATGACGCGCGCGGCGTCCCAGCGGACCCCGTCCTGCGCGCTGATCGGCGCAAGCCAGACGTTCAGCACGCCGTCATGGGGCGCGATCCAGGCGAGCTGGGTCCCGTCAGGTGACAGGCGCGGGCTCACTCGCTCCGGGTTGCCGAACAGCACGGTAAGGGGGATGAGGTCTGCCATGCGGATTGCCTATCACGTTTCCGCGGCAGTGCGCGAGCCGGGCCTTCGCCGCCGTGGGCCAACCGGGTCGGCCGGGCTGGCACACTGGACTGTCATGGACGGGCACCCGGAAGCGCTCGTTGACCTGGACGCGATCCAGGCGAACGTGGCCGCGCTGCGCCAGCACGTCGGCTCTGCCCAGGTCATGGCGGTGGTCAAGTCCGACGGCTACGGCCACGGCATGGTGGCCTCGGCCCGAGCGTCGCTGGCGGGCGGCGCGACCTGGCTCGGGGTCGTGCACGTGGCCGACGCGATCGCGCTGCGCAAGGCCGGGATCACGGTACCGGTGCTGAGCCTGCACGGCAGCCCAGACTCACCGCACGCCGAGGCGATCCGGCATGGGCGTCGACCTGACGGTCGGCACAGCCGCGCTGGTCGACCAGATCGCGCTCGCCGCCGAGGGCGCTGGCAAGCCAGCGCGCCTGCATCTCGAGGCGGACACCGGCATGAGCCGGGGCGGCGCGATCCCGGCCGACTGGCCAGGCCTGGTGCAGGCGGCGCTGGCGGCGCAGGCGGCGGGCCGGGTACAGGTCGTCGGCTTGTGGTCGCACTTCGCCTGCGCTGACATACCGGGTCACCCGACGATCGGGCAGCAGCTAGAGGCGTTCCGCGCCGCCGTCGCGGCGGCTGAGAGAGCCGGAGCCAGGCCGGAAGTGCGCCACATGGCCAACGGCCCGGCGACCCTGACGCTGCCTGAGTCCTACTTCGACCTGGTCCGCCCAGGCGGTGCCGTGTTCGGCCTGTGCACGCTGCCCGGCGGCGCGCCGGGCTGGCTCCGTCCGGCCATGACCCTGCGTGCCAGGCTGATCCAGGTCAAGCGAGTACCGGCCAGGACGCCAGTGTCTTATGCGCACCGGTACGTCACCGGCCACCAGACTGCGCTCGGGGTGCTGCCTCTCGGCTACAACGAGGGGATCCCGAGGCATGCCACGAACACGGCCGGGATGGTCTTCACCCGCGGGCGGCGGGTGTCGATCGCTGGCACCGTCAACCTGAACCACATCGTCCTGGACCTCGGCGACGAGCCGTCAGAGGCTGGCGACGAGGTCATAGTCTTCGGGCCCGGCGATCACGGCGAGCCGACGGCGCAGGAGTGGGCAGAGGCGCTCGGCACGCTTGCATACGAGATTGTCACCCGGTTTACGGGGAAGGTCCCGAGAACTTACTCTGGGGTAACTGCGGCCGAGGAAGGTGCCTCGGCTCCGGGCATGGCCGCGGCCGGGTCCGGGTATGCAGCGGCGCGCGGCCGCAGACGGGAGTACAGATGGCCAGGTGGCGGCGGCTTTCTAGCGTCGCTGGGCTGGCTACCGGGATCGCCGCAGCCTCGGCCGGGGCAGTGATCGCCGCGGAGAAGGTGGCGGTTGGCCGGATCCGGCTTCGGCCCGATCCGGCCAGGAGACGAGCCCTTCGGCCAGCTGCGCGGCCGCGTTGTCGACGTCATCGCGGACGACGGCGTGCGGCTGCACGTCGAGGTGTGCGGGTCTGACGATGCGCCGGTAACGATCGTGTTCTGCCACGGTTACACCCTCAGTCTGGAGACCTGGCATTACCAGCAGCGGGATCTGGCGGCCGAAGCCCGCGCTCGTGCTATGGGACCAGCGCAGCCACGGCAAGTCCGGCCGCAGCGAACCGGCGCACATCAGCATCGACCAGCTCGGCCGCGATCTCGCCGCGGTACTGACCGCTACCGCGCCGGGCCCGGGCCGGTGGTGCTCGTCGGGCACTCGATGGGCGGCATGACGATCATGGCGCTCGCGCAGCAGCAGCCGGAGTTGTTCGGCAGCAAGGTCGTCGGCGTGTGCCTGATCTCGACCACCGAGCACCTGGCCGACGCGACTGGCGTGGCTGCCGGGACCACTGCGCCCGGTGGGCCGCTGGGCCGCCCCGGCGGTGCTGCGCGGATCAGCGCGCGGCCGCCGCGCCGAGCTGACCGAGTGGATCCGCGGCGCGGCCGGCGACCTGGCCTTCCTGTCGACCAGGTTCATCGCCTTCGGCGACCCGGACGTCAGCCCGGCCGTCGTCGACTTTCTCGAGCGCGTGATCCGGGCCACCCCGATCGATGTCGTTGCCGACTTCTATCTGGCCCTGCTCGAGCACGACAAGCGCGCCGCGCTGGCGACGATCGGCAAGGTACCGACGGTGGTGCTGGCCGGAGGGACTGGACCGGCTGATCCCGGCGAAGCAGACGGCAGCGCTGGCCGCCTCGATTCCGGGTGCCGGTCATGGTGACGGTGCCCGAAGCCGGGCACGTGCTCCAGCTGGAACGGCCTGAGGTTGTCACCGGGGAGATAGCCGACCTGGCGGCGGTGGCGCTGGACACGGCAACCCGGCAGCGGCCAGCTTGACCGGCGCCGCCGGCCAGCCGCACTCCGGCGAGCCAGGCGTTGACGAGCTGGCGACGGTGGCAACTGCTGAGCAGATGCGTACGCTCGGCCGGCGCCTGTCGGGTCTGTTGCGCGCCGGTGATCTGGTCGTGCTGTCCGGGCCGCTCGGCGCTGGCAAGACCACACTGACCCAGGGCATCGGCGCGGGCCTCGGCGTCCGAGGTTCAGTGACCTCGCCGACGTTTGTCATCGCCCGGGTGCATCCGAGCCTGGCGTCCGGCCCGGACCTGGTTCACGCTGACGCCTACCGGCTCGGCAGCCGCGCCGAGGTAGACGATCTCGATCTGGACGGCGACCTGGCGACTGCGGTCACCGTTGTCGAGTGGGGCGAGGGGCTGGTCGAGGACCTGGCGCCGAGCTTTCTCTCAGTCTTCATCCGGGCGGATGAGGCGATGGCGAGCGGCGACGACGCCGGGGACGCCGACGTCCGGCGCGGCGTGCGCGTGCAGGGCTGGGGGGAGCGGTGGCACGGAACGGAAGTGGCCGAAGCGGTCCGGCTGGCGCTGACCGGCCTGAGCTAGCCATGGTCTGGCCAAGGCCCGGATCCGTTCCGGATTGTCCTCCGCGCAGTAGTTCGCCCTACTACACTGCGGGTGAATCGAGCCCATCCCTGCCGTGGTTCTTCGCGGCGCTGATCCGCCCTGAGGAGGCGCTCCCGTGGCTCACCAGGGCTCTCCGCCCCCTCGCCCATCGCGGCGGCTCGAGCCGGGCCGCACACGCAGCTACGACCGGTCGGCAGGGCCGGACCGGCTCAGGCGCGGTGAGCGGCCCGAGCCGAACCGATGGCAGCCAGCCGATCCGTTCGGGCCTGACGCCGATGCTGAGCTACCGCCCTGGGCCGGGCCTGGCGATTATCCGCCCCGGCCGACTGGCGCGCTGCGGCGCCGCGAAGCACCGTCCCGTCCGGATGACGAGCAGGCCTACGACGCTCCTGACGGTCACCGGCAAGCAGACAGCGACCACGGCGAACTACCCAGCGCCGCCGAGCCGCGCGTAGCCGGCCGTCGCCGTGGCCGGGCCGCTGCCACCAGACTGCGCAAGTCGCGTCGCCGCGTCTACCGCTGGTGCGGCCTCGCCATCGTGGCCTGCGTCATCGCGGCCGGGATCACCGCGCTCCTTACCCATCACGCTCCCAAGCCTGTTCTGTACGTGACTTCGCTGCTGCCAGGCGAGTTCAAGTCTGTGCCGAGCGCCTGCGCCAGCGTGAGCACGACCGTGCTGAACCAGTACCTCCCCGAGCCCGGCCGGACATCCACCAGCGAGCTCTCCGGCAGCACCGACAGCCAATGCAGCTTTACCGTTGACCGCAAGCCGACGTTCCTGGTGCTGGAGGTGACCGCTGAGGCCTACCAGCCGTTCGCCGCGGCGACCGCCGCTGGCAGTGCGCCGGGTAGCGCATCGGCCAACGCGCAGGACAACTTCGCGCTGGCGCAGCAGGACCTGAAGCAGGAGCCCCCGAAGTCTTCGCCGCTGTCGGCCGCCCGAGATCGCCCTGCTCCCGGGACTGGCCAGCAGGCGTTCGTGGCGGTTCAGCGCGAGCACGTCAGCGGCATCGACAGCGAGAAGGTGACGGTCGTCGTCCGGGAGCGGAACGTGCTCATCACTGTCTCGGAGTCCGGGCAGGAGTCCGGGCACGGCTTCGGGCCGGTCCCTGTCAGCTCTCTGCAGGCGGGCGCCGAGGCCGCGGCCAGGGACGTGCTGGCGAAGGCGCGCACAGAGCCCACCGCCTGACCAGCAAGCTGCGCAGGCCAGTCACGACCAGTGCCGTGCCCTCATTAGGCTGGGCAACCGTGCTGCTGCTCGCTTTCGACACCGCAACGTCAGCGGTTACCGTGGCCCTGCACGATGGCGCTGCCGTGATCGCTGAAGAGTCTGCCGCTGACGCGCGCCGGCACAGCGAACTGCTCTCGTTGTTCATCGGCAAGGTGCTGCTCAGCGCCGGCGCCGGGGCGGGCGACCTGACCGCAGTTGCGGTCGGTACCGGGCCTGGTCCGTACACCGGACTGCGGGCCGGGCTGGTGACGGCCAGGGTGCTTGGCAGCGCGCTCGGAATCAGGGTCGAGGGCGTCTGCTCGCTCGACGTAATCGCTGCGGCGCGCGCATGCTGAGGCCGCCGGGCGTGAGTTCCTGGTCGCGACGGACGCGCGCCGCCGGGAGGTGTACTGGGCGCGTTACTGCGGGGCCGGGCGGCGGACTCGAGGGACCGCAAGTGGGCCGTCCGGCCGAGCTTCCGGCCGGCCTGCCGGTCGCCGGCGAGGGCCCGCTGATCTACCCGGAGCTGGCCGACCAGCCAGCTGGCGCCGCGGTTCCCGGTCGCCGGCCAGCTCGCCGCGATCGCCGCGGCTCGGCTGGCGGCAGGTGAGCCGCCGCAGCCTGCCGAGCCGCTGTACTTGCGCCGGCCGGATGCCAGGGAACCGGGCAGGCCGAAGCGAGTAACGCCGTGACGCAGCTGGACCTCCGGCCGATGACGACGGCTGACCTCGATAGCGTGCTCGGACTCGAGCTTGCGCTGTTCGGCGAGGAGGCATGGTCTCGGCAGATGCTGGCCGGCGAGCTGAGCCAGCAGCCGGCTAGCCGGTATTACCTGATCGCTGAGGACCCGGCTGGCACCGTCGTCGGCTATGCCGGGCTGCTGGCCGCAGGCGGCCAGGCCGACGTGCTGACGATCGCAGTGTCCACTGCCCACTGGGGCGAGGGGATCGGATCGCGGCTGCTGGAGGAGCTGCTTGCCGAGGCCGTCAGGCGAGGCTGCACCGAGGCATTCCTGGAGGTCCGGGAGGACAACCTGCGCGCGCAGCGGCTGTATAAGTGGTGGGGATTCGCCGAAGTGGGCATTCGGCGCGGGTATTACCAGCCGTCGGGCACCGATGCCATCGTGATGCGGCGCGGGCTGGCCGGTGCGCTGCGGCCCGCCAGCCCTCCGGCGGACTGGCGGCCGACGAGGCAGCTGGCGGGAAAGGAGCCGAGGCGCCATGACCGTGCCGCTAGTGCTGGGCATCGAGACTTCCTGCGACGAGACCGGCGTCGGACTGGTCCGCGGCCGCGAGCTGCTGGCGGACGCGGTGGCATCGAGCGTTGACGAGCACGCGAGGTTCGGCGGCGTGGTGCCAGAGGTAGCCAGCCGGGCGCACCTCGAGGCCATGGTGCCGACCGTGGACCGAGCGCTGGACAAGGCAGGCGTGCGCCTGAAGGACGTGGACGCGATCGCCGTCACGGCCGGTCCTGGCCTGGCAGGTGCGCTACTAGTCGGCGTCAGCGCCGCCAAGGCCTACGCCATCGCCACCGGCAAGCCGCTCTTCGGCGTTAACCATCTGGCCGCGCACGTGGCCGTCGACCAGCTTGAGCACGGTGCGCTGCCGGCGCCTGCCATCGCCCTGCTGGTATCCGGAGGGCATTCCTCCCTGCTGCTTGTGCCTGACCTGACCGAAGAGGTCGTGCCGCTTGGCGCGACGATCGACGACGCAGCGGGCGAGGCCTTCGATAAGGTCGCCAGGGTGCTCGGGCTGCCGTTCCCCGGCGGACCGCACATCGACCGCGCAGCGACGGCGGGGAACCGGAACGAGATCGCGTTCCCCCGCGGCAAGTACTCCGATGGCACCAGCGACTTCTCCTTCTCCGGCCTGAAGACCGCGGTAGCGCGCTGGGTCGAAGCTCGTGAAGCGGCCGGCCTGCCGGTGCCGGTGGCGGACGTAGCGGCCTCGTTCCAGGAGGCGGTGGCTGACGTCCTGACCAGGAAGGCGGTCGCGGCCTGCCGGTCACGCGGCGTCGACCATCTGATTATCGGCGGTGGCGTGGCCGCCAACTCCCGGCTGCGGGCGCTGGCACAGGAACGGTGCGAGGCGGCCGGTCTGCACCTGCGGGTGCCGCGGCCTGGCCTGTGCACCGACAACGGCGCGATGGTCGCGGCTCTGGGCGCTGAGCTGGTAGCCCGCGGCGCCGCACCATCGGGCCTGGACTTCGCGGCTGACTCCTCGCTGCCGGTCACGACCATAACTGCCGCCTAAGCCGCCGGGCGGCCAGCGGCCGCTCAAGCGCCGCCCAGCTGTACTGGCTGCCTCGGCAGGCGGGCCGCCGTTTGACGCGTCATTACAGGGGGGCTAGCGTACGGAACTGGCACTCACTACGGTAGAGTGCTAATGCGACAAGGTTGGTCTGGCACCCGCGACGGCAGGCCGACATGGTCGACTCTCTAATTCAGCTAGCCCTTTCCGAAGGGGGAGGTCAGATCGTGACGACCGCCACCAAGGTTGTTCTGAAGCCGCTCGAAGACAGGATCGTGGTACGCCAGCTCGAGGCCGAGCAGACCACCGCGTCCGGCCTGGTCATCCCCGACACCGCCAAGGAGAAGCCCCAGGAGGGCGAAGTCCTGGCTGTCGGTCCTGGCCGGTTCGATGACGCCGGTGCCAAGCGCGTCCCGATGGACGTCAAGGTCGGCGACGTCGTGCTGTACAGCAAGTACGGCGGCACCGAAGTGAAGTATCACGGCGAGGAGTACCTGGTGCTCTCTGCCCGTGACGTGCTCGCCATCATCGAGAAGTAGCGAGCAAGCTTTCGCGCGCGGGCCTGGCCCGCGCCGGGCTGCCAACAGCGGCCTGGCACCGCCCCGGCTCGGCTCGTGGCTCCCGGAGTCAGACTCCGGGAGCCTGCGGCCCGGTCCGGGGCGGTGGCGTGACAGCCTCGGATGCCAAGACGAAGACCATTACCGCTCACCACAGACACTGGGGACCAGATGGCCAAGAGCCTGGTTTTCGACGAGGACGCACGGCGCGCCCTTGAGCGGGGCGTTAACCACCTCGCGGACGCCGTGAAGGTGACGCTCGGCCCGAAGGGCCGCAACGTCGTCATCGACAAGAAGTGGGGCGCGCCCACTATCACCAACGACGGCGTTACCGTCGCGCGCGAGATCGAGCTAGAGGACCCGACCGAGAACCTGGGCGCTCAGCTGGCCAAGGAGGTCGCCACCAAGACCAACGACGTCGCCGGTGATGGCACCACCACCGCCACCGTCCTGGCCCAGGCCATGGTGGCCGAGGGCCTGCGCAGCGTCGCCGCGGGTGCCAACCCGATGGCGCTCAAGCGCGGTGTCGACGCGGCATCTGCTGCAGTGGCCGAGGCGCTGGTCAAGTCGGCCCGCGATGTGGAGGAGCGCGGCGAGATCGCCAACGTGGCGACGATCTCCGCGCAGGACGCCAAGATCGGCGAGGTCATCGCCGAGGCCTTCGACAAGGTCGGCAAGGACGGCGTCATCACCGTCGAGGAAGCCCCGACGATGGGCATCGAGCTCGAGTTCACCGAGGGCATGCAGTTCGACAAGGGCTACATCTCGGCGTACTTCGTCACCGACCCCGAGCGGATGGAAGCCGTCCTGGAGGACGCCTACATCCTGCTCAGCGCCGGCAAGATCTCCTCAATGGCGGACTTCCTGCCGCTGCTGGAGAAGATCGCGCAGACCAAGAAGCCGCTGCTGGTCATTGCCGAGGACGTGGAAGGCGAGGCTCTCTCCACGCTGGTCGTCAACAAGATCCGCGGCCTGCTCAACGTGGTCGCGGTCAAGGCGCCCGGCTTCGGTGACCGGCGCAAGGCGATGCTCGAGGACATGGCCGTGCTGACCGGTGCGCAGGTCGTGAGCGAGGAGGTCGGCATCAAGCTGGACCAGGTCGGCCTGGATGTGCTCGGCCAGGCCCGCCGCGTGGTGGTGACCAAGGACACCGCGACGATCATCGACGGCGCTGGCGACCAGCCAGCGGTCCAAGACCGGATCCGCCAGCTGCGGACCGAGATCGAGAACACCGACTCGGACTGGGACAAGGAGAAGCTCCAGGAGCGGGTGGCCAAGCTGGCCGGCGGCGTTGCCGTGCTGCGGGCCGGCGCGGCGACCGAGGTCGAGCTCAAGGAAAAGAAGCACCGCCTTGAGGACGCGATCTCGGCGACCAGGGCCGCCATCGAGGAAGGCATCATCGCCGGCGGCGGCGCCGCGCTCGTCCACGTGGCTGGACAGCTTGGCGACCTCGGCATGAAGGGCGACGAGGCCACTGGTGTCCAGATCGTCCGGCGCGCACTGTCGGCACCGGCCCGCTGGATCGCCGAGAACGCCGGCGCCGAGGGCGGCGTGGTCGTCGCCCGCATCGCCGAGCTGCCGGCTGGTCACGGCTACAACGCCGCGACTGGCGAGTACGGCGACCTGGTGGCGCAGGGCGTCATCGACCCGGTCAAGGTGACCCGTTCGGCGGTGCAGAACGCCGCGTCGATCGCCGGCATGCTGCTCACCACCGAGGTGCTCGTCAGCGAGAAGCCCGAGCCCGAGGCCGCAGAGGCCAACGGCCACGGCCACGGTCACCAGCACTGACCGGGCGCCGCTAACAGCCTGCTTAACCGGCCCCGTCCTCGCGCCCTCACCGGCGCGGTGGCGGGGCCGGTTTTTCTTTACATGCCGCGCCCGGCCGAGGGCGCATGCGAGAGAGGCGACTGAGGGATGGTCGACTGCGCGCCCGGGCACGCATCATGACATGGCTCCCGTTGTTCCCCTTCGGCACATAATTCCTAGCCAGAATGCTATTTCTGTATCGACAACGTCTTTTGGTAGTTGCCGGTAAATACTTTGAGTAGTTACTGAACTACTCTCGGTAATTAATTTACCCAGGCGTCGTGACGGCCCATCAATGTGACCTTTCCGTTGCCTATTTTTATGTTGCCTTTACTCCCGGCAGGGGGAATCACGGTCTCGTACGGACTGATTCGTGAGACCGCCGCTGAGCCAGGGGGATCAGGTGGAATCGCAGGTAGATGGGGCTAGGCACGACAACATGGGGACACTGACTGAGCTCGCGGCGCGTGGTCAGCCGGCCGCAATTGAAACATTGCTGCGGCAGATCAGGCCGATGGTCGTGCGCTATTGCCGGGCTCGGCTCGGTCGCATTTCGGGGCATTATCACGCTGCCGATGATGTGGCTCAGGAAGTGTGTATCGCTGTTCTCTCGGCCCTTCCGCGCTATCAGGATATGGGCCGGCCGTTCTCGTCATTCGTTTTCGGCATCGCATCGCACAAGGTGGCCGATGCAATGCGCAGCGCGGCCAGGCTCGCGGTCCCGACCGAGGACCTTCCTGACGGTCCTGACCCCCGTCCCGGCCCGGAGGAAACGGCCGTCGCCTATCTGGAAGCCGAGCACGCACGTGCACTGCTGGCCAAACTCCCGGTCAATCAGCGCGAACTGCTGGTGCTGCGGGTGCTGACTGGCCTGACGGCCGAGGAGACCGGTCACGCGCTCGGAATGTCAGCCGGGGCGGTGCGGGTCGCCCAGCACCGCGC
The DNA here is from genome assembly GCA_963808215.1 of uncultured Actinomycetota bacterium. Classification (GTDB taxonomy): domain Bacteria; phylum Actinomycetota; class Actinomycetes; order Streptosporangiales; family Streptosporangiaceae; genus JAJYUU01. The sequence continues at coordinate 40,112 of CAWEEY010000018.1, forward strand.
GCTGGCCAGGCTCCGTGCGATCGCGATGGCGGAAGCGACGGTGGCGGAGTCCGCATAGCCAGGGCCCATGCAGCCGGGATCCCTGCTCCCCGTGGCAGGGATCCCGGCCCTGGCAGGATCGGGCCGGACCGGTCACTAGGATGAAGGAAATCCAGAACCCGGACGCGGAGTCCAGTACCCGGACACGGAACGTGAGATGAGCGACGAGAAGTTCGGCCCGCCTGCCCTGACCTTCGACGACGTTCTGCTGCTGCCGGCGCATTCAGTGATAATGCCCAGCGAAGCGGACACATCAGCCCGACTCACGCCGCGGTTGACGCTGCGGATCCCGCTGCTGTCGTCTGCCATGGACACCGTGACCGAGGCCCGGATGGCGGTCGCGATGGCCCGCCAGGGCGGAGCCGGAGTCCTGCACCGGAACATGTCGGTTGAGGAGCAGGCCCAGCAGGTCGACATGGTCAAGCGTTCCGAGGCCGGGATGATCACCAATCCGGTGACGTGCGGGCCCGATGCCACCGTGGCCGACGTTGAGGAGCTGTGCGCGCGGTACCGGATTTCCGGCGTGCCTGTCACCGAGGCGGACGGCATTCTGGTCGGCATCGTCACTAACCGCGACATCCGCTTCGAGTCTGACCACCGCCGCCGGGTCGCCGAGGTAATGACCGCGATGCCCCTGGTGACAGCGCCGGTAGGCGTCACCAGGCCGGAGGCGCTGGCGCTGCTCAGCCGTAACAAGGTAGAGAAGCTGCCCCTGGTGGACGAAACGGGACGGCTCCGCGGCCTGATCACGGTCAAGGACTTCACCAAGAGCGAGCAGTTCCCTAACGCCACGAAGGACGCCGAGGGACGGCTGGTCGTGGGCGCCGCCGTTGGCGTCGGCGAGGACGCCAAGCGCCGCGCCCAGGCGCTGATCGAGGCAGGCGTCGACTTCCTGGTCGTGGACACGGCGCACGGCCACGCACAGGCCGTGCTTGACATGGTCAGCCAGGTGAAGGCGAACTCCCGTGTCGAGGTTATCGGGGGGAACGTGGCGACCAGGGCCGGCGCTCAGGCGCTGGTCGCGGCCGGTGCGGACGCGGTCAAGGTCGGCGTCGGGCCGGGCTCGATCTGCACGACCCGGGTGGTGGCCGGCGTCGGCGTACCGCAGGTCACCGCGATTTACGAGGCCGCGCAGGCGTGCAAGCCCGCAGGCGTGCCGGTGATCGGCGACGGCGGCGTGCAGTACTCGGGCGACATCGCCAAGGCCATCGCGGCGGGCGCGGACACCGTCATGCTCGGCAGCTTGCTGGCCGGCTGCGAGGAGGGCCCCGGCGAGCTCGTCTTTATCCACGGCAAGCAGTTCAAGCTGTATCGGGGGATGGGCTCGCTCGGTGCGATGCGCAACCCCGAACGCGGTGGTTCGTACTCCAAGGACCGGTACTTCCAGGACGACGTGCTGCGGGAGGACAAGCTGGTGCCCGAGGGCGTTGAGGGCCAGGTGCCCTACCGCGGGCCGCTGGCCGCCGTGGCCGACCAGCTAACCGGCGGGCTGCGGGCAGCCATGGGCTATTGCGGCGCGCGCACGATCTGCGAGCTGCAGCAGGCGCAGTTCACCCAGATCACCAGCGCCGGGCCTGGTGGAGAGCCACCCCCACGACATCCAGATGGTGGCCGAGGCGCCTAACTACGGCGGCCGGCGAGGCTAGCGCGCCCTGGCACGCCAATCCCGGCGGCCAGGCGTGCGCGCACGCAGGGCGGGAGAGCAACTTGAGCGTGGTAGAGATCGGGCGGGGCAAGAGCGGTCGGCGGGCGTACGCGCTCGACGAGATCGGCATCGTGCCCTCTCGCCGGACCAGGCATCCCGAGGAGGTCTCGATCGCCTGGCAGATCGATGCCTACCGGTTCGAGATTCCGCTGGTCGTGGCACCGATGGACAGCGTGGTGTCGCCGGCGACCGCGATCGCCGTCGGCCAGCTCGGCGGCCTCGCCGCGCTGGACCTGGAAGGCCTGTGGACCAGGTACGAAGACCCGGAGCCGCTGCTGGCGGAAGCTGCGGAGCTTGATGACAAGGCGGCCACGCGGCGCCTGCAGCAGATCTATGCCGAGCCGATCAGGGAAGACCTCATCAGCAGGCGGATCGAGGAAATCCGCGCCGCTGGCGTGACGACAGCGGCGCGGCTGTCACCGCAGCGCACGGTGCGCTACTACAAGGCCGTTATCGATGCTGGCGTGGACATCTTCGTAATCCGCGGAACGACGGTGTCGGCCGAGCACGTGTCAGGTCAGGCTGAGCCGCTGAACCTCAAGCAGTTCATCTACGAGCTGGACGTGCCGGTCATCGTCGGCGGGTGTGCCACCTATACCGCGGCGCTGCACCTCATGAGGACCGGTGCAGCCGGGGTGCTGGCTGGCTTCGGCGGCGGGGCCGGGCACACCACTGCCGCCGTGCTCGGCGTCGCTGTACCCATGGCCACCGCCATTGCTGACGTCGCGGCCGCGCGCCGGGACTACCTGGACGAGTCTGGCGGCCGGTACGTGCACGTCATCGCCGACGGCGGAATGACCCGCAGCGGTGACATCGCCAAGGCCCTTGCACTCGGTGCGGACGCTGTCATGGTCGGGTCGCCGTTTGCCAGGGCTACCCAGGCGCCCGGCCGCGGCTACCACTGGGGCAGCGAGGCGCACCACCCCGACCTGCCCCGCAGTGCCCGGCTGAAGTCGGCACGATCGGCACGCTCGAGCAGATCCTGCACGGGCCCTCCACGGTCGCAGACGGGTCGATGAACCTGATGGGCGCGCTGCGCCGCACTATGGCCACGTCTGGCTACTCCGACCTCAAGGAGTTCCAGCGGGTGGAAGTCGTGGTGACGCCGAGTGCCTCGGCGCGCTGACGGCCGGGCCTGGCCTGGCGTGCGGGGGGCCGGGCCGTCGCCAGCAAACGGGCATGCGACCGTCGCGGACCCCGCCAGGGCGACGACGCGACTCGGTCCCGCCGAGCGCGCTGCCGCCCTGGGCGCGCTGGCGGGCACTGAGCTGCAGGTCCTGGTGGTCGGCGGAGGAGTTGTCGGTGCCGGGGTCGCCCTCGACGCGGTGACCAGGGGACTGACCACTGGCCTTGTGGAGGCGCGAGACTTCGGCTCGGGCACCTCGTCCCGGTCGAGCAAGCTGATCCACGGCGGCCTGCGCTATCTCGAGCAGCTCAACGTAGGGCTGGTGCGCGAGGCTCTGAGCGAGCGGTCGCTGCTGCTGGAGCGGATCGCACCGCATCTGGTGCATCCGGTGTCGTTCCTGTTCCCGTTCACCCATCACGCCTGGGAACGGGCCTACGTGGGCGCGGGCGTCACCGCCTACGACACCCTTGGGTTCTCCATGGGCCAGAGCAGGGGGCTGCCTGGCCACCGCCAGCTGACCAGGCGCAGCGCACTGCGACTGGCGCCAGCCCTGAACCGCAAGGCGCTGACCGGAGCGCTGGTCTACTGGGATGCCCAGGTAGATGATGCCCGTTACGTCGTGACGCTGGTGCGGACCGCGGCGAGCTTCGGCGCGCACGCGGCGTCGCGCACCCAGGTCACCGGTTTCCTGCGGGAGGGCGAGCGCGTGACCGGCGTTCGCGCCAAGGACCTGGAGACCGGGAACGAGGTGGAGATCCGGGCGCAGCAGGTCGTCAATGCCACCGGGGTGTGGACGGACGAGATCCAGGAGATGGTGGGCGGCCGCGGGACGATCAACGTCCGGGCGTCCAAGGGCGTGCACCTTGTCGTGCCCCGCGACCGCATCCACTCCAGCACCGGGATCATCTTGCGGACGCCGGTGAGCGTGCTGTTCGTCATCCCCTGGGGGCGCCACTGGATCATCGGCACCACCGACACAGACTGGTCGCTGGACCGGGCGCACCCGGCCGCCAGCCGTGCGGACATCGACTACGTACTCGGCCAGCTGAACAAGATCCTTGCCGTCCCGCTCACCAGAGACGACGTCGAAGGCGTCTACGCCGGGCTGCGGCCCCTGCTCGCAGGCGAGTCAGAGTCCACGTCCAAGCTGTCCCGCGAGCACACTGTCGCCCACCCGGTACCCGGCCTGGTCCTGATCGCCGGCGGGAAGTACACCACCTACCGGCTGATGGCCCGCGACGCGGTCGACGCGGTCGCTCACGGCCTCGACGAGAAGGTCGCCCCGTCCTGCACCGATAGCGTCCCGCTGGCCGGAGCCGACGGCTTCATCGCGCTCTGGAACTCGCGGCACGCGCTGGCCCGCTCGTCCGGACTGCACGTGGCCAGGATCGAGCACCTGCTGCACAGGTACGGGTCGATGATCGGCGAGGTACTGACGCTCATCGCCGCCGATCCTGGCCTCGGAAAGCCGCTGGCCGGCGCAGACGACTACCTGCGGGCCGACATCGTGTACGCCGCGTCGCACGAGGGGGCCAGGCACCTGGACGACGTGCTGGCGCGTCGCACGCACGCCTCGATCGAGACCTGGGACCGGGGCATGTCCGCTGCCGAGGACGCGGCCAGCCTGATGGCAGGGCCGATGAAGTGGCGGCCCCGCCAGATCGCCAGGGAGCTGGAGAACTACCGGATCAGGGTGGAGGCCGAGCGAGCCTCTCAAGAAGCCGACACCGACCAGGATGCGGACGCGATCCGGCTCGGCGCGCCTGACATCGTCCCGGTCGTGCAGGGCGACATCGTCATCGCCTGAGCTTTTCATGATCTTGAAGACTTATCGTTGTATGGGCCAGTTAAGTCCTCCTCAGGATCTCCGCCGTCCCCGCGGGTGCGGGCAAGTCCGGCTCGCGGCCCGAACTAGACTTCGATCATGCCCCGACCACGCGTGCTCTCCGGCATCCAGCCGACTGCGGACTCCTTCCACATCGGCAACTACCTCGGTGCGGTGCGCCAGTGGGTGGCCCTGCAGGAGACTCACGACACCTTCTACTGCGTCGTCGACCTGCACGCGATCACGGTGCCGCAGGAGCCGGCCGAGCTTCGCCGCCGGACCAGGGTCGCCGCTGCTCAGCTGTTTGCCGCAGGCCTGGATCCGGACAGGTCGACGGTGTTCGTGCAGAGTCATGTGCCCGAGCACCCCGAGCTGGCCTGGGTGCTGGCCTGCATCACCGGCTTCGGCGAGGCCAGCAGAATGGTCCAGTTCAAGGACAAGTCAGCGAAGGGCGGGGCCGAAGCTTCCAGCGTCGGGCTGTTCACCTACCCGATCCTGCAGGCTGCCGACATCCTGATCTATGACGCTGACCAGGTCCCAGTGGGCGAGGACCAGCGCCAGCACCTGGAGCTGACCAGAGACCTCGCTCAGCGGTTCAACAACCGGTTCGGTCCGACGTTCGTCGTTCCCGGCCCGTACATCCTGCCGGAAGTCGCCAAGATCGCTGATCTCCAGGATCCGTCGATCAAGATGAGCAAGTCGGCGTCGGCGCCGCAGGGCATTATCGATGTGCTCGAGGATCCGGTGTCGATCCGCCGCAAGATTATCGAGAGCCGTCACTGACACCGATGGCGAGATCCGCGTCGACGAAGCGGCCAAGCCTGGCGTCACGAACTTGCTGCGCATCTACTCAGCGCTGACCGGCGAGCCGCTGGTCGGACCTGGAGAAGCGATACGCCGGCGCTGGTTACGGGACGTTCAAGAAGGATCTGGCCGAAGTGGTGGTCGACGCTCTGGCGCCCATCAGGGAGCGCACCGAGAAGCTGCTTGCTGACGAGGCCGGGCTTGACCGGCTACTCGCGGCCGGCGCGGCGAAAGCGCACGTGATCGCCGCCGCGACGATGGCGCGCGTCAGGGACAGGGTCGGCTTCCTGCCGTCGGCGATCGACTAGCTGGTCTGGCCGGCGGCTGGAGTGATGTGTAACCGCAGAGGTTTCGGGTAGCTGCGCGGCGGCAGGCTTACAACCCCCCAAACGCCTGTCCAGGGAGTGATCAATCATGGCTGGGACGCTTCGCGTCCGGCGCAGCCGCGGTGCGCTGAGCGGTTTGCTGCTCGTGCTGCTTGGCATCTGGGGCGCGCTGATCCCGTTCGTGGGTCCCTACTTCCACTATGCCTACACGCCGGACCGAGCGTGGGCAGCGACGTCCGGCCGCATGTGGCTTGAGGTGCTGCCGGGCGCCGTCACGCTACTGGGCGGGCTCGTCGTCCTGCTGAGCCGGTTCCGCCCGTCGGCCCTCATCGGCGCGTGGCTGGCTGCGCTGGCCGGCGCCTGGTTCGCGGTCGGTGGCCTGATAGCCAGGCGCTGGCCAAGCCTGCCAACCGCTGGCATGCCGGTTGGCGGGACCACGAGATCGCTACTTGAGCAGGTCGGCTTCTTCACTGGCCTCGGCATCGTGATCGTGTTCCTGGCTGCGCTGGCGCTCGGCAGGTTCACCGTGGTGGCGGTCAGCGACACCGCGGCAGCTCGGCCAGGCGGCCGAGGCTAACGCTGCGAAGACCAGCCGGATCCGGCCCCGGATCATCAAGCCGGTCAAGGTATTCGCCGGCCGGTCCCGATGGCGAGGAGGCCAAGGCGGAGGCAGTGCAGTCCCGCTGACCACGGCCGTGGCGCTGGACGGCTCGCGTTGCGGTGGCTACCGCGGCGGACGCCGTCCAGCGACGGGCCGACGGCGCGTTCTGGCCAGCCCGCCGAGCCCGAGCGCGGCCGCTAGCAGCCCGCCGGCTGCGAGTGCGTAGTTGCCCGCGCTGCCGTCAGCGCCCGGCTGCGGGCTGGACAAGGCAACTCTGGTCGGCTTGGCGACGCTGCGCGCGTGTGTGACGACTGGTTTCGCGGCGAGCGGGGAGACCAGCGTGCCGACGGGCCTGACCCGGCCGTTCATGGCGAATCCCCAGTTCAGCAGCCGCTCGGCCGACGTGATCTCTTGCAGTGACGTGCAGTGCATCACGGTCGCGATCAGTGTGACGCCATTGCGCCTGGCCAGCCCCACGTAGGTCGCCTCGGAGCTGACGGTCCAGCCGATCTTGCCGCCGATGCCGCCGGGGTACTGAGTGAGCAGGTAGTTCTGGTTGTGCAGCGCCTCGAAGTGGCCCGGCGCTAGCTCCAGCCTCGCCGCCAGGGTGGAGTCGTAGGTCATGAAGGCCGGCATCGCCAGCGCCTGCCGGGCGATGAGCGCCTCATCGTAGGCCGAGGTGACCTGGCCGGACGCCGGCAGGCCGTTCGGCAGCTTGGCCACGACATCGTAGGCCCGCAAATGCTGTGCCTCGGCGTTGATCAGCGCCATGCCCCTGGCGAGCGAGCCAGTGCCCTGGGCGAGCACGACCGCCGCATCGTTGGCCGAGATCAGTAGCAGGGCCCGGAACAGGTCTGACACCTGGTAAGGGCGGCCAGTGATCAGGTCCGCCGAGGTCGGCTGCTGCGAGGTCGCCAGCCTGCTCGCGACGAGCATGCCGTTCGGGTTGAGTAGCGGGATCAGCGTGACCGCTGTCAGCACCTTCAGCGTGCTGGCCGGCCCGAACTCGCCATGCGGGTCCCTGGCAGCTAGCACCTGGCCGGTGCTGGCATTCGCAATGACCCAGGCTGACGCCGGGATGTCGGGCAGTGGCCTGGGGTCATTGGCCGGCTCCTTGACCACCTCACCACGGCTCGCCATCAGCGGACCGCCAATGCTGCGTGCAGCGCGGCTGCCGGGCCTTGGCGCGCTGGCGTGGAGGAGGCTCGCGGCCCGCGCGGAGCGGTCGGTGCGCGCAGCGGACACGAACCGGGTCACAGTGGCTGCTCCTGCGACCGGCCCGGCAACGGCGACCGGCCAGGCTAGGGCGGTGAGGGCCGTGCCGGCGGCCAGCGCCGCCATGAGAGCGCGCCCGAGTCCTCATCCGTACCTCTGATCTCCGCGGTGAGCTGGCCGGATGATCCGGAGCGTCATGTCGATCTTGCGCAGGGTGGAGTGCATCTTATGTGGCGATGTCTGACGTTCTCTGTTACGTACCGTGACCTTGCCCACACGCAGTGAACTTGCTACGCGGCATATTCCGGTCGTATCGGACGTAGTAGTGCCGAACGGCCGAGACTTTGCGAAAGCTTTGACGTGCGTCGCCGATAATCGGGCAGGGCGAGCCGCGATTGGCGGTGTGAATAGGGCGCAGCTGCCGCGAGCGTGGTGCACTTCACAACAGGAGGGTCGGCCTGCGCGCCGTAGGCTTGGGACATGAGTCGCATGACGGAGTCAGGTGCGCCGATCGAGGGCTGTCTACGGCCCTAAGGACGTGCAGAACCTCGATCCGGTGACGGACCTCGGTGACCCGGGCGCTTTCCCGTTCACCAGGGGCGTCTACCCGACCATGTACCTGACCCGGCCATGGACGATGCGTCAGTACGCGGGCTTCTCTACCGCCGCGGACTCCAATCGCCGGTATCACCAGCTGATCCAGGCCGGCACCACCGGCCTCTCGGTCGCTTTCGACCTGCCGACTCAGATGGGGTACGACTCCGACGCCGAGCAGGCCAGGGGCGAGGTCGGCAAGGTTGGCGTGGCGATCGACTCGCTGGACGACATGCGCCTGCTGTTCGACGGCATCCGCCTTGATCAAGTGTCGACATCGATGACCATCAACGCGCCCGCCGCGCTGCTGCTCCTGCTCTATCAACTGGTGGCGGAAGAGCAGGGGATTTCCCCGGCCGCGATCTCCGGCACTATCCAGAACGACATCCTGAAGGAGTACATCGCTCGCGGCACCTATATCTATCCGCCGCAGCCGTCACTGCGGCTGGTTGCCGACAGCTTTGCTTACTGCCGGGCCGAGATTCCGCGCTGGAATACGATTTCGATCTCCGGATACCACATGGCCGAGGCTGGGGCGACGCCCGTCCAGGAGATCGCCTTCACGCTGGCGAACGCCCGCGAGTACGTCCGGACCGCTATCGACTCAGGCCTGGCTGTCGACGAATTCGCGCCACGGCTGTCGTTCTTCTTCGTGGCCCGCACGACTCTGCTTGAGGAGATAGCCAAGTTCCGCGCGGCCCGGCGCATGTGGGCGCACATCATGCGGGACGAGTTCGGCGCGCGGGATCCGCGGTCGCAGATGTTCCGGTTCCACACCCAGACGGCGGGCGTCCAGCTCACCGCGCAGCAGCCCGAGGTGAATCTGGCCCGGGTGACGCTGCAGGCGCTCGCCGCGGTTCTCGGCGGCACGCAGTCGCTGCACACCAACGCCTACGACGAGGCGATTGCGCTACCCACGCAAAAGGCCGCGACGCTGGCGCTGCGGACTCAGCAGGTGCTGGCCTTCGAGACTGACCTGACCGCTACCGTCGACCCGCTCGCGGGTTCGTATGCCATCGAGGCGATGACCGACGAGATCGAGGTCCTGGCACGCGAGCTGATGGACAAGGTGGCTGAACTCGGGGGCGCAGTCGCCGCCATTGAGCAGGGTTTCCAGAAGGCTGAAATCGAGCGTTCGGCCTACCGGATCGCACGCGAAGTCGATTCCGGCGAGCGCAAAGTCGTTGGCGTCAATGCCTATGTCAGCGACCGAGAGGAGCCCTACGAGCCGCTCCGGGTCGATCCGGCGATCGAGCATGAGCAGGCTGCCCGGCTTGCTGAGCTGCGCGACCGGCGCGACTCGGCTGAAGTCACGCGGCGCCTGGACGACGTCAGGCAGGCTGCGGCAGGCGATGCGAACCTGCTCTACCCGCTGCGCGAGGCGCTGCGGGCGCTGGCCACGATCGGCGAAGTGAGCGACGCGCTTCGCGACGTGTGGGGCATCTACCAGCCGCCCGAGGTCTACTAAACCGAGTCAGCGGACTCGCAGCCGTTCCCATTCTCATTACGGACGAGCCTGGGCATGGCCGACCCAACGGGATTGTTCGCATCGGCCTTGGCTGGTGTCCCGGAAGCAGCCAGAACGCGCCCCTGCGCGACAATCCCGCATCGTCAGCGGGCATGCAATCCCAGGCGGTACGATGCTGGCCAGTAGAGCGAATGTCGTAAGCGATCGACCAGAACGTTCGGGGCGCCAGTAGGCGCCTCGCTGATCTTGTCGGACAACGGTTGTTGCTTGCGAGCAGGATTACGGGTTGCCCGGCACGCGTGTAAAGGTTTGACAGCCGTAAAGGCTGGTACCTGATCGCGAGGGCGGGGCATAACCTGCCTGGCGCATTTCCGGCGCGAGGGACGCCGGAGCAGTTCTGGAGCGGGCATAACACTGGGCGCAGGCCCGGGATCTGATGTCGTTAGGCATTGTCATAATCCCGGACCGGCCTCGCTTGCTAGCGGACTGGAGTGTGTTCGAGGTTCAGATGGATAAGCCGCTAAGCGCCGACACCAAGCGGCGCAGAAGAGCAGCCCGGAGAGCCGACGAGGGAAGTCTCAACGGGGAGGCAGCTAATGGCCGAGCATGACCTCGAGGGTGAACTCGACGCGTTCCTCGCCGGGCACGAACCGGAACTCATCGAGTTCCGGCGGGACCTGCACGCTCACCCCGAGACCGGATACCACGAGTACCGGACTACCAGGCGCATCGCTCTCCGCCTCGAGGCGGCGGGCCTGAAGCCGGCGATCCTGCCGAAGGGCACCGGCCTGATCGTCGACATCGGGGATGGCCCGGTCGACGGCCGGGTCGTGGCACTGCGCGCCGACATCGATGCGCTTCCGATCAACGACGAGAAGGACGTCCCGTACCGGTCGCTCAACCGGGGCGCGTGTCATGCGTGCGGGCACGACGTGCACACGGCCATTCTGCTCGGCACGGGGCTGTTCCTCGCTCGCGCGGCAGCGGCGCGGGCACTGCCAGGCAATGTCCGGCTGATCTTCCAGCCGGCCGAGGAGGTGCCCGGCGGGGCCATCGACGTGATGGCCGCCGGTGGCATCGCTTCGGTCGACCGCATCTTCGCGCTGCACTGCGACCCCCGCCTGGACGTCGGCAAGATCGGCACCAGGACTGGCCCGATCACCGCTGCCTGCGACAAGCTGACGGTCAAGGTCACCGGGCCGGGCGGGCATACGGCGCGCCCGCACCTGACCGCTGACCTGGTGTTCGCTCTCGGGAAGATCATCACCGAGCTGCCGGCCGCGTTGTCTCGCCGGGTCGACCCTCGTTCCAGCCTCAGCCTGGTCTGGGGCCGGGTGAGCGCGGGCACGGCCGCCAACGCGATTCCCGATGACGGCATCGTCGAGGGCACGGTGCGGTGCCTCGACGACGCTACCTGGCACGAAGCGCCGGACCTGGTCAAGGCGCTTTTGGAGTCAGTGGCGAGCGCTTACGGTGTGGTTCCGGAGATCAGTTACCAGCGCAATGTCCCGCCGACAGTGAATGACGCGATCAGCACGGCCATGTTCGAGGCCGCCGCGGACCGCGTGCTCGGCCCGGATTCGATCACCGAGGCGCCGCAGAGCCTGGGCGGCGAGGACTTTGCCTGGTATCTGGACTCCATCCCTGGCGCGCTGGCCAGGCTCGGCACCAGAACGCCCGGATCTGCCGCCGACTTCGACATTCACCAGGCCGTGTTCGACGTCGACGAGCGGGCGATCGGCAATGGCGTGCGCCTGATGGTGGCGACTGCGCTGACTGCGATGCTGGACGGTGGCGCGGTTGGCCCCGGCGCCATGCCAGGCGCAGCAGCCAACCGGTCGCGGCCGACCGACGCCGCGCTGGCCTGAGCTACTGCAGCGGCAGCCGGAGAAGTCCTAGCCGCCCGCAACGCACGGGCGGATGCGCAGGGAAGCGACATAGTCCGAGGGCGCCCCGGCCGTCTCCGCAGCGTCCGCAAGGATGCCGAGGTAGCCGGCCGAGGGCAGGCCGCCCTCGTAATCGTTGAGTACGTAGAGCCAGGCGAGCACGTCACCGTCCCGCGTGATCACGCGCACCTTGGTCTTCCGGTAGTAGCCCAGCTCCGCGCCGTCCCATCGGTCGAGGGCAGCCTCATCGGCCTCGGATACCTCGTAGAGCACGACGAAGACGCGCTCATGCCCGTCTTCGACTACCGTGGCCAGCGCGCCTTGCCAGCCAAGGTCAGCGCCGCCGAAAGTCAGCCGCCAGCCATCCAGCCACCCGGTGCCCTGCTGCGGCGAATGCGGGCAGCGGCGCGCCATCTGCGCCGGATCCATATTGCTGCCGTATGCCGCGTATATCGCCACGAACGACAAGGTTACGAGGCTGTCGGCCACGATGCTGGCTAACCGGGTCGCGCGCGCGCGCCATTGCGAGAGCCAGTGCCGATGCGCTCTGCCCTGCCCGGATAGGACAGAATGGGAAAACGTGAGCCAGCCGCACGCCAGAATCGCAATCATCGGCGGCGGGCCAGGCGGCTACGAGGCTGCCCTGGTCGCCGCGCAGCTCGGCGCTGAGGTGACCGTGATCGAACGGGACGGCCTCGGTGGCGCCTGCGTTCTGACCGACTGCGTGCCGTCTAAGACGCTCATTGCCACCTCGACCATGATGGCGGCGATTGAAGGCTCGCCGAGCCTGGGGATCCGGACCAATGCGAGCGGGAACGGGGCCGCCCTGCTTGATGCACCCCGTCTGTACGCCCGGGTGCAGTCGCTGGCGAGAGCGCAATCCGCCGATGTTGCCTCCCGGCTATCGGCCGAAGGGATCAAGGTGGTCTCCGGCACCGCGCGCCTCAGCGGCCCCCGTCGCGTCGTGGCGGGTGATACCGAGATCGACGCTGACGCAGTGCTGATCGCAACCGGCGCGGAGCCGCGGGTGCTGCCGGGCTCCGAGCCAGACGGTGAGCGGATCCTCACCTGGCGGCAGCTATACGACCTGGATGCGCTGCCCCCCGAGCTGATCGTCGTCGGCTCCGGCGTCACCGGCGCCGAATTCGCCAGCGCTTTCCAGGCACTCGGATCCCAGGTGACGCTGATCTCCTCGCGAGACCGCATGCTGCCGCATGAGGACGCGGACGCCGCCATGGTCGTCGAGGACGTGTTCCGGCGGCGCGGCATGACGGTGCTCAGCAAGTCGAGGGCCGAGCGGGTCACCCGGACCGGTGACGGAGTGACGGTCACGCTGAACGACGGCCGCACGGTGCGCGGCACGCACTGCCTGCTGACTGTGGGCATGGTGCCGAACACTGGCGGCCTCGGGCTGGCCGAGGCAGGCATCGCCGTGGACGCCCACGGATTCGTGCCGGTCGACAAGGTCTCGCGTACGTCCGCCCCAGGCGTCTACGCGGCCGGCGACTGTACCGGAGTGCTCATGCTGGCGTCGGTCGCGGCCATGCAGGGCCGGATCGCGATGTGGCATGCACTGGGGGAGGCCGTCAAGCCGCTACGGCTGAGCAACGTCGCTGCGACCATCTTTACCGACCCGGAGATTGCCACCGTCGGTGTTCCCGAGAAGGCCGTGGCCTCTGGAGAGATCCCGGATGCAGTGGTGGTCAAGCAGCCGCTGGCGACCAATCCCCGGGCCAAGATGCAGGGCTTCCGGGATGGCTTCGTCAAGCTCATCGCCCGCCGCAGTACCGGGACCGTGCTTGGCGGAGTGATCGTGGCGCCGCGCGCCAGCGAGCTGATCCTGGCGGTGTCCCTCGCCGTAGAGCGGCAACTGAGCGTCGATCACGTCGCGCATACCTTCGCCGTGTACCCGTCGCTGTCCGGCAGCGTGACCGAGGCCGCGCGCAAGCTGATGCAGCCGGCCGAGGGCGCTGGTTAGGCGCGTGACTAGTCAGGTGTGCTGCTAGGTATCGGTATCGGTATCGGTTCGGTATCGGTGTCGGTGTCGGTCGAGGGCAAGGACACGGCCTGCTGGGTGTCGGCCAGGACGCGGCTCGTGACTACGCCAGGTGTGGCGGGGCTGTCCGAGCTGCCAGCGGCAATCTCCAGCGGGTGCTCGCCGGACAGAGCGCGTCCGCCGGCCGGACTCTCCTCGGCGCGACCCGGCGGCAGCACTGCGGTCGGGCGGAGTACCAGTTCCAGTCCCTGAGGCATCTGCAGAATCTGGGGGTTGCCGTGGTACCAGCTCAGCTGCTGTTGGTCGGAATTGGTCGTCCAGGCGAACGCCAGCGCACCACCGACGAGAGCAAGCAGCATTCCAATGAAGAATCCCCCGAGATTCGAGGTGATCCAGGAACCGAGCCCCAGCACGATCGCAAGCAGAGAGTAGAACGCCCGCTGAGCGGGGCTGAACCAGAGGAGTGCTCCGCAAAGCAGCAGCATCACCGGGATGAGGTAGCCGGCCAGCCCCTGGATCCCGACATGGATGACGAGCTGGAACGGGCCCTGCTCGGAACTCAAAATCTCGCACGCGCCGGAGAGAACTAGGAGCCCGCCCCAGAACGGGCGAGTGCGCCGCCAGAGCCTGAAGATATTCCGGGCTTCGCCGAGCAAGCCCGCCATGGTCTCCGGGAGCGGCAGGTGTTTGGGCATGCGGCCGCCTGCGGGCGGGCGACCGCCGATGGGCGGGCGGCGCTGGGGGGCCGCTGGGGCGGGCGGGCGCGCTCTAGCGCGCGGTGTTCTGGCGGGCGGTGTTCTGGCCGACGACCGCGTCCGGGCGACTGGCGGATATCGCGCGGGCGGCGCTGAGGCAGGCGGCCGCGTTCTAGGAGCCGGCGTTCGGGCGGGCCGCCGCGTTCGGGCAGGGGGTTTCGTTCGGGTGGGCGCCGTCGGGGCATCTGACCGCGTTCTGGCGGGCGACCGCGTTCGGGCAGCTGGCCGCGTTCCGGTGGGCGCCGCCTGGGCACCTGGCCGCTTTCTGGCGGACGACCGCTTTCTGGCAGGCGACCGCGCTGAGGAGACCGGCCCGGTTCCGGTGGACGGCGTCGGGGCACCTGGCCGCGTTCGGGCGGACGACCGCTTTCTGGCGGGCGACCGCTTTCTGGCAGGCGACCGCGTTCTGGCGGCTGGCGGCGTTCTGGCGCGCGGCCGCGCTGAGGAGACCCGCCCGGTTCCGGTTGGCGGCGCTGGGGCGGCTGGCCGCGTTCTGGCGGCTGGCGGCGTTCTGGCGCGCGGCCGCGCTGAGGAGACCCGCCTGGTTCCGGTTGGCGGCGCTGGGGCGGCTGGCCGCGTTCTGGCGGCTGACCGCGTTCGGGCGGGCGTCGCTGAGGCCGGGCGGGCTCTCCTGGGTCGTCGGCATCTGGAGAGTTCCACTCAGGGACCATTAGCAGCTTCCGCCGAAACGAAGGCTGAACCCCGGGAGCGTAAACGTTCCCGCGGTGGTGGCGTAGGCGTGCTGTCGCAAATGGGTGATTGTTACCTTCGAAGCCTGAAGAGCAAACGCCCCTGCCGGGCCCCTCACACCTGGCACTTGGTTAAGTGTGCTGGCATCCTGGCCTTGACTCAGATGAATGAACGTCGCATTCCCCGAAAACTGGTCCGCGTCGACGACTAGGTCAGTCGCGGTAGCTGGCGTCGTGCCATCGCCAGCCCTAATAACCATCGTAAAGGGGCCAATCCGGACGCTCTGGCAAAGGTGACTTATTTTTGCCAGGCGGATGGCGGTTGACATCAGGGAAATATGGTTTGACCTGCCAGGCAGGTCGTTTATCGTCGAATGGTCTACCACCGGGAACTGCTCGAATCCATAGCCTTTCAGGCGAGCGGCAGTGACGGTGAACGCTTCGCCGGAGATGCTGAGCGATACGGCCAAGACTGCTTGCGTACTGAGCAGCACGAGCATGACGGCAAGCGTGAGCGCAGGGACTAGGGTGACCGCGAACCGCCGCCAGCGCACTCGGCCGAGCCGACCGGGCGCCATGCCTGCGAGAGAGGCCATGCAGTGCCTCCTAGCTGGGCGGGCGGTCGCCCCCCGAGAGCTAAGCTTTTCGACTTCGCCTAATGTCGTGCATGCTCACGCTTTTCCCCGGGAGCGTTGAACG
Organism: uncultured Actinomycetota bacterium; assembly: GCA_963808215.1. GTDB lineage: Bacteria > Actinomycetota > Actinomycetes > Streptosporangiales > Streptosporangiaceae > JAJYUU01. The sequence continues at coordinate 55,840 of CAWEEY010000018.1, forward strand.
CCTAATTGCCCTGGGGGTCGTGGCCTTGTTCTGTTGTACCTGATGTTGTCCTTGCCGGCGGCGATGACGCGCCGGGCCTTTGATGGTCGGTTGCTAGGGCCGTTTGATCGAGATCCGTTTGCTGGCGTTAAATGAAGCGATCGAGGAGCAAATTGGCGAAGAATACTGGTTAGGGAAATAGCAGCACGAGTCAACTCATACAGTTTCTGATCGCCTGACGACATTCATATATGAGGATTTCGGGTCCCTCGCGGTGCGGCAGATCCGTAAGTTACTGTGCTGCTGGGCGTTCGCCCGGCGCGCCGCCATCAACCCACCAGGTAGCGGCCTGAACCCGCTGGAACGGATCAGGGAAACATCCCAGGTTCTTCGGAGGAACAGTATGGGCGATACCAGCACCAGAACCGGCAAGGTGGTCGTGAACAGGGCGATGTCGCTGGACGGCTTCATCGCCGGTCCCGGTGACGCGCAGGACTGGATCTTCGACTTCATGGGGAATGACGCGCCCTGGCAGAAGGAGGCCGCAGCGGCCACCGGCGCCATGCTCATCGGCCGGCGAACCGTTGAGGTAGGCGACAGAATGGAAGCCAACAACGATCGGGGGACAGAGTCGAGGGGCGAAGGTTACCGCTTCTACGGACCCATGTTCGTCCTCACCCACCAGCCGCCGGACCCGCCGGACCCGGATGTCACCTACCTCACCGGTGACATCGGGGAAGCGGTCGCCACGGCGCTGGACGCCGCGGGCGGCAAGGACCTCCAGATCCTCGGCGCCGACGTCGCCGGCCAGTGCCTGCGACGGGGGCTCGTCGACGGGATCCTGGTGTATGTCCTGCCGGTGCTGCTCGGCGACGGCATCCGGTTCTACTCGTCCCCTGGCCTCGCCAGGATCGACCTGGAACCGGTCAGCAGCACGCAGGCGGACGGCGTCACTATCCTCCGGTTCCGCGTCCGCAAGTAGTCCCGGCTTACCTGGACAACAAGCGGATTCTGCTGCCGGCGTCGGCGCACAGCTAGGACTGCGCGGCGCCAGGATGCCCCGACTTTGGCGCCGCTAGTGCGTCGGGTGGCCCAGATCCGGGTCGTCCGGCACGTCCAGGCCGTGTTGCCGTAGTCGGCTGGCCCGAATGTCGTCGGCGTAGGCAGCGACACTGAATACGCTGCCGCACAGGATCAGGGCGACCATCATCACCGCGAACCAAGCGGGCGCTGGCGACAGCACAAGCAGCCCCACGGCTACTAGCGCGCAGATCGGAATGATGATCGCCAGGTGCCGTCGCACAGTCCTGGCGCGCCAGCCGGCGTCGGTGAGTTCGTGCCGGACCCAGTCCACGTTCTTAGCTGGCAGCCTGAATCCGGCCGCGAACTTTAGCCAGCCGAGCACATTGGGATCACCGGGCAGTCTGGCCATCAGCGCAGCTGGCAGATCACGGCTCCGGCAGGCACCGTCTGTCCGACGGCGATGCTCAGCCCGGAGACCGTCCCAGCTTTGTGCGCGGTCAGCGGCTGCTCCATCTTCATTGCCTCCAGCACGACGATCGTATCGCCGGCCTCGACCTGCTCGCCGTCCGCCGCCACGATCTTGACGATCGTTCCCTGCATCGGGCTGATTAGCTCATCGCCGGTGGGCGCACCTCCGGTGACCTTGCCGCCGCGCCGCCCCCCGGCCCTCGGCCGGGCAGCCGGGCCAGCAGCAGGCGCGGCGGCACCGAAGCCGGCCGGAACGGTAACCTCCAACCGCTTTCCGCCGACCTCGACGGTGATCCGCTCCCGCGGCGCAGCCTCTGCTGCAGCGGCGGCGCCGCCAGCGTACGGGGGGATCTCGCCGGCGAATTCCGTCTCGATCCAGCGGGTATGCACCCGGAACGGCTCGTCGGTGAACGCCGGATCACTAACCACGGCCCGGTGGAAGGGCAGTACGGTCGGCATGCCGTCGATCTCGAACTCGGCCAGGGCGCGGCGGGCACGCTCCAGTGCCTGCCGGCGGCTGTCGCCCGTGACGATCAGCTTGGCGATGAGCGAATCGAACGCCTGCGGAACCGTCTGGCCGACCATGTACCCGGCATCCAGGCGCACACCTGGCCCGGACGGCTGGCGCCAGCCCGTAATCGTGCCGGGCGCGGGCAGGAAGCCGCGCCCCGCGTCCTCGGCATTAATGCGGAACTCGATCGAGTGGCCGCGCGTCTCCGGATCGCCGAAGCTCAGCGGCTCGCCGTCGGCGATACGGAACATCTCCCGCACCAGGTCGATCCCGCTGACCTCCTCAGTGACCGGGTGCTCGACCTGAAGCCTGGTGTTGACCTCAAGGAAGGAGATAGTGCCGTCCTGACCGACGAGGAACTCACAGGTGCCGGCGCCGACGTAGCCGGCAGCGCGCAGGATATCTGCTGAGGCCGCCCGCAGCTGCTTGTCCTGCTCGGCGGACAGGAACGGGGCGGGCGCTTCCTCGACCAGCTTCTGATGCCGTCGCTGCAGCGAACAGTCCCTAGTCGAGACGATCACGACGTTGCCGTGCGCGTCGGCCAGGCACTGCGTCTCGACATGGCGCGGCCTGTCCAGATACCGCTCGACGAAGCACTCGCCGCGGCCGAAGGCCGCCACGGCCTCGCGCACCGCGGACTCGAACTGGCTGGCAATCTCGTCGGCAGTTCTCGCTACTTTCAGGCCGCGGCCGCCGCCACCGAAGGCGGCCTTGATCGCGATCGGCAGCCCGTACTCCGCTGCGAACGCGGCCGCTTCATCGGCACCGCTGACCGGGCCGTCCGTACCGGCCGCGAGCGGGGCGCCTACTTGCTTGGCGATATGCCTGGCCGAGACCTTGTCGCCGAGCGCCTCGATGGCAGCAGGGGGTGGACCGATCCAGGTCAGTCCCGCATCGATGACCGCCCGGGCGAAGTCGGCGTTCTCGGCCAGGAACCCGTAGCCGGGGTGCACGGCGTCAGCACCGCTGTCGGCCGCCGCCGCCAGGATCTTGCTGATGTCCAGGTAGCTCTCTGCCGCTGTCTGACCGCCTAGCGCATACGCCTCATCGGCCATCGTCACATGCAGGGCATTGAGGTCCGCTTCGCCATAGACAGCGACGCTGGCCAGCCCGGCGTCACGGCATGCTCGCACAATCCGCACTGCAATCTCACCACGGTTGGCGATCAGGACCTTGCGCACGTGCGTTGTCTCCTCATTTCGACTGTGGAGGAGTCTAGGTGAGAGCAGCTCTTGCCAGCGGATCGGCCGGCCTGCCTGCATAACGGCCACCATCAGACATGTCGGGACTGGCCCAGGTGCCCTGGCGCGCCTAGCTGGCCACCCCAGCCGCTGGCAGCTGAAGCGGCATAACCCGGTCCGTGTGCGGCTAGCTAGTCTCTCGGCAGGGCGCTCGCTCGCCAGGCGCCTGGCCCGGCTATGACGGGAGACCGCATCATCGCGTTCCTGGCCGCCCAAAGTGAGTGCCGCGGCCTGGTACCTGCGGTGCGGGCGGCGCTGCTGGCCCTGGCGCCTACTACCACCAGGACGGCGGCAAGCTCGGCCGCGGTCGGATCGCCGCGAACAACCTGCAGGAGCGGGCGAGCGATTTGGGGCTCCGCGGGCACGACTATCAGCTAACCCTTCGATTTGCCGACGCCAAGGCCGAACTGGCGATGCACTCTAGCCCAGAAGGCGTCGCGCAGCCATTCCCTGGCTTCCTGATAGGCACGCAGGGACAGGCCCAGCTCCTTCTCTGCATCGACCAGGAGCTCCTTGTCGATGACTGGCGGCAGGATCGGCCCAGGCAGCAGGTCGCGGATGTTGTCCTCGCCCCTGGTCAGGATCCACTTCTGCGCCACGTGCTCGCCCGCCTCCTCAACGCGCTCCCGGTCCGGGCCTAGCCGGGTCGAGGACAGGTGCGTAATCGGCAGCGGCCGTGACATCGGCCGGCTCATGTGGCGCTCACCGAACACCTGGGCTGGGGATGGAGCCTGGGCGCTCGGCGCCGGGGTCGGCTGACCGACCCGGACCGGTCCGCGATCGCCCGCGGCGGCCGCAGGAGGCTCGGGCGCTAGCTGCCGGGTGAAGAACGGCTCAACGAATGATCGCTCCAGCACGTCGACGGTGTCCGACTCCCAGACCAGGCGCTCGGCCTGATTCGTGCCGTAAGGCGGCTCGACGCCCCACAGGTGGATGCGGACGCCGAAGGCCTGAGCCGCCTCGACCGCGGGGACCATGTCCTCGTCGCCGGCCACCAGGATCGCGTCGGTAATGGCCCGGTGCCTGGCCAGCGCCTCCATATCGGCGCGGATCTGGGCATCTACGCCCTTCTGCTGGCCGCGAGTGTTCAGGTTGCCTAGGCGCAGCTTGACCCAGGGCATCTGGGCGATCACCCGCTGGTCGATCGTCGGAACCCGGTCCCTGGCCGCGTCATACCAGTAGACCCGCAGCAGCTCGCCTCTGACCTGGTCCTCGGCGTGCCGGGTAAGGGCCTGGATCAGCTTGTCGGCGTCCACCCGGTACTCGCGCCTCGAGGTAGCTCCGAACAGGAGTTCGCCCGCCGAGGCGTAGATGTACCCGACGTCGACCATGATCGCGTACCGCGACAAGGGCGGCAGCGGCGGCGGGCCAGTTTCGGTCATAGTACTGATGACTCTAATAGGTCCCGCGCGCGCGAAGCTCCTGGAAGCCCGTACCTGAGCGCAATCAGCCGATTACAATCTGGCACCCCTGCCCTGGTAGGGCCTTGGCTCAGAGCGGAATGTTGCCGTGCTTCTTCGGCGGCAGAGTCTGCCGCTTGGTCCGGAGCGCCCGCAGGGCGCGGGTCACCTGTGAGCGCGTCTCGGCTGGCCTGATGACGGCATCCACGTAGCCCCGCTCGGCCGCGATGTAGGGGTTGAAGAGCGTGTCCTCGTACTCGCTGATCCGCTGCCTGCGCAGGTCTGCGCGCTCGCTCGAGTCCTCGACGGCAGCCAGATCTCGCCGGTACAGGATGTCCACCGCTCCGTCGGCCCCCATGACCGCGATCTGGGCCGTGGGCCAGGCGAGGTTGATGTCACCGCCCAGGTGCTTCGAGCCCATCACGTCATAGGCGCCGCCGTAGGCCTTCCGGGTAATAACCGTGATCTTGGGAACGGTCGCCTCGGCGTAGGCGTAGATCAGCTTGGCGCCGCGGCGGATGATCCCGCCCCACTCCTGGCCCGTGCCGGGCAGGAAGCCCGGCACGTCGACGAACGTCAGCACCGGTACGCCGAAGGCGTCGCAGGTCCGGACGAACCTGGCCGCCTTCTCCGAGGCGTCGATGTCCAGAGTGCCGGCCGAGTGCATCGGCTGGTTCGCGACTACGCCGACTGACATCCCGTCGACCCGGCCGAAGCCCACCACGATGTTCTGGGCGAAGCCGGCCTGGATCTCCAGGAACTCGCCATCGTCCAGCACGTGCTCGATGACCGCGTGCATGTCGTAGGGCTGGCGCGGCGAGTCGGGGATCAGGGTGTCCAGCTCGGCGTCCTCGTCCGTGAGCTCAAGCGCCGCAGCAGGATCGGCGGCCGCCGGCCGCGCCGGCGGCTCGTCCAGGTTGTTGGACGGCAGGTAGGACAGTAGGTCCCTGGCGAAATCCAGGCAGTCCTGCTCGTCGGCGGCCTGATAGTGCGCGACGCCGGATTTGACGTTGTGCGCGTGCGCCCCGCCCAGATCCTCCTGGCTTACCTCCTCACCGGTGACCGTCTTGATCACGTCGGGCCCGGTGATGAACATGTACGAGGTCTTGTCCACCATCAGGGTGAAGTCCGTGATGGCGGGTGAGTAGACGGCGCCGCCCGCGCACGGCCCCATGATCAGCGAGATCTGCGGGATGACCCCGGAGGAGATCACGTTCCGGTAGAAGATCTCGCCATAGAGCCCGAGTGCGACAACTCCCTCCTGGATTCGCGCGCCGCCGCTGTCGTTGATGCCGATCATCGGGCAGCCGCTCTTCAGCGCGTAGTCCATCACCTTGACGATCTTCTCGCCGAAGACCTCGCCGAGCGATCCGCCATTGACGGTGAAGTCCTGGCTGAACACGGCCACCGGGCGGCCGTCGATCGTCCCGTACCCGGTCACGACGCCGTCGCCATAGGGCCTGTTCCTCGCCATGCCGAAATCCGTGGCCCGGTGCCGGGCGAGCTCGTCAAACTCGGTGAACGAGCCGGGGTCCAGCAGGGCCTCGATCCGTTCGCGTGCGGTCATCTTGCCTTTGGCGTGCTGGCGCTCGACCTGCCTGGCGGCGCCGGCGTGGACCGCCTCATACCTGCGCCGCTCCAGGTCGGCCAGCTTTCCGGCGGTGGTGTGCAGGTCAGCAGCGTCGGCGGGCTCAGGTTCGCGGAACGGCGCGGATGCATCGGTGGCCATGCCCGAAAGGTTAGGGCAGGACTACCGGCACGCGCCTGCAGGCCCGGCTGGCCGGGCACCTCGCGGATCGCGAGAGAGTTATCCGGTGACAGCCCCACACAGCAGCCGTTCCGCGCCCCGCTCCGCGAAGCTGCGCTGGCCAGTCAGGTGCTGGCCAGCTCGCGCGTGCTCACCAGCCTGCGGGTGGTTGCGCGGACCGGGTCGACCAACGCGGACTTGCTGGCCGAGGCCCGAGGCGGCGCGGCAACTGGGGCCGTGCTTGTTGCCGAGGAGCAGACGGCAGGCCGGGGAAGGCTCGACCGCAGCTGGCACAGCCAGCCTGGCGCTGCGCTCACCTTCTCGGTCCTGCTCCGGCCGTCGCAGGTTCCGCCCTCCCGCCGGAGCTGGCTCCCGCTACTCACCGGGGTGGCGATAGCGTCCGCGCTGCGGGAGGCTGCTGGTCTTCAGGCCAGTCTGAAGTGGCCTAACGATGTCCTGGCCAGCGCGGGCCAGCAGGGCGGCAACGGGAAGCTGGCCGGCATCCTCGCGGAGCAGGCGGGCGACGCGGTCGTAGTTGGCGTCGGCCTTAACGTCAGCGCGAATCAGGACGAGCTGCCATCGCCTCAGGCCACTTCGCTGTGGCTGCAGGGCGCATCCGGCTTGGACCGGGAGGCCATCCTGGTTGCAGCACTGCGCGAGCTCGAGCGGTGGTACCTGCACTGGTATGAGACCGTGCCGCCCGGAGATGCTGACGCGTCCGGGCTGCGCGCCCGCTACCTCGGGTACTGCGCGACAGTTGGCCAGCACGTCCGGGTCGAGTTGCCCGGCGGCAGCGTGCTGGCCGGCCGCGCTGCCGATGTGGACAGCGGAGGCCGCCTGCTGGTCAGCGCAGACGGCGCGATGCACGCCGTGAGCGCCGGCGACGTCGTGCACGTACGACCGCCGCAGCGTTAGCTGCGGCGGTTTAGGGGTCTTGCCTTAGCGGATGCGCAATCTGGTTTCGGGGGTTCACGGGGGCGGAGCCCCGTGGGTATGGTTTTTCGTGGGTTGACAGGGGTGTCCCCGGTCGGTACGGCCGGGAGCTCTTTTTTCTGGGGGTTCACGGGGCGGAGCCCCCGTGGGTCCGTTGGTTCGTGTGACGATGGGGCTTATGGCCACCGCGTCCGGTCTCGCCGAGGGCGAGCAACTCGTCCTGAGGCTGCATCAGCACTGGAAGAACGTTCTAGGTCCGCTGCTGATCCTGGCTGCCACGGTGGTCGGGCTGCTCGCGCTGCTGCTGTTCATTTCCGCGGCAAGGGACTCCGGGCCAGCCCGGATTGCCCTCACCGTCATAGCGCTAGTGATCGTAATTATCTGGGTCGCTCGGCCGCTGCTCCGCTGGCGGACGACGAGCTATGAGCTGACCAACCGGCGGCTGCGGCTCCGCGCCGGGATCCTCACCAGGACCGGCCGCGACTTCCCGCTGTCCAAGATCAGCGACGTGTCGTTCTCGCAGGGCCTGCTCGACCGGGTCCTCGGCTGCGGCCAGCTGGTGGTCGAGTCGCCGGGCGAGCGCGGCCAGCTGGTGCTGACAGAGATCCCGCACGTCCAGTCGGTCCAGGCCACGCTGTTCCAGCTGGTCGAGAACGAGCAGGACCGCATGTCCCGTGAGCACGAGGCGCGCCAGGAACTCACCAGGGAACACCGGCCGCCCCTGCCCGGATAGCCTGGACGAGGCAACCAGCCTTCAGGGAACGAGGCGCTTGTGTCAGACCTGCCCCGTCAGATATCGGTTCGCGAGGTCGGCCCAAGGGACGGCCTGCAGAACGAGGATCCGGTTCCGACTCAGGCGAAGATCGAGCTGATCGACCGGCTGTCCGGCACGGGCGTCCGGCGGATCGAGGCCGTCTCGTTCGTACGGCCTGCCGCCATTCCGCAGATGGCCGACGCCGACGCGGTATGGCAAGGCATCCACCGGGCGCCCTCCGTCAGGTACTCCGCGCTGGTGCCGAACCTGCGCGGTGCCGCCAGGGCACTGGACAGCGGGCTGACCGAGATCGAGGCCGTCGTCTCTGCTTCCGACACCCACAACCGCAAGAACGTCAACCGCGGCACGGCTGAGTCGCTGGATGACATCGCGCAGATCATCGCGCAGGCCCACGACCGCGGCGCCGCCTGCCAGGTCATCGTTTCCACCGCCTGGGGCTGCCCGTACGAGGGCGACGTGCCAGTCGAGCGCGTGGTCGCGACGGCCAGCCGCGCGGTGGCTGATGGCGCGGACACCATCTCGTTCGGCGACACGACCGGGATGGCGACGCCGAGCCGGGTCCAGCGCCTAGTGGGGGAGTTCCGGTTGCAGCACCCGGAAACGGGACTGAACCTGCACTTCCATAACACCAGAGGTACCGGCCTCGCCAACGTGCTTGCCGCGCTCCAGCTTGGCGTCGCGGACTTCGACGCCTCGGTCGGCGGTCTCGGCGGCTGCCCGTACGCGCCCGGCGCCACCGGCAACATCGCCACCGAGGAACTCGTCCACATGGTCGAGGACATGGGAGTCGACACTGGTATTGACCTGACGGCACTGATCGACGCCGCCGCGGACGCTGAGCGCATCATCGGTCGCCAGCTTCCCTCGCAGGTGCTGCGGGCAGGACCGCGTTCCCGCACTATCAGCGGCTGATCGCGACGGCCGCGGCTCGAAACAGCGGCCTGCGGGTGGCGTGATGTTTGATGAGCCCGTTTCCGGAGACTTGGGTGTTCCACATAACCAGTTGGCCGGATAGGGGTCAAAACAATGGCTGTCTTGGGCCGAGGTAAGTACAGCTGGCTGTTCGTCATCTGGATCATCATCGGGATAATTGTCGCGTTTGAGAAGCATTACATCACCGTTTACCTGCTCAAGCTGGTGCTATCCGCGCTGCTCGCGATTTTCCTGTGGCCCCTGGTGCTGCTAGGAATCAGCCTGCACATCCACTGACCGCGTGCCGGGGCGGCAGGCCTCCACTCCCGCCGCCCGGGCACGCTTGTCGTACGCTCGCGAGCGTGAGCACAGCAGAGGACACCGCAGCAGAGCTCAGCCCGCCCCGGCCATCCCGATCTTGCCGACGTCCGGGCCAGGATCGCGAAGGGCGGCGCGGAGCGTTACCACCAGCAGGCCGCCGCGCAGGGCAAGCTCTTCGCCAGGGACCGGATCGAGCTGCTGGTTGACGCCGGCAGCTTCACAGAGGACGGCGCGTTCGCCAACGTGCTGGCGAGCGGACTGCCTGCCGACGGCGTGATCACCGGAACTGCCACGATTGACGGGCGGCCGGTCGCGCTGATGGCCAACGACTCGACGGTGAAGGCCGGCTCCTGGGGTGCCCGGACCGTCGAGAAGATCATCCGCGTGATCGAGCAGGCCTACGGTGCCGGGCTGCCGATGATCTACCTGGTCGACTCGGCCGGAGCGCGGATCACCGACCAGGTGCAGATGTTCCCCGGTCGGCGCGGTGCGGGCAAGATCTTTCATACCCAGGTCCGGGCGTCCGGATCGATCCCGCAGGTGTGCGCGCTGTTCGGCCCGTCCGCGGCCGGCGGGCGCCTACATACCGGCGTTCTGCGATTTCGTGGCAATGGTCGACGGGAATGCCTCGATGTATCTCGGCAGCCCGCGGATGGTGGAGATGGTGGTCAGCGAGCAGACCACGCTGGAGGAAATGGGCGGCGCCCGGATGCACACCTCGGTCTCGGGCGTCGGCCATTTCCTGGCCGCGTCGGAGGCCGATGCCATCGGCGCAGTCCGCTCCTACCTGTCCTACCTGCCGGGCAACTGGCAGCAGCCGCCGCCGGCCGCTGACGCTCGCGAGCCCGAAGCGATGGACCTTCGGGCCATGGTGCCCGTCAGCGAGCGTCAGGCCTTCGACATGCGCCGCTATGTGCGGGGGATCGTGGACGCCGGCTCGCTGTTCGAGGTGCACGCGCTGTGGGCACGCGAACTGCTGGTCGGCTTCGCCCGGCTGGACGGCCAGCCGGTCGGGGTGGTAGCCAACAACCCGATGTTCAAGGGCGGAGTGCTGTTCGTGGACTCGGCCGACAAGGGAACGAGATTCATCCAGCTCTGCGACGCCTTCAATGTCCCGCTGGTGTTCCTTGCCGACGTTCCCGGATTCATGGTCGGAACCGCTGTCGAGCGGCAGGGCATCATCCGGCACGGCGCCAAGATGATCAGCGCGGTGTCCGAGGCGACTGTGCCGAAGATCTGCGTGATCGTCCGGAAGGCCTACGGGGCGGGGCTTTATGCGATGGCCGGGCCGGGCTTCGAACCCGATGCGACGCTGGCGCTGCCCACGGCCAAGATCGCGGTGATGGGCGCGGAGGCGGCCGTCAATGCCGTGTACTACAACCGGCTTGCGGCACTCGGCACGGCGGAGGAGCGGGAGGCGGAGACGCGCCGGCTGCGAGCCGAGTACGAGGCCGACATCGACGTGCTCCGGCTGGCCGGCGAGCTGGTCGTCGATGATGTGGTCGAACCGGAGGATTTGCGCGCTCAGCTGATCCGCCGGTTTGCGGCTGCCCGCGGCAAAGACCGATCTTTCTCGCGCCGAAGGCATGGGGTAACACCCGTCTGATTACGGCCCAAAGTTGCCCCGCTACCGCAAGTCAAGGTCAAGCGGGGGGCAAGACATCGGCGGCGGGAGCGTGAAGCGGTCAGAAAATCCTCAGGTGGCCCTACCATCAATGTCATGACCAGCGTTTTGCTCGCCGAAGACGACCCGGCAATCTCCGAGCCACTTGCTCGCGCGCTCCGGCGTGAGGGCTACGAAGTCGATGTAGCCGCCGATGGCCCCGGAACCCTTGAGGCCGCCAGGAACGGCGGCATCGACCTCATCGTGCTCGACATCGGCCTGCCCAGGATCGACGGGCTCGAGGTCTGCCGGCGGATCCGGTCATCGGGGCAGGCAATCCCGGTCCTGATCCTGACCGCCAGGGCGGACGAGGTGGATACCGTCATCGGCCTGGACGCCGGGGCCGATGACTATGTCACCAAGCCATTCCGGCTAGCCGAGCTGCTGGCACGGGTCCGGGCGCTGCTTCGGCGGGGGGCCTCGGAATCCAAGACGGTGCAGGGCGTACGCGTCGACACCGACGCTCGCCGGGCCTGGCTGGGCGAGACCGAGATCGAGCTGACCTCGAAGGAATTCGACCTGCTTGCGCTGATGGTGGCCGAGGCCGGCAAGGTGGTCACTCGCGAGCAGATCATGCGGCAGGTATGGGACAGCAAATGGTGGGGCTCCACCAAGACGCTGGACATGCACGTCTCCTGGCTGCGCCGGAAGCTTGGTGACGACGCGCACAGCCCGCAGTACATCACCACGGTCCGCGGCGTCGGCTTCAGGTTCGAGCGCGGCGACTAGCAACGGGCAGGTGCGGTACGGGCTGATGGCGGCAGGGTTTGATGGCCTGGAGTGGGAACGATGCAGCGTCGCCTGCTGATCTCGATGCTGGCTGTGGCAGTGGTCGCAGTACTGGCTCTTGGTATCCCGCTGGCGTTCGTGCTCGGCCGCCTGCAAGTTGACGACGCGAACCAGGAGCTCCAGCACGACGCTAAGTACCTGGCCACCAACCTGCAGAACCGGTATACGCAGGATTCCTCGCAGGGGCTGCCTGTCCCCCCGGTCGCGCAAACGGTCGCGCAAACAGCCAGAGACCCTGGCCGGTATGTCGTAGTTTGGGAGACTACGGCTAGCGGGCGCGCGCTCGCGCCCGTGGCGACTGGCAAACCCCCGCCCAAGCATTCATCCAGGTCCGCCACCTTCTCGACCCCCAACTTCAGGGTCAATGTCGCTGCGAATGATGCGGATCTGTCTGGCAACCTCGACAAGGAGCTGCTGCTCGTTGGAGGGGTTGCCCTGCTGGCTGTGGGGGTCGCGGTCGTTCTCGGCCTGCTGTACGCACGGCGGCTTACCCGGCCGCTGGAAGAGCTCGCGGCCGCCGCGGACAGGCTGGGGTCTGGTGACTCCAGCCCGCTTGGCCGCCGGTACGGGATCCAGGAGCTTGACCGGGTGGCCGAGGGCCTGGATGGCTCGGCTCAGCGCATCAACGACTTGCTGTCCGCCGAGCGCGACTTCGCCGTGGATGCGTCACACCAGCTCAGGACGCCGCTGACCGCGCTGTCGATGCGGCTTGAGGAAATGATGGCCGCGGCCGAATACCCGGATGTGGTGCGCGAGGAGGGCTCGGCGGCGCTAGCCCAGACCGAGCGGCTGGCGGATGTGGTCGGGCAGCTGCTCGGCCGGGCCCGCCGCACCGCCACCGGTGCTCCGACAGTGGCCAGCGTGGACGAGATCGTTGGCCAGCAGGTGGTGGAGTGGGAGCCGGCCTTCCGGCGGCATGGCCGGCGGCTTGCGCTAGCGGGAGAGAAGGGGCTGTTCGCATTGGCGACACCGGGTGGCGCTTCGCAGGTGATCGCCACGCTGCTGGACAACGCCCTGGTCCACGGCTCCGGTACCGTCACAATCAGGACATCTCGCACGCGGCGATCGGTTGTGGTCGAGGTCCGGGACGAGGGCAGCGGGGTGCCGGCCGAGCTGGCGCCGCGGATTTTCGAGCGGAGCGTGAGCGGGTCGCCGAACGGGACAGGCCTCGGGCTGGCCCTGGCCCGTACGATCGCCGCCGCCGACGGCGGTCAGGTAGTGCTGGTCCGGCCGCGGCCGGCCGTTTTCGCGCTGTTCCTGCCGCACGCGACCGCCGACGCTGAGCTGCCCGCCGTGGTCGGACCGGCCTAGCCGCCCGACGACGGTTTCGCGGCCGTGTCGCTGAGCCCGTAGGCTACGGCGGGTAATGGATCATCAGCATGCGCACGCGGGGGCCACGGCATCGGCCGGGCGGCAGCCAGTTGTCGGCATGGTCGGGGCGGGCCAGCTCGCCCGGATGACTGCGGCGGCAGCGGTGGGACTCGGCATCAGATTCCGGGTGCTAGCTGCAGCCCTTGATGAGAGCGCGGCTGAGGTATGCGCTGACACGATGCTCGGCGATTATCGCTCGACCGAGGACTTGCTGGCGTTCGCGGCCGGCTGCGACGTCGTCACCTTCGACCACGAGCACGTGCCGCAGCCGCAGCTCGAAGCCCTGGAGCACGCCGGGCATGTAGTACGGCCTCGTGCGGCCGCCCTGCGGTTCACCCAGGACAAGCTGGCCATGCGCGAGCGGCTGGTCGGCCTCGGCGTGCCGTGCCCGCGATTCGAGCCAGTGTCCTCGCTCGCGGACGTCGTCGCCTTCGCTGAGCGCGCTGGCTGGCCGGTGGTGCTGAAGGCCGTGTCCGGCGGGTACGACGGACGTGGTGTGTGGGTCTGCAGCAGCCCGGCCGAGGCTGCGGAGGTGCTGTCGCACGGGCTGGCGCTGCTAGCCGAGGAGTACGTGCCGTTCGAGCGGGAGCTGGCAGTCCTGATCGCCCGCTCGCCCAGTGGCCATGGCGCCGTCTATCCGGTGGTGCAGTCGGTGCAGCGGGACGGCATCTGCGTCGAGGTGCTGGCGCCGGCCCCCCGGCTGTCGGAAGCCATGACGCTGGACGCGCAGCGGCTCGGGCTGGAGCTGGCGCGGGAGCTGGATGTCACCGGCCTGCTGGCCGTCGAGCTGTTCCAGACCCGGTCTGGGGGCCTGCTGGTGAACGAGCTGGCCATGCGGCCGCACAACACCGGGCACTGGACGATCGAGGGAGCCAGGACATCGCAGTTCGAGCAGCACCTGCGCGCCGTGCTGAACCTTCCGCTCGGGTCGCCGCTGCCGACGGCCCCAGTGGCAGTGATGGCGAACGTTCTGGGCGGGACTGACCCGGATCTGTACGGGAAGCTGAACCATGTGATGGCGGCCGACACCGCGCTGAGGGTGCAGCTGTACGGCAAGCCGGTGCGGCCCGGCCGCAAGGTCGGCCACGTGACGGCTCTCGGCAGCTCGCTCGCTCAGGTGCGCGACCGCGCCAGGCGAGCCGCGAACTACCTGGCCACCGGCGCTGAGGAGTCGGCCGCGGAACCGAGGGCCACCGAGGGGGCACGGGCATGAGCAGCCGGCCGGTAGTCGGCGTCGTGATGGGCAGCGACTCGGATTGGCCGGTAATGCAGGCGGCTGCCGAGATCCTGGACGAGTTCGGCGTGCCGTCGGAGGCCGATGTCCTGTCCGCGCACCGGATGCCTGCCGACATGCTCAGCTACGGGCAGGCCGCGGCCGGCCGCGGCCTCAAGGTCATCATCGCCGGGGCGGGTGGCGCCGCGCATCTGCCCGGCATGCTCGCCTCGGTCACCCCGCTGCCGGTCATCGGCGTGCCAGTGCCGCTGAAGCACCTGGACGGGCTTGACTCGCTGCTGTCCATCGTCCAGATGCCGGCCGGGATCCCGGTCGCGACCGTCGCCGTCGGCGGCGCGCGCAACGCCGGCCTGCTCGCGGTCCGGATCCTCGCCGTCGGCGACCCGGCGCTTGCGCAGCGAATGTCGGAGTTCCAGGCTGAGCTGCGATCGGTGGCTCAGGCCAAAGGCGAGGCGCTGCGCGCCAAGATGCGCGTGCTGCGCGCCGGCCACGAGCCGCATCCGCCTACTGGATCCGGCGCCGAGCTCTAGCCCGCCGGCTAGCCGGCGCGCTGACCAACTCCGAGCCCGATTAGCGCGCTTTGTTCCAGGCCAGCTCGACATTTCACGGCTGCCGTACGCCCATATCGTGATCAAACGGGCACAAAAGCGTACCGCAGCCGTGAAATGTCGGCAGCTGGCTCGATCCTGGGTCTCATGAGCCTCGAATTTCCGCCCAGAAATATCCGTTTAGCCGGAATAGTGACCACGGCGCAGCTCCGTGCATCGGGCAAGTCAGCCCGCCAGATCCGGGCGATGCTTCAGCGAGGTGAGCTCCTTCGCCTGGGTGTCGGAACCTATGCCACTGCGGACCTCGCGGAGCTGATTCCGCGACTGGATTTCGGCGCACTGCTGCTCTCTGCGGCTGCGGCGGCTGCCGCCCTCGGCCCAAGCGCGGCGGTCAGTCATCAGACGGCTGCTCAGCTCCACGGACTCAGCCTGCTCGGTCCGCCCGCAGCAGTGGTGCATATCACTCGACCGCCCGGCATTGGCAGCAGGTCAGGCAAGCCAGGCGTCCGCGTTCACTGTGCCGCTCTGCCGGCCGAACATGTCGGAGGGCGCCTGGCGGTCCCGGTCACGACCGTGCCGAGGACCGTCATCGACCTTGCCCGAGTGCTGGATTTGCGGGCCGGCGTGGTGGTAGCCGACTCGGCGCTGCAGCAGAAGCTGACATCAAAGAAAGAGCTGCGAGCGGTCATAGTCGCTTGCCCGCGGTGGCGGGGTATCCGCAGAGCTGCTCAAGTAGTGGATTTCGCAGATAGCCGCGCAGAGTCGCCGCTGGAATCGCTAGCTCGTGTGGTGTTCGCTGACTGCGGGCTGCCCCAGCCCGAGCTGCAAGTGGAGATCAGGGACACCGAGTTCATCGGGCGCGTCGACTTCCTGTGGCGGGAGTTCCGCACTATCGCGGAGGTCGACGGGGCTGGGAAGTACGACGACCGAAACCGGGCCATACGCCAGCTGCGCCGGGACAAGCGGCTGCGAGAGGTCGGATACGAGGTCGTGCACTTTGACTGGAAAGAGATCAACGGCGATCCCGGCTATGTGGCCGCATCGCTGCGGGCTGCTTTCGAGCTGAGCGGCCGACGTGGCCCTGCGACCGGAGGTGAGACCTCCGTCGAGGCCGTGCAGATCGGCAGGCGATAACCGATGCACGCGCCTGTCGGCACTCTCAGTCGCCGGCAGGCGTCGGGAGGGACTCGCAGATCAGGCCCCAGGGCCGGCCGTTCCGGCGCGTGAGGACGATCGTCGCGCTCCTGTCACCCTGCAGGGCCAGGCGGCGGTGGATCTGCCGAACGTCGCCGGCCAGCCCACGGCGGCGGATGTCGGCCGCGCCGACGCCAAGCTCGCGCAGCTTCCTTGCTGCTTCCCGCTCGTGCCACGGCATCGACTCCAGAATGCGGAGGGTCCGTGCGAATGGAGTGCCGACGGGCCGGTCGACGGACAGGAATGCGATCATCGGGTCAATCTGCCAAGCGCCGAGGTCGCGGGCAAGCTCGGCGACGAGGCCGGCCCTGGTGACGGCCGGGTTCGGGTCGAGCAGGTACTCGCCCGGCCCTGACACCGGCGCAGGCTCGTCGGCGCTGGCTACCAGGGTGCTGCCAGCTACCTGGGAGCTGCCTCGAGCGGCCACCTCCGCGTCGCCGGCCGGCAGGACGGTGGCCCGCCGCTGCGTAGTCGTGAAGGCCGGGGACCATAGCAGCGCTTCCTTCAGGGCGCGGCCGACGGCGACGAATTCCGTTTCCCAGCCACCGGGCACTAGATCGTGCGCCAGGCCGGGCGCAGCTTTCACGCAGACGAGCGGGACCTGGCGGACCAGGCTGAAGCACCAGTCCAGCGGCGGCTCGGAGTCGCCAGTACGCAGGCGGCGTCCGCTGGACCGGCGGGCTGGGTCGATGAAGGCGGCCTCCACCCCGACCAGACCCAGGTCGCGCACGTCGGCGCACACCGGCGTGACGCGGCCGGAGGCACCGTTCACGGCCACGTTACGCATCGCGAAGGCGAGCGTTTCGAGATCAGCATCGACGGCGAGCACCTGGCTCGCGACCGAGGCGAGCGCGGTCAGGTCGCCCCCGATGCCGCAGCACAGGTCGGCCACGAGGCCAAGGCCCGCGAACCGGGCGGCGCTGTGGGCCGCGGCCAGTTCGCCCGAGGCCTGCTCCAGCCCAGCCCTGGTGAAGTACATGTCGGCGGCTCGGCTGAACTTCTCCTGACCTGCGATCCGCAGCGATTGCTGGGTCAAGGCGGCGGCGACCAGCCCGGCTGGGTACTGCCCCCGCAGCTCGGTGGCTAGGCGCAGGGCGAGGTCAGGCGTCACGTCCAGGCCGGCCAGGCGGCCGAGCAGCTCATCACCGGCGGGCGTTAGCAGCTCGGCGGCCTGGCTCATCGGCCTATCATCGCGGTCCGGGAGTGCCGCTCTCAGGTCGGCCCGGTCCCCGGACAGGCGCCGCCTGGCGCTTAACTGGTCCGCGTTGGCGCGTTCCGTAGGACGTCCTACTATCGAGGGCATGAGCCACGACTTTCCAGCGTTTGCCCTGTCAGAAGAGCACGAAGCGCTCCGCGAGGCGGTCCGTGACCTGGCCGACGAGAAGATCGCGCCGTTTGCCGCCAAGGTCGATGAGGCAGCCGAGTTCCCGCAGGAAGCTCATGACGCGCTGGTCAAGAACGGCTTTCACGCGGTGCACATCCCGGAGGAGTACGGCGGGTCCGGCGCGGACGCACTCGCCACGGTGATCGTCATCGAGGAGGTCGCCCGCGCCTGCGCCTCCTCCTCGCTGATCCCGGCGGTGAACAAGCTTGGCACGATGCCGCTGCTGCTATCGGCCTCGGAGGAGGTCAAGCAGAAGTTCCTGCCGCCGGTTGCAAGCGGGGCTGCGATGTTCTCCTACGCGCTGTCTGAGCCGGAGGCGGGGTCGGACGCGGCCGCAATGAAGACGCGGGCGGTCCGCGACGGCGACAGCTACGTGCTGAACGGCACCAAGCGCTGGATCACCAACGCCGGGGTGTCGCAGTACTACACGGTCATGGCGGTCACCGACCCTTCGGCCGGCGCGAACGGCATCTCGGCGTTCGTAGTGGACAAGGCTGACGAGGGTTTCAGCTTCGGCGCGCCCGAGCACAAGCTCGGCATCAAGGGCTCACCGACCAGGGAGCTGTACTTCGACAACTGCCGGATTCCGGCCGACCGGATGATCGGCGCCGAGGGTTCCGGATTCAAGACCGCGCTGGCCACCCTTGACCACACCCGGATCACCATCGCCGCGCAGGCACTGGGCATCGCTCAGGGCGCGCTCGACTACGCGACGGGCTATGTGAAGGAGCGCAAGCAGTTCGGCAAGGCGATCGCTGAGTTCCAGGGGCTGCAGTTCATGCTCGCGGACATGGCGATGAAGATCGAGGCGGCGCGGCAGCTGACCTATGCCGCCGCGGCCAAGTCCGAGCGCGCCATGCAGGGGGAGCGGGCTGCTGACCTGACATTCATCTCATCGGCGTGCAAGTGCTTTGCCTCCGACGTTGCGATGGATGTCACGACCGACGCCGTGCAGCTGCTTGGCGGATACGGATACGTCAGTGACTACCCGGTCGAGCGCATGATGCGGGACGCAAAGATCACCCAGATCTATGAGGGAACGAACCAGATCCAGCGGCTTGTGATGGCAAGACAGCTTCTGCAGCGATGATCACCTAAGCCTCGTCTCCCAGCTGCCTAGTGAAGGGCTACACGAAGATGGCCGTGGACAACATCGAAGACTTCCAGGCTCTCGAGCCATTCTTCCGGGTGATCGAGGAAGGGCTGGCAGGGCTGGTCGACGGCGGCCACTTCTTTGACCTTCTGGCCGACGATGTCGTCTTCGAGTTCATCATCACCGTGCCCGACTATCCCCAGCGGATCGAAGGGCGCGACAGCCTGGTCGAGCTGTACCGCGGCTACCAGAACGCATTCTTCCTCGATCGGTGCTTCGACCTCAGGAGCCACCGGGCCGACGACTCCACCGTCACTCTCGAGTACGGGTCGGAAGGCAGGGCTGTCGCGACCGGACGGCCTTACAGCAACCGCTACATCTCCGTCGTCACCATCAAGGACCGCAAGATCACCCACTGGCGGGACTACCTCGACCCGCTCCGTGTCGTCGCAGCGCTCGCCGGTGGCGGACATCGAGACCCGTAATGAGCCCACCTTGGGTGTTAGGGACCGGGCGGCGCGCCGCCAGACATGACCTCAGCCGCCTGGCGGATCACAGCTAGTTCAGCGGAGATGCCGCGCAAAGTCTCCACCAGCGCGAGCGTCGCGTGCACCTGCGCCTTCGCGACCTCTCTGCCGGACATGGTCCCAGCGCCCTGAACCGACTCTCCGACCAGTTGCTCGGCTATCCAGTAGTGGTCTACCTCGGCCATGATCACTCCTCGATGACGAGAGTTCGTCAAGTGTTCCCGTACATCCAGTCGGTTTCGCGAGTTGCGCCGTGCGGTCATTCCGGAGACGAGCGCGGCCGGCTTTGGGCCGGGTCCGCAGACACCGGAATAGCCGACGGCTAGAGGCCGAGGTCGTCCAGGGCTAGGGGCCGAGGCCGTCCGGGGCTAGGGGCCAAGGTCGTCCGTGGCTAGAGGCCAAGGTCGTCCAGCTGCCGGTGCAGGTCAGCTCGCGGCCCACTGAAGGTGCCCGTCTTTCCTGGGTCCGGTTTGGCCACGCTGGCGCTGACGGCTGGTCCGGCTGGCGCGACTGTGGCTGGCGCGAGACTGCCCGCCTTCGCATGCTGGCGGGACGGGCTGCCTGCAGTTGCGCTGCGGTCGCGCAAGAGCCATCCGCCAGCCACGCCACCAACCAGGCCGCCGATGTGGTCCTGCCAGCCGATCCCGGCCTGCGGGAGCAGCACGGTGAACTGGTAGGCAAAGCACAGCGCCATCACCGCGCCGATCATGATGTCGATGCCGTGCCGATCGAAGAAGCCGCGGACGAGGATGTAACCGAGGTAGCCAAAGACCACGCCGCTTGCGCCCACCCCGATCGAGTGGGGCGCGCCAAAGAACCAGGATGCCAGCCCGCTCGTGACGATGACGAGGACCGTCAGCCCGAGGAAGCGCACGACGCCCCGATAAGCGGCCAGGAACCCGAAGATGAACAACGGACCCGAGTTGCTCTCGAGATGAGTCCAGCTCACGTGCAGGAACGGGGCCGTAAGGATGTACGGGAGGCTTGCCACGTCGCGCGGCTGGATCCCGTATTCGTCGAGGTGGTAGCTATAGGCGAAGTTGACCAGCTGGACGATCCACAGGATGGCAAGGAACCCCATCATCACGAACAGGGCCTTGCGGGCTTCGGCCACCAGGGATTCTGCATCGCTGGTGCCCAGAGTCCAAGCTCTGTGCTTGGGGCTGCTCATGTCTCCCGTCCCTGCCGCGTGCATGTCCAGGCCCGGTGCCGTGGCTGACGCTGCCCCCAAGCTAGCCGGACTTCAGGCATGCGCGGAAGCCTTGGGTGCCGCCCTGGCGGCCACCTGGGCGACATACCAGCCGAAACTTAGGGGCGACTTCGGGGCGCCACGCTGGCCGTTCGGCGTGTCGCTGCCATCAGGGTGGCCGTGCTGTGACCACAGCTTCCGCCCATTACGCCGAGTAATTGTTACAATACATATTGTCAAATTGTGATCTGCGTGACACCAATAACATCTTTGCGGCACAGCTTTTCGGCGGAAACGCTTGGTCCGCGTGCCTAGTTCTGGCAACGTTGTGCCGCGACGGTGCCGGGACCGAGGCAGTCGGACTCGCGCTAGGCCGCGGAGGCAGCGAAATCGGTCCGGCCGTCATGCGACTCGCTGCCCTGTACCGCAGCGGTCCGCGCTCCGGGCATTCCGCCCGGCAGCGCATGGCCGACGGAAGGACCGCATTGTCACAGCATCGGAGACGGCCCAAAGCCAGACGTCCTAGGCGCAGGCGAGTGGGCGTCTTCATGGTCACCGCTGCTGCCGCCACTGTTGCGGTGACCGCTATCGCTCTGCTAGTGATCACGGGCCGTCCCGGCTCCGCTACAGACCCGCTTGGCGCCGCTGTGGCGCAGGTGTCGGCAGGCAAGTCAGGCTTGGTCCTGATGCAGGAGCGTCAGAACGTCATCCAGCAAAACGCGGCCACCGAAGCGTTCAGCGTGACTAGCACGCCGAGGATCAGCACCGTACCGGTGCCCGTAGCTAGCGGCTCAGGAGGTGGCGGCTCGACGGTGGTTCCGAGCGGGCCGCCGCCGAGCCCGGCAACCGCGCAGGGTATCGCCTACAAGCTGCTCGCGTCGTACGGCTTCAGCACCAGTCAGTGGGGCTGCCTGGACGACCTGTGGCAACAGGAGAGCGGCTGGAATGCCGAGGCCGAGAACCCCAGCGGCGCCTACGGGATTCCGCAAGCCTTGCCTGGGTCCAAGATGGCCAGCGCAGGACCGGACTGGCAGACCAACGCGACGACGCAGATCAAGTGGGGCTTGGGCTACATCAAGAGCCTGTACGGGACTCCCTGCGGGGCGTGGGCGCACGAGGAAGCCGACGGCTGGTACTAGGGCGTCGGGGCGGTCATCAGGCGCCGTCTTCCTGCTGCGTTAGTACCGGCAGGTCAGGCGGGCAGCGGCCGGAACGTCTTGATAGCCGAGTGGAACACGCCGTTGGCGGTGCCGAAGGTCGCCGACGGAGCCCACAGGTGGAAGGCGTACGGCTGGGTACCGGACTTCGTGACCAGCGTCACCAGTACGACCAGCTCAGTGAAGGAACCGCCCGATGCCGGGTGCCAGCTGAACTTCAGCTCGGCCGCAGGAGCTGCGCGGAAGCCGCCGATCGAACCGAACCCGACACCTGTGAGCAGCAACTTCTTGTATCCGTGATAGGTCGCCGCGTATTTGCTCTGCAGGAGCTTCGCCTCGGTCAGCGGTTTGACGTACGTCCACGGGCCAAGGTTGACGTTGAGGTGGAAGCCCTTTGCTGGCTGGTTGAGATGAGCGACCAGGTAGGAATACGTCTGCGTCCATGGGCTGGGGAGCCCGATCTTAAAGCCAGCCGATGTGCCCGTGAGAGCCTCGCTGAACTTGTGCCACACCCAGCCCTTCGGCAGCGTCGGCGCCGTTCCGCTGGGGCTGGGCGACGGCGTCGGGCTGGGAGTCGGGGTGGGACTCGGCGTCGGGCTGGCTGAGGGCGACGGGTTCGTGCCCGGACTTGTGACGTGGGCGGAGGGCTTCCCTGACGGCTTTGCCGAAGGCTTGCCGGCGGCCGGTGAATGCCCGTGGGACGCAATCGTCGGGGCCGAGGTGCCAGCTGTTGGCGTGGTGCCGTGGTGGTGGCCCGGGCCAGATCCGCCCGCGCGACCCTTGGCGGGGCCCGATCCACCGGAACCGATCGTGGGCGTAGTGACGTTGTGCAGCGCTGCCGAGGTCTGGGTGTGGGTGTAAATGCTCCAGCCGACCACGGCAGCTATCACGATCGCGGCAACGCCCGCGCCGGCCACCATGAGGCGCCAGCGCCCGGACGAGGGTCCTGGCGGCCCGTTCCGTCGCCAGAACCGCAACCCGCCGTTTCCGCCGCCCGGCCCTGACGGGCCGTCCGCCCCGCCTCCGCCGCCAGGTCCGGCGGTCCAGGGCTGGAAGCCGCTGCCTGCCGGACCGCTGCCCTGCTCGCCGCCGGAGGCGGGCTTCAGCGGCTGCCACAGCACTGGCCGCTCGTCTGCGCCGAGGACCGGTGGCGGGGCGGCGTCGGCTGGACTGGCCGCGTCGGCTGCACGTCCGGCCACGTGCGGCATCGAGAGCTCGGCGAAGACTGGCGGGTCCAGGAACGCGGCGCGCTGTTCGCTCGCCTGCTGACCGGCCGAGCCTGGCTCGCCGGGCGCGGAACTGCCGGCGTGCTTGCCCCCGCCCGGCTGGGCGGTGTCGCTCCGAGCGGCGGCTTCCCGGCCGGCGTTGGCCGTCAGGGCGGAATCACCGGCGAGCGCGGAAGCGCCGGCGAGCTCGGAATCACCGGCGAGCGCGGGACTACCGCCGAGGGCGGAATCACGGCCGAGCGCGGAATGACCAGCGAGCGCGGAACCACCGGCCAGAGCGGCCTGAGCGCCCGCCTTTCCGATCCTTGCCTGGCTGGTATCGGCATCGGCATCATCGGCGCGGGCGCTGCGGACCTCGGCGGTGCTCGCCTCAGCGGCAAGCCAGCCGTCGCCGAGCGGCCGGGCACCAGTTCTGGCTGCCGTGGCAGCCTCGGCCAGTAGCCGCGCTGCCGTCGCGGCGTCAGGGCGGGCGGCGGGATCCCGGCTCAGCAGGGCCTCGATGACCGGGCCGAGCGGGCCCGCTGACGGCGCCCGTGGCGCGCTCTCGGTGGCGACTCCGGCGGAGATGGCAGTCGAGCCGCCGTGCCGGTCGAAGGGTCCGCGTCCCTCAACTGCCGCGTACAGGGTGGCCCCGAGCGACCACAGATCGGCTGCCGGAGTCGCCGAGTCGCCACGGACTCGCTCTGGTGCGGTAAAGCCGGGCGTACCGACTACCATTCCGGCCTGCGTCATGCTGGGATCTTCGGCGAACATGGCGATGCCGAAGTCGGTGAGTACGGCCTTGCCGTCATTGGTAACCAGGACATTGCTGGGCTTGACGTCCCGGTGCAGCACACCGGCGGAGTGAGCGGATGCCAGCGCGCTGATCAGGCCGGCGCCGAGCTCGGCTGCCTCCAGCGGCGGCAACGGGCCGTCCTCAGTGATGACCTGGTCCAGGGAACGGGCCTCGACCAGCTCCATGATGATCCAGGGCGAGCCGCCCTCCTCGACGACGTCGAAGACCGTTATCACGCCTGGATGCGCCAGCCGCGCGGCCGTTCGGGCCTCGCGGAGCGTCCGCTGGTAGATCGCCTCCGCATCGGCCGGCGAGGCCTGCGAGGTGATCTGCACTTCCTTGGCCGCGACGTCACGAGCGAGCAGCTCATCGCGGCCGCGCCAGACGATCCCCATCGCGCCGCGGCCGATAGGGCCCTGTAGACGATAACGCCCGGCAATCAGCCTGCCGGTGCCCATAACAGCATGCATGGCGGGACCCTATCTACAGCAGACACTCAGTGTCCTGAGAGGAAGATGTGAGTTTGACCGACGACAGCGTAGCGTTTGGACGGGTCGGATCCGTTACTCTTGCGGCCTGGCCATTGCGACGACATCCAGCGCTTTATCCAGCTGTTCCCGCGTTATCTCGCCGTTTGCCAAATGTCCACGCGAAATTACGACCTCGCGGATCGTCGCGCCGGTCTCAAGCGCCTGGTGCGCAACCGCCGCCGCAGCCTCGTAGCCAATGAACGGATTCAGAGCGGTGACGATGGCGGGCGACGACTCCGCGTTGCGGCGCAGCCGCTCGACGTTTGCGCCAATGCCAATCACGCACTTGTCCGCGAGCGCGACGGCCGAGGCCGACAGCAGTCGCAGCGAGGACAGGAGGTTGCGGCCGATGACGGGCATCATCACGTTCAGTTCGAAGTTGCCGGCTGCGCCGCCGAAGGCCACCGCAGCGTCATTGCCGATTACCTGG
Source organism: uncultured Actinomycetota bacterium (assembly GCA_963808215.1). GTDB lineage: Bacteria > Actinomycetota > Actinomycetes > Streptosporangiales > Streptosporangiaceae > JAJYUU01. Next base: position 80,260 of record CAWEEY010000018.1, read on the forward strand.
GTGCACACCTGGCAGACCGCTTCGCAGATGACGGGATTGACCTTGCCCGGCATGATCGACGAGCCGGGCTGCAGGTCCGGGATGCGGATCTCGGCTAGCCCGGTCCGCGGCCCGGACCCCATCAGGCGCAGGTCGTTGCAGATCTTGTACAGGCTGACCGCGATGGTTCGGGTCACGCCGCTCGCCGCCACGAGACCGTCCCTCGCGCCGGCCGCCTCGAAATGATTAGGCGCCTCGGTCAGCGGCAGCAGGAGGTCTGATGCCAGCCGGTCGATCACGCGCCTGGCAAACCCCGGTGGCGCGTTCAGGCCGGTACCGACCGCTGTCCCGCCGAGCGGGAGCTCGCCGGCATCGGGCAGTACGTCGCGCGCTCGCTGCAGTCCGTGCCTGACGGCTGCCGCGTACCCGCTGAACTCCTGGCCGAGCATGACCGGTGTCGCGTCCATCAGGTGCGTCCGGCCGCTCTTGACCACATCGCGGAACTCGGCCGCCTTAGCGTCGAGCGTGTCGCCGAGGTGACCGAGCGCCGGAAGCAGTGACGTCACGATGAGGCGCACCGCAGCCAGGTGGATCGCTGACGGGAACACGTCGTTCGACGACTGGGATGCGTTGACGTGATCGATCGGGTGGACCGGCCGGCCGAGGCGGCGGCTGGCGAGCGTCGCGATGACCTCGTTGGCGTTCATGTTCGAGGACGTGCCCGAACCGGTCTGGAACACATCGATCGGGAACTGGTCGTCGTGGTCGCCGTGGGCTACCTCGGCGGCCGCGTCGCTGATGGCTGCGGCCAGATCGGCTGGCAGTACGCCGAGCTCGCCGTTCACCACGGCGGCTGCGCCCTTGATCAAGGCGAGCGCTGCGATCAGGTCGCGGGACAGCGGCTCGCCGGACACCTGGAAGTTCTGCACAGCGCGCTGAGTCTGCGCGCCCCAGAGCGCATCTGCCGGGACGGCTACCTCGCCCATCGAGTCGTGCTCGACTCTGATGCCGACAGTCGGGGGGACACCCACAGTCGGGGGGACACCCACCGACGACCCCCCGGAACCCGAACGGCCCGACGACCCCCCGGAGCCCGAACGGCCCGACGACCCCCCGGGATCTTGCGGCGCGTCAGTCATGGAAGCCTCCGATGGTCGTTCAGTTCGGTCCGGAGCCGATCGTCAGCAGCGGTTGCTTCGGCGCAGTGACGTCGGCGAAGAAGTCATTGCCCTTGTCATCTACCACGATGAACGCCGGAAAATCGCGGACCTCGATCCGCCACACGGCTTCCATGCCGAGCTCTGGGTACTCCAGCACCTCTACCTTGGTGATGCAGTCCAGGGCGAGCTTGGCGGCCGCGCCGCCGATCGACCCGAGATAAAAGCCGCCGTGCTCCTTGCATGCTCTGGTGACCTCAGCTGACCTGTTCCCCTTGGCGAGCATGACCAGCGAACCGCCCGCTGCCTGGAACCGGTCGACGTAGGAGTCCATCCGGCCTGCCGTCGTCGGGCCGAACGACCCGGACGCATATCCCTGCGGCGTCTTGGCTGGCCCCGCATAGTAAACGGCGTGATCGCGCAGGTACTGCGGCATTGGCTGGCCGGCGTCGAGGAGCTCGCTAATCCGGGCGTGCGCGATGTCGCGCGCCACCACCATCGGGCCCGTCAGTGCCAGCCGGGTCTTGATCGGGTACCGGGACAGCTCGGCCCTGATCTCGCTCATCGGACGAGACAGGTCGATGCGAACGACATCGCCGTCCAGCTCAGCCTCGGCGGTGTCTGGCAGATACTGCGCAGGGTCGGTCTCGAGTTGCTCGAGAAATACCCCGTTCCCGTTGATCTTGGCCTTGGCCTGTCGGTCCGCGGAGCAGGACACCGCGATAGCCACGGGGCAGGACGCGCCATGCCGGGGCAGCCTGATGACGCGGACGTCGTGGCAGAAGTACTTGCCGCCGAACTGGGCCCCGATGCCCGCCCGCCGGGTGATCTCCAGTACCTGCTGCTCGAGCTCGAGGTCGCGGAAGCCGTGCGCATCCATCGAGCCGGAGGTCGGCAGCGCGTCGAGGTACTTGGCTGAGGCGTACTTAGCGGTCTTGAGCGCGTACTCGGCGCTCGTGCCGCCGATGACGATGGCCAGGTGATACGGCGGGCAGGCGGCGGTGCCGAGCGAGCGGATCTTCTCTTCCAGGAACGAGGCCATCCGGGCCGGGCTGAGCACCGCCTTGGTCTCTTGGTACAGGTAAGACTTGTTGGCCGAGCCGCCGCCCTTCGCCATGAACAGGAACTTGTATTCGCCGCCGGCGTCGCGTAGAGCTCGATCTGAGCCGGCAGGTTGCTGCCGGTGTTGCGCTCCTCCCACATCGTCAGCGGGGCGAGCTGGGAGTAGCGGAGGTTCAGCTTGGTGTAGGCGTCGTACACGCCGCGGGCGATGTGTTCCTCGTCACGGCCGTCGGTGAGGACCTGCTGACCGCGCTTGCCCATCACGATCGCGGTGCCGGTGTCCTGGCACATGGGCAGGATGCCGCCGGCCGCGATGCAGGCGTTCTTGAGCAGGTCACCGGCGACGAACTTGTCGTTCCCGCTGGCTTCCGGGTCGTCCAGGATCGAGCGCAGCTGCTTCAGGTGCGCGGGCCGGAGCAGGTGCGCGATGTCATGCATCGCCGTCGCCGTGAGCTGGGTCAGAACCTCTGGCTCTACCTGCAGGAACTCTCGCCCGAGCGCGCGGGTGGCGCTGATGCCGTCGGTCGTGAGCAGCCGGTAGTCGGTCTCATCGGCGCCCGTCGGCAGCATGTCGGTATAGGAGAACTCGGGCATGGGACACGTCCTTGTGGCCGGCAATTGACGTTCTCATCGTATTTCGGGCCACTGGGCGGGCGGGACCGCAGCCGCTGGTGCACCGCGACCGACGTCAGGCGCTGGCTGCGCGGTGACGACGAGCTCAGGCGCTGCTGCCGCGACGACGCAGCGGCGGCATGGTCATGCGCCGGCCCGACTGCAGCGCCCCGGCTTCCCAGAACGCGGCGAGGAAGGCGACGATCGCCGCGACCAGCGCGACCCATCCGCCGTAACTCCAGCCAATCGAGCCGAGGCTCCCGGTGACGGGGGACGGCTTCTGCACGACACCCAGGATGGTCAGCAGCAGGGCCAGCCCGGTCGCGCCGACCAGCATCTGCTCCGGGCTTGGCAGGTTGCCAGGCAGCCGGGCGATGGTATCGCGTGCCACTAGGACAATCAGTGCCAGCAGAGCCAGGACGAAGACAACCCAGAGGTCGCCGTGAGAGCTCAGACCATCAGCCGTGCCGGGTGACGTGCTGAACCAGGGCAGGAAGAGCGCGATGAGGAGCACGATCAGTGCGCCGCCGATGGCAAGGTCGCTGCCGGTCCAGCCGCTGCGCCCGCGAAGTCGTGGCTGGTGGTGGTGGTGGTGGTGCCTCTGGGTACGGCGATGTCTCGCTGGTCATCGTTGCCTCCGCCAGTGCTGGATGTGCCGCAGATCCTAGTCCCAAAACGGGCAGCTGGGGCAGACCGTTACAGCAGGCGCGGGAGGGCTACTGACGCAGACGCAGCGCAGGGCTGCCACCGCGTGTGCGGCGGCAGCCCCCAGGGCAGTCTCCGTTTGCGTTTGCAGTTTTCCGCGTATCGAGCTGAAAACTGCAAACGCAAGGCCTCGGCCTAGATGGCCTCGGCCTCGAGGAGTTCGGCCTCGAGCATCTCGGTGGTGAGCGCGTCGGCGTCGGCTGGTTCCGGCTGGGTCGCCGGAGCGCCTGCCTGCCGCATCCGGATCGCGACCGCGATCACGATCAGCGCGACGGCGTCGAAGATCGCAGCGGCCGTGAAGGAAGCAGCCATTCCGTGCACCCGTGCGTGCTGTGCCTGCGCCAGCGCGCTAGCGCCGACGAGCGGGTGCCTTGCAGCCGCCCGGCTCGCGGTGCCGTAGATCGTCACCAGGATGGCCAGGCCGAGCGCACCGCCGACCTGCTGCATGACGTTGACCATGCTCGCGGCGGCGCCGGACTCCTTAGGCGGAACGCCGGCAAGCGAGGCCATGGTGAGCGGCACGAAGGCCACGCCCATGCCGACGCCGAGCATGAGCATCGGAATCAGCACGCCGGGGAAATAGCTGGTGCCGGTGCTGAGCTGGCCGAGCCAGGCCATACCCGCGACTACCGGCAGCAGGCCGACGACCATCAGCGGCTTCGGGCCCGAACCGGGTGGCCAGTCTGGGCGCCAGCCGCGAGGTCGCGAACAGCGCGCCGGTCATCGGGACGAACGCCGCGCCGGCCTTGAGCGGGCTGAAGTCGAGCACTTCCTGAACGAACTGAGTGAGGAAGAAGAACGACCCGAACATGCCCGCCACCAGCAGCAGCCGGGCAATGTAGGACGCGGCGCGGCTGCGGTCACGGACCAGCCACAGCGGCGTGATCGGCTGACTGCTCCTGGTCTCGATCAGCAGGAACGCCCCGAGCAGCAGCGCGGCCAGGACGAACGACGGCCGATCGAGACGCGGTTGGACCAGCCGTTGGAGGCGACGTTGATGAACGCGTAGACGAGGGCGGACATCCCGGCCGTCGAGGTGATGGCACCGGCGGCGTCGAAGTGAGCGCGCTGTCGCTGCGCGGCGGCGAGCAGGCGTGGTGCGAGTGCGATGACCGCGATGCCGATCGGAACGTTGACGAAGAACACCCAGCGCCACGATAGCCACTCGACGATCACGCCGCCGAGCACCAGGCCGAGCGAGGAGCCGCCCATCGTGACGGCGGTGAAGATGCTGAGGGCGCGCACCCGCTCCCGGCCCTCGGGAAAGCCGGTCACGATCGCGGCGAGCACTGCGGGCGATGCGATGGCGCCGCCGACGCCCTGGACGGCGCGAGCGGCAAGCAGGAGCCCCGATGAGGTCGCGAGGCCGCCGGCGAGTGAGGCGACCGTGAAGATGGCAAGGCCGGCCATGAAGGCTTCGCGTCGGCCGAGGATGTCGCCGGCCCGGCCGCCTAGCAGCAGGAGGCCGCCGAAGGTCAGGGCGTAGGCGTTCAGCACCCAGGACAGGCTGGTGGCCGACAGGTGCAGGCCGGTCGCCATCGATGGCAGTGCGATGTTCACGACCGTCATGTCCAGGACGATCATGAGCTGCGCGCAGAGCACCACGGCGAGCGTGATGTTCCGCCGGTCGCGGCCGCCTGCGGCGGGTGAACGGGCCGCAGTAGGTGGAGAGGACGCGGTGGTTGAAGAAGACATGGTTCCTTCCGGGAACTGGCGTCGAAGGGCGTGCCGGTAGGGCACGAAGTCGGGATTCGGGCAGTAGGGCACTGCGCCTGGCCGGGCTGGCTGCGCTGGCCAGCACGGCCGAAGTGAGCTAAGCTTGGCTCTATTCGGAGGATCCCTCCGGTAAGAAACTATACGGAGGATCCCTCCGGTTTGCAACTCGATATTGCTGGAGTCAGAGATGGGCGCAGCCGAGCCGGCCATCCAGGCCGTGCCGCCGAAGCGAGCTGATGCGCGCCGCAACTACGACCGACTGCTTGTCGCGGCCGCCGCGGCGTTCGCGCAGCACGGTGCCGATGACGTGTCGCTTGAGGAGATCGCCCGCCGCGCGGGCGTCGGGATCGGGACACTCTACCGGCACTTCCCGAATCGCCAGGCTCTGCTCGAGGCGGTCTACAAGGACCAGGTCGACGCCCTCGATGCGCTGGCCGCCAAGCTGCTCGTGGCCGAGTCACCCGGCGCGGCGCTCGGCGACTGGATGCGTGCGTTCGTTAGCTTTGCGCGTACCAAGCGGACCCTCAGCTCCGCGATTGCCGCCACAGTCGGCAAGGACTCCGAGCTGGTGTCGTCCTGCAGCACGATCCTGCGCCACTGCTCCGACTTGCTGCTCACCCGGGCCCAGGAGGCGGGCGAGGCGCGGCCGGAGGTGCGGAGTACAGACATCTTCCGCCTCACGCACGGACTGATCACGGCCACCGAGGGTGCGCCCTCTGATCCCGGCCAGCCCGAGCGCCTGATCGCGCTGGTCATCGACAGCGTGTTGCTGCCTGCGCCGCTCGACCGAGCACTGAAAGCTAGCCGCGCACGCAAAGCATGCACGCGCCGTTGCCGGGTAACAACTCGGTGCCGGGGGACCGGCCGACGCCTCGACTGCACGGGCGTGGGCAGGCCTCCGGACCAGCCGCAACGACGAGGACGGTAACCAGTGAGCATCCCCGAGCAAGGTGTGAGCCCGAGCAGATCGACAGGCGGATCGATGTCGCCGAGGCGACCCGGCAGCTAGAGCTAGCTGCCCATGACGTCGCCGTCGCGGCGACCTGCATCGGCCTCGGCGACCTGGAAGAGGCGCACATTAATGTCATCACGGCCCGAGCGGCCACCGATGCAGCCGAGGAGATCCTGCGCGTGGCCCTCGCTTCAGGCGTGGGCAGCTCTGAGTCCTGACTTTCGGTTAAAGACATTTTCGTGCGGGAACGCCGCAGCCAACCACGCGGCCTTCCGAGGACCGCGGCCGCTCGACGTGATCGCCGAAGCCGCTGATGGGTTTCTCGGCGGCGGGCTTCTCGGTCGCGTCAGCGATATCGGGTTCACTCGCTGCCCGCGCGGCCCGCGCGCTGTCTAGCCACTGCCGGGCCTGATCGAGCCTGGCCGTGGTCTCGGCGAGCCGCCGGGCTAGCTGCGGACTCGATGGAGGGCCTGCTGGCGCGCCACGTTGCGGACCTGCGGCATCACCGAGACAGGAACACAAGGCTGCCAGGCTAGCCGTCAGGTCCTGCACTCGCTGCTCGGCGCGGCGAAGCGAGTCCTCGTTTCGCTCCGCGCGTGCCTGCTTCTCCCAGGCCGAGCGCTGATCGGCCGACCGCAACCGGTCGGCTGCCGTCACGCCCGGGCCGAAGAAGATGATCAGCAACGCTGCCCAGCCAACGAGGGCCGGGACGGCGTCCCTCGATGCATCCAGCGCCCCGCCCCAGCGATGCTGCAGCAGGTCGGTGGTAAGGCTGATCAGGTAGAGCCCGGTCATGAGCAGGCTGAAAATCAGCAGAAGGCCGACCAGAATCCATCGCCACCAGGGCCTACGGTGCGATCTGGCCGCACTGAGGCGCTGGTCAGCACTTCCGGAAACGTCATCATCGGTCACGGCGTCCCCCGCCGGGTACTGATCTGGTTCTCCGAGCGCCTGCTCGTACCGCCAACAGGCTGTAGCCGCGAGGAAGCGCATCGTTGTTCTGCCCGCTGGACAGGCTCGCCAGTCCAGCGGGTGCCGAGTTGTGAAGCTCCCCGTGACGCTCTCGGCCGCCATAGGCCGGAAGCCCCAGCTCCCAGGCGCCATCAGGACTAGTGTATGAGTCACACATATATCTGAGCGGGTAAGCAGAGGGGATCGGCGATGGCACGCGCAGCAGGGACGTTTACGGTTCTGTCCTGGGACGAGAAGACCTATCAGGAGCTCGGCGGGGACGCCAAGCTCACCAAGGCGACGGTGGCGTTCGGGCTGCAGGGCGACATGACCGGCGAGGCCACCTGGGATTCGGTGATGTGCTACCGCCCCGACGGGACCGCTGTTTACGTCGGCATCCAGCGCGTGCAGGGCCAGCTGGCCGGGGTCGAGGGCAGCTTCGTCCTGCGGGCCGATGGCGAGTATGCCGACGGCGAGGCGCGCTCGCGCTGGCAGGTGATCGAGGGCTCAGGTACTGGCGGACTCTCGGGCCTGACGGGCAGCGGCGAGGCCGTGGCATCCGCGACTCCGCCAGGCAGCTTCACTCTCGATTACCACCTTGGCTGAGCATGCCAGGCTTGATCGGCCGGCCAACGTTTTCGGGGCACTAGCGCTAGTCGTTGCCGACCAGATGGACGACGCGACGACGGCAGCAGCCGGGCGGGGTGATTCCGCTCCGGCGGCGCTGGCTGCGTTGCTGCACTTCCTCGAGCGGCCAACGGTGGATCGGCTCCGCCAGGTGCTCGGCCTGAGCTCTTCGGGCACAGTCCGCCTCGTGGACCGGCTCGCGGAGTCCGGCTACGTCGAGCGCGCGAACGCGGTCGACCGCCGGTCGACCGCGATCGTGCTGACCGGTGCCGGCCGGGCTGCCGCCGAGCAGGTGTGCCGGGCTCGTGCCGACGTGCTCGACGCCGCTATTGCGGCCCTGTCGGCGGATGAGCGGGCGGAGCTTGACCGGCTGGTGGGCAAGATGCTGGTCGGCATGATGCGCGGTCCGGGAGCGGTCCGGTGGATCTGCCGGTTGTGCGACACCGGTATCTGCCGTGGTTCCCCTGGCGGCTGCCCGGTCGGGAATGCCGCGCGAGAGCGGTATTCCAGCGGTTAGCCCCTACCTGGCGAGCCGGGGTAGCAGGGCTGCCGAGGTGGCGACCCCCACGCACGGTCGCGATAGCCAGCACGAGGAGGTCCAACCCGAGCGCGCAGGGGTGCGGATCAGCAGCCCGCGCAGCGGTCGACCTCGGCGACAGAGGATTGCACTTGCTGATCGCCTGCAGCCACCCGGCATGATGCTGCTCTGGGTATAGCGCGCTCGAGCTGAAGAACAGCGGCATCGTGATGGCCTGGCCGATGCCCATCAGCCGGTCCCTGGACAGCGCAAGCCCGGCGATCGTCATCGACAGGCAGGAAAAGAACGCGGATCCGAGCACGACGACCAGCGCGGCGCCGAGCAGCTTGAGCGGATCGTCGGTCAGCGATACGCCCGAGCAGGGCGGAAAGGATGACGACCACGGTCGGCCTGAACGACCGACCGCACTCCGGCGGCGAAGGCCTTGCCCGTGATGAGCGCGGCTCGCGGCGTCGGCGTGACCATGAGCTTGGTGAGCACGCCGGCATCGCGCTCCCAGATGATCTGGATGCCGTAGAAGATCGCGATGAACAAGCGCGGACTGCGCGAGGATGCCGGGCGCCAGGTAAGCGAGGTACGGGATTCCACCCGGCGTCGGGATCGCGTGGATGTGGGTGAAAACCTCACCGTAGATGAGCAGCCAGAGGGCGGGCTGGATCGCCCGAGTGTAGAGCTCGGTGCGGTCGTGCCGGATCTTGCGGAGCTCGACCCAGCACAACGTGACGATCCGGCTGCCCAGCCGGCGGACGATGGCGACCGGGGTGTCTGCCGGGGGAAGCAGCGCGGTCCCGGAGGCCAGGCCCGATCCCCGGTGGTGAGCCCCGCCTCAGCCGAGGCGGCGGGCGGTACGCCTGGCGCGGCGGACGTCACGGATGCCTCCTGAGTCATTGTCGTCATCGAGAGCGCCGCCGGTGTAATGACGGAACACATCGTCCAGCGTGGCGCCCTCGCCCAGCATGGACTTGAGCAGGCCCGGCGTGCCGGTCGCCCGGATCGAGCCCGCGTGCATGAGCGCGATCCGGTCGCAGTAGGTATCGGCCTCGTCCATGTAGTGCGTCGTCATCAGCACGGTCATGTCGGCCTGCTCGCGCAACCGGGCGATGAACTCCCACACGTCGGTCCTGGCGATCGGGGTCGAGGCCGACGGTCGGCTCGTCGAGCACGAGCAGGCTGGGTGAATTGACCAGGGCCTGAGCAAGCTCGAGCCGCCGGATCATCCCGCCGGAATAGGTCTTGACCAGCCGCGGCAGGCTCGGCGAGGCCCATTGCGGCCAGTGCGCTCTCGACCCGATCTCTTCGCAGCGACCGCGGCACGTCGAACAGCCGCGCGAACAGTTCGACGTTCTCGCGGCCGGTCAGCGTCGCGTCGGCCGACAGCAGCTGCGGTACGTAGCCGATCATGCGGCGGACGAGCATCGGGCGATCGGCGGCATTGACCCCGAGCACGCTGATGCTGCCGTCCATCGGCCGCAGCAGCGTCGTCAGCATCCGGATGGTGGTCGTCTTGCCCGCGCCGTTCGGGCCGAGCAAACCGAAGGTCTCGCCTCGCTCGATGCGCAGGTCAACGTGGTCGACTGCGGTGTGGGTGCCGAACCGGTAGGTGAGGCCTGAGCACACCACCGCGCTGCCGCGGCCGCGCTCGAGGCGCGTCGCGCGGTCATCCGCGGTCGCCGTGTCCGCCTGCCAATCACGCAGCTCGCTCAATGGTCTCCATCCCCTCGGCGAGCCGGATGAGCGCCGGGACCGCTGCTGTCAGCGCATCGCGGTCAGCGCGGGACAGCCGGACAAGCGCCCGCCCGGCCAGCTCCACCCGCAGATCTCGCCGCTCGGCCAGCCGCTGCCGGGCGGTCGCCGTGACGGTGAGCAACGCCGTCCGCCCGTCTGTCGTCCCACGGCTCCGGCTCAGCAGCCCGGAACTGGTGAGCTTGCCCACCAGCGTGCTCACGGTGTTGGGCGCCAGACGCAGTTCCTGCGCCGCCTCGGCCACCGTAATCCCCGGTCGGCTCTCGGCCAGCCGCAGCAATTCGCAGTGCGTCGGCGGCAGCGGCTCAGGAGCAGACGCCATCCGGAGCGCGCGGCGAATGGTCCGGCGCACGAGCCCGGTCGCTTCGAGTAGCTCGCCGGCCGCAACGATAGATGAATCGTTCACAGAGCTAACTATACCGGTCGTTCGCGCGGCTAAGGAAGTCGCAATTCGCGGGCACTTGCGGGCCACTGTGATACCGGCCGCTCGGCGCAGCCAGCAGCAGCCGTGGCGCTAGCGAAGGCGCGGCAGGCCAGAGCTAATCTTCCCGGATTCGTCATGAGCCGCGTGTCCCGCGGCCGATCTTACGGGCTCTGGGCCCTAGTCCCGGCCCGCCTCATCAGCGGCGAATTCGTCGGAGACGATATCCGCGCCGGCCGCGGTGTTCGCCGACCCGACCGCGATCGAGGCGGCTTCGAGGCTGACCGCAGGGCCCTCCTCGTGCACATACCGTCCCCCGCGGAAGGCCGAGGCCGCGGCCGCGATTATCAGCACGCTGATCGCCATCAGGAACACGATGACCAGGCCGTGATGGAACGGCTGGGAGATCAGTTGCGGGAAGAATGCCTTGCCGGTGAGCACTGCCACGTTATGCGCGGGCAGATGGCTGAGCATGCCGGTCGGAGTCAACAGTTCCTTGACCGGGTTGTAGCCGAGGAAGGCGGCGAACAAGCTGCCTACGGGCGGCAAGCCGCCGATGGTGTGCGCGATCCCGACGGGTACGCCCTGGGCCGTCAGTCCGTTGGTCAGGGTCTTCGGCAGCGTGGCAGCCAGGCCCGCGATCATCAGCGAGAAGAACACGCCGATGGACAAGACGAAGCCGGAGTTCTGGAACGTGGCCAGCATGCCGGATGCGGCGCCGCGTTGCCTGGCCGGAACGCTATTCATGATCGCGGCCGCGTTCGGCGCGGAGAACAGGCCCATTCCGGCGCCCGCCACGAAGATCAGGGCCGCGAACTCGAGGTAGGTAAAGTCCACCGGGATCAGCAGCAGGCCGCCGAAGGCCAGCGCCGACACCAGCAGGCCGCCGGAGGCGAATGCCCGCGCCCCGTGCTTGTCGGACAGGTAGCCAGAAATCGGGCCGGAGACGACGAAGCCGAAAGTCAGCGCGAGCAGGTAGATGCCCGACCAGAGCGGGGTGTCCTTGTAGGCGTAGCCGTGCAGCGGCAGCCAGATGCCCTGCAGCCAGATGATCAGCATGAACTGCAGGCCGCCACGGGCGATGGACGCGAGCAGTGTGGCGCCGATGCCGGCGAAGAACGCGCGGATCTTCATCAGGTGCAGGTCGAACATCGGCGACTCGACCTTGGTCTCGATGAAGCTGAAGATCGCCAGCAGCACCGGTCCGCCGATCAGGCCGGTCAGCACGAGCGGGTTCGTCCAGCCCATGGAGTGCCCGCCGTACGGCTGGATTCCGTAGGTAATGCCGGTAAGCAGCAGGATCAGGCCGACGGCAAAGGTGACGTTGCCGAGCCAGTCGATCTTGGCAGGAGTCCGGACACCGACCTCTCGCAGGCTTAGGTATGACCAGATGGTGCCGCCGAGACCAATCGGGACGGACACGATGAACACCAGCCGCCAGTCGACTGCCGCCAGAACACCGCCGAGGATGAGCCCGATGAACTGGCCGGATATGCCGGCCACCTGGTTGATGCCCATGGCGGTCCCGCGCTGGTCGGCCGGGAATGCGTCGGTGAGGATCGCGGGCGAGTTGGCCATCAGCATCGCCCCGCCGACCGCCTGGATGACCCGGAAGCCGATAAGCCACAGAGCGCCCTTCGCCCCGACGAACGGGTCGAACGGCAGCGCGAGAGCGCCGAGCCCGAAGATCGCGAAGCCCGCGTTGTACATCCGGACACGACCGTAGATATCGCCGAGCCTGCCGAGAGTGACCACCAGCACGGCCGACACGACCAGGTAGCCCATCAGCATCCAGAGCAGGTAGCTGATGTTGCTTGGCTCAAGCGGGTTCAGGTGGATGCCGCGGAAGATGGCAGGCAGCGCGATGATCACAATCGAGGCGTTGACGGTTGCGGCCAGCATCCCGAGGGTGGTGTTCGAAAGGGCTACCCACTTGTAACGCCCGTCCGGCAGGCTCTGCCGGCCTGCCGTCGCAGGTGTGGTGGCGCTGCTCACCTCATGCCCCCAGCCCAGTCGCGCGGATACTTGCTAGAACCAAATTAACAGGCGGATCGCGGCCCGAGTGGCCGTGGTCCGCGGTGCTGCGGTCTCCCTGAGGCGGGCCGTCTGTCGGCGTCCTCGCTAAGACCCGGCGGTGACCTGCGGCTGGAGTATCTTCGGAGTGTGACCTACCGGCCGGCACCGCGGGATCTTCGTGCGTCTGACTTCGATCGCGACCGGGTCGTCACCGTGCTCAGCGACGCCGCAGCTGACGGGAGGCTGACGCCTGCTGAGCACACAGAGCGGGTGGAGCGTGCTTACCGGGCCCGGACTCTCGGTGAGCTCGCCGCTCTCACCTCCGACCTGGTCGATCAGGCAGCACAGCCGATCCGGCTGGACGGCAGGCGGGCGGTCGCAGGCGTCTTCGGCCGGGACAGCCGGGACGGCCGGTGGGTTGTGCCGGACAGCCTGCCCGTGGTGGCGATCATGGGCGAAGTCGAGCTCGACCTGCGCGAAGCATTGCTGCAGAGCGGCCGCATCGTGATCTACGCCACCTTGATCTTCGGGACCATTCACCTGATCGTGCCTGACGGGGTATCGGTCCAGACAAGCGGCACCGCCGTGCTCACCCGCAAGATAACTAGAACAGCAGGGCAGGCGGGTCCCCGAGGAGCCAGCCAGCCTGGTCCTGGCCAGCCAGTCATCGAGCTCCGGACGGTGGGCCTGGGCGGGACCATCAAGGTGACATCGCCGAAGCGGCCAGGCCGGTTCAGCGGGCTACGGCGGGGCCTGCTGCGCTAGCCGCCGTGAAAGTCGACGGCACAGTACGGCTCGCAGTGACGGGCGCCGTCAGTGAGCACCATCGCGCGCAGTCGGACGCTGACGGGCGAGTACGGAGGCAGGCCGTGCTTTCCCCCGATCGTGGAGCTTGCGGACTGGCAGCGCCTGCAGGCCGCGCTCAAGGCCAACTCGCAGCCGCACGCGGGCAAGCACTCGAAAGGTTCGATGCTGCTTCGCGTCGCGTTCTGGCCATGCGGCGAGCCGTTGTACCGACTACCGACGCGCAAGGTCTATTACCGATGCGCGAAGCGCTGCTCGCCCGGCATTCCGGCCGATGAGCTTGAGTCGATCGCCGTCGAAGCGCTGATCGAGACGGACGGCTATCTGCCGTACGGACGGCGCGTCGCGTCAGTTTCGGATCACTCAGACGAGGTTGCGCCGTCGAGGTGCAACTCCGCGACCTTGACCTAGACGCGCCTGATTAAGACGTCCGCCATGCGGAACTGCGCGCGGAGCGCGAGGATCAAGGCGCTTCCGGCTGACGAGACGGGCGAGCGCTGGGAGCCGGTTACCCCGCGGCAGACCATTGCAACGTGGGAGTCGCTGACGGATGACACGGCGCGCGGCGAGCTGCTACGGACGCTAGGCGCGCGAATGATTGCTAGCAAGCCAGAGGGTGGCGAGCTGATCGTCTCGGTTTTGGCCGGTGAGTTGTTCGACAGCAAGAGCAAGCTAAGCGGGCTCAGGGTCGAGGAGCCGGTCAGAGCGTGACGCCATTAGGTCATAACATCTAAACAGACCGGCCGTGCCAGGCCGTCCCACCCATCGGCTCGGCATCGCCAAACCCTAAGCGAGGCAGACAATGTCGATGATCCCGGCCCGGCGAGCACCACACCGTAATGAAGAGCTGGCGGTCGTGCTCGCGGCACTCGGCGTGGTCGTGTTGTTCGGGGTTGTCTTCTACGTCTCGCTGGCTTTGAGCCTGGCCGCAGCCGTCGTCCTTCTCATCTCAGGGTGGGTTTTGCGCCAGCCAAGGACGTGGCGTAGCTGGCTAGCGGCAGTTCTTGTGATCGTCGGCCTGGTCATCGAGCTTGGTTACGCGTTCACAATGCCGGTTGGTGCGGTCGGCCACGGCTAGTCGCCGACAGTCTTCATTGACGATCAGGCTTCCACATGTCGGTCAGGTCGCTGAAGGTATTCATCACCCGCGGGCAGAGTTCGCATTTGGGTAGCTGGGCGCTCTTGCGCGCCATGGTCCGTCCTTCGGAGCGCGCGCGGCTCATCCGCGGCGCTTCTCCGCCTCGCGAGTTAGGTAGCCGTAGTCAACCGCAGAGTAGCTAGAAACCTTCCACAGCTGGTGCTCGCTGTAAATGTTGCGCACCGTGCCCGAGCGGGCCCGCATGACCAGCGAGTGCGTGGTGGCGCCGCCGGCCCGGTAGCGGACCCCGGCGAGCAACTCGCCGTCGGTAATCCCGGTCGCCGCGAAGAACGCGTCGTCGGAGGTAACCAGGTCGTCGGTGCTGAGTACCTGATCCAGGTCATGGCCGGCGGCAAGGGCCTTGGCCCGCTCTTCCTCGTCGCGCGGCGCGAGCTTCCCCTGGATCACACCGCCCAGGCACTTAATTGCGCAGGCAGCGATGATGCCCTCCGGCGTACCGCCAATGCCGAGCATCAGGTCAACGCCGATACCGTCCCGTGCTGCCATGATCGCCCCAGCAACGTCCCCGTCGGTCAGCAGCTTGATCCGGGCACCGGCCTGGCGAATCTCGCTGATCAGCTCGGCATGCCGCGGGCGGTCCAGGATCACCACCGTCACATCGGATGGCGAGCAGTTCTTGGCCCGGGCGACGGCGGCGATATTGACGGCCGGAGGTGCATCGATATCCACAACTGCCGCGGCTTCCGGCCCGGTGACGAGCTTCGACATGTAATAAACCGCCGACGGGTCGTACATCGAACCGCGGGCACTCACCGCAATCACCGAGATCGCGTTGGGCATGCCGTTTGCTGTCAGGCGGGTGCCGTCGATTGGGTCAACCGCCACGTCGCACAGCGGCCCGCTGCCGTCGCCGACCTGCTCGCCGTTGTACAACATCGGGGCGTGGTCCTTCTCGCCCTCGCCGATGACCACGACGCCGTTCATCGACACCGTATTAATGAGCT
The DNA here is from genome assembly GCA_963808215.1 of uncultured Actinomycetota bacterium. GTDB lineage: Bacteria > Actinomycetota > Actinomycetes > Streptosporangiales > Streptosporangiaceae > JAJYUU01. The sequence continues at coordinate 95,646 of CAWEEY010000018.1, forward strand.
GCCGCATTGCATTGACCGCGGCGCCGTCAGCGCCGTTCTTGTCGCCCCGGCCTACCCAACTCGCCGAAGCCATCGCCCCGGCCTCGGTGACGCGGGCCATCTCCAGCGCCAGGTTCCGGTCGGGCGCATGCTTGCCCGGTTCCGGCGGGGTGGCGGCCGAGGTCAGCCGCGGGATCACCAGTGACTCCGGCGACGCCTGGCGCGCCCGCGACACCAGCGAACGCGCCGTCACCGCCTGCCTTATCGTCGCTCATGGCTCGCGCACCTTCCCTGTCAGCGGCCCGTAGTGGAATCCTATGTAGCAGGCTCGCCAGCTGGCCTGCCTGCCCCGCACCGGGCGCCGGACAAGAACGCCGGAGCGCATGACTAGTGATCAGGTAACGCATCCAGGCCGCACTGCCGAGCGCGGCTCCGCTACCCGAGCCACGCTGCTCGCCGCGGCTCGCGAGGTCTTCATGCTGCGAGGGCTATGCGCAGGCAGGCGTTACCGACATCGTGGCGCTGGCGGGCGCGAGCGTCGGCAGCCTTTATCATCACTTCTCCGGCAAGGCTGATCTGTACGTCGCACTGTTCGATCAACTGCACAACGAGCACGACGCCCGGACCCGCAAGGCCGTGCGCGAATGCCGGGACATCGGGGTAACTGACCCGATGCGGCTGCTCCTGGCCGGCGCCCGTGGCTACCTCGACGTCTGCATCGAGCAGCGCGAGCTCGCTGGCATGTTCGCCCGCGGCGACGGGCCGCCCGGCTTTGACGTGATAGTGGCGCAAGCGAGTGTCGGACTGGGTCAGCCGCAATGCCGAGTTCTTCGCGCGCAGCGGCGAGCCACTGGACGAGGCTGCAGCGATCGTGATGACCGGGGCGATGATGCTCGCGGCCGCAGAGGTCTCACTTGCTACCGACAGCTCCAGAGCGCGCCAGCTCGCAGACGGTGTGCTCGAGGTATTGTCCCGGCTGCATGTCCGGCCGTCAGCTGCCAGGCCGGGGGAGCCTGGTCGTCAGAACGGCGCGCCCGGAGTCTCGCCGCCTTTTTCCTGCCGGGCCAGCGCGGTGGCAAGCCGAGCACGGGCGCCTTCTAGCCACTCCTCGCAGATCGCGGCTAGCTCCTCGCCGCGCTCCCAGAGCTGCAGCGACTGTTCGAGTGTGAGCCCGCCCGCTTCCAGTCGCTTGACGAGTTCGACCAGCTCGTCCCTGGCTTGCTCGTAGGGCAACCGTTTGGCCGCAGCAGTCTCCGCCCGTGGCTTGCCTGTCCGCGCGTCGCCCCCGCTGCCTGCCGCTGCCACGACGACCAGCCTAGTGCGTCGTAACGAGGCAACTTGTCGCGCCGATGAACTCGGCATCGCGGTGCATGCTGGGTTACCTGGCGGCCCTCGGCAGCTGCTGGCACGGCCGGTCGCCGTGGTCGCAGGTCAGCTGGCGGATGCACGGCCGCGGGGCTGAGCTGTGACCTGCAGCTGGTCGTCGGCGAACCGGAGGGTTAGCAGCTCACCCTCGGTTACTTCGCGGGCGGACGGCACCACGCTGCCGTCGTCGTGCTGCACTATGGCGTAGCCGCGGCGTAGCGTGGCAGCTGGCGAGAGCGCGATCAGCCGGGCTCTGATGTGGACTAGGTCGTCGGCCGCCCGGCTCAGGCCGCCCGCCATCGCCAGGCGTGCACGTTCGGAGAGGCTGAGGATCTGCTCATGCTGACGATCGATCTCGCGCACCGGGCTGGCTAGCGCAGGGCGTGACGTGATCGCGGCCAGCCATGAGGCTTCCCGGTCCAGCCGGCCCGCCATCGATCTGCGCGCCCGGGACTGGAGCTGGCCGATCAGCTGAAGCTGCTCGGTCACGTCCGGGACGGCGCGCCGGGCCGCATCGGTGGGAGTTGAAGCCCGGACGTCTGCTACCAGGTCCAGCAGCGGCACGTCCTGCTCGTGCCCGATAGCGCTGATTACCGGTGTGACGGAGGCCGCAACTGCGCGCACCAGGTCCTCGTCGGAGAACGGCAGCAGATCCTCCACCGATCCGCCGCCACGGGCGATGATGATGACGTCGACCGCGGGATCGGCATCGAGCCGCTGTAGCGCCGCGATAATCTCCTCGCTCGCATAGGGGCCCTGCACCGCAACCTGCTCCACCCGGAACCGCACGGCGGGCCACCGGAGCGCGGCATTGCGCAGCACATCCCGCTCGGCCGCCGATTCGCGGCCACAGATGAGGCCGATCGTGCCGGGCAGGAACGGCAGACTGCGCTTGCGCTCCGTCGCGAACAGGCCCTCGGCGGCAAGCGCAGTCCGGCGCCGTTCGAGCCGGGCCAGCAGGTCGCCAATGCCGACGGCCTTGATCTGGGTGGCAGTCAGGGCGAATGAGCCCTTGGCTGAGTTGAATTCAGGCTTTGCCAAGATGACTACGCGCGCGCCGACGGCCGGCGGCGGCATGGTGGCGTCGAGCACGGCGGAAGTGCAGATGACGCGGGCTGAGACTGCGGCGACCGGATCGCGCAAGGTGAGGAAGACAGTGCCGCCCCGTCGCGTCAGCTCGGCGATCTGACCTTCCACCCAGACCTTGCCCAGGCGGCCGATCCATTCGCCTACGAGCCGCAGGACGGTCCGGACCGGAACCGGCGAGTCCTGCGAGGTTTCTAGCGGCACTCGCCTGCCTCAAGCTTCTCGATCCGGCGCTCGAGCATTCCGAGAACCTCCGGTCGTTCAGCATTCCTTCGCTCGTAGTCGGCTAGGACACGCAGCTGGCCAGTGTCCAGGCTGCGCAGCCGGGCGCGAATCGAGGCGAGCGAGAGCTCGTCGTATCTGGCCAGTGGGAGGGCGACCCGCAGGCGGGGCGCGGGCGAGAGTCCGTGCAGGCGGGTGCAGCGGCATCGCCCGCGTCGTCCCCCGACACCAGCCGGACGTTGCCAGTCTGGTCCAGCGAGCGCCACCGGGAACCGGGTTCAACGTCAGCGACTGGCGGTGCGGCGGTCGGCGTCGCGCCGGCGTCCGGTCCGCCGCCATCAGGATCCTGCCGATCCCGGCAAACACCGCCCGGAGCGCAAGCGCTGGCCCTCGCTTAAGCTGGTCATGGACCTGCGGGATAAGCATTAGTGTTCGTTCTCCCTTCTAGCCCTAGCGTCGGCGCTCAGCCCGGCGGCCCGGGCGACTGCCGCGCCGGGCAAGGCTGCTATCGCATCATTGTCGCTGGCCGCAGGCTGGCCCGAGGCGGGGAGCCACCGAATTCCCGCCTCAACTCAATCGGCCGCCAGGCGGCAAGTCCGGCGTCTGGATCCGCCCCGGTGGTCATCACCTAGACTGACCCCATGCCCGCCGTATCCCGCCGAGTGCTGCTCGCCAAGCCCCGTGGCTACTGCGCGGGCGTCGATCGGGCGGTGCAGACCGTCGAGAAGGCCCTGGAGCGATTCGGCGCTCCGGTCTACGTACGCAAGCAAATCGTGCATAACACTCATGTGGTCCGGACGCTCGAGGAACGTGGCGCGATCTTCGTGGAGGAGACCGAGGCGATCCCTGAGGGCTCAGTGGTGGTGTTCTCCGCTCATGGCGTCGCTCCGGGGGTTCGCGAGGAAGCCAAGGACCGTGGCTTGCGCACAATCGACGCCACGTGTCCGCTGGTAACCAAGGTGCACAATGAGGCGCGCAGGTTCGCCGCGCAGGACTACGACATCCTTCTGATCGGGCATGAGGGCCACGAAGAGGTCATCGGCACGACCGGCGAGGCGCCAGGCGAACATTCACCTGATCGACGGGCCGGACGGCAGCGACTCGGTGGAGGTCCGGGACCCAGCCAAGGTGGCCTGGCTCTCCCAGACGACGCTCTCGGTGGATGAGACCACGGAGACCGTGGCTGAGCTTCGCAAGCGGTTCCCGCTGCTGCTTGACCCGCCGAGCGACGACATCTGCTACGCCACTCAGAATCGGCAGGTTGCAGTGAAGCAGATCGCCGCTGAGTCGGACGTTGTCATCGTCGTCGGCTCGCCGAACTCCTCCAACTCGGTCCGCCTCGTCGAAGTCGCGCGAGACGCCGGAGCCAGTGCCGCCTACCTGGTTGATGACGCGTCCGGCGTCGAGCAGTCATGGCTGGATGGCGTCAACACCGTCGGCCTCACCAGCGGAGCGTCCGTGCCGGAGGATCTAGTAGCAGGCGTGCTGGCCAGGCTGGCCGAGAGCGGCTTTGCCGACGTCGAGGAAGTCGAAGCGGTCCGCGAGCGCATGGTGTTCGGCCTGCCGCGCGAGCTACGCAAGCCTGTTGACGGCCCGGCCTAATAGCCCGAAGTGCGCTGGCTGCGCTGGTCGCGCAGCGCGGTCCCAGCTCCGGGGCCGAGTCGTTCCCGCCCAGCACTCGGCATGACGGGTCCTGTCCGCAGGTCGCGTATGCATTGCGGCAGGCCACGAAACATCGCGATGGCGATGCACACCGCCGTGCCTGCGAACAGCCATGGTGCCACGTCGGCTAGGGCAAGGAACGTGCCCTCGGCTACGGACAGCACGGAGCCGTGACCGTGGCTGCTCGGTGCGGTGATTGCCTGAGCGGCGATCTCCGCAACCAGCAAGACAACCGGTGCGGAGACGGCGACTCTCAGTTGCGCAGAACCCCGAGCGTAGACCGGCGCCAGCACGCAGCCCGCGCAGAAGCCAATGCCCGCCAGCACGTCAAGCTGCCGCCACGCCGCGACCAGGCAGGTAACCAGGCAGAGGAGCAGCATGCCAAGCAGCGTCCCGCTGGCCGTCAGGCGCGAGCGCAGTACCGGACGTGCGGTCACGTAGGAGGGAAAGGCGGTGGTGCCGGCCTCGGCGAGGCGACCGGCTGGGCGGGCTTGGGGCGTAATGGTTTTGCCGGCCTCGGGCGGGCGACCGGCTGGGCTCGACCGGGCGGGCGATCGTGGTGCCGGCCTCGAGGAGGCGAGCCGCTGGGTCGGCCCGAGGAGCGACGGTGACCCGGTTGCGCGGATGGCCAGCGTTCCTCGATACCGCGGGCGGACGGGATACCGCGGGCGGACGGCCGGCGAGCAGCCGTACGAAGCGGCTGACCCGCTTGGTGATCCGCTCCTCCATCCGGCTCCTCCCTTTTCCAGGAGCCTTCCCCATTTCCCAGGAACTCAGCGTTAACCCAGGCAGCGTTTAACCCGGGCAGCGCTTACCCCAGGCAGCGTTTACCCCAGGCGGCGCTTACCCCAGGCCCGGCGTTTAGCCCGCGGCGCTGATGTGCCGCCCACCGCCGAACAACTGCTGCTGGCCCGCGCCGTCTCTGGCCTGGCCCGGCGCAGCTACCAGCTCAGGGCCGGTCTCCACGATCAGCTCAGCGGCGGACAACGACCGCACCGTGTCCTCGACTGGGCTGAGCTGGCTCAGCTCTGCGTCGACGACGCCGAGCTCGTTCAGCTTGCGCGCGGTGACGAGTACGCGGCTCTCTAGCGACCCGACCGTTCTGTTATAGGTCGATACGGCGTTCGTCAGAGCTTTACCCAACCCGTCAACATGCTTGCCCAGGCTCGCGATCCGGTCATACAGCTCGCGGCCGAGATCGAAGACCGCGCGCGCGTTCTCTGAGAGGGCCGCCTGCTGCCAGGCGTACTGCGCGGTCCGGAGCATCGTGACGAGAGTCGTCGGCGTCGCGATGTGCACCTTCTGCGCCATCGCGTGCTCAAGCAGGCCGGGATCGTGCTCCAGCGCCGGGGCCAGGAATGCCTCGCCAGGAATGAAGAGCACGACGAACTCTGGCGTGGGGCTCAGGGCGGTCCAGTAGGCCTTGGCCGCGAGCCGGTCGACATGCTCCCTGAGGTGCCGCGCGTGCGCATCCAGCCGCGCATGGCGGACGGTCTCGTCGGCAGCTTCCGCTGCCTCCAGGTAAGCGGCCAGCGACACCTTGGAGTCGACGACGATGTTCTTGTCGCCGGCCATCCTGATCACCATGTCCGGCCGCAGCGCGCCGCCGGGCGCATTGACGCTCACCTGCTCGTCGAAATCGCACTTGCTGCTCATGCCGGCCAGCTCCACCACGCGGCGCAGCTGCATCTCTCCCCATCGGCCGCGAGCCTCAGGCCTGCGCAGGGCGGTCACCAGCGCCTGGGTCTGGACACGCAGCTGATCGGAGCTCTGCCTGGCAATCGATACCTGCTCCGATAGTGCGGCGTGCGACGAGCGGCTCGCTGCCTCGCTCTCGCGCAGCTGGCTCTCGACCCTGGCCAGAGTGTCGCGCAGCGGCTGGACCATGAGCTCGACCGCAGCTTTCCGGTTGTCCAGCTCGCCGGCGGCCTTGGCGTTGGCTGCGCTCAGGCGGCCTTCGGCAATCTCGAGAAAAGTTCTTGTGCTGCGGTCCAGAGCCTGCGCCGACAGTGCCTGGAACCGCTCGGCGAGCTGTCCGTCGATGAGCGCGGCCTTCTCGTCGGCGGCGCGCTCCAAGAGCCCAGCGCGATCTGCAGCCGCCTCTTGCACGCTCGTCGGCGGCCCTGGCCTGGCCGGTCAGGTCGGCGACGAGGCCGGCCATCCGCCCGCGTGCCAGCAGATAGCCGATGACCGCTCCGAGGGCGGCTCCCAGCAGCAGGCCGACGAGCAGCATGATCACGTTCATGGCAGCATGCTCGCAGTCGCCGGTGACAGTTCCGGATCCGACACGCCCGGCTGCTAGCGGCAGTTCCCGGCCGGCGGTGGGCGGAAGTGCCCGGATTGCCGCCAGGTAGCGGGCAGCCGAGTGCGCAGCGCGGGCGTTCCCGTCGGCAACTAGAATCTCCTGGTGAGCCTGTCTATCGGCATCGTCGGCCTGCCCAATGTCGGCAAGTCCACCCTCTTCAATGCGCTGACCCGGGCTAATGCCCTGGCGTCTAACTACCCGTTCGCGACGATCGAGCCGAACGTCGGCATTGTCGGCATTCCCGATTCGCGGCTGGACGCCCTGGCCGGACTGTACGACTCGGCCAGGATCGTGCCGGCCACCGTGCGGTTCGTGGACATCGCGGGGCTGGTGCGCGGCGCGTCGGCGGGCCAGGGCCTCGGCAACCAGTTCCTGTCGCACATCCGGGAGACCGATGCGATCTGCCAGGTGGTGCGCGTCTTCGCCGACCCCGACGTCAGCCACGTGGACGGCGACGTGTCTCCCGAGCGCGACATCGAGACCATCGCTACCGAACTGATGCTGGCTGACCTGCAGACACTGGAGAAGGCCACGCCCCGGCTCGCCAAGGAGGCGAAGTCCGGCAAGGACCCCGAGCGGGTCAGGATCGCCGACGCCGCCGCCAAGGCGCAAGAGATTCTTGACAGCGGCACCACTCTGTTCGCTGGTGCTGCCTCGGGTCGGGATCGACCTCGCCGACGTGCGCGAGCTGCAGCTGCTGACGGCCAAGCCGTTCCTGTACGTGTTCAATGAGGACGACGCCGAGCTCGCCGATGACGAGCTGCGCAAGCGGCTCACTGCCTTGGTGGCGCCCGCTGAATCGATCTTCCTGGACGCCAAGACCGAGGCTGAGCTGGCCGAGCTGGAACCTGCCGATGCGGCCGAGATGCTCGCCGAACTCGGCCTCGGCGAGCCTGGCCTGGCGCAGCTGGCCAGGGCCGGGTTCTCAGCGCTGAAGCTTTCCACCTTCCTGACGGCCGGGCCGAAAGAGTCGCGGGCCTGGACGATTCCGGTCGGCGCGACAGCGCCAGAAGCCGCCGGAGTCATCCACACCGACTTCCAGCGCGGCTTCATCAAAGCCGAGATCGTGTCGTTCGACGATCTGATGGCGGCTGGCTCGATCGCTGCCGCGCGCGCCGCGGGCAAGGCGAGGATCGAGGGCAAGGACTACGTGATGCGAGACGGCGACGTCGTCGAGTTCAGGTTCAATGTCTGACGGCAGCAGCTACGGGCCGATGTGGCCAGATCTGCGCGCCCTGGGCCCGGCCTGAGGCTATACATCAGCTATGGCGCACGGGCCGGTGGCGAGTGACATGGGTGAGTCGGCAGCGAGTAGCGCGGGCGATCCGCCTCCTCGGCGTGTCCTGGTCGCGGGGGACTGGCACGGCGACCGGGAGTGGGCGCTGAAAGTGATCATGAGCGTTCCCCAGCTGCTGGCGGGCGAGCAGAAACGGCTGATCCTCCAGCTCGGGGACTTCGGGATCTGGCCGGACGCCGACGGCAAGCGGTACCTCGGCTCGATCACGGCAGTTCTCGATGCTGTCGGTGCCGAGCTGTGGTTCGTCGACGGAAATCATGAGGACTACGTGGAACTCGCCCGCATGGCGAGCAGCGGCACGCTGCCGGACGGCCGCGTCGTGGTTCGGTCAAACATCTACCACCTGCCACGCGGATACCGGTGGCAGTGGCACGGCCGGACATGGCTGGCCTGCGGCGGCGGGGTGAGCCTGGACAAGGCCCAACGCTTCGAGGGCCGGGACTGGTGGCCGCAGGAGGAGATCACCCGCTGGGAGGAAACGGTGATTGCTGCCAGCGGCCACGCGGACGTGCTGGTCTGCCATGACTGCCCGTCCGGTGTGGAACACAGATTTCCACGGCCGCCCTCCTGGTGGGCGCCGGAGGACCTGTCACGCAACAGTGCGCACCGGGAACGGCTTCAGCGCATCACTGACGCGGTCCGGCCGGAGTACCTCATGCACGGCCACTTGCACCGTGCCTACCAGCGAAGCTGCGACTTCGGTTACGGACCGGTCCAGGTAACGGGGCTTGCCGCGGACGGGTTGCTGCGGAACTTCGCGGTGCTGGACACCGAACTGATGACATGGAGCATGCGGCGCCGGGGTCTGCTTGACCTCATGACGCGCCATTAACTCGATGACGGCTGCGCTCGCCCTCCGGAACTGCGCGGCCTAGCCCGTAGCGCGGTTGTCGCGTCGGTTGGATGCATGCGGGCCGGGCGCCGGCGTGGCTTTAGCCCGGCGGAGAGCGCTCTCGAGCCCGTCGAGGATGAGATCGAGCCCGAACTCGTACTCGCTGCCGTAGTCGTAGCCAGGCTGCAGGACATGCTCGAACGTGAACTCAGCGAGGTGCGGGTATGTGTCAGCAGGGAATTGCGCGAGTATCGCCTGCGCGAGCTCGGAGGTCTCCGCGCCGGTGTCGAACGGCAGGCTCGCCTCCTGCAGCGCGAAACCGTAGATGTAACTGTCGAGTACCGCGTAGGCGTGGGCGGCAAGCGCGACCGGGAAGCCTGCACTTCGAAGGCACCCGAGGACCGCATCGTGGTGCCGCATCGTCGCCGGACCTGGTGAGGTCCGGGACTCCATCAGGCCGATGGCCCACGGATGCCGCGACAAGGCAGCTCGAATCGCGATCGCTCGCAGACGCATCGCTGTCCTCCAGCCGCCGGCACCGGACGGTAGCTCGATCTCGCTGAACACCAGGTCGATAAGTCCGTCGAGAAGGTCGGCCTTGCTGGGGACGTGGTTGTACAGCGACATCGCCTCGACTCCGACTGCGTCGCCGAGTTTGCGCATGCTGAGTGCGTCGATCCCGTTGGCGTCAGCCAGTGCGAGGGCGGCCCGCAGCACCCGCTCACGGTTCAGCGGCGTCCGGGGCTCCGCCGCTGGTCCCGCCGGTGGCGCCATCTGCGTTCCCTCCTGAGCTCCACCTTGACTAACTTACACCGTAAGTATAGTGTAACTTACAGTGTAAGCAAACGAGCATCGGAGAGACGATGAAGACAGCAACGCTGGATCCGCCGACGCGGGAGCGCGCGACTATGCAGGCGATCGTCCAGGATCGTTACGGCGAGGCGCAGGATGTGCTGAAGCTGGAGGAGATCGAGCGCCCCGCAATCGGCGACAATGACGTGCTGCTGCGCGTGCATGCGGCCGCCCTCGACCGAGGGGTCTGGCATCTCATGACCGGGCTCCCCTACCCGGTGCGCTTTGCGGGGTACGGGGTCCGCGCCCCCAAGACGCGCGTACGGGGCCGGGAGGTTGCAGGTCAGGTTGAGGCGATCGGCAAGGACGTGACAGCTTTCCAGGTCGGCGACGAGGTGTTCGGTATCGCTGAGGGTGCCTTCGCTGGATACGCATGCGCCCAGGCGGGAAAGCTTGCGCACCGACCGAAGAGCCTCAGCGCTGTGCAGGCGGCGGCCGTGTCCGTTTCAGCCCTGACCGCCTTGCAGGCTGTCCGCGACCACGGGCACGTGCGGGCCGGGCAGAAGGTCCTGGTCATCGGCGCATCGGGTGGTGTCGGGACGTTCGCCGTGCAGATCGCCAAGGCTTACGGCGCCGAAGTGACCGGCGTGTGCAGTACCACGAAAGTGGATCTGGTCCAGTCCATCGGCGCCGACCACGTCGTTGACTACACCCGCGTCGACCTCGCAGCCGGAGAGCACCGCTACGACGTGATACTCGATGCCGGCGGGAGCCGTCCGCTAAGGCAGCTTCGCCGCGCCCTCGCCGCACGAGGGACGCTGGTCATCGTCGGAGGCGAGACCGGCGGCCGGTGGCTGGGAGGGTTCGATCGCGCACTGCGGGCACCCATGCTGTCACTGTTGGTACGGCAGCGGCTGTGCTCGGTCATGTGCTCAGAGAACGCAGCAGACCTGCTCGTGCTCACCGAGCTCATCGAGTCCGGCAAGCTGACACCAGTCATCGACAAGACCTACCCACTGAGCCAGGCTCCCGACGCCATCCGGTACATGCAGGAAGGCCGCGCGCGAGGGAAAGTCGTCATCACGGTCTGATGCAGGAGCGCTGGCCGTCGGCTACCAGGTACCCCACGCCAAGCTCGGGGCAGGCAACTGCGGCGGGTTGATGAAGGCCGGCGGCGCGGACAGATCGAGGGCGCCGATCGGTGAATTCGCTGCGGCGTCGCGGCGGGTCAGCGCGGGGAGGTTCCACTTCTCCTCGACGAGCTTCAGAACGGATGTGTGGTCAAACACCTCCGACAGCACGCAGTCGGGCCGGGCATACGGCGAGACGATCACAGCGGGGACGCGGAATCCGTAGGTGTCGTAGGTCAGCGGGCTCGGCGACAAGGTCTTCGCAGTGCCGGACATAGCCGGGGAACAGCGGCTTGAGAATGGTCCGCAGCCACGAGTCGTGCGCAACGAGGCTGCGCCCTGGCACGTCGTCGGGAGGGACTGCGGCCGGGGGCGCGACGTGATCGTAATAGCCGCCATGCTCGTCATAGGTCCAGATCAGCAGCGTGTCTGGCCAGCCTTTGCCATGCATGACCCGGTTAATGACCTCGGCCGCGAAACTCTCGCCCTTCCGGATGTCCTGCGGGCTTTCCTCCGAGTACTCAGCGAAGTCCGGGTCGACGATGCAGAAGGCCGGCAGCGTGCCTGCGTCAGCGTCTTCGAAGAACTGCTCGATTCCCCGGACGTGCAGCATGTACCGGGCCATGCCCAGCGGGTAAAGGCAGGCCGTGAATTGCAGATCTCTCTTGACGCCATCGGTGGCGCTACGGAAGGGACGGCCGAAATGGGCCAGGTGGTGGCGGGCACGTCGGCGCCGGTACTCGAGGTAGCGGCGGAAGTGCGACTGATCCTCTTCTGACGGACGGTAGTTCACCCAGGAAATGCCGTGACTGGTGAGCATGTCCAAGATGGTCCCTGCTGGCGGCCGGTCGAGGATGTTGATGGGCAGGTCGTCGATCAGCCCGTGTGCGGTACCCGCCAGCAGGAACCGCCGGTTCGGGAACGTGGGGCCGAGGCATGAACTGAACCAGTGATCGGCCAGCGGGAACGTCCGTGCCAGGCCGTGGTAGAAGGGCAGGTCCTGCTCGGTCCAGTAGCCCATCGGAGCCGTCTTGTCGCCGTCGGGCGAGGCTACTTCACTCGCCGTCACGAACCCGTTCATCTTGCCGTCGGCCCATTGCGCGTGGGTGGCGCTCCAGCTCTGGCACGGAACGCCTTCCTGCTGGAAGGGCGAGGTCATGTGGTGGGCGCGGACGGGACTGGCCGGAGGCGTCAGGGTTCTCGGCGTCAGGCTTCCCGTTGTCGCCAACACCGAATCCGTCCCCGCGGCCCGCCAGCGTGCCGAGGTAGTTGTCGAAGGAGTGGTTCTCCATCATGAGCACGACAATGTGCTTGATCTGGGGCAGCAAGTCAGCCCCGGCAGGCCGAGACGGATCCGGCCGTTGCCCAGGCTGGCTGCGCACCATCCGACGGCTGCGCAGGTTCAGTGTCTGGCGCTCGACGCCTTCCCACACGATCTCGTCGCGCATGAGTCAGCTCGCCCTTCGTTGCTCGTTCGCCTCAGGGAAGTCGGCTGATGAGCTGTGGCCGGATTCCGTTCGCTGCCTTGTACCGCCTTGTTCACTGCTGCCGCCGCCGTGCCGCTGGCGCCGGCGGCGCGCCCGGACCGCAACGACGATGGCGGCGACCGCTAGCAGTCCGACGACGCCCGCCACGGCATAGGTCGGTCCGCGCAGTGCGCTGTCAACGTGCTGCCAGTTGGCGCCGGCCGCATAGCCAGCCCAGGCCAGACCGGTGATCCACGGCACGCAGCCAGCTACGGTGTAGAGCCCGAAACGCAGCGCCGGCATCCTCGCGAAGCCCGCTGGCAACGAGATGAAGGTTCGTATCGCGGGCAGCAGCCGCCCGAAGAAAACCGCTCGGCCGCCATATCGGTCGAACCACCGCTGGGCTCGTTCGGCGCCGCGGCGTCCGCCAAGGATCCTGGGCGATCGCCGCACCGCGGAGCGGCCGCCGTACATCCCTACTGCCCAGGCGATGTAGCTCCCGATGAGGTTGCCGGCAACGCCGACGGCGATAACCGGCACAATGCTCAGATGAACGCCCGCTACCGCGCCCGCGGCCATCGCGCCGCCCAGCGGCATCGTCAGCTCGGACGGCACCGGGATGCACGCGGACTCCGCGATCATCAGCAGCAAGATAGCCAGGTAGCCGTAAGAGCCGACGAAGTGCTGCACGCCGCGCAAGTCCCTTCCGTTGGGTCGTCTCCAGGCGGCCCGAGGTACCCCGCGGCCTAGGCGTCAAACCGGCGGTTGTCGGGCGTACGGGTTCGAGCCCGCCTCCGCTAACACGCGCCGCTGACACGGCGCCGCTGTCCTGACCGCCCGAGGCGGAGCTACGGTAGCCAGATGACCGACACTGACGCGCTTGTCCAGCGCATCCTGACCAGCTACGACACGATCACCGTGGTCGGCGCCAGCGCAGCGGCCGAGAAGGCCGCGTACTCAGTCCCGGCGCACATGCAGCGGCACGGCTGGCGGATCATTCCGGTCAACCCGCATTCCGACCAGATCCTGGGCGAGCAGGTCTACCGGACGCTCAGCGACGTCCCCGAGCAGGTGGGCCTGGTCGATGTGTTCCGTCCGGCTGAGCAGACGCCCGACATCGCCAGGCAGGCAGTTGCGGTCGGAGCTACGGCGCTGTGGCTGCAGCTTGGCATCGCGTCGGCAGAGGCGCGCGCGATAGCCGAGGATGCCGGCCTGCTGTATGTAGAGGACCGCTGCCTGATCATTGAGCAGCGCCGTCTGGGACTCCAAGCGCCGCGCCTCGGGACAACTAGCTAGGTGATCGGTAAAGCTCTTCCGCTCGCGTAACCTTGATCACCGAGCGGTTGACCGGCACATCATGCTTCTCGAACTCACGGAGTATGTCCCGGCTCCAGTGCGTCAGGAAGCCGATCCCGTCCGCTGTCCCGCGCAGCTTGAGCCAGACCGCGAACCGACTGAAGCGCAGCGTAACCAGCTCGGCGATCGCCAGCTCCTCATACCGTGCCTCCCACGTCGGCACAACCCACCGGCTTATGGCCAGGCCGTGGAGCCGTACTCCCCAGTCGAAGAACTCCAGCCGCGCCAGGGATCCGCTCATGATGGTGTGCCTGCACAGCACGTCGCCGGCGAACGTGCGAGTCGACTCGCTCGTCCGGCGCGTCGATGCTCCGGGCAGCACAACCTTGCCCGCATGATCCAGCGGACAAGCCCGGCTACTGCGACGGCGGCGAGCACTACGACAAGCAGGACAACTACCAGCATTAGTCCTCCTGTCCGCCAGTGCTTGTGATCGGCACTGCGAGGCTCTGATACCGACTGTGCCGACCATACTCCGGTCAGGCTCAGGGGGATTCGGCGGGCGCGTGGTGCGTCTGGCCGACGCTCCCTCACCCGGTCGCGGGCGTGCTGGCCGCGCGGCCGGACGGGCCGCCCAAGTAAGCTCGACCGTCATGAGCGATCAGCCAGCGAGTGCACCGACAAAGGCCGCATCACGGGCGGGTGCCGAGAACGGCCACTATCCCGAACCACCTGCCGCCAAGCGCGTGCCGGCCGAGCGCACCCATCACGGCGACACCGTCATTGATGAATTCGCCTGGCTGGCCGACAAGGACAACCCGGAGACGATCGCCTTCCTCGAGGCTGAGAACGCCTACACCGAGGCAGCGACGGTTGGCCAGCACGGACTGCGCGAGGCGATCTTCGGCGAGATCAAGGCCAGAACTAAGGAGACCGACCTGACGGTGCCCTACCGCAAGGGCGGCTGGTGGTACTACGCCCGCACTGTCGAGGGAAAGCAGTACGGGATCTCCTGCCGGCGGGCCGCCCGGCCGGAGGACACCGGGCCGCCGATGACGGAGGACGGGAGCCCGCTGGACGGCGAGGAGATCCTGCTCGACAGTAATGCGCTAGCCGGAGATAACCCGTTCTTCTCCCTCGGCGCCTTCGACGTCAGCCCCGATGGCAACCTGCTGGCCTACTCGACTGACCTCGACGGCGACGAGCGCTTCACGATGCGCTTCAAGGACCTGCGCACCGGCGAGATCGCGCCGGACGAGATCCCGGACACCCACTACGGCACCGCCTGGGCTGCAGATGCCTCGGCGCTTTTCTACATCACCGTGGACGACGCGTGGCGGGCTTACCGGGTCTGGCGGCACATGATCGGTACGCCGGCCAGCGAAGACGTGATCGTGTACCAGGAGGACGACGAGAAGTTCAACGTCGGCGTCGGCCTGTCCCGCAGCCAGCGCTACCTGATGGTCGGCTCCGCCAGCTCACTGACCAGCGAGATCAGGCTGCTGGACGCCGCGAATCCGGCGGGTGAGTTCATCGTCGTGGCACCGCGGCGGCCGGGCGTCGAGTACGACGTCGAGCATCAGGTGCGGCCGGACGGGACCGAGCGGCTGCTGATCCTCCATAACGACGGTGCGCTGAACTTCGAGCTCGCCGAGGCGCCGGTCGACAACCCTGGACGATGGACGCCGCTCATCCCGCATTCGGCCGACACCCGGCTGCTCGGCGTTGACGCTTTCGCCCGCCACATCGTGGTGTACGGGCGCCGGTCCGCGCTTACCGGCTTGCGCGTCATCGGCAATGACGGCCGTGACTACGAGATCTCCTTCCCTGAGCCGCTCTACCAGGTGGGCCCTGGGGCGAACCCGGAGTATGACACCGGCACGTTCCGACTGGGCTATGCCTCCATGGTGACGCCGGGCTCGGTCTACGACTGCGACGTCGCTACGGGTGAGCTGACCCTGCTGAAGCAGAGCCCGGTGCTGCCGGGCCCGGACGGCAGGCCGTATAACCCGGCCGATTATGAGCAGCAGCCGGCTGTGGGCGACGGCTGAGGACGGCACGCGGGTCCCGCTGTCACTGGTCCGCCGCAAGGACACACCGCAGGACGGGACGGCCCCGTTCCTGCTCTATGGGTACGGAAGTTACGAGATTTCCATCGACCCGAGCTTCTCGATCTCCCGGATCTCACTGCTCGACCGCGGGCTTCATCTTCGCGATCGCGCACATCCGCGGCGGCGGCGAGATGGGCCGCCGGTGGTACGACGACGGCAAGATGCTCACGAAGATCAACACATTCAATGACTTCATCGCGAGCGCGCGGCACGTGGTCAGCGAGGGCTGGACGACGCCGGACCGGCTGATCGCGCGCGGCGGGTCGGCCGGCGGCCTGCTCATGGGCGCCGTGGCGAACATGGCGCCTGATGCGTTCGGCGGCATCGTCGCGCAGGTGCCGTTCGTGGACGCGCTGACCTCGATCCTGGACCCGACCCTGCCGCTGACGGTCCCGGAGTGGGAGGAGTGGGGCGACCCGCTGCACGACCCGGACGTCTACCGGTACATCAAGTCCTACAGCCCCTACGAGAACGTCGTCCCGGGCCGGGTCTATCCGCCGATCCTGGCCGTGACCAGTCTGAACGACACTCGCGTGCTGTACCACGAGCCAGCCAAGTGGATCGCGCGGCTGCAGGCGGAGGCGAAGGGCGGCCCGTTCCTGCTGAAGACGGAGATGACCGCGGGACACGGTGGCCGGAGCGGCCGTTACGACGCCTGGCACGAGGAGGCTATGGTGCTCGCCTGGATCATCAGTACGGCGGGCGTGGCGGGCTGAGTCGAAAGCGCGCGGGCTTACCCGGTTATTCGGTCGGCTGGCGGTACATACATGCTGTTTCCTGACCGCAAAGCGGGCAAATCGGCCGCCTAAGCGCAGGAAACCGCACGGATGTTCGTCCGGCTAGGGCCCGAGCATCATGAGCGCGCCCAAGCTGCCCGAAACGCGAAGTTTTGCCGGTGCTGCACGCCGGGCTCGTCACAGCGATGTCACACACCGTTTGCTGTCCTATTTGCCGTAGCCGCGTCGGCCTGCCCGGCGAGCCGCGAACAAGGACAGTTGATGCGAGAGCGCTGGCACGATTCCGAGCCGGACGGGCTGGACAAGCCCGCCGCGGCAGTCCGTGGCGTCTTCCCCGCTCCGGGCAGGGCGGCGCGGCTGCAATCGGCGCCCGGCGCGGAATCGCCGATGGTGGACGCGGTGGTGCCGAACGCGGTCGTGGCGAGCACGGTCGTGGCGAGCACGGTCATGGCGAGCACGGGCTGCGCTGGCCGCCGGCCGGATCATCGTGGCCAGAGCCGGACGGTGGCGGCGCGGGGGCTGATCGCACGTAGCTGGGCGCCGCGGCGGGCGGCAATGGCCAGGCGCCGGCCACGCTTGCGCGAGGGCCAGCCTGGACTGGCTGCTCGATGATCCGGGCGCGAATTCAATACACGCGCATGAACCGCCTCTTTCGCACCCTGACGGCGCGCCGTCCGGGTTTGGTGGGCGTTTTGGCGCAGAATGGTCTCCGCCAAGAACATCGTCAAGATCGCCGCGCCGGATGCCATTACTGCCCGAGCGCGCGATACGCGTTAAAAAGGACGGAGGTGTGATGGCCCGTCGGGCACTCCTCGAACGCAGTGATCAGCTAACTGCCGACGACGAGGCGCTGCCCCCTCGCCAGCCGCACTCCGCTCGCCCCGACCAGGTCACGCCGCACTGGCGTGGCGCCGGAGGCAGGTGGCTGGTCTGGGTAGCGCGCGCAATCGCCTGGGCGGTGCTCCTGCTGATCGGCTACCGTGGCGTGCTCGCGATCATCCAGCGACCGGACTCACGACCGGCGGCGAGCCCTAGCACGACAAGCGCAGACTCGCAGTTCCCGGTTACGGTGGCTGAGGCGTACGCGCTGGAGTTCGGCCATGTCTACCTGGACTTCAGCCCGGCGAGCGCCGCCGCGCGCAGCGCGAGCTCTGGCGAGTTTTCTGCCGCCGGGCTATGACCGGTCACTTGGCTGGAACGGGGCTGGAACGCAGCGGATGCTCGACGAGCAGGTCGCCGCTGTGTCGGTGACGGGTAGGCACACCGCGGTCGTGACTTTGCTCGCGCAGCTTGGCGGCGGCAGGCTGATCGAACTGGGCGTGCCTATCTACGAGGCCAACGGCGGCATGAGCGTCTCGGGCGATCCCGCCTGGCTGGCCGGGCCGCCGAAGGCGATACCTGCTGGCGGCAATCCGCCGACCTCGGATCAGGTCACCGAGACGGCGCTGCAAAACCAGTTGCCCGCGTTCTTCCAGGCGTATGCCAGCGGCGATCAGGCGACGCTTGCCAGGTTCGCCGCGCGGGGAGCACACATCGCGGGACTCGGCGGCGACGTGTCGCTTGCCGCCGTCGATAGCGTCAACGTTCCGGCCGGCAGCTCAACCCGCCAGGTCTCGGTCACCGTGACCTGGGATCTGAGCTTCCGCCGTGCGCGCCGCGAAAGTGGCTAGCGTCGGCGCCGTGCCCGCTGCGCTCGAGATGACCTACCAGCTGACGATCATTCGGCAGGGCGGCAGCTGGGACATCCGGTCCATCGGCGCGTCCACCTCGCCGCTGGCTTCCGGTCCGCCGTGACGCCGAAGTCAGCACCCGCTCCCGACGGCCGCGGTCACTCACCCCCGGAGATTCGATGTCGGCTCAACTGCTTACCGCTGCACATCCCCTGGCTCTCAGCACTACCGGCCTTGTTTCCTACCTGCAGGGCCTATTCGGGCCACTATTCCTCGGCATTGTCGGTATCGTCGCGATCTTCTTTCTGTTCACTCGCGAGATCATCCGCTTCGTTCAGTTCATCGTGCTCGCGATCGCTATCGCCGTCATTTTCTACACGCCAAGCATCGTTCAGACGATCGCGTCCGGTATCGCCAATGCGCTCGGGGTGCACTGAGCTGCGGACTGCTCTGAGATCGGTGTCGGCTTGCCGGTCCCGGCAGCGCGGACGGAAGGAGGTGGCGCGTGGAGCTTCCGACCTACACCAACATCTGGAAGATCGAGAAGCGGCTCTACAAGCTGTATGACTTCCGGCTGCCGATGCCGCTGCCGATAGGCCAGCTGGCGACCTTCCTGGCCATCGCCGTCCCGTACATGCTGATCTTGACGATGGCGGGGATGCCGTTCAGTCACACCTGGGTCTGGCTGTACGTGCTGCCGCCCGGCGTGCTCGCCTGGCTGGTGACACGGCCGGTGCTTGAAGGCAAGCGGCTGCCCGAGCTCGTCCTTTCCCAGCTCCGCTACGTCAGCGAACCGCGCACCTGGTGCCGGATGGCGCCACTGGCCGAGAAAGACGTGATCACTGTTGTGGCGACAGTCTGGCGCCGCCCGTCCGCCCGCTCGGCCGCACAGGGGGTGGCGGCTCGGCTAGCGCCGGCAGCGCAGGTACCGGAAGCGCAGGCGCCCGCAGCGCGGACATCGGCAGCGCCCGCGCAGCCCTCCGTAGCGGACAGCGCGCCCGCCGAAAGGCTGTCCGCGCCGGACGGAACGGCCGTTCCCGAGCGTCCGGTCTGGCCGGGTCGCCCCGCGTTCAGCTCGCTGGCCAGTGCTGGGCAGGCCGAGGTCGCGTGGGCTTCTGCCGGAGCGCGACGGGAGCCGCAAGCGCCCGCGACTGCAGCGCCGACCCGGGCTCAGGCTGAACCGGCCGTTGCGCACGCTGAGACTCACGCTGAGACTGCGGCTGTATCGCCCGCAGCGCCGGTTAGAGCCGTCGGGTGGCCAGCCCGCGCGGCCGCCCCGCCGGATCAACCGGTTCTGCAGCAGCGACCAGGCACGTCGCCCGCCGGCAGCGCGCCCGCCCGCCCGGCCTTCAGGGTGCGAACAGACAGCAGCACCGCGCAGCCGCTGCGCGTCGTCGAGCGTGCACTGCGCAGTTCGCCGGGCGCTACGGGAAGCGGCTGGCATGATCGCGTCGTCGTCGTGCCGGGCGGCCACCGGCCCGGCAAGCCCGACCAGGTCCAGCGTGATCAGGCCAGGGCGCGGCTGCCGCTCGGCCGCCCGGCCCGGATCGTCGTCCTCGGATGCACAGCGGGCGCCGGCCAGACCGTGACCACGCTGCTGACCGGTCAGTTGCTGGCCGCGCTGCGCGGCGAGCCGGTCGCCGTGCTCGACCTCAGCCCGGGTCCCGGCTCGCTGACCGAGCTGGCGCGCCGGATTCCTCGCCTCATCCCGAGTCGCCAAGATGCCGCCGAGAGGGTGCGCAGTTCGGACGGCCCGGGATATGGCACGGAACGGGGGTTGCAGGTGGTCACTGCCGACGGCGAGGCCGATGAGCCGGTCGACGTCGGCCAGCTGATGGCAGCTGTGGTAGCCCGTTATCCGCTGACGCTGGCCGATCCGGCTGCCGCGCAGGTGCCCCGTGCACTGGGGGCCGCAGACCAGCTGCTACTGGTCACTCCTGCAAACGCGGACGCGGGCGGCGCGCTGGCGATGACGCTGGAATGGCTTGACGCACACGGGCATGCCGAGCTCGGGCGGGCTGCGGTGGCGGTACTGAACGGGGTCAGTGAGCAGACCACGGTGCACGTAGAAAAAGCAGCCGCCGTCGCAACCGGACGGTGCCGGGCGATCGTCCGAGTGCCCTGGGACAGCCGGCTCGATGGCGATGGCGCTCTCGGCACTGCCGCGGTCCACGCATACACCGCGCTGGCCGGCCTGCTAGTCGCTGGCCTCGCGCGGAGCGCCGACGAGTGAGCACGCGGACCGCCGGACGTGCCCGGCTCTCAGTGCGGTACTTCGACCACCGGATCGTGCTCACCGACGTGCATGCCTGGGCTTATTACCGGTTGCCGACAACGTCCTACGAGTTCACCACGTCGGCGGAGCGCGAGGCACTTGCCGCCAGCATCACGGTGGCGCTGGCTGCGATCAGGATGGCCGATGCCGAAGTGCACCTCCGGATAGCGCAGCGGCCTTATCCGGCCGCGGAATGGGCGACCAAGCTGGACGCCATATCGGATGGCGGTCCGGGCTGGCTCGCTTACCTGGAGGAGATGTACCGGCACGTCTGGGCCAAGGATTTCTGGACCAAGGAGGTCTACCTGGGCGTGCGCCTGGGACAGCGCGGCGTGCGGGCGCAGCTGAGCGGCGGCCTGCTGGCGCAGTTCGGCAGTTCCTACCGGGCGGCCGAGCATGCGCTCGGACTGGTCGACGAAGCTGTGCCAGCCGCCGAGATCGCCCGCTGGACAGACCAGGCCGAACGGCTCGGCCGCGCTCTCGCCGCCAGCGCCCTGGCCGCCGCTCACGCAAGCTCCGACGAAGTGGCCTGGCTGTTCCGCCATGCGCTGGCCGGGACGGTCGCAGAACCGCCCCCGTCGGCCGCGCGCCGCCGCACCTGGGGGGCTGGCGAGATTGAGTCGCTGCTGGAAGGTCAGGTAGATAACGGCCGTACCGTGCTGCGGCTGTCTCAGCCGGCCGGTGAATCCTGGGCTGCGTTCCTTTCGTTCGCCCGGTTCCCCGATGTCATGTACTTCCCAGACGGCGAGCCCTGGCTGCATTACGCCGATGCACTGCCGTTCCCGGTCGAAGCCTCCTCTCGGATGAAGCTGATCGCGCCCGCCAAGGCAAGTAAGGACGTCAGCCGGCGCCTCGCGCACGCCAGGGACATGGACGCGCACATCAGAGAGGCAGGGGCCGACCTGCCGATCGCGCTGGCGGAGCAGATCGAGGCAGCCAGGATGCTGGAGCACGGGATCACCAAGGAGCGGCTGCCGTTCGTATACGGATGGCACCGGCTGATGGTGAGCGCTCCCGACCGCGACATGTGCGTGCGGCGCGCGGAGGCGGTCATCGAGCATTACCGGGACATCGGAATCGACGTAGTCAACTCGACTGGTGACCAGTTCTCGCTGCTGTGCGAGTCGCTGCCCGGCGACCGGGTCCGGCTCAACTCCTACTTGCAGCGCCAGCCGCTGTACACAGTCGCGGGCGGGATGCCGACCGCGACCGTCGATCTGGGCGACCGGGTCGTGCCGGACGCGGGCTGGGTAGGTCCCTTTATCGGCGAGACCCTGGGCCGGGCGCGCGCCGTCGTGCACTTCGATCCACTGGTCGCCGCGGCCAGGAACCGGCCGACCGCGGTCGCGATCACCGGCGAGCCGGGCGGGGGGAAGACCACGCTCGCGCTGCTGCTGATCTTGCAGCTCGCGCTGCGCGGCGTGACCGTCGCCGTGATCGACCCCAAGGGGGACGCCGAGTCGCTGGTCGGCTGGCTGACTCAGCGCGGACGCCAGGCCAGGGTGGTGCCGCTCGGCAGCGCCGCGCCTGGGCTGCTCGACCCGTTCTCTTTCGGTGACGACCTGGCTGAGCGGCGGACCATGGCGACCGAGACTCTCCGGCTGCTCCTGCCACGGATGAGCGAGGAGCGGGAAAGCGCGATGATCCAGGCTGTCGCTGCGGTGGCGGCGGGGGAGCAGCCGAGCCTCGGCAAGGTTGTCACGCACCTGGAGAATTCCGGCGACGCGGCGTCGGTCAACCTGGGTGCAGTGCTCCGGTCGATGTCGGAAATGCGGCTGGCCCGGTTGTGCTTCGCGCCGTCGGGCGGCGAGCGGATCGATGCGGCGGGCTGGACGACTGTGTTCACCCTGGCCGGGCTGACCTTGCCGGACACTGCGGTGGGGCGAGACGACTACTCCTACGAGCAGCGTCTGTCGGTAGCGCTGCTGTACCTGGTCTCGCAGTTCGCCAGGCGCCTGCTCAACGGCATGGACCGGCGGCTGCCGAAGGCGATCTTCCTCGACGAGGCGTGGGCGATCACCTCGACGCCACAGGGCGCCAAGCTCATCCCGGAGGTTTCCCGGATGGGCAGGTCCCGCAACACCGCGCTGATCATGGTCTCGCAGAACGCCGGCGACCTGCTCAATGAGCAGGTCACCAATTGCATCTCGAGCGTCTTCGCGTTCCGTTCCTCCGAGCAGACCGAGGTCGCGAGCGTGCTGGCGCTGCTTGGCCTCGACCAGTCGGCCGAGCACAAGGCAGTGCTGCGCGCCCTCGGCAACGGCGAATGCATCTTCCGCGACCTGGACGGCCGGGCCTGCCGGATCGGCGTTGACCTGATCTCCGACGAACTGCGGCAGTCCCTCGACACCAACCCGACCCGAGCCCGGCCAGGCGACGTGCCTGCCCAGCCTGTCCGGGCTTCACAGCCAGCCCAGCCAGGAGCCGGCTGACCTACGTCCGCTCGCGGCGATGACACCCCCAACAGGAGCCCCCCGGATGCGCAGATTCCGCCTTCCGCGCTACATGGCCATTGTCATGGTCGCGTTGGCGGCTGCGCTGGTCCTGCCGCTGGCCAGTCATGGGGCCAGCATCCATGGGGCGCACACCAGCCGTCCGGCGTCGGCTTCCGCCCCGATCAGCGCCGCGACTGTCGCCGACGTGACTTCCACACAGGTCACGGCCGCGAGCGGCGGACTGTGCTCGGTGCCCGGCATTGGTGATATTGGCGGGCTGCTCGGATTCTGCGCACTTGGCAGCTCCGGCCTGACCGGCGCGCTGAACACCGTATGCGAGCCGTCGCTGCCGACCCCGGAGCCGGCCAGTGCCGGGATCGACGCGATGGTCGCGCCACCGTCCGCTGGCAAGCAGCCGTCCACGCTCTACGACCGTTACGGCGTCGCCGGCGACTACTGGGCCGCTACCAACCTGAAGTGCTCAGACATGACGTCACTGATCGGCAACGACGTCGCGGGCATGGTGTTCGATGCGGCGAAGTCGATCGACCGGGTCACGATCACCGTCTACCAGTCCGCGGCGGGCCCGGGCATAGTGAGCTGGCTGCAGCGGGTGACCGACAAGCTGATCACGAGCCTGGGTGACGCGATCTATTTCCCTTACCTCGCGGTCGTGGTCATCCTCGCCGCCATCTGGCTCGCCTGGCAGGGGCTGATCCGCAAGCGCGGAACGAGAACAATCGAGGGCACGATCTGGATGATCGTGGCCTGCGCGGCGGCACTGTTCCTGATCGGCAAGCCCGCCGAGGTGACTGGTGTCGGCGCCGGGGTGTCTAACGGGATCTCGCAGGCACTCAATGTGGCATTCGCCAAGTTGCCAAGTCCGGGCCCGAGCAGCTGCGTTCCCGTGCAGAAGGGTGATCCTCAGGTTCAGCCGTCCAGCTATAGCTACACCTCGGGCAGCACGGTCGTGGACCAGAACGCCGACGAGTTGTGGACCGTACTGGTCTGTAAGCCGTGGCTGGTTGGCGAGTTCGGCACCTCGGCGTATGCCACCGCAGGCGGCAAGCCCACGCCGGTGAACACCTACGGGCGGTCGCTGCTGTGGGCGCAGGCCATCGCCGTCAACGAGAAGCCCACGAATGCGCTCATCCAGGCGAAGCAATCCGCGTACGCGGGTATAGCCAGCAGCCTTCAGGCCAACGACCCGTCGGTCTATCCGCTGTTC
Source organism: uncultured Actinomycetota bacterium (assembly GCA_963808215.1). Lineage (GTDB taxonomy): Bacteria > Actinomycetota > Actinomycetes > Streptosporangiales > Streptosporangiaceae > JAJYUU01. Next base: position 119,534 of record CAWEEY010000018.1, read on the forward strand.
CAGGGGAATGAGTGGACGACCCGGCTTGAGGTTGGCTTCGCGGCGCTGTTCGCCGCAGTAGTCGCGGGCGTCCTGGTGCTGCTGATCTCGGTGACGCTGATCCTGCTCAAACTGAGCTTCCTGCTGCTGCTCATCGTCGGGCCGTTCTTCCTGCTCATCGGGACGCATCCCGGATTCGGCAGGATAGTTGCGTTGCGCTGGGTCGAGATGCTCATCGGCGTGCTGCTGAAGCAGGCCGCGGTGGCGCTCGTGCTGAGCCTGCTGCTCTACTGCTACGCGCTAATCATGGGGACCAGCGACGCTGTACTGCCGTGGGCGCTCAAGATCCTCATGATCGCGCTGGTGACCGTCGCGGCGTTCATCTACCGCAAGCCGTTCCAGCACCTGTTCTCGGCTGTTGGCTATGGCGTGATCGGCTCACAGCAGCGGGCTGAGGCGGATCTGGCAAGAGCCGGAGCGACCGCGCGCGCAAGTACCGGCGCTCTAGCGGCTGCAGCGGTTCCTGGGTTCGCTGCCTACCGGGCCGGCCGGTGGGCGCGGCGCAATCCCGGCCAGGCTGCCAGCCTGGCGATGGCCGCCGCGTCAGGCGGGGTCGGCGCCGCCGTGGCAGCCGGGGTGCAGGCCGGCGAAACCGGGCAGGGCGCGGATGCGGACGGCAACCCGACTGCGGACGGAACGGCTGCGGCTGCCGGTGCCGGTGCAGGCGAGGGTCCCGGCCTGGATGTCACGGAGGCCGGATGGCACTGGCGGCCAGAGGTCGCGCCGCGGTCGGAGGGGACGGAACTTCGGCCGGGGTGGCCAGCGGCTCGGCCGAGCCGCCCCCGCTCAACCTGCCGTCCCGCAACGGCAAGGCCGCACCTGGCAAGGCCGCAGCTGGCACGGTCGCAGCTGGCACGGTCGCAGCCTCCTCGGGCGGTCCGGCTCCGGCAGGCGCGTCTAGTGTTCCGCGCTCCAGCGCCAGGAGCCTGGCCGCTGGGGCGCCGCTCCGGCGCACCGGTGGCTCGGCCAGCCCAGACAATGCCCGGCCCGGCTCGGCCGCAGCCTCAGCCGGGAAGTCCGCCCCAGCGACAGCCGTCCCCGCAAGGCCAGCGGTCCCAGGGTCCTGCGCCGCAGCGCCAGCCGTCTCAGCGCCAGCCCCCGCAGCGCGCGCCGTCTCAGCGCCAGCCTGCGCAGCGCCAGCCTGCGCAGCGCCAGCTGCGCAGCGTCAGTCATCACAGGGCCAGCCATCGCAAGGCCAGGCGCCGGAACGCCAGCGGTCGCAGCGCCAGCCATCCGCAGGATCGTCATCACTCGGCGGCCGCCTGCGGGCCCGCTGGTCAGACGGCGCCACTCCGCCGCGTCAGCCGGGGCGGTCGGCTTCCGGGCGGTCGGCAGAGCGAACGCCCAGCGCAGAGCGGCAGGCTGCCGGCTGGCAGGATCAGCCCTCGCGCGAGCAATCCGAGGGTGCCCGTTCGCAGTCGACGAGCGGGCCGCCCGCCCGACCGTGACGGGCCGGCACCGTTCTGGCTGCGGCCGGTGCGCCGGAAGTAGCTGGCGATGGATAGCAGCCCGGTCTGGCGGCGAGTCACCTTCGCAGTGATCGTGTGCGTGCTAGTGGCCCTCGGCGCCTACCTGCTCGGGCCGGTGGCGCATCGCCAGGCTCAGCGGAGCGATCAGCCGGGCGCAGGGGCCTCGCCGCACCCGTTGGCCTCGCAGGTTGCGGCAAGCACGGCGCCGTCGTCAACTGGCCAGCCCGATATCTATCAGTGGCTGCCGTTTACCCAGTCCGGCCTTTCGGCTGCCGCTGCCGTCGTGACCCGGTTCGGCAACGCGTACGGCACCTACTCATACGCCCTCAGCGCCAGTGCCTACGCGGCCTCGCTGCAGCCGGTCACCTCGCCGTCGCTGATCGGCCAGATCGAGGCTGCTTACGCAGCGCCCGGCGTCGCGGCTGCCAGGGCATTCGAGCAAGCAAGTCGCGGTGGGCGTGGCCACAATCGACGCAATCAGCGCGTTCGGTTCGACGAGCCTGACGTTCCTCGTGCAGATCGCACAGCAGATCACGGCGGCCAGCGGCACTAGCCGCACCAGCGCCAGATACTCGGTCACGCTGACGGGTAACGGCACTAGCTGGCAGGTCACCAGCGTCGAGCTGGCGACCGTAGGCAACTCGTGATAGCCGGGCCCGGCCGCGTCGGCAGCCGGCGCGGCTTGGTCGTGGCGATCGTGTGCGCGGGCGGCCTGCTGCTGACGGCGGTGCTCGCGGCGCCAGTCGTCATGTTCGCCAGTGGTGGCCTGCTCGCCGCAGCGGGCACGTCGTGCACATCCGGCGGCGGGACGAGTTCCGCTGTTCAGCCCGTGGCCAGCCAGTCAGCTCGCAACTCGATTCCGGCCAGCTATCTGACCCTGTTTCAGTCGATCGGCAGGCAGTACGAGGTGCCGTGGACGATCCTGGCCGGCATCGGCAAGGTGGAGAGCGACGACGGCCAGTCCACCCTGCCGGGCGTGCACAGCGGCGCAAACGCTTTCGGGGCGGCCGGGCCGATGCAGATCGGGATCCGCGGTGCCGCAGGCAACCAGTGGGGCGGAGCTCCGGTGCACCCGGCCCGCGAGAAGGTGAACGGCGTCGCCACGGACGCAAACGGCGACGGCATCGCCAGCGTCTACGATCCTGCCGACGCAATCGCAGGCGCCGCCAAGTACATGCTGGAACACGGGGTGCTCAGCAACATCGAGCAGGCCATCTTCGCTTACAACCACCTCCAGTCCTACGTTCAGGCGGTCCTCTACTGGGCCGGCGTCTACGCTCACGGCGGTTACACCGTCGGCCCGGTGACGCTTGCCAGCGCGCAGGAGTGCCTGCCGAAGTCAGCCCGCATGCCCGACGACGCAGTTGCCACCGTGATCGCATACGCCAGACAGCAGCTGGGCAAGCCATACCTGTGGGGTGGCACCGGACCCGACGCTTTTGACTGCTCGGGACTGGTCATGATGGCCTACCGGGCTGCGGGCATCGACATCCCGCGGACCTCGCAGCAGCAGTGGGCCTGGGGACCGCGAGTTAAGGCCAGCCAGGTACAGCCAGGCGACCTGGTGTTCTTCGCTGGTGTCGACGGCACGCCCACCTCGCCCGGCCACGTCGGCCTGGTCATCGGCAACGGGCTGATGATCGAGGCGTACGCGACGGGCTTCCCGATCAGGATCGCTCCCTACAAGTACCGTGATCCAGTCGGCTTCACCAGCCCGTGGGCGCACGCTGGCGTCGCTGCTGCAGCTTCTCGTTAGCGCGTCCCGGATGGCCTCGAACTCGGCCGTGGTGACCGTGAAGTGCCAGCCCGGCAGCCCCGTGGCCCCGCTTCTGGCGTCGGCGGTGCGCGGGAAGCAGGGGCGATCAGCCAGACGGGACCAGCAGGCGGTAAAGCTGGAAGGCTTGAGTCCTGCTGAGCAGGTTGATCTGTTCCGCGCGGAGTGCGATGAACTTGCGTCGTGGTTGCGGGGCCTGCCAGAGCTTGCCGGCGACGCTCATGCCGACGGCATCGCCAGAGTCATAGGCCTGCCGGATGAGCGCTGTCAACGCCGCCACATCGGCGGTGGGAAAGGCGACCACGAATCCGTACGAGGCGGGCCCCGGTTGGTTCCGGTTGGTGGTGACCGAGGAGACCGCAGCGGAAGTGATCGTTACCGGCCTTCCGAGCGGAAGGTAGCACGCTACGCCCGCCGGCGGCGTGGGAGGCGTGGCCGCGGGGGTGGGGGTAGTCGTGCTCCCGGTGCTTACCTGCACGGGGCGCGACGAAGCTACCGCGGCCCGCAGCACGTTGGGCTGCGACCCGAAGAGGTCGATTGAGCCGGCCGGGCACCGGCCTGTTGGAGTGGGGGGCTGGCTGCGCATGATTTGCACGGTGATCGGTGACTCCAGATCGCGTGCCGGTGGCAGGCTCACTGGCGCCGGGTCCCGCCCCAGCGGAGTGATGTGGCTGCAGGCGGCAACGGCGACCACGAGGCCGACAGCGGCCAGCGCGCTGGCCAAGACGGACAGCGGGCGGGGCGGCTGGAACGGCATGTCCGTGTCCTCCCTAGGCAGCCATGGCGTGGGGATATGGCGGCGGCGCGGGCGTTGCTTCCTGGGCGCGGGCGGCGTCGGGCGCGACCAGCGCGGCGGCGGCCACCACGATGAGCAGTTCGGCCAGGCTCACGTTGATCAGGTGCGGGTCGTTCAGGTAGTCGGTGAGCGTGACGATCCGGTACGCCGCGGCGACGGCAGCCAGCAGGACCAGGGTCAGCGACCACAGCCCCGTGCCGGCGGCCTGGCGGAACCGGGCCCTGGGTGCGTGCGCCAGGCAGGCAAGGCTGACAAGGATGCAGCACAGCCCGGAGAAGTCCGGCAGCCAGGCGGAGTTGCCGGTCGCCTGGAGCGCCATCAACGGCCCGTAGATCAGGACGTAGCCGGCGGGCAGTGCCAGCAGCCAGAGCCCGGGCGCCCCCGGCGGGGCGTCCCGGTGGAACGCGGTCATGGCCAGGACCGGGACAAGATCGACCAGGACCCAGAAGACCCACGACCCGAACGGCGCCGGCATGATGCCGGTGAGCTGGGCTTGCAGCAAGGCGACCAGGTTGGGGACGATGGCCAGTGCCGCCAGGACCCGGGCCGTGCGGTAGTGCCCGAGGGCCAGCGACACGAAAATCGCGATCCACGTGACGCCCGCCAGGTAATACACCGTGGCCCAGACGCCGGCGGGCGCGACCACCAGGCTCGTCGGCGGCGCGGGCAGCCAGCCGACCAGACGGCGGCTCCACACCAGGAACACCAGGACGTCGACGGCCAGCACCGCGTGTACCAGCAGCACGGCGAGCACCGCACGCCGTAGGGCCTGTCCCCATGCGTACCGGCGCGGAGTGCCCGGGCCGCCCAGGTGCAGCCGCACGGCCAGGCCGGCCACGCTGGCGACCTCCTGCCACGCAGGCTTGCAGAACTCCAGGACGCACTCGTCTGTATAGGGGTCGCCGGTCAGCCAGCTATCCAGGAACGCGGCGACCATGTCCTCTTCCCACTGCGCCCGGTACCAGCCGGGCAGCAGCCGCAGCACCCGCCGGTACCGCCGCTCCAGGTCGCCGCTCATCCGGCTGCCCCGGCTGCCTGCGAACCGGCCCGGCGGAGCCTCGCCCGCACCACCCGCGCGGTGGCCGCGCGAAGCTCGGCCTCCTCAGCCAGCGCGCCCCGCCCGTACGTGGTCAGCCGGTAATAGCGGCGCAGCCGGCCATCGTGCGCTTCCTCCCGGTCAGGCTCGATCAGCCGCTCGGCGGTCAGCCGTTCCAGCACCCCGTACAGGCTGCCGATCTTCAGCTGCACCCGGCCCTGCGACAGCTCGGCAACCTCGCCCACGATGCCGTATCCGTGCCGCGGGCCATCAGCCAGCGCGGTGAGCACGAAGAACGCCTGTCCAGTCATGGGCTTGGCAGCCATGCCAGTCAATATACTGGAAAGAAAGATATTAGGCGAGGCGTTGTCAAGCAGGCATCGTCGACCGTCGTGGCGGCGCCCGAACGGCCCATATGGGAGGCGCCTGCGTAGATCGTTATCTCCGGCATCTGTAATGGATCATTACTTCGTGGTAAATGTCCTGCATGCGAGTAGCTCAAGGTAAGCACGCATTAAGCCGGACTCTGACGGTCGCCGCACTCCTCGTTGCGTCCGGCGGCGCTGTGTTGATTGCGGACGCGCCGTCGGCCTCGGCTGCGAGCGACAAGCTCACCGTGACGTCGCTGAGCTGGGCTCAGCAAAGCGTGGATGCAACGGGCGGTACCGCAGCGGTCAACTTGAACTGGACGGTCGAGGACTCCAACGCGCAGGCAACGGCGATATCCGGCGACGTGAAAGTCAGGAACGCCGGGCCGCAGGCGGGAACGTATGTGGGTCAGACATACGACATCCCGTTCAGCCTGGCCGGCGGCATTCAGGGACTCGCCACATCCGGTACCGCGCAAGATTCGAGCTACTCGTATTCGTTCGCCGTGCCGCAGTACTCGTTCGCGTCCACCGCCAACTGGGATGTCATCAGCGTGACGGTCAAGGACGACAAGGGCGAGCGGCTGGACCTCACCGGAAATCAGCTCAATCGCTACTCCGGAGTGATGACCGCGACGGAGCTGGTCGACTCGACGCCGCCAACCTATGACTCGCTGCAGTTCCCTGTCGTGATCGGCCCCTCGCGGCCGTACGTCTATGTCGGCAACAGCGGCGGTCCGTCGTCCTATTACTTCAACGCCGACGACGCGCAGTCCGGATTCTGGAAGGGCACCATCACGCTGGCCGGGCCTGGTGGCAAGACACTCTCATCGAGCTTCCAGGAAGTGTTCTCCGTCATCAACCAAATCGGAATGTGCGGGGCCGGGGCAGTCTTCGACGACACCAGCGCCGCCTGTCAGCCGGTCGTCAAGATTCCCGCCGGAAGTGCTGCCGGCACGTGGACTGTCTCGAAGCTCGAGCTGTGGGACAACGCGGGCAACCACGCGACGTACGCAAACCTCAACACTCTGCCTGTCACCGTGACGAGCGACTCGGTAGTACAGGCCAGCGGGTTTGCAGCTAACCCCGCGCAAGTCGACAACTGGGTCAACACTGCGACCTCGCAGATCTCGATGAACGTGACCGGCGCGGTCGGCGGCGTCAACACGATCTACGTGGACTTCGCCGCGGGCAGTCCGTGCTCCGAGCCGTCCACCACGCCGACGCAGAATGGCGACGGCACGTACTCCGTGGACATCTCCATGTTCTCGATCGCGACTAGCTGCACCGTGGCAGGGATCGCAGTGGTCGACGGCGCTGGCGATGTCTCGGTCTACGGGACCGAATACGGCCTGCCCGATCTCGGGATCCAGCTGACGAGGGTGCCGGATACGGCGCCCCCGGTTGCGACGGGCGCCCAGGTGTTCCCGGCGTCCCAGCCGACGAACCCGAACTCGACCGGGTTCGAGGGCCTGACGGTCGATGTCAACGATGCGATCGCGCCCGTAATCGAGATCAGCACCGCTGTCTTTAACAGCTCCGGGCAAGCAGTGGGTGGCGGCTTTGGCGGCGTGAGCGCAACACTGACTGGGCCTGTCTCGACGTCGATTTCACTTCCGGTCGGCCTGCCGCCTGGTACCTACACAGTAGGCTTCCAGCTCACCGACGCTGGCGGCCTCACCTCGTCCTACGGCTACCCGAATTCGCCGCCGGTGCCTGGCGGCCCGCTCACCTTCACCGTCACGCCGTAAGGCTGCTCGCCCGTGCCCCAACGCCGCATCGGCCAACCCATGGCGCCGGGCATGCGGGCACCGAATATGCGCATGAAGTCGCCAATAGCGGTCGTGGCCCTGGTGGCGGCACTGGGATCGGCCCTGGGCGCCTGCAGCAGCGGTAGCGGCGGCCCGGCTACTGAGGGCCCGCTCAGCAGCGGGACTTCCGCGCATGGCCGGATCCCGCGCGGCGGAAACTGCGTCACCTTCCCGCCATCCAGCCGGGTTCAGGCATTTGCCGATCAGCAGTTCACCAACCACGGTCACGCCACCGTGGTGCTGGACCGCGTCGTCTTGCTGCATCCGCACAACGAGCGCCTGATCGGCTCCGCTGTCATACCCGGAACGCGGGTGATTGGCGTCATACCGTGGCCGCCGAACTACCCGAGCGTCAGAGGCCGCTGGAAGACCCGCCAGCCCGTGCACGGGTACCGGGTAGCTCCCGGCAAGACGTTCAACATGGTCCTCGGCGCGACCCCGCCGGCCCAGGCAATGCGATCTCGCAGGGCATGCTGGTCTACTACCACGACACCGCCGGCAGCTACGTGGCCCCGAGTCACTTCACGATGCAGATCGCACCTGGCAGGAACGGGTGTGACGAGTGACTAGCGCTATCGCCTACGGCCTCGCTGCACCAGTACCGCAGCCCTAGAGGGCGGTGCGTTGGTGCCGCAAATGCAGCTCGTTCGCGAGTGCTAAATGGCCAAGCTCATCCGCGTTCTGGCGAATCCGTGGGTGCCCCGTCGCCGAAGATCTCATCTAGGCGAGCCTGCGAGTCCTCCGCGCGCTCCACCGCCGCCCAATACTCACGTGCCTGGAAACCCGACGGGCCATCACTCCCGTACTCAACCCAATCGCCCGTTTCCCATAGGATCACAGACTTGGCGCTAAGGTCTTGGCGGCTGCCATCTTGGAGGGTGACCCAGCCGCTGCCTTCCTCCACCACCAGAACACCTGACCCAGGGGCACGGTACCGATGGATCCGCGCTTCGATGCTGTCTGGGTGCGAGGCGAATCCCGTCTGCCCGTATGCCTTCACCTGGAACGTGCGCATGTCATCATCTTCGTACCGATCGCCAGGCCGAGGCTAGTCGAGGTCCATAGGCCGTGCGCGTATCTCCTGTCCTGGACCGGCCTTAGCGAGAGCCGCCGCCGGGGAAGGCGACTCGGATCAGGTGGTCGCCGATGTCGACACTGAGCTGGATGGCATTGCGCCCAGTGGCGCGCCAGCCGGCGGCGTCGTGGCCATCAACGGTCACTGTTACCTCCGCCGGGCTGGGTAGCTGGTCGATCGTGAAGCAGGTGGGATCTCCTCGGCGCGACGGCGTGGCGGCCACGGTCTGGATGGTCAGTACGCGCTGAGCCATGTCGTTCTGGGCTCGGCGGATGCCGATGCTGGGGTAGTCGATACCCGAGAGAGTCGGTTCCGAGGCCAGCGTGAGCGCGGGCTCGTTGAAGACCCGCCACCACGCCCCCGGACTGGCGCCTTCGACGAGCATCATCGTGGCGTTGAGCTGTCCGCGGGGCCAGGTGGAGTCGTAGCCGAACCAGAATGCGAAACGATCGTTCTCGTCACCAAAGAAACGAGGCTGGAACTTCGTCTCGGCGAGCGCCCGGACGCGGTCCTCGGTGACGGTGTCCCCGATTTCGCGTGCCATCCACAAGGCTGTGCATAGCTCATGCGGGTCGATGTGGAGCACGCTGAGGTCGACATCAGGCTCGTTCCAGCCGAGTCGGCGCATCGCCAGCTCGTACAGCCAGACGGCGAACTCCCGGTCTTGCGGGTACAGGAGCAGCAGGCAGGCGAACACCCCATAAGCAACCAACGGCCCGGGCAGAGTCACCAGCCGCTGCTCCATCGGGTCGTAGTAGAGCGCGAACGTGTCTAGATCGCCGGTGCGAGTCAGGCTCATATAGTGCCGCCGGGTGTAGTCCACCCAGCGCGGGAACGGCTCGTGCAGGGTTGTTCCCAGCAGCGCGTCGTAAAGCTGCAGCCCCAGCCCGGCCGCGCTGACGCAGAATGGCCAGACCTTGGTGTTCTCGCAGTGCGGGCCCTGCGGGCGGGTACGGAACTGGGCGGAGATGAACTCCGCGATCCGCTCATGAGTCCAGGTGAAGTGGCGGTTCTGGTACCCGGTGATGTCGAGTGGCCGGTGCTCGCTGGCCTCGCCGGAAACGTAGCGGCGGATCCCGAGCAGAAGGTTCAGCCAGCCCCGGTAGAACAAATTGCCGTCGGCGCCGCACGGGTCCGGTTGCAGCCCCCATGGCTCCACCCCGTTCCCGGTCCATCCCGGCATCGCGTAGCGGCCGCGAAGCGGCTCGGGAAGATAGACCTGCCATTCGGGCGGGTACCGGTCGACACCGGGATCGGGCCCGATAAGAGTGCACCAGTCGACGGCGCCCCAGAATGAGATATAGCGGTGGATGAGCTCGTCCGCGATCCGCGTGTAGGCCTCCCGCCACGCCGGGGTCGCTTCCAGCATGACCGGAAGGACGTAAGCCATGTACGCGACGTCGAACCGCGGGAAGGCGCACATCGGCGGCACGCTGTAGCGATCCCACCAGGGGAGAGGCTCGCCCGAGTCGCTCCAGTCGTCAGGAGTCGTGGCCTTATCCCACATGAACCGCAGCCAGCCCAGCGCGCGATCGTTCAGCCCAGGCGCGCAGGTTCCCGCCGCCGTATCGGCGCGAGTGCTCATCACGGCTCCCCCAGCGGGTCGCCGCTCGCTCCCCGCACGATCGATAGTTTGGCCCGCGAGTTCCAGGCAGCGGTCCAGTCCGGATCTAGCTGCCGCACAGCCGGCTCGATCGTGATCTGCTCGACGCCGTTCGAGGCCGGATCATGCGCCAGGTACGCTCCGGGAAGCGCGCGCCGAGCAGCGCTCTCCGGGCCGATGGGCAGCACCTTCCGCAGCAGGCCGTGAAACCAGATGAAGATCAGCGGGCTGCCGTCGAGCCGGACGGCTCCGTGAATCGGGCCGCCCAGCACGCGTTCAACCGCACGCGGCGACGTCAGGTCGCGAAGCGCCTGACTGTTGCTGGTGAACCTGACCGCCAAGTCGGGAGCCTCGGCTCTCCCGGCGGAGACGGACACGCGGCGCTGCTGGCCGTTGAAAATCCAGTGCCTCGCGATTCCGTCGTCAGATGAGATCTCGACAGTCAGGCTGCGTGTGATCTGGGACCGGATCGATGCGCTGAACCGCGATGCCAGTACCAGCCCGTAGCCGAGCACCCACAGCAGCAGCCGCAACCCTGCCGCCATCGCCGGACCACCCCACGCTCGCCGCCGCCTGTGCAGTAGCTGGCTCGCACTGGGCATCACGGCGCGAGGGCGTCGAGCAGCAGCGGATCCCAGTCGTCCAGGTTGCCGCGGAAATGCTGCAGCATCACTAGCGGGGGTGCGTCGGCGGAAGAAGTGCCGAACCGCCGGTAAGCATAGTTAACCCCGTTACGTGCCTCAACGGACTGGTTCGGGGCGGTCAGCGCTATGTCGCTGGACAATGCCATTCATCCCCTTACGTGTTCAGGGTCATATCCACCTGGCATCGGCACGAGGGCAATGTGCGGCAGCGGCGTCCAGCTCGATCCCCGCCAGAGCGGTGAGGAACGGGTCTGCGGACCCGTTGCCCACGATCCTGAAGGCGCCGAACACCGGGATTACTCCTTCGGCGCCCCCACTCTGCCGAATCTACGCCTGTTGGCCGAGCCAGCCAGAACGGCACCCAACCAGGCGGCGGCGTTGCACAACCTGGGCCGAGGGACCGCCTTACGCGCGCCGCAGACGCACTACGAGCCGAGCCGCGTGCACAGGCTTGAACGTCAGCTCAGCCCGCGCGCCGCTGACTCGCGCCCCTTCGCCGCTGCCGTCGGCGCGCTGACGTGGCAAGATCGGGGAGCTGGGAGGGAACGACGTTGTCGAAGTCATCAGGAGCCTTCGCTGGCGATCCGCTCAGGGGTCGGCAGCCAACGAGTCACGAACGGCTGTCGGGAGTGCCGTGGGATGTGTCGTACCACGACGGCCCAGCGCCTTGGGATCTTGGCCAGCCGCAGCCAGCAATAGTGCGGTTGGCATCCGAAGGCGGATTTGCCGGAGCTGTGCTCGATGCGGGCTGCGGGACCGGCGAGAACGCCCTTCACGTCGCCGCGCTGGGACTCTCGGTTCTGGGCGTTGACGTGGCTGAGACGGCGCTGGCGATGGCCCGAGCGAAGGCCGACGATCGCGGGCTCGACGTGGAGTTCGCTGCTGCTGACGCATTCCAGCTGGAGCGTCTGGGGCGCAAGTTTGACACGGTGCTCGACTGCGGACTGTTCCACAGCTTCGACGGCGACGAGCGACCACGATACGTGGCGAGCCTAGCGTCGGTGACCAAGCACGATGGAACCCTGTATGTGCTGTGCTTCAGTGACGATGGTCCCGATACTGGCCCGCACCCCGTCAGTCAGGAAGAGCTGAGAGCGGTGTTCAGCCCCGGCAATGGATGGAATGTCGCTGCCATCGAACCTGACCGGGTTCAAACGACGTACCACGACGATGACGGCGCACCGGCCTGGTTCGTGACAATCAAACGCTCGGCCACGCCGTCTGCTCGCCGATAGCGGTGATCGTGCTGCGGGTTGTTTCGTCGCACAGCGCGCCGCGTGACGCCGCGTGGAAGACCTGCCGGGGGTCCACGCCCATGCGGGGCAGGAGTTCGTACTCATGACCGAGGTCGGTGCCGAACATGGCCGGGTCGTCGGTGGAGACCGAGCAGCCCACTCCGGCGCGGACTAGAGACGGAAGCGGGTGGTCGGCGAGGGTGGCGACAACCTTGGTGCGCAAGTTGGATGTCGGGCAGACGTCGAGCACTACGCCCCGGTCCGCTAGTTCGCGGACAAGGAACGGGTCCTCGGCAGCACGGATACCATGCCGGATCCGGTCCGCGCCGAGGCTGTCGAGCGCAGCGCGGACCGAATCGGGGCCTGCTCCCTCGCCGGCGTGCGGAACTGACCCGAGGCCGCCGTCCCTTGCGATCGCGAACGCCCTGGCGTACGTCTCTGGCGGGCAAGTAGCCTCCGCGCCACCTATCCCGAGCCCCACCACGCCCCGATCCCGGTAAGCAACCGCTCTGCGTGCCGCTTCATTCGCGTCCTCGGGGTCAATTCCCCAGTACATCTCCGGTGTCAGCCGGACGATCACGCCGTAGTCCTCTTCTGCCTGCTGGGCGCCGTCACAGTAGCCGTCGAACAGGGCATCCCAGCTGACCCCGGTCCGGATCCGCTCGGCCGGGGAGAAGATGCCCTCGATGTACACCGCCCCGTGGGAACCCGCCTCGGCCGCGTAGTCGACGACCACCTGGCGGAAGTCCTCGGCAGTGCGCAGGCAGTTGGTGGTCAGCGCCCACACCTCAAGGAAGTGCCCGAAATCCCGGAACTCGTACAGGCCGGCCAGGCCTTCCACCGTGTCCGCGGGAAGCGGCAACTGGTTGCGGTGCGCGATTGCCAGCAGCGTGCGCGCCCTGATCGTCCCCTCCAGGTGCACGTGGAGTTCGATCTTCGGCAACATCCCTGACGCGAGCACCGGCCTGCTGTTCATCGTGGTCTATCTTCCCCTCTGGTCCCGTCGCCGACTCAGTGGGCGCGGTATGCGCTTGACTTCGGTGATCACCTTGGCCAGCTGGGCCGGGGTGCGCCCCCGCCTCTTTTGACACCCAGCTGCAATTCGATAGCGTGAAAATTGAGAGCGTAGCTGTGCGGCTAGGGAGGGGGCCCTATGCCGAAATACATTGCCGTCGGCTCATATTCCTGTGGTTCCTGGGCACGCCTGATGCGCAGCATGGACGACCGCACGGCCTCGGCGCGCACCTTCGCGGATTCCCTGGGCGGGTCTGTCGAATGCATTTACTGGGAGATCGGCACGCGCAGCGTCTATGCGATCGTCGATATGCCCGACTCAGCCACGATGTCAGCGGCGGCTGCCGTGCTTACCCAGACCGGCGCCTTCTCGAGCGTGGATGCGCACGAGGTGCTCACCCAGGACCAGCTTGGCGACGTGCTCGCGCTGGCAGGGGACGTCTCACAGCTTTACCACGTGCCCGGACAGCCAGCTGACGCAACGACTTAGCGCCCCGGCCATCCGGCAAGACCGTCGGTCGTAGTGGCGCGGCAGCGGTGGCAGGAAGAATCCGGCTGTTAATTCACGCACGGAATCCCATCCCTGGCGACCACGGCGCCGCCTTGCGGTCCGGTCGTCGGAATGACCGATGTCGGCGTGGGCGTGGGTGACGGACTGCTAGTGCTGATCACGGGCACGCTGGCAGGCGCGGTAGCGGTGGTGCCGAGAAGGATCTCGATATGCCCGGCGGCGACAGAGGTGCTGGCCGTCGCAGTGGTGCCGAAGGACGTGGCGAGCCGGTCAGCTTCGGCCCCGGCCCCGCTGCCATAAAGAACGGCCGTTGTGCTGCGGTAGGGGGTGTTACCGGCCTTACCGACGTGGTATCCGGCCGCGGCGAGCTCCGTTGTTACCGTCGTGGCAAGTCCCTGGGAGTGCCCGCCGTTGCGGACATCGACGATGGCCTTCGAGATGTCCGACCTGGCGTGGTGGCGACGATGATCAACGCCCGTGCTGGCCGACGGGTAAAACGCAGCGTGCACGATGGCCTTGATGCTGGCCGGGTCGACCGTGTTGGCGTCCTGGCCGGCAATGGTGGCATAGCCAGTTATCGGCAGCGTACGGAAAACCAGGTGTGACCCGGTGAGGCCTTGAGCCTCCTGCGCGAAGTCCAGCAGATTCCAGCCGGCGTCGGTGATGACGTATCGCTTCCCGACGTTGATCAGGGCCTCTATCTTCGTCAGGTCGCTGAGCACTCCCTCGGTCCGAAGCTGATACATCACTGAGTCGATGAATGCCTGCTGGCGGTGCGTGCGGTCCAGGTCGCCGTTGGCCAGGTGATGACGCTGGCGGACGAAGGCCAGCGCCTGAGATGGGTTGAGGTGCTGGTAGCCCTTATGGAAGTGCGCGCCGGAGTAGCGATCGTAGACTCCGTGCTTGAGGCAGACTTCGATCCCCGGCGGGTAGAAGACCTTGGCGAGCTCGTAGAACCCGCCGAGGTTGACCTCAGCGAAGTGGTCGATGTGCACTCCGGTGAGCTGCTCCACAGTCGCCACCGCGGCCTTGCGGCCCGCCTCGTTACCCAGGAAGGCCAGCTGGTCCTGGCTCAGGTTTGGCTGCTGCTGGCGTAGCTGCCCCTGCTTGTAGTACATGCTCACACCGTAGGCCTGGTCAATCTTTCCCTGCTGCTGTGTGCCTACGGTGCCGGCGAAGTTCACCCAGTCATCCCGGGGAATGGAGAAGCCGACCGCGTGCTTTCCGCCAGCGAATATGTGGATGAGAATCAGCGTGTTGGTGTCATTTCCGCCTGTGCCGTTCAAGATGGCCTGCCTGCTGCCGGCGTGCAGTTTATTGAGGATCCGGTTCGGCAGGATATTGCCGTTCCAGTCCGTCCGGCTTTCCAGGCCCATCAGCAAGATATTCTGGGCACCAATTGACGGGCCGCTGGCAATCGCGTGCGAGCCGCCGATACTGCTCACGTTCCGAACCACAAAGTAAGAAAATCCGCTGATCAGCAGCACGAGCGCGGCGAGGATGCACATCGTCGCATAGCCGACCATGCCGGCGATGCTGTGCGACGGAGTCCGGGCAGCCGCCCTGGACAGCGGTCCATGGGCACCAGGTTTCCCGGTGGCACGCGGGCGCCGACTCGGACGCCCCCGCGTAAAGTCCTGGTAATCTCCCGGCCTTGGCATGGCATCCTTTCGGACCAGGCTAACTACCCTCCGCGCGAAGAGTACCCGGCGCGATCACATAATCCGGTCGCATCGGTTAGCCTCTTGGCAAATGTCGGCACCAGAAGAATACGAGACAGAGGCGGGGCTCGGGTACGGCGGCGTGCGCGAGCCCTATGCACACGGGCGCGCGTCGGGTCCGGCCGGGAACGGGAACGTCCGGGCGGGCAGGCCGGGCCCGTCGGCCCCTAGGCGGCCCCGGTGGGGCTCGTTGCCCGTGCGGCGCGGGATCGTCGTCGTGCTCAGCGCGACCGCGATCGGAGCCATCGGGACGCTCGTAGTGGGCGGCGCTCCGGGCGCAATGCTCGGCGTCCTGCTCATCGCCGGCTCGATTGCTGCTGCCTTCGGGGTGCATTTCCGGTGCGGGTACCTGCTCATCCCGGTGCCGGCGCTGGCTTACGCGGTCGGCGCCACAATGACTGGAATGTTCCACGACCGGGGCGTCGATATTTCCCATACGGCGCTGGCTGTCAGCGCTACCCAGTGGTTTGCGGGCGGATTCATGTGGATGGCCGCTGCCACCATCGGAGTAATCGCAGTTACGGCCTTCCGCTGGCTGGCGAGGCGGCATGAGCCTGATCCCGCATCTTCCAGGGCTGAGCGCAGCTCCAGGCCGGCCCGCTCAGCGACCGGCGTGAGCTCCGGACGGTCGGGCTACCGGCGCTGATCGCTCTGGCTCGAAGTGCATGATCACGAAAGATCCGGCATCGCCGGCGATGCGCGCCATAGCAGGGCGGCTGCCTTCAGGGTTAGCATTACCAACCAGTAACGTGCCGTGCCTTCGGCATCCGCCCGCTGCGGCGCTGCCGGGGTAGCGGGTCCCGGAGGGAGCATCAGATGACTGTGACCGATGAACGGCTGGCCCGCATCGAGGGTACCGACCTTGCCGGGCTCGGACGTGCCGACATCGATGACGTGATCGAGTACGTGCACGTACCGACGGCACGACTGCCGGAATGGCTGAGCCTCTACGACCGGTATCTGCGGCAGCGCTGGAACGTCAACGATCTGGACTTCTCCGCGGACAAGGCCGACTGGACGGAGCGGATGACCGATGACTCGCGCAACTCGTTCCTCTCGATCGCTTCGGGTTTCCACCATGGCGAGCGCCAGGTCGCGGTGGAGCTAGCGCCGCTGCTGTTCGGCGTGCCGGAGGACTACAAGATCTTTCTGACCAGCCACCTGGAGGACGAGGCCAGGCACACCGTCTTCTTCGACCGCTTCTACCGCGAGGTCGTCGGCCTGGAAGGCGACGGCATCATGGACATCCTGGATGCATCCTGGCCGTTCATCCAGGAAACGTTTGTCGGGCCGTTCGGGCTGCTTGCCTACCTGACCGACGACCTGCGCCGGGATCCCTACAACAAGCACCTGCAGATGAAGTACGCCACCTGCTACGTGATCTGGATCGAGGGGGTCCTGGCGCTGTCAGTCATGAAGATCACGCTGAACTACGCGCGCGACTTCAAGGTGCTGCCGGGCTTCTACACCGGCTTTACCGCCACCTGCCGGGACGAGGCGCGGCACGTCCAGGGCGGGCTGCGTTTCGTCCGCGAGCTGCTCAACGAGGACCCGGCGTACGTCAAGGACCTGCTGGACACGCTGCGGACTCTTCTCACCATGAGCGCGGCGCGGTCCAGCTACGTCTACTACGAGCCGCTGGGCTGGTCCGAGGACCGGGTCACCGAGCTGTTCATGAACCAGCTCAACCGCAAGCTGGCGATGGTCGGCGTGAGGCTGCCGCCCGATATGCAGGAGATGCTGTCGCAGACCAAGCCGACGCTGGCGGGAGGCTGACATGGCCAGGTTCATGACGCAGGACTGGGCGGCCGAAATCCAGCGCACCTTCAATGCCTGGCCCGGCGACGAGCGCAAGGCCAGCAAGCTGCAGGACTTCTGGGACTGGATCAACATGATCAGCCCGTTCGTGACCGGCAGGCTGGCCCTGGCAGTCCGCGATATGCCGGCCGGCGGCGAAGGCGACACCCTGGTGCTGGACTTCGAGGCCGGCAAGGTCACAACTGCATCAGTGGGGGAACGCGCCGAAGCCGAGGCCGATGCGGTCTTCATGCTCGCGGCCTCTTACGCGGACTGGCTCTCGATGCTCGACGGCTATGACGTCGGCAAGATGGTGATGTACCGCAAGCTGATGCTGGTGAAGGGCGACACGCTGATGTTCTTCACGGCCGCCTTCTTCTGGACCGAGCTGCTCGCCGCCATCCAGACGATCCCGGTCGAGGTGCCAGAGCAGGTCTAGACGGCGCCTGGGGCCCTGCCTAGACAGGGCGGCGGGCCAGGTCGTAGGCGAAGGTCATGTTCTGCCGGAAGTGGCCGCCTGGTTCCTGCTCGAGTAGCGCCTGGCGCAGGCTGACGTCGAACGGTTCCGCGTCAGGGCCGAGAGCTGCCGGGGACAGGACTGACGTCGACGCGACGTAGCCCGCGATCTCTGTCGCTGTCCATACGTGGCTGACCGGGAACTCCTGCCGTGCCGACGATGTCGAATCCGGTCGCACGGAGGATGTCCAGATCCGGCTGGGAGGCCCTGTCTGCCTCGTAGCTTGCCGGGACGCGCTGCTCGGCTCCCGGCCGCAGCTGCCATCGCTGCATCTGGTCTTGCAATGCTTGCTGCCACGGCGCGTTGCCGTAGTTCGGGGATCCGCCCCAGAGCAGTGCCAGGTATCCGCCCGGTTTTAGCCAGCGCAGCACGCCGCCTGCGACGGCCCCGCGGGGCAGCCGGTGGAAGGCGTTCCCGATCGTGACCAGATTGAACGCCTCCTCCGGCGCGGACAGCTCCTCAGCCGCGCAGGTCACGAACCGAAAGAGCCCGGTGTCTCCGCTGGCTCTGGCCTTCGCGCTGGCGACTCTGATCATGTCGGGCTCCTGGTCGACCGCCCAGATGGACGCGAACTTCGCGCGCAGCGCGAAGCTCACCTGGCCGGTACCGCAGGCAAGGTCAAGGAGCGATCCGGTGCCGTCGGCACCCGTTCGTGCCGCTAGGGCGTCGATCAGCTCATCCGGATAGCCGGGACGGAAGCGGTCGTAGTACTCCGCGGTGCCGCGGTAGAGGTCGGTGCGGAACTGGGGACTCGTCATGCCCACCATCTTGACCTGGCCGTTGTTCTGCGCGTACGTCCGGCATGGCCGGCGGTGTCCCTACGATGGGACAGTGCCCCCGCATAGTCCCGATGTGCCGCCTGCCGATGCGCCACCTGAGCGCGTCGACGCCGGTTCCGTCATCGTGCGCCGGGTCCAGGTCGGTGATGCAAGTGCCATTGCCGCCGCTGTCGGTGCCAGCCTTGACACGCTGCGGCCGTGGATGCCGTGGGCGACTCCGGCGGCAGCCGACCGCGCCAACCAGCTAGCCCGGGTCGCCGAAGCTGATCACCGCTGGGAGTCGGGTCTCAGCTACACCTACTCGGTGCTGACCGCCGAGACTGGCACCCTCGTCGGGGAAGTTGCCCTGCACCGGCGGACGGCGGACGGCAGCGTGGAGATCGGGTACTGGATCGCCGCTGGCCAGGCAGGCCGCGGTTACGGTACATCCGCCAGCGCTGCGCTGACCTCGGTTGCGCTCGCCCTGAACGGCGTGAACCGCGTGGAGATCCACTGCGATGCCGCCAACGTCGGCAGCGTCGCGGTGGCCCAACGGCTCGGCTACCGGCTCGACCGGATTGAGGAACGGCGGCCTGAGGCGCCCGGCGAGAGCGGCCGGCTGATGATCTGGGTGCGGGATCGTCTGCCCCGCTAGCCCCCGGCCAGCAATGAAGCCGGTGCGCGAATGCAGGACGCGCGTGTTGTCGAACACCACGCAGTCGCCAGGCTCGAGACTGAACCGCAGCGTCAGGTCCTGATGCAGCAGCGTTGTGGCGAACGTCCGGTAGGCGCGGTAGAACTCTTGCATCTGAAGCGCCGCCTGGTCGGGCGCGCTGCCGCGGGGCGGTCGCATCGGCTGCATCGACCTGCTGTTGTACCGCACCTCTCGGATCCGGCCGGCCACGTCGACGCCGATCATCGGCCTGGTCGCGCGCAGTTCTGCGGTCGCGTCGCGGTAGCCGAAGGTGACCGGCGTCCTGGTCAGGCAGTCGAACGCGGCACGGTCGTCGGTGCGCAGCCTTGCCGCCGCGCGGAAGCCGTCGAGCAGGCCGGATTCTCCGCCGTCGGCAGCACTGACTAGGCAGTGCAGCAGCTGCACCGTGGGAACCGGGTCGCGGTACGGGTTGTCGGTGTGGGGGCCGATCGGCAGGCCGGTGAACGCCAGGTTGGCATCCCGGCAGTCCGCGCACTGACAGTTGTCGCGCAGCCAGGCCGGATCGAGGTCGCGCACGGAGGCCGCGGCAGCGGACTCGAGGTCGACGAGATCGGCGAGCTGGGAATCGCTGGCTCGCTCCCGGTCCAGGCCGTCCATCTCGCTGCCTTCCTTCGTTGGCGTTGGCGCCGATGGCGTTGGCTGCCTTCAGCGTTGCCGGGGGCCAATAGCTCTGCAACTGAGTTCGCCGACTGTTCGGCTGCTCGCCGCCGACAGGGTTCGGGTGCCCGGCCTATTCCGGTGCATGGTGTTGTGCTGGCTGCAGTCCAGCGCCCTCCCGGTCGGCTACCGACAGGTCGCGCATCGGCTAACGTCGGAGCATGTGCCTGCTGATTGCGATGTCAGGCGTGGTAGCGGACGCGCCGCTGATCGTGGCAGCTAACCGGGATGAGCGGCTCGACCGCCCGGCGGTGCCGATGACCGTCTTGCGTGACCATGGGCCGCGCATCCTCGGTGGCAGGGATGAGCTAGCGGGCGGAACCTGGCTGGCTGTCAACGAGCATGGCGTGGTGGCGGGGCTGACAAATCAGCCGTCGGCTAACGGCCGCGACCCGACCAAGCGCTCGCGCGGTGAGCTCCCGCTGGCCTTCGCCGGTTACGCCACCGCTGCGGAAGCGGTCGCTGCGGTGCCAGAAACGCTGAACGCGGCCGACTACAACCCGTGCTGGATGCTGGTCGGCGACCGCAGCACGCTGTTCTTCATCGGGATAACCGGCCGCGGCAAGCCGGAGGTCGAGCAGCTCGGCCCCGGGCTGTACGTGCTGGAGAATGCGCCGCTCGTGCCGAGGTCGGCAAAGGCCAAATTCGTCACCGGGCTCATCGGCTCAGCGCTGGAGCTGCAGACCGACCACGGCGCCGCGGGCACCGTCGCTGCGCTGGAGACCGTGCTCGGCAACCACCAGCCGGCGATCCCTGAGGCGCGGACGGACTCAGCTGGCCGGGTCTGGCCGCCTGAGGTGACGGCGGCCTGTGTCCATGCGGAGGGCTACGGCACGAGATCCGCTATGACCGTGGTGGTGCCGGCGTCCGGCATCCCGACGGTCCGGGTAGCGGACGGACGGCCCTGCGAGAGCGACCTGCGCGACGCGACCGGCTTGTGGACAGCTGGATCGCCGATCCGGTCGGCGGCCAGCGATTAGGACGCCGACCCGATCGCTACGCTGTCCCGGCAGCAGGCCAGCCTCAGGACAGGGAGCGTGCTACCTGCTCTAGGTAGTTCAGCGCCTCCTGAAGCCCGTCTTCCATGCCGGACTCGATGTGCGTGTCGCGGTTCCCCTTGTTCTGGTGCCGCACGTGGATCGACACCCTCGTGCGGGCGTCTTTCTCCTCGAACGTCGTCGTCGACAGGGCGCCGGCATCGGGCATGGGCTCGAAGATCTCGGTGGAGACGATGCGCTCGTCGGGCACGATCTCCTGGTACTCGCCACGGAACGCGACCTCGAAGCCGCCGTTGGCGATCATGACATAGCGCCACGCGCCGCCAGGGCGCAAGTCGACCTCGATGGAGGTGACCTCTCCTCTGTCTCCGCTCCACCAGCGCCTGATCAGCTCGGGCGTTGTCCACGCCCGGTAGACCAGGTGCCTGGGCGCGTCGAATTCCCTGGTGATCAGGATCTCGGTGTCGGACGGCAACGTCACCACTGCCGAGCCGCTAGTACTCATCGCCGTCATCTCGGTCCTCCGGTTCCTCGGTTCCTGTCTGCTGAAGCTCCGCCAGCACGACCTCTAGGCGGGCGAAGCGCTCCGACCACAGCAGCTCGAAGTCCTTCACCCAGTCATAGATGGGCTTGAGCGCGCTGCCGTTCAGCCGGTAGAGCCGCTGCCGTCCTTCGTCGCGCACGACGACGACGCCGACCTCCCGCAGCACCCGCAGGTGCTTGGAGACCAGCGGCTGCGGCAGGCCGAGCACGGCAACGAGCTCGTTGACAGGCCGCTCGCCATCGGCGATGACATCCACGATCTGCCGCCGCCGCGGTTCTGCTACCGCGTTGAACGCGTCTGCTGTCGTTGCTGCCCGAGCCACGGCTCAATCATATGCCCATATAGGCATGTGTCAACAACGCCGGGCTGGCGCTCAGCCCGCCCTCCGCCCGTAATCGGCCGACGCATCACTGCCGTGAACTGCGGCCGCGGCAGCGTCAGCTACGACTGCCGCTGCCGCGTCTGCCACGGCCGCTGCGTCTGCCACCACGGCCTCGGCGGCTGCTGCGGCGTCCAGGATCGTGCTGTCAGCCTCAGGCCAGCGCTCGGCGCCGACCGCGGCCAGCGCATCATGCGCGATTGCCAGCTTCTCGTACACGAACAGGACGGGACCGCCGTCAGCGAGCCTCAGCCCGACCCGGAGGGCTTCCGCCGGGTTCTCTGCCGAACTGCACCGGATGCCGGGCCGCGCCGAACGGAGGGCGGAACCGATGAGCTCCAGCATCTGCCCGGCCGGACGGCCACGCTTGTCGCTGTCCTCGTACAGCACCACCGTGCCGAACCAGGCCGCGATCGCCGCGGCCGTCGCTGCCAGCAGGTCCTCGCGGCGATCGCCAGGCAGCGTCACGACAGCGACCGGCGCGCCGCCCCAGACCTCACGCACGAACCTTCCGGCTGCCTGCAGCGCGGCCGCATTGTGACCGTAGTCCACGATGACCGGGC
>CAWEEY010000019.1:0-148370 GCA_963808215.1 uncultured Actinomycetota bacterium
GCAAATTCCCGATAGAGAAATACAAATTCTGTTTCAGGCTCCGTTCCCCATTGAAGGCGCGGCAGACGCTCGCCGCACCTTTCCCGTAGACGTGCCGCGTGCACGATTGTCGAATGTTCTGACAGGAGGGAGTTCAATTATGGGCACGATGGTAGAGACCAAAACACCTGTTCAGCTTGGAGCTGCAGGCCGAACTTTTCTCGCGTTGTTGGATGAGTACGTCACCGACGCGACGATAACCTTTGCCGTGAATGGCTCCGAACAGGTGGTCGGCCGCAAATCGGCAAATGGACAGTTGCCGAATGACATCACGATCAACGTGCATCGCGAGCGCTTCTTTGAACGCATCCTCAGCGAAGCGAGTCTCGGCATCGGCGAATCGTACATGGACGGCGACTTTGAAATGGCCGACGGAGAGATCGCCGATTTCCTGACCATTCTCCTGCGCAACCGGGTGGATCAGAAGGTTCGCAAGAACTGGCGCTTGTCATGGAACGTGCTCCGTATCAGGCTCGCGAACCTTTTCCGGGGGCGGGAAGGGAACATCCACCAGGCCTACGACGTGGGCGCCGATCTGTTCAAGTGCTTTCTCGACCCGACCATGATGTATTCGTGCGCCTACGTGAATTCAGAGGATGAAGACTTGGAGCAGATTCAGCACAACAAGCTGGATCGAATCTGCCGGAAGCTGAAGCTGCAGCCCGGCGAGCGCCTGCTCGATATCGGCTGCGGTTTTGCCGGCTTGCTGATCTACGCGGCTCAGAACTTTGGCGTGCAGGGCCTGGGAATAACGCTCAGCCACTCACATCGCGACTTGGGTAAGGAACGAGTTCATGACGCGGGCCTGGAAGATAAAATCCGCATCGAGTACCTCGATTACTTGAAACTCGACGGCAAGTTTGACAAGGTGGTCAGCGTCGGCATGGTTGAGCATGTTCCGCGCCGCGAATACAGCCAGTATTTTGGCACGATTGCGAGGGTGTTAGAACCGGTGGGAATGGGCCTGGTTCAGACTGCCGGCACCAGTGCCACGAAAAACGAGCACGACCCCTTCATCCAGAAGTATATCCTTCCCGATTCAAATCAGTTGAAGCTCTCGGAAATCGCCGATCACCTGGAGCACAGCGGTCTGGCGGTTTTGGATGTCGAAAATATGAAACTGCATTACTCGTATACGGCCCAAGGGTGGCTGCGGAATTTTCGCCGCAACCGGCATACGCTCGATCCCAAAAAGTATGACGACCGATTTAGCCGCATGTGGGAGTACTACCTGGCGTGCGCCAGCGCCTGCGCTCAGGCGGCCGATGCGGCACTCTTCCAGGTTCTGTTCACCAAGGATTACACCGCCCCGGTGACGCTGCACCGGGTATAGAGAGCCGCCATGATTCAAGCCATGGATTCGATCGCGAGTCAGTCGCCCTACGCGCAGCTTCAGCACGAGATTGTGCGCAGGGGTTGGGATCGCAAGGCGGCGGGCCGGATTGTCTTCGAGCTGGCGATCCTTATTGCCATGACGCTCGGCGGCATCGGCGTGTTTCTTGCGACCCATTATCTCGCGGTGCGTGTGCTGGGGTTGTGGATCTCCACGCTGGGCCTCGTGGGCATCTCGACGAATTCCCACACGTCATCGCACTACGCAACCAGCCGGAAGCGCTGGGTCAATGAATTCCTCAGCTACCTTGGCTACCCGATTTTCATGAGTCTTTCGGCTACCTATTGGTGGCATAAACATTGCCAGGTGCATCATCCCGCTCCCAACGTAATCGGGGTTGATGGTGATGCGGACCTGATGCCTTGGTTTGCCATGACTCAAGGGGAGATCGACCGCACGCGGGGATTCCGCCGCTTCTTTCATGAACGACTGCAATTCTGGGTCTTTCCCTTCGCTGTGGCGCTGAACGGATTCAACCTGAGCCGGGCGGGCATCGTCTACCTGATCGGCGAGCTGCGAAACCCGGAGCGCCGCAAGAAGAAGCATTACATCGACGCGGCCTGCATGGTGCTGCACTACACCATCTGGATCGCGCTGCCCGCCATCTGGTTCGGCCCGTTGCATGCCATTGAGTTTTACGCCCTGCGCATGGCGCTGATGGGCTACGCCATGTTCACCGTCATTGCGCCGGCGCACTTCCCCGTGGACGCGGGGCGATTGACCAGCGATTACTTGAACCGCGACTTCCTCCTGCTGCAAGCCGTGGCGACCGTGAACTTCCGCACCGGGCCGATTGGCAGCCTGGTCTCCTCGGGATCGGACTATCAGATTGAGCATCATCTCTTTCCCCATATCAGCCACGTCTTCTATTCCGAGATGAGCCCCGTGGTGAGGAAGGTCTGTGAGGAAAACGGGGTGCCCTACCGCTGCTACCCGTGGGGTGAAGCGGTGTGGCGCTGCTGGCTGGTAATGAAACGCCCACAACCCGAGGTCCCGGATCTTGAAATGTTCAGGAAAGCTGCCGACGAGGAGGTTCACTCCACGGACTTCGCCGATGCGAATTGAGTGTGGATTGAAGTTTCGCGGCTGGCGTCAGCCTCGCCGCGCTGCCTCGATGGCGGCGACGTCGATCTTCTTCATCGGCATCATCGCCTCGAAGGCGCGCTTTGCCTCATCGCCGCCGGCGGCAAGCGCGTCGGTGAGTGCGCGCGGCGTAATCTGCCAGGAGAGGCCCCAGCGGTCCTTGCACCAACCGCACTGCGCTTTCCTTCGCCGCCATTGCCGACGATCGCGTTCCAGTAGCGGTCGGTCTCTTCCTGATTGTCCGTCGCGACCTGGAAGGAAAAGGCCTCGCTGTGCTTGAACGCCGGGCCGCCGTTGAGACCGAGACAGGGAATGCCCAGGACGGTGAACTCCACTGTCAGCACATCGTCCTTCTTGCCGCCCGGATAGTCGCTGGGCGCCTTGTGAACAGCGGTCACTTTACTATCCGGAAAAGTGGCGGCGTAGAACGCGCCGCCTCGTGCGCGTCCTTGTCGTACCAAAGGCAGATCGTGTTCTTGGGCTTCATGCTGGTGTTCTCCTCATGCTCGATCAGGCGCGAGTGCGGGGATTTGCTCTGGTTCATATCAGTGACCCACCGTCTCATCCTTCGATCTGATGAATCCGCATCTCAAGTTGGTTGCAACCCCTCGTGCCCTCTAAATCATATCACTGGTAGGGCTCGACTTTGAGATCCGAAGACGCCGGGATCGTCAGGCGGTCGAAAATTAGGGGAAATCGGCGGACTGGCGCAGGGTTAGCTGGCGCCCGGCGGGCATAGCCATGCGACTGGCGATCCGTGCAGCGCGCGGATGCTTTCTATCCGCTCATCAACCGACTCCAATTCGAGGGCTCCTTGCGTTGATCATTCTTCGAAACTCCGGGCAGCGCTAGCTCGTCATCGGCCCGCCAACCAGTCGATCGGCATTGGTTCATTCAGGCGTAGAGGCGGCTTTACGCCGCCATTTGGCGAGGCAAACTCGCTTCCAGTCTGAATGGCGAGGTAATCAATACCCCCATCATGATAAATGGCGAGATAAACTCGCCGCTACACCATCATGCCGAGAGACCATTTCCACGCTTGATCTCTTGACACGCCTAGCCAATGTATGTATACTAGCTGGGAAGGTTTGGCAGGTGATGTGATGCTCTCTTATAGGCCCCTTACGCTCTCCCCTTTCCCGATTGAAACCAACCGACACAATAGAAATTCGAAACTGGAAACTGGAAACTCGCAAACTGGAAAATCGGCAATCGACAATTCCGCTGCTCCGTTGGCAATCCTCCCCGAAAAAGAATTCATTTTTCGACGTTCGAAGCCGGAATCTATATGAAAACAAATAAATCCTGGACAAAGGACATGGCAACTGTCGGAGATTTATGCCGAAACCCTACGGGCTTTGCGGACATCTGTGACAATGTGGGGTCAATTGCTGCTCTCTGGGGTGATTGCCGACGGAGTCGAATCCAAGGTGCATCGAGCCCCATGGACGCCCCGCGCGGCGGCGGAGCGCACGCGGCGACTGAAAGTCTTCGCGATGAAAGCCACGATATGTATGAAAACACAGGGACTTATGCGAAAAATACGAGATTTGCCGAAAATGTATCTCACTGATAACAAGTCGGTTAGCTGCTCGTCTCGAAATGGGCCAGGGGGAATTAAAAGTGAAGGCTAAAGCCACGATGTTATAGAAAACAAAGGGAAGTCAAAAGCTGCGATTTGGTTAAAGCCACGATGTTGATGAAAACAAAGGACTTATAATTTTAAAGCCACGATGTTGTATGAAAATAAAATGACTTATCGAATAATCTGAAAAAAAACAGCGTCATGGATGCAGCCAGTACCTGCCGACATATATCGCACAAGCTCCCAATGAAACCACACGTGAAATTAGGGCAATAAGTCGCACTCGTGGAATCGCTGATGGTATGGGCTTGATTAGAAAGTTTCAACTAAGGCACTATGGTTTGAGAGGGAAAAGTTGTCCATGAGCAGTCGCAAGGGACAGGTGGCGTGCAGAAAACTCGCATCCGCATTATTTCTTGCGGCTGTGGCGCCCATTCTTGCCTGGGGGGCAGGCCCGCCCGATTTCAAGCTTGGATACAACTTTTACTCTCCCCAGGAGGACGTTGAGGTGGGAAAGGAAAACTCCGCCCAAGTGGACCGGCAATTGCCCTTGTTGAACGACGCTGAATCATTGAGATATCTCAATACCTTGGGGCATCGGCTGGTGGCTCTTGCCCCCAATAACCATTCTGAGTATCCCTGGCAATTTCGAATCGTAAACAGCACAGAGATCAATGCGTTTGCCTTGCCCGGAGGCTACATTTATGTAAACCGCGGGGTGTTTGACGCCGCCGAAAACGAGGCTCAGCTCGCCGGAGTGATCGCCCATGAATCCGGCCATGTGGTGATGCGCCACGGGACGCACATCGCCTCCGAAGCCGTTTTGGCGCAGGGCGGCATGGCCATTTTAACGGGAATTCTGGGCCAGAACGGAAGTTTGACCAGTCAGCTCGCGCAGCTTGGTCTCGGCTTGGGCGTGGATTCGCTGCTGCTCAAAAACTCCCGCGCCGCGGAAACCCAGGCGGACGAGGTGGGAGCCTACATCCTTGATCTGGCGGGATACGATCCCCACGCCATGTCGCAGTTCTTCCAGATCATTGCGAAAAAGTATCCTCAGCGAACCTCGCAGTTCTTCTCCGACCATCCTAATCCGGAGAACCGCGTTAAGGACGTTGACTTAGAAATTGCCCGCATGGGTTCAGCTCGTGGGGGCAAGACCGACAGCCCAGAATTCCAGACGATCAAGCAACAAATGGCGGGCCTTGATCCTCCGCCGCAAATTCGCGGGACGCCAAAAATCGAGGCGCGAAACTCACCGCCCCCGCTGCCTTCCGCCACGGTATCTCGTTTTCAGGGCAGAAAGTTTACCCTCGACTACCCCGATAACTGGCAGTTGCAGCGTGACGAAGATAGCGTTCTCCTGTTCCCGTCCGGTGGATTGGTGGCCGGCGGCGAGGGCGAAACCGCGCAGGCCTATGGCGCTTCAATCAGCTTCTATGCGCCCAAGCAGGGGAATTGGGGCCTTGTTGACGCCACTCGAAGAACTCATCGAATCGATGCGTCAGTCCAACCCCCAATTGCATGTTTTGCAGCAAACCGGATTGAACCTGCGCCGGAACCCCGCCCTCAGCACGCTCTTGCAAAACGATTCCCCCATCGAAGGTCAGCGGGAAACCGACCATTTGGTGACCGTCCGCCAGGGCGACGCGGTCTTGACCTTCATCTTTATTGCTCCGTCGAACTCATTTGAATCCTATGCTCCCACGTTTGACAAAATTCTTCAGAGCATCGACCTGACACGCTAATGGAAGGAGATTCTTCTCGTTCCCCCATGGCGACAACCGGCTCGATTTTGCGTGCTTTGCCCCAAGTGACTGCCTATCATCACTATTGGCGCTTGACCCGCAAAGCTAACGTGTTGAACTTCAATCGATTAGCAATCGAACCCGAACTTTCGAATGGCCGTTGTCATGCAAGATGCAACCTTGATATGACTGACACAACTATGCCAAAGAAGACCTCGCGACTGCCTGACACCTCCGGCCCGATGGTTCGCCAGTATTGGATGGAGCTGCTCGATTGGAGTTATGCCGGCCAGCGGTAACGTGGCGCGAGATCGAGCCGGGCGTCTCCGCCGTCATCATTCCCACGGCATGTCGCAAGGCGATGGATAAAGAATTATTGGACGCCGAGATCCGCATGGCGATGGGCCAGGTTCCCGACATGGCCCGAGGCATTCACTTTGAATTGGAACAGGCAGGCGAATTCACGTTCATGCCGCCCGCGGATTATCGCGGATGGTTGGGCGCGTATGGCAGGGACATCGCGGCCTGTGAAACCCAGGTGACGGTGTTTATCGATCTCGCTTATCTGGAGGCCGCGCTGCTTGCCCGCCTTTGGGACCACGGCGTCATTGTTGACTTCGCTTCGCCGCTGGCGTTCTTTCGACGCGGGGCGTTGACCGACTACGCGAACGTTTACGAAGCCGCCGTCGCCATGGTGGTTGAAGGCCGATCGCTCGCCGACACGGCGGACTTGCTGGCCTCGCAGATTCTCGATCGCTTGCAGCTTTACGCCAATGCTTACCTTCAGCTTTCCACGCTTTATGCGCAAGCCGAGTGGCAGATTGACCACGATAATTTTGTCGCGAAAATTTCCGGTTCGCAAAATTCGCTGGTTTTGCAGTACTGGGCATTATGGATAAACCAACAATCCCCAGCGCAGCCCGTGAATTCCTGGCACGACAGGATCGAGGGGTTCTTAAATCAAGACATTTTGTCTCGTCAGGATAGCGGTTTCCCGAAGTCGTTTGCGCGATCTCGGACGCCGGAAGAACGATCCGGCGCGCGCGGGGCCTGGCCGTAATCCTGCACGTAGCGATTGTGCAGCGCATCGACCTGAGTGCCGGTCAGGCGAAGGGGATCGCCAAGCTGGCGGGCTAGATAAACGGTTCGGGCCGCGTCCTCGCACATCACCGCGGCCTTCACCGCGTCGCGGGCATTCGGGCCGATCGCGAAGACCCCGTGGCTGGCCATCAGGATCGCCCGGGAGCGGTGCTGCGACAAGGTCTCCACGACAGCCTTGCCGATCTCGTCGCCACCGATCGGCGCGAAGGGCCCGACCGGTATATCGCCACCGAATTCATCGGCCATCGCGGTAAGCACGCACGGTATGGGCATCCCACACGCCGCCCAAGCCGTCGCGTACGCCGAATGCGTGTGCACCACACCGCCGACCCCTGGCATGTGCCGGTAAACATACGCGTGCGATGCAGTATCGCTGGACGGGCGCAGCGCGCCGTCGTTCCAGCCGGCCACCGGCACACCATCAAGGTCACAGACCACTATCGACCGCTCGACCAGCTCGTCGTACCCAACCCCGCTCGGCTTGATCACCATGAGGCTGGTCCCAGGCACGCGCGCCGAAACGTTGCCCGACGTCCACGCAACCAGGCCCCAGCGGACAAGCTCAGCATGCAGCGCGCAGACATCGCGACGGCTGGCCTCCACTGCGGACTGCGCCAGTGCGTCGCTTCCTGCCCCGGCGGCTACAGTCATGGCTCTAGCTCTCCCGTCATTCAAGGCTGCCGGGAATTCCGAGCGTCTGCCCGCCATCAATGACGATCGTCTGACCAGTGATATATGACGCCTGATCGGATGCGAGGAACGCCACACAGTCTGCGATATCAGATGGCTGAGCGAACCGTCTGAGCGGTATCGATTTCAGATATTCCGGAGCGAGTTCGGCATTGTGCACGACCAGCTCGGCTAGCGGGGTATCCGCCACTCCGGGGGCTACGCCATTCACGCGGATGCCGTGCGACGCAAGATCGATCGCCGCGGACCGGACCAAGGCCCACACGGCGGCCTTTGTGACGTTGTAGACGGCGTGGGTCTCTTCGACGTACCACGCGTTAATAGACGACGTGCAGATAATGGCGCCGCCATTGAGATGCTCGCCATTGCGCGAGCCGCTTCCAGCACGCAGTACATAGTGCCGTCAACGTTAACGGCAATATGGCGCCGCCAGTGTTCGTCAGTCATGTCAAGAAGCGCAAGCGGATCGGCGATCCCCGCGTGCGCGCACATCACATCGATACGTCCGAACTGGGTCACGCACATCTCGACTGCTCTGCGGCAGTCGTCGTGGATGGAAATGTCGCCAACAAATTGAACGCACCTCTCCCCCAGGCTACTGGTGGCGGATCGCAGCTGCTCAGCGTTCCGATCAAAGGCTACTACCGACGCACCTTCATCAAGGAAGCGCCGTACGATCGCCAGGCCGATCCCTTGTGCTGCTCCAGTTACAACGACGCCCTTTCCGATCGAACTGAGACATGTGCGACTCCTAGGTTGCTGGTGTTCTGATGGCTGACTCGAGTATGGCATGCCCGGCCTGCGACGACTATTGGGCCGCCAGGAAATCACGATACCGGGATATGTATTCGCTGATTCCCTCTCGCAGGGGCGTAAACTTCGGCGTCCAGCCCAGTTGCTCGCGAGCGTTTGCAATCGACAGTAGCCCCCGGAATGACGCTTCCATCTCATCAAGCGGCGTGGAAACATCTGATACGCTGATATTAGCGCCGGGAATTAGGTCCATTATGATTTTCGCGATGTCATTGGCGTCAGCCAGTGCCTCGCCGGTCGCTGCATAGAAGATTCTATCTGTATCATCGCCAGCGTTGAGGATAGCAATGGTCAGATCTGCGACGTCCTGGACGTGCGTATAGTCTCGCGGGAGCGTCCCGCCCGAGGCAAGCTCGGCCGGCTCGCCGCGCACCGCGGGCTCTACCAGTTCCTTAATGTTGTTAGCGGAATGCCACGGCATGCCAAAACCGTAAACGGCGGAAGGTCGGATGATGCGAACATCCAGGTCGTACGCCTGGTTGTATGCGTATGCGAACAGTTCGCCCGATGCCTTGGCAGCGCCATACGAGCCAGTTCCTGGTCCGCGGCGCGCGAGGATCAGCGGATGGTCAACATCGATTGGCTCATAGCGACGGGGTGGCAGAACCCCAATCGAGGAGAAGAAGATTACCTTGCGGACGCCGAGCAGCCGGGCCGCCTCAAAGACATTTATGGTCCCTGTGACATTCTCTACGAACGCGAGGTACGGGTCCCTGAGCAAGGCTGGCACATCAACATTGGCTGCCACATGCACGATAGCCGAGGGCTTGATTGACTGTACCTTGGCAATCAGGTCGGGCAGATTGCCGATAGACCCGTGAGCAATCGTTATCCGCTCGGATTCTCCCGCCAATACTCGTTGCATCTCCGGAGAAGGTGCTCTCCGGGCATATGCGGTAACTGTGCGGCCGTCGGCCGCAAGGGCACGCGAGACGTACCCGCCGATAAAGCCTGTCCCGCCCAGAACCAATACCGAACCGGAATCTACATTCGCCATCGTCGCTGACCCTTCCTTGCCCGGCCTGTGATCCTGATGCTAATCTGGTAGTGAAATGTCTGACCATTCCCGTGATTCCTTCAGCGTCGCCAGGGCTGTGCGCCCAAAGCTCACAGAGGTTGTCGCCCAGCAGCTTCTAGATGTCATTCGCGGCCTGCCGGAAGGGGCGCGTGTTCCTTCTGAGCGTGAGCTGACCGCTGAACTGGGAGTCGGGCGTTCCACTCTGCGGGAGGCCTTGCACGGCCTCGAATTGCTCGGCGAAATTCAGATCCGGCATGGCCAGGGTGTGTTCGTTTCGAAGCCGTCGTCGGATAAGCGGGGCATGGCGGCCCTTACCGCTGCGATCAATCAGGGCGTGACTCACGATCTGCTCGAGGCGCGGAAGGTCGTCGAGGTCGAGGTTGCTCGTCTGGCTGGTCAGCGGCGCACGGATGCTGAGATTAGCGATCTCGAGGCGATTCTGAAGGCGCATGAAGTCGAGCATTGACAGGGGTCAATCTCCAGCCGCAGAGGGAATGCGATTCCACCTGGCCGTCGGTTACGCTGCCCACAATGAGGTTCTTGCTGCAGTGATGCGGACCCTGCAGGAAGCCGATGTTCGAGCGCGGCCCTGAGCCTCTATGAGGACCTCGAGGGCTTTAGCGGGTGGGAACTCCGCCAGCACACCGGCATCTACCTCGCCATTCGGGACCAGAACGCGGGGCTTGCAGCGAGGCGAATGGCAGCCCATGTGGCCGCGATGGCAGGACATTATCGCAAGGCCGGGGAAGCCTGAACGGCGCCACAGTGGCGGCATCCTGCTTGCGTCCTCCGTGTCGGCGGCTGCGCCGAGGCCGACCCATGCTGCTCCGCCAGCCCTGCTGTTAGCTCGCCGCGGCTGGCGCATGCGCGCATCATGTCGGCCACGCACCTCCGGCCCGTGCCCCCTCCATCACGGAGAGGGCACGGGTCCTGAGATGTCATCGTCTGGCCGCTCTATGATCAGGCGGTGGGGTTCTCCTCGAGCTCCTCGGCGGTCTCCGGACGCTCGGAGACGATATCGCCCGCTCTCGTGAGCCAGGCCTCCCGACCGGTGCGGTGCAGCCAGTAGAGCACGCCGACGCCAACAAGCATCCAGCCACCCACGATTTCCGGTGCATACGCATAAGGTGCGGCCGGGAACGGCTGGAACGACTTGACCACCGAATATGCCAGCACCACGCTCGTCACCAGCGGGAGCAGGAAGTGCAGGAACCAGTTGAATTCTGAGCGGCGCTCACGCCAGTAGTAAAGCCCCATCCCGATGTTCGAGACGATGTAGATGAAGATAATGGCGAGAACGAGCGTGAGCCCGACAAGCAGGTTGAAGGAAACGTCAGGGCCGATCGCGAAACCAACGCCAAGCCCGAGGCCCATGGCCATGATGAACTGAATGAGGATCGCCACGACGGGTGTCTTCCTGGTCGGGTGGAGAGTTGCCACTGCCTTCGGCAAGGCGCCCTTATCCGCCATGTTCCACCACATGCGCGTGGCGACATTCTGGCAGGCGATGAGGTTTGCGACGACCGACGTGAACAAGGCGAACAGAACGACCGGCCAGAAGTGTCCCCAGTACTTGGTTCCGAGCACGAGCGCGGGAAGGGTCGGCGAGTTACCAGGCTCTTCAGATTGTTGACGCCCCACCCGACAACCTGGCCCCAGTAGGCCACGACAAGAACGACGCCCACGAGAACAATCGAGATAAGAATCGACCGCTTAACGTTCTTTCGCGGGTTCTGCGTCTCTTCCGCGAGAGGTACGGCTCCTTCCCAGCCTGTTAGCCCCTGGACGCTGAAGACGACGGCGAGAGCGACGCCACTGGCTGTCGCGATGTGCCCGGGATTGAAGCTGGATGAAATACCTTGAGATCTGATCCGCCCACTCCGGGGTTAAGAAGGCCGGAGATAGCCAGCGCCAGGACGATGAGGATCTCCAGCGATCCCAGCAGGATGAGAAGGCGCACCGAGACGACGATGCCCAGGTACATCATCAGCGAGACCAGCGGTACGAGAATCAGCGTGGTCGCCCACCAGGGGAAGTCAAAGTCATAAGCCGACTTGAGCTGATTCTGCAAGATGAACCCGAAATACGCCGCGACAGGTCCTGAGATGATCGGCGCATAGAAAATGAAGGTCCAGGCACTGAGAAATCCGAAGCGCGGCCCGATCGTACGGCTGATATAGGTGAAGTACCCTCCGGCCGACGGGAAGTTCTTAGCCAGCTGAGTAAGGCAGACGCCCAGGCCGAAGACGACCACGACCCCGACGGCATATGCCAGAACTGAGTGCGCGCCGGCCAGGCTTACCACGAATGGCGTGAAGAAGAACGCCGCGATGGCAGGTGCGATGTGCGTGATGTTCTGCATCACCGCGCCGCTTAGGCGCAGGGAGCCCGCCTTCAGTTTGGTCTCCGCGACCCAGACGCCCGAAGCCTCGACGGCCTCACCAGCTTCGTCTTGGCGCGTGTTAGGTGTTGTCATGTACAGCCTCCTGTGGTCTGATGACCTGATGATCAGGACCGTACGGAGGGCGTTGTCAAGACATCCGCCCACCGTATGAGCGTCGGCTCAGGGCCCCGACGCCGCTCGCACTGCCCCTGGCAACAGGCCGCTTCGGCCTCCCGGGGTCCTGAAGTCACGAGATCGGACGGACGCGCCGACATGGCGGAAGGCCGCCGCACCCTGAACGCGCCGACTGCGCTCGTTGACGGTGGCAGGCACGAGCGACGTGCCGCCCGAGGGAAGGATGGATCGCGCAGTGTCTGAGCTGTTTGGTCGCCGTTACGCGAAGTCGGAGCTACTTCGGCGCGTCGGGCGGCTCGAGCAAGTCGCAGGCGTCCGGCTCGTCACGCTCGACGACGGCCAGGCCAGGGGTGTTCGCGTCCTGGAATTCCGCACCGGATCTGGGTTCGCGTTCGACGTGCTGGTTGACCGCAGCTTCGACGTCGGGCGCTGCGAACACAACGGGCGGCCGCTGAGCTGGCAATCTGGGTAACGGGGTCGTCGCCCCGTGGTACTACGAGCCCGATGGATGGGGCTGGTTCCGGTCTTGGGGTGGCGGCATGGTTGTCACCTGCGGGCTCGACCACACCCTGGCACCGGGCGAGGACACCGCCGAGCACTTCAATCAGCCGCACATCATGAAGACGGTCCAGTACGGGCTCCATGGGCGCATCGGCGGCCTGCCCGCGCGCCTGATTGGATATGGCGAGCAATGGGATGGCGATGAGTGCGTTCTCTGGGCTGAAGGAGAGGTCAGCAAAGCGCGATCTTCGGTGAGTACCTGGTACTGCGCCGCCGCATCGAGGCCAAGGGTGGGCGAATCCCGCTTCACAATTCATGACAGGGTGGAGAACGCCGGGCACACTCGTACGTCACATATGTTTCTCTACCATTGCAACGTAGGATTTCCCGTCGTCGACGAATCGTCGGAGCTTCTCGTGCCCAGCCGCGAGACGACGACGGATTATGGCGTGCCGGTTGAGGGATACCAGACAATGTCAGCGCCGATCAAGAATTTCACCGAGGCATGCTTTGAGCACGACCTCATTGCGGAGCCGGGGGGAACCGTTCCGGTAGCGCTCGTCAACAGGAGACTGTCCCTCGGGGTGTACCAGGTCTTCCGCATCAGTCAGCTCCCGCACCACACCGTCTGGCGCATGATGGGCGAGGGTACCTACGCGCTGGCGATGGAGCCGAGCACCAACCGGGACGCAGGTCGCTGGGATGCGCGGGAACGTGGCGAGCTGCAATGGCTTGACCCCGGCGAAGAACGCCGATATGACCTCGAAGTGGGCGCGCTTGCTGGAGAGGCGGCTATTACAGACTTTGAGGCCCGGGTATCACGGCTGTCCTAGCCGCCAAGGTTTCTCCGCGAGTCC
The DNA here is from genome assembly GCA_963808215.1 of uncultured Actinomycetota bacterium. Taxonomy (GTDB): domain Bacteria; phylum Actinomycetota; class Actinomycetes; order Streptosporangiales; family Streptosporangiaceae; genus JAJYUU01. The sequence goes on from CAWEEY010000019.1 coordinate 13,344, forward strand.
GGCTTCGCGCGCTCTAGCATGCCTCGAGTTCCAGCAGGCGCATGGCTGCAATCTCGTTAGTAACAAGGACGTTGAGGAAGCCACCGCGGAGCGCGCCAAGGATCGCCTCGGCCTTGTGCACGCCGCCCGCGACTCCTACGACCTTCGGGATCTTCTTCAGGTCGGCGAGCTCGATGCCGATTCTTCGCGCGTGCAGGGGGATATCGACCACTACGCCGTTGGCGTCGAAGAACTGCCCGAGGATGTCGCCGACCGCGTTGTGCTCGGCGAGCAGCCGCAGGTCATCCTCGCTCAGATAGCCCAGCTGCACGATCGTGGCGTCCGGCGACGGCGTGCCAACGCCGACAACCGCCTGATCGACTTCGCATGCGTGCCTGAGCACCTGCTGGATGGTTGGTTCTTCGCGCAGCGCAGCAGCGAGCGCCTTCGATGACGCATGGATCGGCGCCGGGATCACCGCGGCCGTGGTGGCATGGTCGCCGTCCGCCGCATCCCCTTTAGACGACAGGATCGTCTGCAGGTAGCCATCGACCCCCCCGGTTAGCGTGACCATGTGAATTGGCCCGACGGCGCCGAAGTTGGTCGCTGCGATCACCCGGGAGACCGTCTCGCCCCAGCCGACACCCAGGCTTCCGCCTGGACGCAGGTGGGTGCTGAGGAACTGCGCCCCGCCGAGCCCGATCCGGGCGTTGAGCACGCGGTGGTCGCCGGGTTCCTTGTCGTGATCCGGCACCACCAGCGCCTCGGCGAGGTGGAACACACGACGCAGCTCGGCGCTGAGCTCGAACGCATCGAGATACTCCGCATTGAGCTGGATTGACACCAGCCCGACCCGGCGGGCACGGTCAAGCAGCCGACCGACCGAGGCACGCGACAGCGACAGTCGCCTGGCAATCTCGTCCTGAGTGAGCTCGTCCTTGTAGTAGAACCAGGCGGCGCGCAGCAAGAGCTCCTCCGAGCTCCAGCGACCGACCTCGTCGATGCCGGTGCTTCTCACCCCATCGCCTCGCTCACGCTGCCGGTGCCTTGACCGGTTCCCGGCACGCGAGCTTAACTGGTTGAGGCTGAGCACTCGCTCATGGTCTTGACATATGCCCAGGCCCCTAAGGCAGGATCATACACATCCTGCATATTGCTGAAAGGCCACTATGGTCTGGCCGAATGAGCTGGAGGTCCGATGACAGGAGCAGCGGCTACGGCCCCCGGCTCGGCTGGGGACCTAGGCCTGCGCGGCGCGGCCATCATAGTCACGGGCGCGAGCAGCGGGATCGGTGCCGCTACCGCCACTCAACTCGGCGCGGCCGGAGCAAGCGTGGTGCTCGTCGGCCGCCGCGAAGACGCCCTCAAGGCACAGGCCGACGTCGTCGTCAGGCCGGCGGACAGGCGCTGAGCGTCCCGGCGGACATGGCGGAGCCAGACAGCCCGGCCCAGATAGCCGCCGCGTGCCGGGAGCGGTTCGGCCGGATCGACGGCGTTGTTAACAACGCCGCCGTGGTCCGGCATCGGCCGCTACAGGACTGGGATGCAGACGAGTTCGATCAGCATGTCGCGACCAACGTGCGTGGCCCTTACTTTCTGATCCAGGCCGCGCTGCCGGACCTCACTCGCCTCCCCGATCAGGTCCGTTGTGAACATCAGCTCCTCCTCCGGCACTATGCACCTATCGGGCCAGTCCATTTACGGCATGACCAAGGCGGCGCTGAACTACCTCACGATGAGTCTTGCCGGGGAACTAGCGCCATCCGGCATCCGGGTGAACTGCATCGGTCCCGGGCCTATCGACACCCCGATCCACCGGACCTGGGCAGACGACCTCGAGGCGGCCTATCGGTGGCTGGCCGAGCAGGTACCGCTCGGCCGGATCGGCATCGCCGATGAGGTCGCCCGGTGCATCACGTTCCTGCTAAGCCCGTTCTCGTCGTTCATGACTGGCGCGGTGATCCCGGTGGACGGAGGCCAGGTGATCCATCGTGCGTGAGCTGGCGCCGACGCAGACGCGAGCCCGGTCCGGTGCGGCCTGGACATAACCGACCGATGCGGCTCGCTCACAATCCCAATCGACCCGACGCCAGGGCACCAGCAGCGCTCCCCGGATTGAATCCGCGCGACGAGGCCTTGCCAGTCGGAGCTGACGTCTCCATAATCTGAGCAAATGATCCTGCTATGAGCGCCCGCTCATCGTCAGCTTCCGGAGGCTAGCCGCGTGACCTGCCTGTGGGGACGGCAGCTGGTCCCGGCGCGAGCTGGTGTCCGGGGCTCGGCATGACCGGCCGCGGACTCGGCGCTGCCGTCTATGGCGGACGCCGGGCCCTGCTCAGCGCCGGGGTGATTACCGCTGACCTGACCCGGCTTGGCGCCGAGATGGCGGTGATTCGCGGGCGGGCGCACTGGGCGCACGTCGACGTGATGGATGGGATGTTCTGCCCGCAACTCACTGTCGGCCCGTCGTTCATCAAGGCCGTGGCCTCAACAGGCGTGCCGGTGGACGCGCACCTGATGGTCGAGGACCCGCTGCGCATGCTGCCAGAGGTGGTCAATGCGGGCGCCGGAATCGTGACCGTGCACGCGGAGTCGGGCCGCCACCCGCACCGGGCGCTGCAGGAGCTCACCCGGCTGTCCGCCGAGATACGGCCGGTGATCCGCGGTTACGCGATCAATCCCGGCACTCCCGTGCAGGCGATCGAGCCGGTGCTCGACCTTATCGACCTCGTGCTCGTGCTTGCCGTCAACCCTGGCTGGTCCGGCCAGGCACCCGCCGCGAATACCGCTCGCCGGATCGCCGCGGCGCGCGAGATCTGCCCGCGCGGCCGACCATCCCGTCCTGGTCGGCGTGGACGGCGGCGTCACCCTTGCGAACGCCGCTGAGGTCGCCAGCTGGGGCGCTGACCTCGTCGTCAGCGGGAGCGCAATCTTCGACGGCAAAGACGCCCCCGGCAATCTCGCCGCCATGCTCGCTGCGCTAGGCGCGTCGCGGGCAACGCAGACCAAGTCCGATAATCGCTCGCACCCCAGGAGGTTCAGCATGACTGAAAGCACGGCTGGCATCGCCACGCCGCGCACCCCGTTTGCGATCAGCCAGATCGCCGTCGTCGTCCGCGACATGGAGAAGGCGCTCAAGGACTACACCGAGAACCTCGGCTGGGGCCCCTGGAGCGTCTTCGACTACAAACCGCCCTTGCTGCATGACACTTATGTGCGAGGCGAGCCGGTCGAGTTCCGGATGATCGGTGCCGAGACGCACGTCGGAGACCTCGGCTTCGAGCTCATCCAGCCGGTCAGCGGACCAAGCATCTACCAGGAGTACCTCGACACCTACGGCGAGGGCGTGCAGCACATCGCCTGCATGAAGCACACGATCACCGACAGCGACCTGGTGAAGGAGCACTGGCGCGAGCGCGGCGCCGAGGTGCTGATGAGCGGCCAGATCGGCGACTCGATCGAGTTCTACTACCTGAACACCGGCCCCATGCTCAAGTGGGTCCTTGAGTCCGGCAGCGGGCATGCGATCGACCTTAAGCCGACGTACGTCTACCCGTAACGGCAGGAACCAGCCAGTGCAAGTCCTCGCCATCGGTGATCCGTACATGCCGGTGACCTGCTTCGCCGAGGCCCTGGCAAGCCTCGGCGAGGCGGTGACCGTCACCCAGATGCAGATCGACCGGATCGACGGTGAGCCGCCCAGAACCGAGTCCGAGCGCCGGCTGCGAGAGTATGCAGGCGATCCCGCCGAAGTCGCTCGAGCTGCCGCCGGCCACGACGTCCTCGTCGTGCACGGCGCCCCGGTGAGCGCCGAAGCGCTGGGGGTGCCAGGCCTACGGCTGGTCTGCTGTGCGCGGGGCGGTCCGGTCAACGTCGATGTCGCCGCCGCCACCGAGCACGGGATCCCGGTGGCCAACACTCCGGGCAAGAACGCGGAGGCGGTCGCAGACCTGACCATCGCGTTCGCGCTGATGCTGATCCGTGGCGTGCCGCGGGCCAACCGGTATCTCGCCGACCGCGGCACGTTCAGCGAGTCGGTTTTCGACGGCCGCGAGTTCTTCGGTCGGGAGGCGCCTGGCACGGTACTCGGGCTCGTCGGCCTCGGCCACGTGGGGCGGAACGTCGCAACGCGCGCGCTCGCGCTCGGCTTTGACGTGATAGCGCACGACCCGGTGACACCGGCGATCGTGCCCGACGACGTCCGGCTGGTCAGCTTGGACCGCCTGCTCGCCGACGCGGACATCGTGTCGGTGCACGCCCGGGCCACCCCCGCCAACCGCCACATGTTCTCCGCATCCGTTTTTGCCCAGATGAAAGCGGGCGCGATGCTTCATCAATACCGCCCGCGAGTCGCTGGTGGACGAGGACGCGCTGTCGGCGGCAGTGCGCTCCGGGGCACTGGCGGGGGCGGCACTGGATGTCATGGAACGGCCCGCGGACGGCGCGCGGCATCCGCTGCTCGACCTCCCGCAGGTCTTCATCACCCCCCACATCGGCGGCGCTACGCAGGAAACCCTGGACCGCGGCGCGCGCCAGGCGGCAGCTGCGGTGGCGGCCATCCTGACCGGGCAGCGCCCGGACGCCGTGGTCAACCCCGAGGTCTTCGACCGGGTCGCCGTGGCGGGACGAGGCGGTGCCGCATGAGCTACCTGCTGGCGATCGACGCAGGCACCGGAAGCTGCCGGGCGCTGCTGTTCACCGAGAAAGGCGAGCAGGTAGCTGCGAGCCTGCGGGAGTGGACGCACCGCGAGCCACCGGACGCGCCCGGCGGACAAGATTTCGACGTCGCCGAGAACTGGCTGTTGATCGCGGCCTGCGTCCAGGACGCGCTGCGCGCCGCCGGCGCGACCGGCGCTGACGTAGCCGCCGTCGCCGCGACCAGCATGCGCGAGGGCATCGTGCTGTATGACAAGGCGGGCCAGGAGATCTGGGCGTGCCCGAACGTCGACAGCAGGTCCGCCACCGAAGCCACACGAGCTCATCGCTGAGGGCGCTGCCGACCGCATCTACGAGATCAGCGGCGACTGGGTGTCGATCACGACGCCCGCCCGGCTGCGGTGGCTCGCCAGGCACCGGCCGGAGATCCTCGCCGCTGCGCGCGGCATGGGCATGCTCAGCGACTGGATCGCGACGAAGCTGTGCGGCGTGCTCGCCACCGAACCGTCCTGCGGCTCGAGTTCCGGGATGTTCTCGCTCGCTGATCGGACCTGGTCAGACGAGATCGCGCAGGTCTGCGGCATCGGCGCGGCCGTCCTTCCGGCAGTCAGCGATCCCGGCACTGTCATCGGCACCGTGACCCGCCGTGCCGCCGAGGAGACCGGGCTGCGCGAGGGCACCCCGGTCGTGGCCGGCGGTGCCGACACCCAGCTCGCGCTCCTCGGCGCCGGCGCTCGGCCGAACGAGTACACGGTTGTCGCTGGCACGTTCTGGCAGAACACGATCCTCCTCGACCGGCCGCTGATCGACCCGAAGACCCGGCTGCGCACGCTCTGCCACGTGATCCCCGGCCAGTGGATGCTCGAGGGCATCGGCTTCTACTGCGGGATGAGCATGCGCTGGTTCCGCGACGCGTTCTGCGAGGCCGAGACCAGCCTCGCCAGGGAACGGGGCATCGACCCGTACGCGGTGATGGAGGAGAGCGCGGCCGCAGTGCCGCCAGGCTCTGGCGGCGTGCTCGCGATCATGTCGAATCTGATGAACGCGCGCCGGTGGGTGCACGCGACGCCATCGTTCCTCGGATTCGAACTGTCGGATCCGGCCGGATCAGGCCGCGGCGCATGCGTGCGAGCGCTCGAGGAAGCCGCTGCCTACGTGACCCGCGGGCACCGGGACATCATCAGCGAGCTGACCGGGATCGGCGTTCACCGAGCTGGTCTTCACCGGCGGCGCCGCCAAGGGCACGCTCTGGCCGCAGATCATCGCGGACGTGACCGGCGCTCCCGGTGCACGTTCCCGTCGTGACGGAGAGCAGCGCGCTCGGCGCAGCCATCTGCGCGGGCGTGGGCGCCGGGATCTACGGCGGTCTCACGGATCTCGAGCCCGACCTGCGTGCTCGCTCGGCGACATTCGAGCCCGGCGCAGGCCGCGGTCGCCGTCTACGACGAGGCGTATGCGAACTGGCGGCAGGTCTACCGGCGAATGCTCGACCATGTGTGACGACGGCCTGCTCAGCCCGCTATGGCGGGCGGCAGGCGCTGAGGCAGAACCCGCGCCAGCGACCCTGGCACAACTCCGGAGGCACTGACTATGCCCGACAACGACGACCTCACCGAGGGCGAGCGATTTCAGACACAAGTGGCCGCGCGGCCGCACGTGAATCAGCTCAAGGGCGCCGGAGCGCTGGACTGGGGCATGCAGAGCAGGCTGGCAAGGGTCTTCGATCCCGGCACTAATCGCACCGTCATGCTTGCCATCGACCACGGCTACTTCCAGGGGCCGACCACGGGGCTCGAGCGGGTCGACCTGTCGATCGTGCCGCTGCTCGGGTTCGCCGACGCGCTGATGACCACGCGGGGAATGGTGCGCTCGACGATCCCGCCGACCTCTGGCGTGCCGATCGTGCTCCGCGCCAGCGGCGGGCCTAGCATCCTCAAGGACCTGTCCGACGAGCAGATCGCTGTCGCCATGGAGGACGCAGTCCGGCTGAACGCCACGGCCGTCGCCGTCCAGGTCTTCATCGGGGGCGAGAACGAGACCCAGTCCGTGCACAACATGACCCGGCTCGTCGACGAGGGCCAGCGAGCCGGCGATCCCGGTGCTCGCGGTTACGGCGGTGGGCCGCGAGCTTACCCGGGATGCGCGCTACCTGAGGCTCGCCGTCAGGATCTGCGCGGAACTCGGCGCGCACATGTCGTGAAGACGTACTACTGCGCCGAAGACTTCGACACCGTCACGTCGGCATGCCCCGTGCCGGTCGTGATGGCAGGCGGCAAGAAGCTGCCCGAGCTAGAGGCACTGACTATGGCTTACAACGCCATCGAAGCCGGCGCGGCCGGCGTCGACATGGGCCGCAACATCTTCCAGAGCGAACAGCCGGTCGCGATGATTCGCGCCATCCGGGCCGTGGTACACGAGTCTGCCAAGCCGGAGGACGCCTACGAGGAGTTCGTGCAGCCGACGCTGCGCGGCAACTGAGCGCACCGCTACGGATCTCAAGCGGGCAGCGCATCTGTCATGATCACGCCGCCTCTGGCGGCGCGGCGCCTGCGACAACTCGCCGACGATCGCCGTCAGGTTGGCGATGTCAAGCCCTGCGCGGCCGAGGAAGAGCCCGTCTGGGCACTGGCCTGGCGCGGCAACCCGCCTCAGCTCGCTGAATAGGCCCCGTCGGCCGATCCGCCATAAAGGACCCGTACCGCGAGCCCGGCCTCGTTAGCGACCATCCTGATCACCCCGGTGACAGCGGCGATCCAGCCCGGCGACGCGGACTCGGTAGCGCCGATCGCCCACTCCGGCTCATAGGCCACCAGCAGCTCCGATCCCGGCTGGACCTGCGCTAGCCGACAGGACAGCTGGTGCCGCACGCTCCCGACGGCGTCGTTGACAGTGCCGCGTGTCGCCTCACCTACACATAGGACGGGGGTCAGCCCTGCCGCCAGGCTCCTGCTGACCTTGGCTGCGTCGGGCCTCCGCCCACTTCTTCAGCTCCTTTCTTTTGCGGGCTCGACCATCTCACCGAACTCAAGCAGCGTCAGCCTCGCGGTTCCAGTTGCGAGCCAAGAATTTGTACGCATCGGCGGCGAGTTCGTCCTCGCTATCGAAGAGCTTCCGCCAGATCCTCGTGGCAGCGGCAAGGTTCGGGAGGAAGTTGCCGAACGCCTCGACAGTGAGCCAGCCGTCATAACCGATGTCCCGAAGCGCGGCGAACGAGGCGTCCCATTGAACGCTGCCCGTTCCTGGCACACCTCGATCGTTCTCAGATATGTGCACGTGCGCGATCCGCGGGCCCGCGCGGCGGATGGCCTCTGCGGGGTCTTTCTCCTCGATGTGGGCGTGGAAGGTATCCAGGTGGATGCGGCAGTTGGGATGGTCAACCTCGTCGATGCAGCGGATCGCCTGGTCAAGGGTGTTCAGGTGATACAGCTCGAAGCGGTTCACGACCTCTTCTGCCAGCACAACGCCGGTTCCCTCCGCATACTCAGCCGCCCGGCGCAAGTGATCGACACTGCGCTTCCACTCCTCAGCGGTGGCGCCCTTACCGGTGAATACGCCAAGCGCCACCTGGTGCGGACCGCACAGAAGACTGGAACCGACAGCGGCGCAACAATCGATCACCTCCTTCAGGTGCTGGTAGGCGGCTTCGCGGACTGCCGGGTCGTCGCTGAGCGGGTTGTGCTCGGCAGCAATGACGGTGTTCGCTGTCCGCTGCAGTCCGAGGTCGTCAAGGCGCTGTCCCCAGACCGCCCACTTGGCCTGGTCGAGGTCGAAGATCGGCACCTCGACGCCGTCGAAGCCGATCTGCTTCAATCTCGCGAGGATCGGCATGAGCCCGTCGTGCATTTCATCTGCCCACAGGTAGAGGTTGATGCCGAACTTCATCTGGTTCCCCTTTCATCACCAGGCTATCGGCCGCGGGTGCTAGTCAACGGCCTGCTGCGGCATGCTGCTAACTCTCTCGCCGTCGGCCATAACGAGCGGCACTGTGGGCTGACCTCGCGCGGACTGCAGCCTGAGAGCATTCGCTCAAGCGCTGGCCATCGGCTCCCTCGGAGTATCAGCCTGTGGGCGGGCGTTGGCAAGGGGGCTTGCTAGCGATTCTGTCGGCTTGACGACGCCGATCGACCTCAGCTGACAGGCTCCTGCATTCCCGCCGCCTCGAGCGGCTGCGCGACGGCCAATGCCAAGCTGACTGGCGATCGGACCTGCTGGACAAGCTGTGCGGGTCCTGGTGTGGTTGGCGAGGCGCTTCCGATAACAGGCGTAGTGTCAGGGAGACGTGGCCGCTCGACCGGGATTTCGCCCTTCTGGAGAAAGCCGACGGTCTGCTCTGGCGGGTACTGAGCAGTTTCACCAGAGAAAGAAACAAGCTATAGGCAGCCGGTCAATTTCGCGCCAGACTTGGCCACTATGAAAGGAGCACATAAATGGAGCAGCGACCACTGGGTCGAACCGGCCGCGACGTCTCGATCATAAGCCTCGGATGCTGGCAGCTAGGCTCCGACTGGGGTGCCGAGCAGATGAGCGATGCCCAGGCGCTGGCGGTGCTCAACGGCGCCATGGATGCCGGCGTAACTTTCCTCGACACGGCAGACGTTTACGGGGATGGTGTCAGCGAGAAGAGGATCGGCCGACTCCTGGCCGAGCGGGGCAGGGACGGGCTGACGGTTGCGACCAAGATGGGTCAGCGTGCCGAGCCCCACGTTGCCGAAGCGTACAACCTTCATAACTTCCGCTCGTGGATTGATCGGAGCAGGCGCAACCTCGGAGTCGATGTCATTGACCTAATGCAGCTGCACTGCCCACCGTCCAGTGTCTTTTCCGATGATCGGGTATACGACGAACTAGACCAGCTGGTCTCCGAAGGATCCATCGAGTCCTATGGCGTCTCCGTCGAGACATGTGACGAAGCACTGGCGGCCATAGCGCATCCACGAGTCACCAGCGTTCAGCTGATCCTGAATGTCTTCCGCCGAAAGCCGCTTGAGCAGGTCATTCCCGCAGCCGCAGCTGCAGGCGTGGCGATCATTGCCAGAGTCCCGCTGGCCAGCGGCATGCTCTCAGGCAAGTACACCGAGCACACGACCTTTAGTCCTGCCGACCACCGAAACTACAACCTGCACGGCGAAGAGTTCGATGTAGGAGAGACATTCAGCGGAGTCCCGTACGAGGTCGGGTTGCGCGCAGCCCAGGATGTCGCGAAGCTGGCTCCCTCAGGCGCGTCGGCGGCACAGCTAGCGCTCAGGTGGATCGTCGACCAGCCCGGAGTGACGACCGTCATTCCGGGTGCGCGCACTGCGGAGCAGGCGATCGACAACGCCCAGACCGCATCACTGCCTGAGCTGACCGACACTCTGCAGACGGAACTGCGGAACATCTACGATCGCGACGTCCGTCAGTATGTCCACTCGCGGTGGTGAGCCGTACTGATCCCTGCGGGCAAAGCCGCTAGCCATTCCGAGAAGGCGCTCGAGCGGTAGCCAGCGCGCTACCTCAGGCTAGGTCGCACGCCCTGCGACTCTCTCCACCGCGATCCGGACAACAACGCGGATTGCGCCTGGACGGTCCTGGACAGGGTCCTTGCCGTCGTACTTCCAGGACAGCTGTGTGTCGATCTGACGCCCGATATCTGGTGCTATAGACACCCGGCCACGCAACTCGACGTAGTTCTCCGGGTCCGACCAGTCGATCACCGTGAGGCTGACACGCGGGTCGCGCAGCATATTGCGATGCTTAATGCGCCCCTCCACCGTCGTGAACAACACGTCGTCGCCTTCGCGGCCGACCCACACGACAGAAGTCTGCGGGCTGCCGTCCGGATTCACCGTCGCGAGCACCGCGTAGTTCCTCCCATCGATCAGCCGGAGAGTTCGTTCGCTGAGCGCGATACCCATAGCGGCACCGTAGCAGCGCTGGCGCGAGCAGCGCGTCAGCCCGGCCGCGATGCGCACGGCCGGCGTGTTGTCAAGTTCGCGGGCGCTGTCTTGCCCGCCGTCGATCTGCTTCCGCAGGTTTTCAACACGGTCACAATCGTCGGTCACCTGCATCCGTGCTTCAGATTTGACTAATGCGAGCGCCAAAGCGCGGGCGACGACCAGAAGCACGGCATCTTTGCTGCGTCGAAGGCTCCGGCGGCGTTACGACGCTGTCGTGCTGGCCAGCGGCGCCTGGCTTGGCGGAATAGCGCGGCGGCTTGGCGTGCGCATCATCGTCCAGTCCGGCCGCAGCTATAGCTTCAGGGTCGCGACCAGTGCTCGGCCTCTCCGCCACGTCTTCGGGGTAGGGCCTGCCATGAGGAGATCGAGGAGCCACCTGCCGTGGCCAACGGCACGGCTGGCGACAGTTCTGCTACCGGCGCCCCGGCTCGCGACAGTTCCCTGGCCGGTACCGGATTGGAGCTGGGCAACGTCGCTGCGAAGGCCCGGCAGGGGAGCAAGACGGGAGCGAGCGAGGCGCAATAGGCAACCTTGAAGGGCGACGTTGGGCGATTGAAGTTCCTGCTAGAGCCACAGGCAGCCACATATCGAAACGATAAGGATTTGTATGGCATGCAGAAGGTCAGGGGTTCGAATCCCCTTAGCTCCACTTCCCAGTTCCAGGCACTAAATTCGAACAGTCGCTGCAAGGCGGCTTTATTGTTCGCGCGTCTGTGCGGTCGTCCGTTGCGCTGGGCTGACGTGCAAATAAGCAGGTCACAGGCAGTGCGCTGCTTTCCCCTGAATCGGTCGCGTGACCTCGGCTCACGTACGCAGGTCAGCGGGCTGCCCGGTCACAGCGCACCAGGTTCGTGCCCTTGGGGAAGTACTGCCGCAGCAGCCCGTTGATGTTCTCGTTGCTGCCGCGCTGCCAGGGAGGATGTGGGTCGCAGTAGTAGATCTCCAGTTCAATCAGGCCGTTGCACCCTGCGCGCCAGGCCCCGCAGCTTGCAGTCCCGGACCAGATCCGCTCACGACCTCGCCTAGGTGACGCGCGTCGGGGACCTGGCTCAGCTGGCCGCAGTCCCCGACATGGTGCACCCGAACGCCAACAGCAGCATCGAGGCCCCATGGATGCGGCGTAGGCTGCGGTGCGCCGTCACCGCCAGTCGCCCCAGGTCGCAGTACCCCGCGAGGCCGCGGAAGGGCGCGTCAGCCCAGATAACTGCTGGCAGCTGCGCTCGATGGTCGCGGGCACCAATTACTAGGTCGACGCCACTTGCATGCATCGGCGATAGGCACTGGCCTACGTACTCGGATAACGCCCAGATTGCCCAGCATTGTCGCATCGATCAGATGCCTCAGGGCTGCCGGGAAGGGATTTCGACCGCTACAGCGCAGCTGTGAGGCGGCAGACGAATTTCGGCTGGAAGCGCGCAGTACCGGTCATCGTGATAGGGCTGGCAGATCTCAACATCGCGTGATGCTGTGTCCCACGTTACCGTGGCATCGACTGGCCCGTCGCCGTAGTTGACCACGACGCAGGCCTGTGTGACGTGCAGATCCGGCTGTGTGGAAGATGGAGATCGCAGGTCCGGGTGGGATGACACCTGAGCGCCCATTGTGTCCTGGAACTGGCCGTGAAATAGGACGTCCTGGTGCTTGGAGCGGATCCGGATCAGTTCCCTAACGTAGCGGGCTAGTGGCTGCGTGAGGCGCTCGTCCATGGAGTCGTGATAGTGCCGCGGGGCGAGAGCCCAACCATGCCGTACCGCATTCCGTTGTTCATGACGTTGAAGTCAGTGGGGTTTTCGGCGAAGACAGTCGACGTTACTTCTGGAAATGTGTACAACAGGGTTGGGTCAGGGATATCGATGTCCACCATGCGTGAGTAAATGACGTTGATGTACTGGAACGTTCTGTCCCACCAGGTCTCGGATGCCAACGCGAATTCTGGATCGATTTCGCGTCCTCGTTGCAGGATCTCGCGCAGCGTCGCCAGGAGCCCTTCCGGAGCTGATCGGTCGGGGCTGGCGGGGGCGGTCTCGTTGAAGTCTAGGTACTGCACGACGACGGTCTTGTCGAGCTGGAGAGCTGCGGCGCCGTCCCGCACGAGGTCGGTCATCTGGTCTACTAGGAGTTTTCGGAGTTCTGGGTGCGACAGGCTCAGGATGGCCATGTTCGATCGGCTCAGGCCCATCCGCGCGCTGACCGTTCCCTCGCCGAATCCGAGCAGGTTCAGGTCCTCGGCCCATCGCCCGCGGATGGCGTAGGGCCGTAGGTGCGTGCGGAATTCTTCGGTTCCGGTGTCCGCGACCTGCAGGTTTGCGAACACAACGGGCTTTATGCCGAGCGAGCGGATTCCTTTGAGTGCGGACCGGAATTCGTCCCTCGATCCAAGATCCGGATCTGGCCGGTAATCCGGATAGGACCGGTCGATTCCTCCGACGTCCCAGCCGCAGATCTCGAAGGCAGTGACGTCGTATTTCTCCCATCGGCGGCCATCGCTGGGAGATCGTCGAAGCGGTGGACGGTCACGTCTTCCGGGTTGCGCAGGATGGTCGACTGCCATGCCATTTCGCGGCGTAGCCAGTTGGTTTCGCTGACAGGGAAATGGGTGTCGAACCACCTACGGTAGATGGCGCTTCCTGCCCGCCAGTCGCCGTTGTGGATCTGCAGCCGCACGGGGCCAAGGCGGACCGTGGAGCGGCGCGCATGCGGGAAGTTGACCAGCCTGCAGTCAGCCCAGTCGGCTCATCGCCGGGGAGATCGGCAGGTGAGGGCCAGTTGCTGCCCCGGACCGCCGAGGCAGTGCACGGACGCAGCTCAAGATAGAGCGCCGCAAGGCGCGTTTCAGGATCGTGGCTGCCGTAGTACAGGCCGATGTCCGTGACGGGGTTATAGAAGGATGACCAGGACATTGACATGCCGCCATACCCTGGGTAAACGAAGCCGCAGGCGGAGTGGCGAATCCCGAGATTCCCGCCGCCGTATTCGCCCGCAGGAAAGGTGTGGAAGAGGTCCGGTGCCAGATTGACGTGCGCGCCGGGTATTACAGAGCGGCTGTCGGAGCGGCGGCCAATCCCCTGAACTCCGCCCAGGATGCCGAACATGACCTCGGCGACCGGGCGGTCCGTCGGGTTGTCGATGCTGATTGAGAATTTCAAGCCGCCATCGCGACACGTGATCTGGTACAGCACGCGAAGCTGGACTTGCTCATCGTCGTTGCGCAAATACTCGTAGCTGCAGGTCACGCCTGTCGCGTCAGCTTTGATACTCGAAGCCTCCTGGTCGCGGCTGTAGAAGTAGACGCTCCTGACGCGGCCGGGGCAGGAGTATCCGGAAGTTCTCGCCGAGGCGAGGTTCGCTGATCACCTCGAGCGCGGGGTCGTGCCAGGTGATGCGCCGCAGGTCGCCGCTCACGCTGTCGAGACTCAGGGTGCAGCATTCGGTACGGTATTCGAGGTCGCCCATCTCGTTCGGCTGCCTTTCGAAGGTCCATGCTTTGATCAACGGACTTATGCGTCCGGGACGCCACCGGCAGAATCGTGCTTACTGCACCGACGGCGGCTGGGGATCGGTGTGCATTTCCTTAGATTGCTGTCCGCTGTCGGGGGCGCGAGCGCGTGCCCGGAGGACGGTGGTGGTCACGAAACACGGAGCTTCTGCACGGCGTCCCAGTCCAGGAGTAGCCCGATCCCTGGCCGGTCGGGAACCGTGAGGTGCCCCTGCTCTGGTCGCATCGGTTCGGTAAGCAGCCGGTCGAAGTTCACGATGTCCTGCTCGAGATCGAACCACTCGACTGTCAGGCAGTTTGCGACCGCCGCCGCCATGTGGGTGTGGACGTCGTGGTTCCAGTGCGGGGCAACCGGGAGGGCGAATGTCGCTGCCGCGTGCGCGACCTTCATCCGCTCGCTAACGCCGCCGATCACGGCCGCGTCTGGCTGCAGGATATCGACAGACTGCGCGTGAATAAGGTCGCGGAAATCCCATCGTGAGGAGTGGATCTCGCCCGTCGCAACGGCCATGTCGAGTGACCTGGCAATCTCGGCGTGCCCGGCGAAGTCGTCGGGTTGCAATGGCTCCTCAAGCCACCACGGATCGAAAGCCTCGACCATCCGAGCGAAGCGGATAGCCTCCCACGGTGCCGACCATGCGTTGTTCGCATCCAGCGCTACGCGGCCGGACTGCCCGATCAGCGAACGTACGCGCTCGACCCGTGCCGCGTCGACATCCGGGGCGAGACCGCCTACTTTGATCTTCACGTCACGGAATCCAGTCTCAAGGTAGCGGGAGATTTCCCGGTCGATGTTGTCGAGCGGGTTCCCGGGCCGGTAGTACCCGCCCGACGCATAGGCCGGGACGGTGTCGCGCACGCCGCCGAGCAGTGCGTGCAGCGGCTGGTCCGTGACCTTGCCGAGCAGGTCCCAGAGGGCAATATCGATCGCCGAGATCGCCCGCAGGGCGAATCCGCGCCTGCCCATGAGGAGTGTTTCTTGGAACATCGCCGCCCAAGGGCGCGTGGGTGCGTTCTGCGGCAGCCCGATCAGACGCGGTGCCAGCACGTCGTCGATGTAGGTCGCCAGCGAGCGTGACGTGTTCATTCCGGCATAGGTGTAGCCGATGCCGACAAGTCCGCTGCTGCTCTCGATCCTGACGATCACGTACTCCCGTGCGGAGACTTCCCGTGTCGCCCACCTGACGGGAGAACAGCGGCACGGACACTGGAATCGCGCATGCGGCCCGGATTAGCCCCCGCTCGCCCCTCACTGGTCACCCTCGCGCATCCGCGAAGCCATGGCGTCATCCGCGGTTTCCTTCATGTGTTCGCTAATCACCAGAATCTCTCCCATCGATGACAGCGCCGAGAAGTCCGCGGCGCGACTGTTCCGTTGATCGACGTCAGCCAAGCTCGGCGCGGGTCTGCTGGTTCGCCCTCGCTTGCGAGATGAACCGTTGAACGTCTTGTGGTGCCGCAGGCGACGTTCTTGTGGCGGGCGAGCCGCATCCAGCCCGCCAACTGCGGCGCCGATAGGTCCAGCCGTGACACCGGCTGCAGGCTGAAGTCATCCATGGGCCGCTGTGTTGCCCGTGTCCCGGTAGATGCCCGAGCGGACCGTGGCCTTTGGTACCAGGGACTGCTCCGCGCAGAGCCTGCGCCCGTCGACGTCCTCTAGCACGACCGTTCGCTGCTCCAGGGCGATGAGCGTCAGATCCGCGGATTGCCCAGGGGCCAGGGAAGCCGCGACGTGGCGGCCGATCACCCGCCCAGGGCGAACTGTCATGCGCGCGAGCGTTTCGTGGAGCGGCACTCCGTGGGCGAGCGGGTCGGTACCGATTGTGGCCAGTCCGTACTTAGGGTCGGTCGCCATCGGCAGGCTCATGTCGGTGCTGAGCGTGTCAGGCAGGAATCCCTGTTCGGCCGCGCGTGACAGGACGGGAAAGGACAGATGGTTCCGTCCGCGGGCTGCGTCGAAAACGATTCCAGCGCGCTGTGCGTCCCAGATCGCAGGGTGGACGGTGCCATCTGCTCTGAGGATGCCGTGATTCCGGCCGGTCAGCGCGTGCGTGACGACATCTCCTGGACGAAGCAGCCCGATTAGGTCTTCCAATGGCTCGGCAGTATCGCCGATGTGCACCATCACCGGAAGGGACAATTCCTCCCCGACCTCACGCGCAGCGCGGAGGACCCGACGGGCCCCGCTGCCCGCGGCGTAAGTCGACAGTCGCGCCTTGAAGCCAACCACGAAGCCCGCGTGCCGGCGCGCGGCCGCCACTGCGGCGTCAGGATTGAGGTACGGACCGAGGAGGAGTTCTCCGGCGCTGGTGTCAGCTAGGCCGATAGTGGCCAGATTCAGCCCGGCGACCACGTCGGTGCGACACGTTTGGGCCACACCCCGGAACGCGTCAACCGTCGCGGCTCCCGAGGTTCCGGCATCGACGGCGACGGTGGTGCCACGACGTAGGCACACGGAGTCGGCGTTGGCGGATTCGCCCACGCCGTCGAACACGTGAGCATGCAGATCGATCAGGCCCGGCACTATGTACTCGCCGTCAGCGTCGATCTCCTGGCAAGGCCCGTCGGGAACCAGATGTGGGCCGACAGCCGTGAGCTGGCCCTCGGATACGAGGACGTCGGCTGCATGTTCACGCCCAGTGCTCAGGTCGAGCAAGCGGCCGTTCCGCAGCCAGAGGCGTTCCACCTTCTCCTCCTGGGATTAGCTGAAGAAGATGCCGCCGTCGACGTTGATCGACTGCCCGGTGATGTAGCTGGAGTCGGGACCGGCGAGGAACGAGACCACCGCTGCCACTTCGTCGGCTGTGCCGAGGCGCTGCATGAGGACCGTCTTGGCTCGCTGGCGGAGGAATTCTCCGGGCGGCAGGCCCTGCTGTTCGACGCCGATGAGCTCGTCGAGCCGGTGGTTGAAGTCGGTGTCGATGATGCCGGGGCAGACGGCGTTGACGCGGATGCCAGATGGGGCCAGGGCGCGGGCGCAGTTCTGGGTGAGGTTGATGACTGCGGCCTTGCTGGCCGCGTACGGCGGTGACAACGTCGGTACGCCGCGCCCGGCGGTTGAGGAGATGTTGACGATCGCGGATCCGGGTCCCATCACCTTGGCGGCTTCCTGGCAGGCGAAGAACGCTCCGCGCGCGTTGACCGCGAAGGTGATGTCCCAGTCTTCCTCGGTGACGGTCCCGAACGGGTTGGCGCGGATGAGCCCGGCGTTGTTGACGAGGATGTCGAGCTGGCCGAGTTCTGCGACGGTGCTGTCGATCATTTCTCGTACTTCACCGGCATCTGCGATATCGGCGATAACCACGCTTGCGCGGGCGCCCGCGTTCTCGATCTCGCTCGCGGTCGCGTGGGCCGTGTCGCGGTTGATGTCATTGATCGCGACCACGGCTCCATCAGCCGCTAGCCTGAGCGCTATTGCCCTTCCGTTTCCCTGTCCGGCGCCTGTCACCAGCGCGACCTTGCCAGCGAGTGTTGTGCCGCGTGCCAGCGTCATGCGCTTGCCTCCTGTTGGTCGGCGGTCGGGAAACTGCCGAGATTCGGGGGTTGGTAGAACTTCAGCGCTGCGCCGCCGAAGATGAGTGACTCGGCGCGCGGGTCACTCTCGCCCAGCACATCCCGGAGCGCGCCGATCACCTGCTCGTAGGATCCGGCCAGGGTGCAGACCGGCCAGTCGCTGCCGTACATGACCCGCTCCAGCCCGAACGCGGCGAGGGTCGTGTGGACGTAGGGGGCGAGGTCGTCGGCTGTCCATCCGGTGTGGCTTGCTTCGGTGATCATTCCGGACAGCTTGCACCAGACGTTGGGGTTCTCTGCTGCGGCTTTCAGCCCGGAGGCCCATGGCGCGATCCGGTGGTCCCGGATGTGAGGCTTGGCGATGTGATCTATGACCATGCGCAGCCGCGGCAGGCGCTCTGACAGGCGGGGGACGTGCGGCGAGATGCTGGGGGCGCAGCAGCAGGTCGAAGGGAACGTCAAGTTCCTCGAGGACGGCGAGGCCGCGATGCACGTCGGCGCGCAGTAGCCAGTCATCGTCTGGTTCCTCATGGACCAGGTGCCGGATGCCGACAAGGCTCGGGTTGCGGCGCAGCGATTCGACTATCGCGCTGAACAGCGTCCGGTTGCTGGGTCAGGTCGACCCAGCCGACGACACCGGCGATGGTCGGGTGGGTTGTGGCGAGGTCGAGCATCCAGCCGGTTTCTTCGGCTAGGTGCAGTACCTGGACCAGAATGGTGTGGTCGACCCCGGCCTTGCGCAGCTGGGGCTCAAGGTCGGCGGGGAGACAGTCACGATCGAGCGCGGGGACGCCTTGTCGTGGCCAGCCGTAGTCGAATCGCTGAACCTGCCAGTAGTGCTGATGTGCGTCGACGATGGGGCTCAAGGTAGCTCCGGGGGATCTCGCTGAGGCTGACAGTTCGGCGCTCGCGGCTGGACAGCTCCGCGGCATTGAGGATCCGGGCCACGGCCGCGGCATCCGCCATGGGGGACGCAATCTGCGATCGATCGCCCGCGACGGCGGCAAGGAACGCTGCCAGCTCGTGCTCGTATGCCTCTTCGTACGGCACCCAGCCGAGTTGCATGCTTCCGATGGCGCGGCGCATGACCGCCGATCGCCATGATGCGCTTGCACTGCCCGCCGAGCCGATCGCTTTCACCACGAACGTCCACGGGTCCGCGGAGTCGTCGTCGGCGCCCAGAGTCGTGAGCAGCATCGCAGTTCCGTGCGGCGGGTAGTCGAGGACGATCCAGCCCTGGTCTTCGCGATCGAGGCTTGTCCAGGCTGGCGACGTCGTCCCTGCCGTGACGCTGGCCGGGCATCCCGAGCATCCCGTGCATCAGGTACGCGTGATGGGGCATCACGAGCCAGGTGACGCCGTCGTAGTGGCGGGCTACCTCCTCGGGGTGAGCGATGGCGAAGACTACGGCGGCCAGCCGCAGCACGCCCAGGCTGCCGTCCCGGACCAGGCGCCGGATCCGCGCGAATTCTGGGATGTAGGCGTAGTTGTGTCCGGGGACGCATACTCTGCCCTGGCGGTCGGCCAGGCCTATCAGCTGGGTGATTTCACCGGCGTTCCGGCGCGACCGGCTTTTCGACGAGGACATGCTTTCCGGCCAGAAGCGCGGCGCGAGCCTGATCGATGTGGTGCCTGGTAGGCGACAGGACGAAGACAGCGTCAACGTCGTTGGATGACAGCATCGACTCGAGTGTGGGAAACGTCCCGCACGACCAGCTAGCTGCTCGCCGGGCCGCTAGCTCTGTGTCTGGATCGAAAACCCCCGTGAGGCAGGCCGCTTCAGACCGGCTGATCGCCGCGGCGTGCAACTCCGAGACCATGCCAGCACCAGCGAAGCCGATTCGGGTGGGCTGATCAGTAGGCATGTGCTTACGCCTTCAGGGCGCCCGCGAGAATGCCGCGGATCAGGGTTCGCTGGAAGAAGACGAACACGATGATCACCGGGATCGAGATGATCACGGCGCCAGCCGCCAGGCCGGTGACGTCGGTAGTCCGCTGCCCGATGAACAGGGCGAGGGCGAGAGGCGCGGTCTGATGCTGCTGTGTGGTGATCACGACAAGCGACAGCAGGAAGTCGTTCCAGGTGAAGACGAACGTCAGGACGAGGAGCGTCAGAATCGCGGGTCGTAGGATCGGCGCGAGGATGCGACGCAAGACGGCGAAGGAACTGGCTCCATCGATCCACGCTGCCTCGACAAGTGATTGCGGCATTGCGCGGAAGCCCGCGCGCATCCAGAAGATACCGAACGGCAGGCTCTGGGCGAGCAGCGGCAGGATCAGCCCGATGCGCGAGTCGAGGAGTCCGAAGTCTCTGAGCTCGATAGTAGAGCGGGATGAGATAGGCCTCCAGCGGGATGACCAGACCCAGAATGAACACGTAGAACAAGATTCTGCTGCCGGCAAAGCGCATCTTGCCGAATGCGTATCCGGCGAGCGTCGACAGCAGCACGCAGCTCGACGGTTACCGACCCGGCCACGACGGCGCTGTTCTCCAGGGCGGTGCCGAACTGTGCGAAGTTCCAGGCCCGCGTGAAGGTGGACGTGAGTGATGTGCTGGGGGACCACGATTCCGGTCAGGTCCGCGCCGTTTCCGCAGCAACGCCAGCTCCAGAACGCCGAGCATCGGGTAGAGAATCCAGACGAGGAAGATCGGCGATGATCAGGTAGTGAAGGAGCAGCTCAAGCTGCCTGCGGCTCATTGCTCGCTCCCGGCGGTAGGTCGGTTCAAGACCATGACGATCAGCAGAATGAGGGCGCCGAGCGTAATGCCGAGCGCTGCGGCGGACCCGATCTGGCCGTAGAAGAAGGCGCGCCGATAGACCTGCCATGCGGGAACTGCTGAGGAGTCTCCTGGCCCTCCCTGGGTCATCACGAATACCAGGTCGAATGACCGGAAGGCCGAGATAACGGTGACGACTACCGCCACGGTGAGTACATGACGTAGCCCTGGCAAGGGTGACGTGCAGAAACTGGCCGAATGCTCCGGCGCCGTCCACTCGTGCCGCGTCGTAGAGCTCGGTCGGGATGTTCTGCATTCCGACCAGGAAGAGGATCATGCAGAAGCCCGTGACGATCCAGGTCGCGACCGTCCCGACGGCGATAAGTGACCACGTTGTAGTCGCCGAGCCAGCCACGGGCTAGTGCCCCTGCTCCGACCGCGGTGAGCGCGGAATTGAGAGGTCCTGTCGGCTCGAAGATCCAGCGCCACACGATGCCGATCGCGACCAGCGGGATGATCTGCGGCAGGAACAGTACCGCGCGCATGAACCGCGTTGCCGCGGAGCCGGGGGTTCGACGAGCAGCACTGCCAGGAACAGCCCGAGCATGATCGGCGCGACCGTCCAGAACAGGATGAGGAAGGCCGAGTGCAGGAATGCACCGCGCAGAGTCAGGGTCCCGGATGATGTCCAGGTAGTTGCTCAGCCCCGCCCAGTGGGCGGGGCTGAGCCCGTCCCAGTTCCAGAAGGACAGCCAGACACCCTGCGACAGCGGCCAGACCACGAAGACCGCGAACACGGCCAGCGCGGGCAGGATGTACGATGTAGCCTTCCAGGTGCGTCCGGATCCGTACGGATCCGGACGTCACCTTCACTGCGGTGCGACGGCTGAGAGCAGCGGTCAAGAGCCAGTGCCCTTCGCGTAGTCGCTTTGCACGGTCTGCACGAACTGGCTGGGAGTGGCTTTCCCGGCGATCAGGTTCTGCAGCGCCGCAGTCAGTGTGTCGTACATGCTCGGCGTCGGACCGTCGAGGTAGCCGACGAGCGCATCCTTGGTGTTGGCCGTGTTGATCGAATTCAGGATGTCACTCCTCAGCGGGCTCAGGTTGCTCGGCGCCGTGAAGCTGAATCCGGGATTCGCGCCGTGGGAGAGGTAGGTCTGGCCTGCCTTCTTGCTGATGATGAAGTTGAGGAATGCCGCGGCCACCTGGGGGTACTTGCTCTTACCGCCGATGGTCCAGGTCTGCCCTAGCCCGCCGAGGGTGATCAGCGGCCGGCCGGCTGGCGGAGGGACCAGGAAGAACCCGGCGTTGGCGCCCATTCCCTGGTCGATCGACTGGGCTTCCCAGGTCCCGGCGATGAAGAAGACGCCCTTGCCCTTCATGAACTGTGCCTTGGCGTCTTCGAACCCGGTCGCGTTGATGTCAGCTGGCGGCCCGAAGTAGCCGTCGTTCACCCACTTCTGGAAGTCGCCAGCCGCCTGAACGTTCCAGGGCTCGTTGAAATGACATCGGCTGCGTGCAGCCGGTAGGAATAGTCGCGCAGGTAGGTCTTGTTTGCAAGGCTATCCTGCACCTGCTGGAAAGCATGGATGGCCGGATACTTGTCCAGGTTGCCGAAGCCGATGGGCTGCTGGCCCGCAGCCTTGATCTTCGCAAGATCGGCTTGGAATTCCTGGAATGTCGTCGGCACGCTGAGTCCGAGCTGTTTTAGCTTCGCGCGGTTGTAGAAAACGCCGACGATGCTTCGGTGAAGAAGATGCCGTAGACGTCGCCTTGCTCGAGCTGTCCGCCCTTGGAAAAGCGTGACTGGCCGTAGAGGAACGGCGAGTAACGTTGCGCCCAGCCATAGTGATTGGCGTACTTCTGCAGATCGACGATCAGGCCACGTGGAGCGTATTTGGCTTCGACGGTGTAGTTGACAGCTATGTCGGCGATATCCGGAGCGTTAGGCCCGTTCATTATCAGCGTTTGCTTGGTGAGCAGGTCACTGAATGAGGTCTGGTTCCGCTTGATAGTAACGTTCGGGTGCGCCGCCTCGAATCCCTTGATCAGCTCGTTGATAGCAGCGCCGAGCTGGGGGGTTGCTCGAACCTTGATAGTCGAGCAACGTCAGGGTGACGTGCCCTTTGGGGAAGGGGGCAATGCCGCCGCTGGAGCCGGTGGCAGGGCCAGTGGACGCGCCGCCGGGCGCGCTACATGCGGGCAACAGCAAAAGCGCTGATGCGACCAGAAATGCGAGCTGCCGCGGTCCTATCTTGCGATTGCGGCTGTGGACCATGCGCTCCTCCTAAACTACCGAGACACTGCGTCGAGGGTTGCGACTTGTGGTCTGAGTTTGGACTGCTATTGGTACGTCCGTCAAGACCAATGGTCAGATTGATATCCATAGTTCTCGCATGACGCGCTTACCAGCGCAAGAAGGGCCGACGAGCCGCAAGGTAGCCATCAACCAGCGCCCGCGACCGCGGGTACGTCAGGACCAGCGGATGGCACATGAGGGCCTGGATGGCGACGTTCCGAGATCGGTTCTCGATTGCCTGAACCGTGAGTCGCTCGTACGCCTTGACCGATTGCATCAGCGCCAGCGGCCCCGATGGGACTGGCCCAATGGGAAGGGATTGCACGCCGTCGCGATCGACGCGGCAGCTTACTTCTTCAATCGACGTCGTCATCGGCCATACCGGCGATCGCGCCCTGATTCGGCACGTTCAGGGCGGTGAAAAAGGGGATTCCCGCCTCAAGTGCCTCAACCACGTCGAGCATGACCGCGGCATATCCTTCTTCGTCCTCAGCGGTCCATGCCGGGGCGTTTTGGCGCGCCATCCGGTCGGCCTCATCGAACGACGGCACTTGACGCTTGGCATCGGCCATGTACGTGGCCCTGCGCCGCAGGTGGTAGGCGCGGAAAAGCGCCAGGGCCGCCTCGGGATCCTGATCTGGCCTTGCTGCCCCCAGTTCGGCCAGCAGGCGCGCCGTCACGTCGCGCACTTCCTCGCCCCGGGTGACGCCACGGTCCAGGATTTCGGCGACCGCCCGCTCGGCGTAGTAGAAATAGTAAAGATACGCATTAGGCCACATACCCAGCATATCTAGCAACTCTTGCTCAAATAGGTCAAGGCTGGTCGTCGTCCTGAAGACCTGGTCCTTCAGCAGATCAGCTAACAAATCCCGGCCCTCATGCGTGACGTGCGAGGTCCACGACAAGTGATTCAGGCCGAAGACGTCTGCCCGGACATCGCGAGCGTCGAGGCCCAGGAAGCTCGCCACAGCATGCTGGGCTTCGTTCGCCCCGTCGCAAATCCCGATCGCGCGCGAGTAGCCCGCATTCCGCAGTGCCTGGGTCACCAGTCCCGCCGGGTTGGTGAAGCTGTACAGCCACGCCCCGGGGCTGAGCCGGTCTAGGAGTTCGGCATAGCCGAGTACCACCGGAATGTTCCGCAGGGCCATCGCGAACCCGCCTGGCCCCGTGGTTTCCTGCCCCAGCACTCCCTGGGATAGTGCGGTGCGCTCGTCAACGACCCGGCCGTCCTCGCCGCCCACGCGGATGGTGATGACGACGTGCTTGGCGCCTTCCAAAGCCGCTTCCGCACTCGTGCCGCTCGCTATCCGCACCGCGCTTGCCAGCCTCGCGGGCTTGCTGCTGAACGAGGGAGCTGAACAAGGCGAGCCGGTCGCCGTCAGTGTCCATGAGAAACAGCTCGTCAAGGCCTAGCCGGCGTGCCCGGCGCAAGGCTACTGCGGCGAAAAGCGGCGATCGCACACCCGCCCCGACCAGAGTTAGCTTCACGAAATCGCTCCAGTTACCGAATCAGCCGCGCGAGCGGTCTGCTCGTACGCGCTCACCCACCACGGCGCGTCGACATCGATGCCCGACCTCTCAGCCAGCGCAATCGCCAGGGCCAAAGCTGACGGGAACGACAAGATTGATGCGATCCGGGGGATCGCCGACCTCTGCGCCAGGCAGCCGGATGACCGTCGCCCCTGCTCGGACCGGCACACGCTCTCGGCTTCCTCCAGCAGCGGATCTTCGCCGCATGCCACGCTGAGTGCTAGATGCCCTGGGCTGATCCCGTACATGGCGGACGTTGCGCCCTCGCGAGTGTCGACTGCCCTCGGCCGGTATCCGCGCCACCTCTTTCAGAAGCAGCGCCGCCTCGAGTGACGCCGCCCATGCGGGACCGCTACCGAAGGCAACGGCTGCCCGGGGTGACTCCAGCGCCGCAGCGCGCGAAGCTGCCCAGGACCGGGCTTCCCGCAGGGCTTTGGCAGCCATATCCGGAGATCGTGCTAGCGCGCTGCGAAGACCGGAGTCGCCGGTCAGGTCCGCCCACAGTGCCAGGGCGACTGCGACGTTAGCGGCGTAGCCTTGCGTGTGAGTGACCGACCGCTGGGCATCGAGCTGCGCGACCGCCGATGCGCGTGCATGGCGCGCAAGCGCGGACTGGTCGTTCGCGGTTATTGCCACTGTCATTGCGCCCTGGCTGGCTGCGGCTATGACGTCGCGGAACTCGCCAGAGCTGCTGATGGCTAGCACGACGTCGCCTTCGCGCCATCGAAACCGGGACCGCGCGACGACTCCCACAGGCAGCGCGACCTAGTTGGGTCCGGAACTTTTGAGCGAAGCAAGCCACAGGGCTATGGCCGCGTAATACGACGCGCCATTACCGGTCGCTACGATACGGCGGACTCCACTGCCGGACAGAGCCTCCAGCACAGCATCGAAGCCCTGCCGGCGGTCGAGAGTCGCCTTGATCGCTTCGGGTATGCCGCACGCTTCATGCCAGAGGATTGGTTCCACGCCGGGACCGTACCATCTAGACCACTAGGTGACAACCAGGACCAAGTACGTTGACTGGTTTCCGTGCGTAGGTGATACTCGGTGCCGTGGCATCTCGAAAGTCCCCGAAAGGCGCCCGGCGTTGAGCGCTTGCAGAACCGCATCCGCTGTCGCTGGCTGGCCATGTCCGGCGCGCTAGCAGGGACTGGCCGCTGAGCGTGGACAGACAACCAATCGTTGTCGGAGGCCGTGGTGAAACTCGTCCTTACGTTCGCGAGGATTGAGCAGAACGATGTCGCAATCTGATCTCCTCGCAGCCGCGACCGGCGACGGCGCGCGATACCTCCTGCATGACCGCGTATATCGGATCCTTCGCGACGAGATCGAGCGGGGGGTTTTGCCGCGCGGTGGTCGACTTCCGGCGGAGCGTGATCTGTCCAAGCGTCTGACGGTGAGCCGGGCGACGGTTCGTCGTGCGCTCCAGCAACTGAATGAGGATGGCCTGGTCGAGTCTTGGGTGGGTCGCGGGACTTTCGTAACCGGCGGACTCCTCAGCGATCCGCCGAATACGTATCGCAGCTTCACCGAACTGGGAGCCGAACGGGGATTCGACCGCCTCCGCGCACGTTCTTTCGAAGCTCTACTCGGGCCGCGCTTCTTGATGAGGCCGACACCTTTCGTGTGGCGCCAGGTGCGGATATCTTCGATCTCAAGCGACTTAGGCTGCTCGACGGATTGCCCATAGCGATTGATCACGTACGAGTGCCTCTTGCCAAGGCTCCGAATTTGACCTCCGTGGATTTCACCACCGCCTCGCTGTACAAGACACTCGAAGAAGCTGGCGTAGCGCCTGTTCGCGGTGATTACGCCGTCACGGCCGTGTCGGCGAACAAATCTCGAGCTGAACTCCTTGAGGCTCCCGCTGATCCGCCATTGCTCCTCGTGGTCAGTACCGGCTATGAAGCGCAAGGAAACGCGATCGAGCTGTCGGAGAGAACTTACGCGGGGATCGCTACCGTTTCCTCGAACACTGACAGCGCCGCAGAAGCTCCGGATGCACCACTTCTACTACGGGGTCGATGGCGGAAACACCAAGACCATTGCCCTCGTCGCCGATGCGACAGGGCACATCCGCGGATTCGCGCGAAGTGGCTGCGGCGACATCTACGGCAGCGGCTCGGTCGCTGCGCTCGCCGAGCTCGACAAGGCCATCAATGACGCCTTGCGTGCTGCAGGCGCACGCAACGGAGACGTGGCGTGCGCCGCTTTCAGCTTGGCCGGAGCTGACTGGCCGGAGGACTTTAGCTTTCTGCGCGCGGAACTCAGGCAGCGGCTCAAGACGGTCCGGGCATTGGTCCTGGTCAATGACGCTATCGGCGCACCACAGCCGGCACCGTTAACGGTGTCGGGGTGTCGGTTGTGTGCGGGACTGGCAGCGCCATCGGCTCTAGATCCGAAGACGGCAAGGACTGGCATGCCAGCTTCTGGGGAGAAGACCTCGGCGCGGTGTCCATCGGCAAGCGGGCGCTGCGTTCGATTGTCCGGTCGGAGCTCGGCATCGAGGCTCCTACAAGGCTGACGCCGCGTGTGCTGGACGCCCTCGGACTCGCATCCGTCGAGGATCTGCTACATGGCGTCACCCGCCGGGGGGCACGGGCGGCGCCGATTCTGGCGCGGCTCACACCTCACGTGCTCGACCTTGCCGAAGACGGGGACGCGGCCGCATCGCACATTGTTCAGAGGACCGGCCAGGCACTGGGTTCGCTTGCCAGGCGTGGCCGCACGCAGGCCAGCCTGGAACATTCTCCGTTCCCCCTCGTCTTCGCAGGCGGCGTCTTCCGTCATCAGTCTTCGCTATTGAGAGAGCGGGTCCTGCAGGCCGTGCCCACCGCACGCCCGACCATCGCCGTACTCGAGCCAGCTGCCAGGCGCCCTTCTCCTGGCGTTCGACCAGACCGGGCTCAGGGCAGACACTGAGGCCATCCGCAGTACGTCGCCCCCACCAGGGCTGTTCACCGGAGATACGTCAAGCTCAGAGGGGCCTGCTCTCGATCCATGCCTACCATCCTCATTACCGGAGCTGCCGGCTATCTCGGCGGCGTCCTGCGCCATAGACTCGCCTGTCCCGGCCGGACCCTAAGACTTCTCGACATAGCGCCGCTGGACGCCAACGCCGAGAAGGTCATCCAGGCGTCCATCACAGATATGGAGGCGCTGGCGCACGCGTGTGCCGGCGCAGATGCCGTGATCCACCTGGCAGGGATAGTGGCCGACGCCCCCTGGGACGTCATCGCTGAGGTCAATATCCACGGCACTTACGTGGTCTTCGAGGCTGCGCGCCGGGCCGGCGTGGACCGGCTGGTCTACGCTTCGTCGAATCACGCTGTCGGCTACACGCCCGCCTCGGCGTTCCCCGCGGCTGACTACGCATTCCCCGCGCCCGATAGCTATTACGGCGTCTCCAAGGCTGCCGGAGAGGCGCTCGCCGCCCTCTACCACTACAGGTACGCGATCGATGCGATCTGTGTGAGGCTCCTCAGCTGTACTGATCGCCCAGTGAACCTCAGGCACCTCTCGACCTGGCTATCCCCCGACGACGCAGGCAGATTGTTCGAGGCGTGCCTGACCGTCCATAAGCCCGGCTTTCGCGTTGCCTACGGGGTGTCACGCAATACCAGAGGCGGCTGGGTCAGCCTCGACGAGGCCCGCGAGCTGGGCTTCCAGCCGCAGGACGACGCCGAACGCTTCGCCGCCGATGTGATCCCAGGGAGCAGGAAACCAAACGCCGCCGATCCTGCACTCGCCTACCTCGGCGGCGACTTCTGCGTGCCGCCCTCGGCAGCGGACTCTGTGTCCTGATCCGCAGGTCTCGGAGATGCTGAGCTGCGCGGCGCTTCTCGGTCCACGACACGCCGCCGACCGCCCCGTCGACGCGATTATAGCGCCCAACTAAGGCTGTACCTGGACGCCCGAACGCTGCGCTGAGGGCAGCTAGGTGGGTGGCAGCCGCCCAGCCAGAACGGCTCCCGGCCTGAAAATAGGGCTGCACAAACATTCTAATTTGCCCAATGACGAGCCCCCTTACGGAATCGAACCGTAGACCTTCTCCTTACCGTGGAGCACTCGGCCAGCCCGAGATCAGGCGAGTCCTGCCGTTGGTTTAGGCGATTGCCTGCGCTAAGCTGCGCTGCTCTAATTGGCGGCGCTTAGGAGCGCGTCCATCTTTTCTGCTCCGGTGGTCATGACGGGCCGGAGCAGGTGGCGGTAGACCGATTCGGTGACCTTGCTGCTGGCGTGGCCGACGAGGCGGGCGACCTCTTCGACGGCGACGTCGCTGTCAGACATGAGGCTGACGAAGGTGTGCCGCAGTTCCCGTGGCGTCCAGTCCGGCCCGATCCCGGCTGCGGTGCAGACGGCGCGGAAGGACCGGTGCACGTTCGCTGCGTCCAGGGGCTGCCCGGTGGCGGTGCAGACCAGGTCCCCTGGCTGACCGTCGACGGGCTGCGATCCAGGCGCGCCGCGATCTGGCGCATCGGCAGCCCGGCCTCACGCAGGCGGGCCAGCTCATACCGCTCCTCGCGGTCCAGGTAACGCTCACATTAAGCCGTATCGGCAGGCCGGTACACGCCGCCCAGCCTGTGATGCAGCCCCTACGCGAACCCGATCGATACGCCGGCCGTAGCCGCCGCCCGGTACGGCCGCACCCCAGCCGCCAGAAGATCCAGCAACAGCCGCACCCGCTCCGGCGCCACCCTCCGGTAGCCACCCACAACGCCCTCCCCAGGTCAGGCGTTGCGACAATCCCTTGAGCCCAGGGGGCCTTATACGACGGCGGATTTACCGGATCATGACAGATTCCCGTCGACCGGCTCGCTCTGCACGCCCACGTTGTGCTCCAGCAGCCGCCATCTGGTGCCACGCCGGGACAGCACCGACCAGTGGCAGTTGCCGAACGGGCCGAGCACGCGCGGCTCAGACGGCACGTCAAGTACGCGCGCGATGGCAAGACCGAGCGCCGCACCGTGCCCGACCACAACGGCCAGCGAGCCGCCCGGCATGGTGTCGGCGATCCGCTCAAGCGCGGCCGATGCCCGATCCGCCACCGCCATCGCCGACTCGCCCTCGGGCGGCGTCCAGGTCGCCCGCTCGACCGGGAACCGCTCCCTGATCTCGGTCTCGGTCAAGCCCTCCCACAACCCGCCGGAACGCTCCCGCAGGTCCTTATCGAGCTGCACAGGCAGGCCGGTCAGCCGGGCCAGTGCGCCCAGCCGTTGCCGAGGCCCGGCTCAGATCGGAGGAGAAGATCGCTGACGGCCCGAGCGCGGCCAGGTACCTGGCAGCCTGCAGCGGCCTGCCGACGGCCGACCTGGTTCAGCGGGACATCACTCTGGCCCTGGAATCGCCGCTCGGTGTTATAGTCGTCTGGCCATGCCGCCAGACCACCAGCGTGACAACGTCTTTCTGGTCGCCGCCTGGCCACATGCTGGGCGCGACGGCATCCTCTGCCGCGGTCAAGCGCTTAGCCCCGATCGGCCGGGCCGACCCCGCCCCGGCTGAGTCCGCCCTGACCGGTGCCGCCGCCGCCAGCTGCCCCTACCGGCTCGGGCAGCGGGATCAGGGGGCAGTCCTTCCATAGCCGCTCAAGCGAGTAGTAGACGCGCTCCTCGGCATGCTGAACGTGGATCACGATGTCGATGTAGTCGAGCAGTACCCAGCGGGCCTCCCGCTCCCCTTCGCGGCGGGCCGGCTTGGCGCCAGCCTTGCGCAGCCGCTCCTCGATCTCGTCGACGATCGCGCGGACCTGGCGGTCGTTGGCGGCGGAGCAGAGCAGGAAGGCGTCAGTGATCACGAGCTGCTCGCTGACGTCGTAGGCGATGATGTCGGAGGCGAGCTTGTCAGCCGCGGCTGCGGCCGCGATCTCCACGAGCTCGACGGCCCTCTTGGTGGCAGTCACGTGTGCTGGCAGTCCTCCTCGATTCGCCCTCGCCCCGACGATCTCACGCTCGGCCAAATTCAGGACTCAGGCTAAGAACGTCGGGCTAAGAACAAGCGTATCTGGCGTCACTGACAACGCGGGCGATCACCGTCGTGCGTTTCACGGCTTTTAACCCCTTAAGGGCGGGGAACGGGCTCCTCGTGATC
Source organism: uncultured Actinomycetota bacterium (assembly GCA_963808215.1). GTDB lineage: Bacteria > Actinomycetota > Actinomycetes > Streptosporangiales > Streptosporangiaceae > JAJYUU01. The sequence goes on from CAWEEY010000019.1 coordinate 43,562, forward strand.
CCCGTCGCTCTGGAGTTCGCGGCCGCCTACGACTCGTCCGACCGGCGGCCCGCCAGCCAGCAGGAAACCCCCAGGACACCGCTACCAGGGCAAAAGCGGCGAGCATCGGCATCCCAGCCGGCCACGGCGCAGACTGGATGGTGGCACCGCTGCCGTGCAGCGCCGCGTTGGCCGGCGAGATGCTGGACACCCAGGCGACCACGACGGCGGCGATCGTGCTGAGCAGCGCAGCCGCCTGGTGCCTGATCACCGGCGGGTTGACCAGCGTCCCGACGGCCGAGCCGACAAGGGCGCAGATCAGCGCCTTGCCGAGGCCGACGAAGAACGGAACAAGCAGCGCCGTCTTATGCCCGCAGGTCACCAGCTCATAGCAGGCCCCGGCCACGCCCAGGACCGCACCGCCCGCGAAGGCAGTGAGCAGCGTCGCCAGCTGAGCCCGCACCGGGCCAGTAGCGGCCGATACGCAGGCGCGGGCCGCGGCGGGTTCAGCGGTCAGCATCGACCTGGTCAGCAGGGCCACAACCGGAACCAGGATGGCCGCGCTCCAGTCCAGTCCGTCGACGAGGACCTCCGCGCGCAGGTGCGCGTTCGTGGCCGTGCTGCCTGCGCCGACCCCACCCACGGAGATCAGCAGTACGTAAATGATCAGCGGAAAGATCCACCGGTGTGACCGGAACAGGTTCGCCGTCTGATACCTGAGCAGCGCGATCACGGCGTGGCCTCCGCTCCCCCGCTGACTTCGCCGGGCCGCGGCCGTCCGCGGCCTGACTGCTCAGGACCCGGCTGCACACGGCCCGGCCCGACGGCGGACACGTGCACGCCGTCCCAGCTCAGCAGCTCGCGCAGCACGGCGTCAGACATAGCCGCGGACACAGTCACCCGGACTGCCGCGAGCGGCCGCGCGGCGTATCCAGGCGCTTCCGCCGCGACAGCCGCTTCCCCCACGCCAGCGGACTCCGCGGCCACTGCGAGCACGCCGGCCAGCCCGGTGAGGCGGTCGAGGGATGCCGCTTCAAGTCCGGTCACTTCGATGGTCGCGGTCTGCGGGGCCGGTGAAGCCCCGGCTTCCGTCCGGCCGGGCCCGGCTGGCGACCGCTCCTGCGCTTCGCTCGGTACGACCACGACGCGGCCGGCGGCGAGCTGCCAGCGCTCGTCGACCCGGTCCGCCAGCCGCGCCTGGTCGTGATCAACGAACAGGACCGTCGCGCCCCCGGCCAGCCGCTCCGCTACAGCCGCATCAAGCGCTCCACGCGCCGCCTGGTCCAGGCCGGTCCACGCCTCATCGAGCACCAGCAGCCCCGGCCGGGCACAGCAGGGCCTGGGCGATGGCAACTTTCTGGCACATCCCCTTAGACAGCGTCCGCAGCGGCGCCCGCGCATAGTCCGCCGCGCCGAGCCGCTCGAGCCATTCATCGACGGCCGTGCCGGCGCCGCCGCCGGGGACAGGCCGTGGATCCGGCCCATGTGCTGCAGATACTCACGCGCGGAGAAGGCGAGCGCCGGCGGGAACCGTTCCGGCACGTAGCCAGTGTGCGGCCTGCCTGCGACCCGCCCAGCCGACGGGATCGACACCCCGGCCATGATCCTGAGCAGGGTGGACTTGCCGCTGCCGTTCGGGCCCTCCAGCACGGATCAGCCGTCCGGCGGCAACTTCCTGGCTGACGTCGCGGACGATCCACGGCTGCCGCAAGCCGTACCGCTTGCCGACCGAGATAAGCCGCACTGGCCAGTCCTTCCCATGGCGGGCGCCCTACCGGCGATCAGGAGCCTTCGGGTCGGTCACACCCATGCCAGGCGCAGCCAATCCAACGATACGACGATGCCTCCGGGAGTGTTCCGAGATCTGCGTGCCGACGCCGTTGAGGGTCGGCGTTGGCGCGGCGCGAGATAACGAATGTGCAAAAGTCCCAGGATTACCAGCCGAGGCATTGCTATGTGAGCTAAGCCACTACTTAGATCGGCTAAGCAACATTCGTCCGACTGACCGAGCCGGTCCGAGAAAATCTTCGGCAGCGGGCGACGGGGCCCGATGTATTTGAAGGGGACAACGTATGAGACACAGCAGGCTGGTGCGTGGCATGGCGATCGCCGTGCCCGCGGCACTACTAGCGCTTTCGGTCACGGCCGAAGCGCAGGCGGCCCCGGCGGGCCATCAGGCCGCGTCCGGGCACGCCGTCAAGTTGTCGACGAAGGTCACTGACAAGGTGATCATCGTCTTCAAGAATCAGCTCGCTAACGTTCCGGACACGGCCAGGAACGTAGGGGTCCGGCGGGCCGAGGTCACATCGGACCAGCGCGGCGTTGTCTCCCAGCTCAAGAAGACGCACGCCCGGAACATCAAGAGCTTCTCGCTGATCAACGCCGTGTCCGCCACGGTCTCCCCCGCCGAGGCTGCATAGCCTTCGCGCCAACTCTGCCGTCAGGGAAGTGATCCCGGACCTGCCGATCCCGCTCTCTACCGGCGTCTCGGTGGCGCGCAAGGCACACAAGGCCGCGGCGGGCATCAAGCCGCTGCCCGGTGCCTGCCTGGCGAAGGGCAAGGTCCAGCTGGATCCCGAGGCGATCGAGAACATCCACGCGGCCACACAGTCGGGCAAGGGTGACTCCGCTCAGGCCCTGGGCTACACCGGCGCCGGCGTCAAGGTTGGCTACATCGCCGACGGCGTAGACATCAACAACCCTGACTTCATTCGCGCCAACGGCAAGCACGTGTTCGTCGACTACCAGGACTTCAGCGGCACCGGCACGAGCGCGCCGACTAGCGGCGGCGAGGCCTTCATCGACTCCAGCTCCGATCGCGGCGCAGGGCCGCCACGTCTACAACGTGGCCAGCTATGGCGTCGGGCTCAACACCAAGTGCAACATCCGGATACTCGGCGTTGCGCCCGGCGCCAGCCTGGTCGGGCTCAACGTGTTCGGCTCGTCCAACTTCGCCTACAACTCCGTGTTCCTCGAGGCCATCAACTACGCCGTCAATGTCGACCACGTGAAAGTGCTCAACGAGTCGTTCGGCAGCAACCCGTTCCCCGACTCGGGCAGCCTCGACCTCACCGTGCAGGCGAACAACGCCGCCGTCGCGGCCGGCGTCACCGTCGTGGCGTCGTCCGGCGACGCGGGCGTCACCAACACCATCGGCTCGCCCGCGACCGACCCGCACGTCATCTCCGCGGGCGCGACCACGACCTACCGCGCGTACGCGCAGACCGGGATCGGCGGCATCACCGTGCCGGGGGTCAAGGGCTGGATCGACAACAACATCAGCGGCCTGAGCTCAGCCGGCTTCGATCAGAGCGGCGGGACCGTTGACGTCGTCGCGCCCGGCGACCTCAACTGGACGCTGTGCACGCCCAAGCCGGCCCTGTACTCGGCCTGCACCAACTTCGCCGGTAAGCCAGCCTCAGTCGAGCTATCCGGCGGGACGAGCGAGGCCTCCCCGCTGACAGCCGGCGTGGCCGCGCTCGTCATCCAGGCGTATGCAAAAGCTCACCATGGCCAGGACCCGACACCGGCTGTAGTGAAGAAGATCATCGTCTCGACTGCACAGAACATCGACGCCCCGGCCGAGCAGCAGGGCGCCGGAATGGTTGACGCCTACCAGGCGGTCCTCGCGGCCCGGTCGTACCGCGGCAGCACCAAGCACGCGACGGGGAACTCGATCCTGAAGAGCGCCACGCAGCTCAACGCAGTCGGTCAGAAAGGCGCCACCGAGCACTTCTCCGAGACCCTCACCAATGACGGATCCGCTCGGCAGACCATAGGCCTGACGAGCCGGACTCTGAGTGCATACAAGCCGGTCCTCAGTAAGTCGCTGTCACTGACGGCAGCGGCCGGGTATGGCGCGGAGGTCCGCTTCAAGGTGCGTAAAGGCCAGGCACGGCTGAATGCGTCCGTTGCCCTGGCCGGGGTCGTCAACCTCAGCCTGTTCGCACCGAATGGCAAGCTGGCTGAGTACAACCTGCCGCAGGGCGTCGGCAACTACGGCAACGCCCAGGTTGCAGATCCTGCAGCGGGCACCTGGACGGCGCTGATCGCCACTAGCTCGTCCGCGCCGTCCGTACCCGCCAAGTTCGAGGCCAGTACCGCAACCTGGCGGTCGTTCGGAACGCTGTCCAAGAAGTCGCTCACGCTGGCGCCTGGCGCGTCCCGCACCATCACGCTGACAGCGAGAACTCCGTCGCAGCCAGGTGACCAGGCCGGATCCATCCTGGTGCACAGCTCGGCCAAGTCCCCCGGGTTCGCTGCCGTGACCTCGATTCCGGTCACGCTGCGCGCCCTCGTACCAACGCCGAACCCATCCACCACGTTTACCGGCACGCTGACGGGCGGTAACGGCCGGGCGAGCTCAACTGGCCAGACCGCTTACTACCAGGTCCAGGTACCGTCCGGGTTGCCGGCACTCAACGTGCAGGTCAGCACGCAGAACTCGAGCAACACCTTCTTCGCCGAACTGGTCGACCCGACCACCGGCGAAGCGGCGTCGGCCGCGTTCAACGGGCTGGGCTCGACGCTGACCCCAGAGGACGGCGCTCAGTTGCATGTGCTCAACCCGGCGGCTGGACTCTGGACGCTGGTGGTCGACTTCTTCAATACCGTGTCCGGCACGGCCGTATCGCAGCCGTTCACGGTAACGATGAACGACACGCCGGTCAGCGCGTCTGCCAGTAGTACCCTGCCGAGCGGTTCCACGCTGACGGCCGGCACGCCAGTGACTGTCGATGTCAAGGTCACCAACAACGGCACTTCACCCGAAGCGTATTTCGTCGACGCGCGGCTGAACGGCCAGGTCTCGACTCCGCTCGCCGCGCAGAACACGTCAACGCTGACGTTGCCCAACCTGAATGGAACGGTGCCGACGTACCTTGTCCCATCGCAAACGACCGCACTGAGCAGCACTGTCTCGTCCACGACGCCGCTGTTCTTCGACTTCACCTACAACTTCGGGGACCCGGACGTGGTCTCAACGGTAGGAACGACGGCTACCGCAAGCCTGTCGTCGGCATCGATCGCTGACGGCGACTGGACGATAACCCCGTTCCTTGTCGGGCCGACTGGCAAGACGGCAGCGACCTCGGTAACCGCAAGCACGTCGATGACCGCAACCACGGCTCCCTTCGACCCGACGGTCAGCTCGCCAACCGGGGACCTGTGGCTCGGCAGCGTGAATGCCAGTAACACATTCACGCCGACTGTGGTCAACCCAGGCCAGAGCGTCACGATCCCGGTGACGATAACGCCTGCGGGCGCATCGGGCACCAAGGTCACCGGAACGCTCTACCTCGACGACTCCTCGGTCGTGCCGAGCATCGTCACCTTCAACGCACTGTCCACCAACGGACCCGAAGGCAGCGAGGTTGCCGCCTTCCCGTACAGCTACACGATTAAGTAACGCTCGCCAGCGACAGGGGCGGCCGGGAGAGCCCGGCCGCCCCTGTCTGCTGTCTGCCTAGGCCCGGTACAGCCTTCGTTTCGAGATGTACTGCACGACGCCGTCCGGCACCAGGTACCAGATCGGCTGCCCGCCCTTTACCCGCTCCCGGCATTCGGTCGATGAGATCGCCAGGGCCGGTATCTCCACGAGGCTGACCCGGCCGTCCGGCAGATCTGACATCGACAGCTGGTGGCCGGGCCGGGTGCAGCCGACGAAGTGCGCCAGCTTGAACAGCTCGTCGGCGTCCCGCCAGGAGATCATCCTGGCCAGCGCGTCCGCGCCAGTGATGAAGTAGAACTCGGCGTCCGGCCCCCGCTGGGCACGCAAGTCGCGCAATGTGTCAATGGTGTAGGTCTCCCCTGGCCGGTCGATATCGACCCGGCTGACGGAGAACCGCGGATTCGACGCTGTCGCGATTACCGTCATCAGGTAACGGTCCTCGGCGGGCGAAACCCTCCGGTCGTCCTTTTGCCACGGCTGGCCGGTCGGCACGAAGATGACCTCGTCCAGGCCGAAGTAGTGCCCGACCTCACTGGCCGCGACCAGGTGCCCATGATGGATCGGATCGAAAGTGCCGCCCATCACGCCGAGCCGCTTGCCCATGCAGAGACCTTAGACCGTCGGTATCAGACTCGGGTAGGTCAATGCCAGGTCGAGTTGCTCCGATTCGGCCCACAGGCGGCGCTGCGCTTCCCTGTTGTGCGATCGGGTGCTGGAGGTAACGACGACCGGGTACCCGGTCAGCTGCAGCGGCCCGTCCGGGCCGTAGTACGTTCCGCCGATAGCGTCCGGGTCGGTTGCTGCCCGCAGCGTGGGCAGCGCGCCCATCGAGCCGTCCTGCACCCACCAGGAGTTCAGGGTGCTGAAGCGGGTGCTCATCGCGGCCTGTGCCAGCCCGGACATATGCCGGGTCAGATCGGTCCTGGCGGTGCCGGGATGCGCGGCGAGCGCAATCGTGTGCGCTCCGGCGGCCGACAGCCGGCGCTGCAACTCGTAGGTGAACATCAGGTTGGCTAGCTTGGACCGGCCGTAGGCAGCCATCTTCTGGTAGTGCCGAGCGGACTGCAGGTCGTCGAAGTTCAGCCCGGCCCGGTGGCCGTTGCTGCTCAGGGTCACGACCCGCGATCCTGGCTGCGCCAGCAGCGAGCTCAGCAACAATCCCGTCAGTGCGAAATGGCCGAGGTGATTGGTGCCGAACTGCAGCTCGAAACCGTCCTTGGTGAGCGAGTACGGCGGCATCATCACACCGGCGTTATTGATGAGCAGGTCAAGCCGGGGGAACCTGGCCGCAAGGTCAGCAGCAGCCTTCCTGACGGACTCCAGCGACGCCAGGTCAAGCTCGGCAGTCTCGACCGAGCCAGTGCCTGGCCGAGCCAGCCTGGGCCGGACCTGGCGAACTCGCCGCCCGGATCCGGTCCGCGGCGGCGGCCGTCCTGGCCTGATCCCGCGCGGCTAGCACGACGGTCGCGCCGTGCTGCGCGAGCACTCTGGCGGTCTCCAGTCCGAGGCCCGACGTCGCGCCGGTGATGACGGCGACCCGGCCGCTCTGGTCGCCCACGTCGGCCGCCGTCCAGTGGCCGCTGCTGCTACGCTGCCTCATCCGGCTTCCTCTCTCGCCTGCTGCACATGCCCAGCACATCACGGGTCATGCGACAGGCACACGGCCGCCGTCTTCATCGGCCGGATAGGTGGGTAGATATGGGCCGTAACGTGCGAAACCGGGGCTAGCCTGCCCCGCCAGGCCGAGCCCGGTCCGAGCTGCTTGGGGGCCGTCAGTGAGCTACTCCGCTAGTTATGCCACGGCGACCGGGGATCAGACAAGGACTCTGTTCGGCCAGGTGATGTGGCTCGTCGCGCTGGCGGCCGGCTGTTTCGCGCTGGGCTGCTACGCGGGCCGGGACTTGTCCGCCGGCTGGTCGATCGTCTGGTTCATCGCCGGCTTCGGCTGCCTGATCGCCCTGAACTTCGTCCGCGCTTCGGGCGGCGCAAGCATCGCTCTGCTGCTCCTGATGGGGCTGTTCCTCGGTCTCGGCATGGGCCCAGTGGTGGCCTATTACACCACTACGAGCCCGCGGGCGGTCTGGCAGGCGGCCGGGGCGACGGCCCTGTTCATGGCGGGCTTCGGAGCGTTCGGCTACGCGACCAGGCGCGATTTGTCGGCCGTCGGGCGGATCTCGTTCTTCGCCCTGCTCGGGCTGATCATCTTCGGCATCATCCTGATCTTCGTGCAGATCCCGGCCGCCGATCTCATCTACTCGATCATCGGCCTGGTGGTCTTCGCCGGGCTGACGATGTTCGACTTCCAGCGGCTGCGCAGGTCAAAGGGACTTGCCTCGGCGCCGCTGATTGCCGCGTCGATCTTCCTGGACGCGCTGAACGTGTTCCTGTTCTTCCTGCGCATCTTCTCCGGCGGCCGCGACTAACCGGCTCACCGACCGTGCCCCCGAGCGAACCGACGATCACTGCTCGCTAGCCTCGAACCGGCGTGGAGGGCCGCGCGCCGGGTGCGCAGCTAGCACTGGCCCGGACGGACGAGTGCAGCCGAGTCCGGGCACTGGCGGCTCACCGCCGGACCAGCGCGCGACGCGGACCGCCTTGCCGACCTCAGTCCTCGGGACTGACCCCGGCGGCATCAGCCGGACGGCAACCGAGAGCCCGAGCCCGTCTTTCAGCTTCGACTCGATCAGCCGGACGTCCGGCTCGCGGCCAGACCACCCCGTTCCCGGCTCGCAGATGGCGATGAGCCGATGCTGCGGCGACCGTTCGTCCACCACCAGCAGGTAATCCGGGGCCAGCGCATCCTGCTCGAGCAGCACGCGCTCGACCTCGCTCGGGTAGACGTTGACGCCCCGGACCACCAGCATGTCGTCCTTGCGGCCGATGATCTTGCTCATCTTCACCAGGGTGCGGCCGCAGCGGCAGGTTCCGCGGCGCAGCGAGGCAATGTCGCCGGTGCGGTACCGCAGCAGCGGGAGGGCCTGCTTCGTCATCGTCGTGAACGTGAGCTCGCCGGGCTGGCCGTCGGGCAGGGGCAGGCCGGTCAGCGGGTCGAGTGCCTCGACCAGGAAGTGGTCCTCGTTCACGTGCAGTCCGTCGGCGGCGACGATGCACTCGGACGCGACCCCTGGCCCGATGATCTCGGACAGGCCGTAGATGTCCAGTGCGCGGATCCCGAGCAGTTCCTCCAGGCGCAGCCGCATCTCATGCGTCCACGGCTCGGCGCCGAAGATGCCGGCCCGCAGCGACAGTCCGTCGCCCGGCCCGGCGCCTGCCTCGGCCAGCGCCTCGCCGAGCCGGATCGCGTACGACGGCGTGCAGGTGAGGATGTCCGGCTGCAGGTCCCTGATCAGCGTGACCTGCCGCGTGGTCATCCCGCCGGAGGCCGGAACCACGGTAGCGCCGAGCTCGATAGCGCCCTGGTGGATGCCGAGCCCGCCGGTGAACAGGCCGTAACCGTACGCGTTATGCACAAGGCTGGCCGGCGTCGCGCCGGCTGCCGCCAGCGCCCGAGCGCACATCCGGGCCCAGAGCTTCAGGTCGTCCCTGGTGTAGGCGACCAGAGTCGGCCGGCCCCAGTGCCGCTCGAGCCGTGCACGGCGACGACTTCCGTACGCGGCACGGCAAGCAGGCCGAACGGATAGGCCTCCCACAGGTCCCGCTTGTCGGTGGTGGGCAGCCGCGACAGCGTAGCCAGGTTCACGTCCGCCCCAGCGGCCACGCCCGCCTCTTTCAGGCGGGTGCCTTGCAGTCCGCCTAGCGCGAGCAGCCGGTCGATCAGCGCCCGCAGCCGCTCTAGCTGGAGCCCGGTCAGCGGCTCAGCAGGCATCGACTCCGCATCCGGCTCGAACATCGCCGGCGAAATCTGGTACCTGACATAGTGACCCAACCTCCTGCGGCGGGCGCCTACGATGACTGCTATGACCACTGTGCCTGACCGCTCCCGGATCCGTCTGCCGGGAATTAGCTCTCGTGCTTACGAGCACCCCGCCGACCGGTCAGCGCTCGTGGCGCTGCGCAAGCTGACCGGCTTCGACACCATCCTTAAGAACCTCGCGGGCCTGTTCAATGACCGGGCGATGCGCCTGATGTTCCTGGCCAGCTCGGTCCGGGCATCGCCGGACCAGTTCCCCGACCTCTACCAGGCGATGCTGGACGGCTGCTACATCATGGACATGCCGCGGGTACCCGAGCTGTACATCAGCCCAGACCCCGATGGTCAACGCGATGGCGCTCGGCATGGACAAGCCGTTCATCGTGCTGAACAGCGGCATCGTCGAGCTGATGGACCCGGAGGAGATCAGGTTCGTCATCGGCCACGAGCTCGGCCACGTGCTGTCGGGCCACGCGGTCTACAACACGATGCTGTACAACCTCATCTTGCTGGCGCAGCGGCTGGCACTGGTGCCGTTCGCCTGGATCGGGCTGAAGGCGGTCATCTGGGGCCTGGAGGAATGGCATCGCAAGGCCGAGATGTCCTGCGACCGGGCCGGCCTGCTGGCCACCCAGGACGTGGATGCGGCCCGCCGGGCGCTGATGAAGCTGGCCGGCGGCCGGCAGCTCGCCGAGCTGAGCAGCGACGAGTTCCACAAGCAGGCGCGCGAGTACGACGCGGTGCCGGACGTGCGGGAGAGCCTGCTCAAGCTGCTCCAGCTGCAGGGCACGACGCACCCGTTCGCGGTCGTCCGGTTCGCCGAGCTGGACCGCTGGGCCGACGAGGGCGAGTACCGCGACATCCTGGCCGGCAACTACCCGCGCCGCGACGACGACCCCGATGCGTCGGTCGGCGACGAGTTCCGGTCCGCGGCCAAGTCCTACCAGGACTCCTGGAACCGCAGCGCCGACCCGCTGATCGGCGCGGTGCGCGGGCGTTGCCAACGGCGCAGCTGACATGGGGTCGAGGCTGTTCAACCGGATGTCCGGCACCGACCGGCGCAACGACTGACGACGACGAGTAGCTGACGCTCAGCCGATCTCCGCGGGGCTCAGCGCCGGGGTGAGCCGCCCGAGTACGTCCGGCAGCCTGTCCTGGTACACCACGCCGACCTGCTGGGTCGCCCTGGTCAGCGCGACGTACAGGTCGTTCAGTCCGCGCGGGGATTCGGCCAGCAACCGGGCCGGGTCGGCGATCAGCACGCAGTCGAACTCCAGCCCCTTGGCCTGCTTCACCGTCAGCACGACAACCGGGCTGGTCAGGTCGGGATCCGCGCCGAGAGCGGTGCCTGGCAGCGCGGCGCTGACCGCTGCGCCAAGCTCGTCCGCGAGCGCGGTCGGCACGATCACGGCTAGCTTGCCGTCACCCGCCTGCTCGGCCAGCCGGACCGCGGCCTGCGCCACGGTCTGAGCTCAGCTCGCCCGGCCGGCCTGCAGGTGCCACGGCTGGTTGCCGGACTCGCGCACCGAACGCGGCGGCTGCAGTGCCGGGTCGATCGCGGCCAGCACGTCGGCGGCGACCGCCATTACCTCGGCCGGGGTCCGGTAGTTCACGGTCAGCGGCGCTAGCCGCCAGCGGTCGCCCAGATAAGGATCGAGCGCCTCGCTCCAGGACGACATCCCGGCCAGGTCGCCGGTCTGGGCAACGTCCCCGACGATGGTCAGCGACCTGGCCGGGCAGCGCCGCATCAGCATCCGCCATGCCATCTCCGACAGCTCCTGCGCCTCGTCCACGATGACATGCCCGAACGCCCAGGTACGGTCGGCGGCCGCCCGCTCGGCCGCGGTCAGGCTCTGCTCGTCCTCGTACCGGGCGGCCAGCCGGCTGGCATCGACGAGGTCCGCGCCCATCAGGATCTCCGGATCGTCCTCCTCGTCGCGGCCGATGATGTCCAGCACTCCCTGGGCGTAGGCCTCCTCCTGGCGCCGGCGCCTGGCCTCTGCCGCCCTGATCGCGCGGTCGTCCTCGCCGAGCAGTTCGGCGGCCTCGTCCAGGAGCGGCACGTCGGCCGGCGTCCACGGCGCGTCCGGCGCGCGGAGCAGCGCCGCCCGGTCGGCCGCGGGCATGCGCGGCGCCGCAGCAGCCAGCCGGTCCGGATCAGACAGCAGGTCGGCGACGAGCTGCTGCGGCGTGAGCATCGGCCACAGTGCGTTAATGGCCGCCCGGACGGCCGGGTCGGTGCGCAGTTCGCGGCGCAGGTCGGCGACGTCGTCGCTGGTCCAGCAGGGCCGCGCCGGTGCGCACGTCCGTCCCGATCCGCTTGGCGAGCTGCCGGGTGAGCGCGTTCACGATCTCCCTGGCGAAGACTGACCGCGCCTGGTTATGCGGCCGCCGGGAGCGCCGGGCCCGTTCTCGTGCCTGGGTCATCGTCCGCGGGGGTCAGCCGGAGCCTGCCCGAGTTCGCACGCGAACTCGCGCGGGTTCTCTTCCCGCCCGGCGTCGTCAACGAGCCGGATGCGGGCGGCGTCGACCCTGATCTCGAGCGGCTCGTCCGGCACATGCTGCCGGTTGCGGACGGCCGCCGCGATCACCCTGGCCATGCCGATCCGGCCCTTGATCGCGGCCACTTCGGCGGGCTCGGCCGCGGTCGCGCTGATGCCGGGGAACAGGTCGCCGATAGTGGACAGCAGCACGCTCGTCTCGCCCAGCGAGGGCAGCACCTGGCCGATGTAGCGCAGGAACGTGGCGTTCGGCCCGACCACCAGCACGCCGCGCTTCTCCAGCTGGCGCCGGTAGGTGTAGAGCAGGTAGGCGGCCCGGTGCAAGGCGACCGCAGTCTTGCCCGTGCCGGGGCCGCCCTGCACGACCAGCGCGCCGGCCATCGGCGCCCGGATGATGACGTCCTGCTCGGCCTGGATGGTCTCGACGATGTCGGTCATCGAGCCGGTGCGGCTGGGGTTCAGCGCCGCGAGCAGCGCGGACTCCCCGGTCAGGCCCTCGTGCCGGGACGGGTCGGCGGCGGCAAGGTCAAGCACCTCGTCATCGAGGCTGGTGACCTTGCGTCCGTTGGTCTTGATGTGCCTGCGGACGCGGACGTCGCCGGGCGACGCGGCTGTCGCCAGATAGAACGGGCGGGCGGCATCGGCGCGCCAGTCCATCAGCAGCTGCGCGTAGTCGTCGGTGTCAGAGTGGATCCCGAGCCGGCCGATGTAGCGCAGCTCCCCGTCGACGAACTCGAGCCGGCCGAAGCAGAGCCCGTTCTCCGCAGCGTCGAATTGGGCTAGCTGCTGGCGGTACATGGCGCTGAACGTTTCGCGCTCCACCCTGGCCTGATGCGTGCCGCCGGTCTGCCGCAGCACTCCGGCCATCCGGCCGCTGGCGCGCTCCCTGCAGATCGTCGAGCCGCGTGTAGAGCAAGGAAATGTAATGTTGCTCGCGATTCAGTTCCGCGTTTGACAACCAAGCTCCTTATTGTTACTATCCAATTGGAGATTAGATGTTTTTGCAGGCTTTATTCTTCGTCACGCGCTACAAGAACGTAGCGCGTTTTTTTATTTCCGGGAACTGCCGACCCACGGACGTCTCGGCGGAGTGGCGCGTCGGCCGTCGCTGCATGCGGCTGTTTACTCGCGGCTTGTCCCAGCGGTGCTAGCCGAGACGGGCGTCGGTACCGCGCGGGCCCAGGGCTGCCCCTTCGGCGGGGACCCGGGATCCCAGTCGAAGACCACTGAATTGTCTTCCTCGCCGATCAGTACCTCAGCGCCCGGTGATGCCCCCGCCTCAGCAAGCGCCTGCTCGATGCCGAGCTTCGCCAGCCTGTCGGCGAGGTAGCCGACCGCCTCATCGTTGGAGAAGTCGGTCTGCAGGATCCACCGGCGCGGCTTGTCCCCGATGACGCGGAAGCTGTTCTCGCCGGTGGCGACGAGTTCGAAGTCCGGGCCCGATACCGGCTCCGGCCGGAGCACGATCCGGGTGGGCTCAGCAGGCGGCGCGGCCGCGCGTGCCGCCGCGATCACCGCGGCCATGGTGAACGACAAGGTCACGCAGTCCCTCGGTGGATGCCGCCGAGACCCGGTGCACGGTCAGGCCCCGAGCCTCGAGCTCTGGCTCTACCAGGTCAGCCAGTTCTCTGGCGGCCGGGCACATCGATCTTGTTCAGCGCGACGATCCGCGGCTTGTCCGCCATCCGGGCGCCGGTCAGGTCCTCGTAGGCGGCCAGTTCAGCCTCGAGCGCATCCAGGTCACTGAGCGGATCCCGGCCCGGCTCCTCAGTCGCGCAGTCCAGCACGTGCACCAGGACCTGCAGCGCTCGATGTGCCGGAGGAAGTCAAGCCCGAGGCCCTTGCCGCTGCTCGCACCCGGAATCAGGCCCGGTACGTCGGCGACCACGAACTGGACGTCACCGGCCTCGACGACGCCCAGGTTCGGCGTCAGCGTGGTGAACGGGTAGTTCGCGATCTTCGGCCGGGCTGCCGACATGGCCGCGATAAGTGAGGACTTCCCGGCATTCGGGAAGCCGACCAGTCCCGCGTCCGCGATCGTCTTCAGCTCGAACACCAGCTCAGGTCCGGACCCGGGCTCCCCGCGCAGCGCGAAGCCAGGCGCCTTCCGCTTGGCTGAGGCCAGCGCCGCGTTGCCGAGGCCGCCGCGCCCGCCGGTCGCGGCCACGTACCGGGTCCCGGCACCGGTCAGGTCGGCCAGTTCCACGCCGTCCGTCGTCTTGACCACGGTCCCGTCCGGCACCTTGAGCACCAGGTCATCGCCGTCGGCGCCGTTACGGTTGGCGCCGAGACCCGGCTTGCCGTCACCGGCGCGGCGCACCGGCCGCCGGTGAAAGTCCAGCAATGTCGCGGTGCTCGGGATCCACCTCAATGATCACGTCGCCGCCTCGGCCGCCGTTACCGCCGTTGGGCCCGCCTAGCGGCTTGAACTTCTCCCGGTGAACCGACGCGCAGCCGTTGCCGCCATGACCGGCCTGTACCCGAACGTCGGCCTGATCAGCGAATTCCGCCACCGGAACCCCTTCCTGCGATAAGAGCGGAGGACGGGCGCACCAGGGTCTCTGTACGCGGCCCTCGCCGAAAGCTGTCGCCGATGCCGAAGCTGAGGGCGCGCGACCTCGCTGGTCCGCCCCTGTCGAAGCTCAGCTGCGTGAGCGGCCGGGCCGACCGCTGCGACTGTGCGCTCGCTAGCTCGCGGCTGTGCCTCGGCCTGCGACCGGCAGCACGCTCACAGCCCGGCGGCCGCGCCGCCGGCCGAACTCGACCTTGCCGTCAACCAGGGCGAACAAGGTGTCATCCCCGCCGCGGCCGACTCCGATTCCGGGATGGAAGTGCGTGCCGTGCTGACGCACGATGATCTCGCCAGCGCCGACGACCTGACCGCCGAACCGCTTCACGCCGAGCCGCTGCGCGTTGGAGTCCCGCCCGTTCCGGCTGGACGACGCGCCCTTCTTGTGTGCCATCTCGGCTCAGCCCTTCTTGCTCGAACCGGCGCCGGCCTTGGCGGCACCGATGCCGGTAACGCGGACCTGGGTGTACTTCTGCCGGTGGCCCAGGCGGCGGCGGTAACCGGTCTTGTTCTTGTAGTGGATCATGTTGATCTTGGGGCCTGCCGCGGCGCCCACGATCTCGGCGGTGACCTGGTAACCGCCAAGTTCCGCGGGGTCGCTGATGACCTTGCCGTCATCCACGACCAGCAAGGCAGGCAGCGTCATGCTGGCCCCGACCTCACCAGACAGCTTGTCGATGGTCAGGACGTCGTCAACCGACGCCTTCTCCTGCCTGCCGCCGCAGCGCACGATCGCGTACACCGAGAGTTCTCTCCTCTTTGCCTGCCCGCGCGCGCGCGGAGGTCCGGGGGTCGTAACCCCGAGCGAGACCGCCAGCTGAAAGGGCTTGCCTGACATTGCGCACCGAGCCATCCGGCCGACGTGGCCACCTGATCATGTCACATGCGCCGACCAAGAGCATATCAGACCAGGCGGGTACTCAGCTGTTCGCCGACTCGACGTCCGGCCGGTGCTCTGCACAGTGCTGGCGCCCTCGGCTGGCTCGGGTGTCTGCGGCCCGCCTGGATCGCTCGGCGTCAGGCTGGCATGCCTCGGCCGCTGATGCCGCGCCGTCGGCCCGTCGGCAGCTGCGGCCTCGTGAGCCGCCGCGTCCGACCGTCGGCCGCGACCTGACCGCGACCTGCCGGACCGGTCTCGGCGCAGCGGACTGTCGGCGCGCCGTCGGCGCTCGCGCCAGTCCTGACCTGCCAGCTCAGTGCCGGTTGCGTGCTGTCCGCTGGCCGTCGCGCCGTCCGCCCCGGTCACGCCACGGCTCAGTCACCGATCTGCAGTGCCCTGCGGCACCGGTCCCGTCAGCGGGCGCGTCGAGCCAGCGGTCCATCTGCCTGCGGCCACCGACGCAGGTCGAGCCACGGCTCGGCGCCGCGGCTGCCAGATCGGCCCGACCGCGACCTGGGCCCCGGCAGCTGCTCGGATGCGCCAGCGCCCGGAGTCCGCTGCGGCTGGCCTGCGGCCGGCCGTGACCACCCTTGCCCCCGCCATCCTGGCTACCGCTATCCGCGGCCACGCACTGTCCCGGCCACCACCGTCACGGCCGTGCGAGTGATCGACCGGCTCGAGCGAGGTGATCACGCCCCGGCCGTTGCAGTGCTCGCACGGCACCGAGAAGGCCTCCAGCAAGCCCGAGCCGACTCGCTTGCGGGTCATCTGGACCAGGCCCAGCGAGGTGACTTCGGCGACCTGGTGCTTCGTCCGGTCCCTGGCCAGGCACTCAAGGAGCCTGCGCAGCACCAGCTCGCGGTTGCTCTCCAGGACCATGTCGATGAAGTCGATGACGATGATGCCGCCGAGGTCGCGAAGCCGCAGCTGGCGGACGATTTCCTCGGCCGCCTCCAGGTTGTTCCTGGTAACGGTCTGCTCCAGGTTGCCGCCCTGGCCGGTGAACTTGCCGGTGTTCACGTCGATGACCGTCATGGCCTCGGTGTGATCGATCACCAGCGAGCCGCCGCTTGGCAGCCAGACCTTCCGCTCCAGCGCCTTGGCAAGCTGCTCGTCGATCCGGTACGCGGCAAATACGTCCTTATCGCCGTCCCAGCGCTGCATCCGGTCCGCCAGATGCGGGGCCACGTAGCGGACGTACTCGTCCACCAGGTCCCACTCGCTGTCGCTGGCGATGATCAGGTTGCTGAAGTCCTCGTTGAAGATGTCCCTGACCACCCGCAGCGTCAGGTCCGGCTCGCTGTAGAGCAGGTCCGGCGCGCTGGCCGTCTTCGCCTTCTTCTCGATGGCCTCCCACTGAGCGGCAAGCCTGGCCACGTCGCGGGCAAGTTCCTCCTCCGAGGCTCCCTCAGCCGCGGTCCGGACGATCACTCCGGCGTGCTCGGGCATGACCTGCTTGAGGATCTGCTTCAGCCGGCTGCGCTCGGTGTCAGGCAGCTTCCGGCTGATCCCGGTCATGCTCGCACCGGGCACGTAAACCAGGTACCGGCCGGGCAGGCTGACCTGGCTGGTCAGCCGGGCGCCCTTGTGGCCGATCGGATCCTTAGTGACCTGCACCAGGATCGACTGACCGGACTTCAGGGCGGACTCGATCCGCTTGGACTCCCCCTCGAGGCCGCTGGCGTCGAAGTTGACCTCGCCCGCGTACAGGACGGCATTGCGGCCCTTGCCGATGTCGACGAACGCTGCCTCCATCGAGGGCAGCACGTTTTGCACCTTGCCGAGGTAGACGTTGCCCACGTAGGACTGGTGGCTGGCCTTGTCCACGTAGTGCTCGACCAGCACGCCGTCCTCAAGGACGGCTATCTGCGTGCGGTCCGCGTGCTGGCGGACCACCATGACGCGTTCCACCGCCTCGCGGCGGGCGAGGAACTCGGACTCGGTAATGATCGGCGGCCGGCGGCGGCCAGACTCACGGCCCTCGCGGCGGCGCTGGCGCTTGGCCTCCAGCCTGGTCGAGCCCTTGATGGCCCGGACGTCGGTAGCTTCGGCGGTCTTCTCCCGCGGCGTCCGGACATGAGTGACGGTATTGGGCGGATCGTCGCCGGATGCAGCGGCGGGGACCTGCTCGGCATCAGCCGCGGATCCGGTGCGCCGCCTGCGCCTGCGGCGCTTCACGGTACCCGTGCCCTGGGCACCATCGTCGTCCTGGTCAGATTCATCCTGGCTGGGTCGATCTGCCTCGGGCTCTTCGTCGGCTGCGGCGGGGCTGGTGCTCTCCGCGCCATCCGCGCCTGCAACCGACCGGCCGCGGCCGCGGCCGCCACGCCGCCGCCGCCTGCTGCTGGATCCGGCCTGCTCGCTGTCATCGCGGCCGTCACCGCCATCGTCGGCATCATCGTCGTGGGCGGGGCCGGCTGCCGCGACAGCGGGGTGCTCGGCGCGGCGGTTTCTGGGTCGGCGTCGCCCGCGTCTCAGGGATCTCGGGCGCCTGGAAGATGACCAGCGGCGGCTGGAAGGCCACCGGGCCGGCGGCCGTCGCAGCTGGGCCTGGCAGGCTGGCTGCTCTGGCCACTGTCGTTCGGCCCTGCGGAGCCGCGCTGACCCGCGTCACGCTGGCCAGCGTCGGGCTGGTCTGCATCGTGCTCGACTGCCGCGGGCGGGCTGGCGGCCTTGGCGCGGCTGGAGGAGCGACGCCGGCCCTTGCCGCCCCCAGAGTCGGCCGCTCCTGACGCGCCGCTGTCGGACTGGCCAGCGCCGCCATCCGCCACGCCGCCATCCGCAGCAGCGGCGTTGGCCGGTGCCGGTGGCGGCGCCGCGGCCGGCGGCTGGCCGGCCGGGTTACCGCGCGGCGGGCCCGCCGGAGCGGGCCACCGCCCTTGCTGTCGTTGTCTGCGGCCGACCCGGACGCGCCGGCCAAGCCGGACGTCCCGGCTGAGCCGGAACCGCCAGATCCGGTCGCGCCATCAGCTGACTCTCTGTTCTGTCGCTCGATCTCGAGCATTCGGGCGATCTCTCCCGTCAGGCTCCCGGGCGCAGCCGGCCTCTGCGGGCCTGTCCGCGCCACGCGGGAGCTGTTCGTACGCGCTCTCCGGAGCGGTAACCGCCGTACTGGCGTCCCCCGCTTCCAGGCACGTTGCCATTACCTGTCCTTGTGCAGCGTCCCGCCGATCTGGCCGGGGCGCCTCCGCCACTGTCCGAGCCTGCGGGGTACCCACCCCAGGCAGGCCGACCTGCGCTGCCGATTCCGGCAGATCCGGCTGGTGAGCCGGCTCGCCTGAAGCAGGAGTGCTGGCCTCCGTGGCGGCAACATCAACGCCGAGCGGTCCCTGAGCCAGCCGTGTCACCAGTGCTGGTGACGAAGGCTCTAGGGCCGACATGTGGCGAAACGCAACCAGAATGTCTTCGGGTCGCACGGCAGGTGTCATGTGCCGAACAACCATTCGAAGTATTGCACACCCCTGTTGCCCGTCCGCGGTGGCACGCCGGTCTAGCTCTAGCGATACCACCCCGGCCCGCGTGTCGAGCCGGCGGACTCCGTTGCTGGTGAGGCGGTCCACCTCCGCGTGTGCGGCGGCGAGAAACGCCTCGACTGCCCTGGCCGCGTCATCAGGCGCGACTCCTGGCAGCACGACTTGCCATTCCGAGGCCTCGAGCCGCGGCGCGGGCGCAGCGGCCAGATCAGCGACCTCGATCACGTCAATCCCATCGGGCAGGGCTGCGTCCAGCCTGGTAGCGACCATGTCGGGGTCGAGTTCTGCCGTGAGGGAGATCTCAAGGAACTCGGCCTCACTTGCGGCGCCGGTGGGCGCCCCGCCCGAGTAGGAAATCTTGGGATGCGGCGAGAAACCGGCCGAGTGTGCGACGGGCAGTCCGGCCCTCCGAACTCCCCGCTCCACCGCCCGCGCGATGTCCCTGTGACTCGCGAACCGCATCCTGCCACGCTTTGCATATCTGATCACTAGCCGCTGCACGGCTGGCAGCGGCGCTGCCCCCGTCGGCTGTGGCTGCTGACGCCCCACCGCTAGCCGTCCCCGCCGGCTCGAACCGAGCCTCCCGTACCGGAGTCACCCGAAACCGAGCCACCCGACACCGAGCCGGATTCCGGAGCACCGCTACCAACAACACTAAGCGGCAGCAAACGCTTCCCGGTCGGACCGGCCTCGATCTCAGTGCCCATGGCCGGGCAGACTCCGCACTCGAAACACGGCGTCCACCGGCAGTCGTCGACCTCGGCCGCGCCGGACGGATCGATAGCCGCGAGCCAGTCCTGCCACAGCCAGTCCCGCTCTAGGCCGGCATCCAGGTGGTCCCACGGCAGGATCTCCTCGTAGCCGCGCTCGCGGGTCGTGTACCAGGCCAGATCGACCCCGTCCTCGGCTAGGGCGGCCGCGGCGCATTTGTCCCATCGCTCGAACGAGAAGGTCTCGCTCCAGCCGTCGAACCGCGCCCCGTCTTCCCAGACCGCGCGGATGACCTTGGCCACCCGCCGATCGCCGCGGGACAGCAGGCCTTCCACGATCGACGGCTTGCCGTCGTGGTAGCGGAAGCCGATCGCCTTGCCGTACTTGCGATCGGACCGCATCGCCGCGCCCAGCGCCTTCAGCCGGGCATCGACCGTCTCGTGATCGCACTGGGACGCCCACTGGAACGGCGTGTGCGGCTTCGGCACGAACCCGCCGATCGACACCGTGCACCGGATGTCGTGGCGGCCGGTCGCCGAGCGGCCGGCCTGGATCACCCGGCGCGCGAGGTCCGCGATGGCCAGCACATCCTCGTCGGTCTCGGTCGGCAGCCCGCACATGAAGTACAGCTTCACCTGCCGCCAGCCGCTGGCATAGGCGGTCGTAACGGTCTTGATCAGGTCGTCCTCGGTGACCATCTTGTTGATGACCTTGCGGATCCGGTCAGAACCGCCCTCCGGGGCAAACGTCAGCCCCGATCGCCGCCCGTTCCGGCTCAACTCGTCCGCCAGCGTCACGTTGAACGCGTCAACTCGGGTCGATGGCAGCGACAGGCCGGTGTTGGTGCCCTCGTACCGGTCGGCCAGGTCCACGGCGATCTCGTTGATCTCGCTGTGGTCGGCACTGGACAGCGACAGCAGGCCTACTTCACTGAACCCGCTCGCCTTCAGGCCGGCCTCGACCATCGAGCCGATGGCAGTGATCGACCGCTCCCGCACCGGCCGGGTAATCATGCCCGCCTGGCAGAACCGGCAGCCCCTGGTGCAGCCGCGGAAGATCTCCACGCTGAACCGCTCGTGCACCGTCTCGGCCATGGGCACCAGCGGCTTCGCCGGGTAGGGCCAGGAGTCCAGGTCCATGACCGTGTGCTTGGACACCGACCGCGGCACGCCAGGCCGGTTCGGCAGCACGCTGCTGATCGCGCCGTCGGCAGCGTAGGTGACGTCGTAGAACCGCGGCACGTAGACCCCGCCGGCCGCGGCGAGCCCCTCAAGCAGGCCGTCGCGCCCGCCCGGCCGTCCGGCCGCCTTCCAGGCCCGGACGAGGCCGGTGATCGCCAGCACCGCCTCCTCGCCATCACCGAGCACGGCGCCGTCGATGAAGTCGGCGATCGGCTCGGGGTTGAACGCCGCGTGGCCGCCCGCCAGGACAATCGGGTCGTCCGCGCCGCGGTCAGCGGCGCTGAGCGGGATCTGCGCTAGGTCCAGCGCGGTCAGCAGGTTGGTGTAGCCGAGCTCGGTCGCGAAACTCACCCCGAGCAGGTCAAATGCCCGGACAGGGCGGTGCCCGTCGACGGTGAACTGCGGCAGCGAGCGCTCTCGCATCAGCGCCTCGAGGTCCGGCCAGACGCTGTAGGTCCGCTCGGCGAGTACCCCCTCGCGCTCGTTGAGCACCTCGTAGAGAATCTGTACGCCCTGGTTCGGCAGGCCGACCTCGTAAGCGTCGGGATACATCAGCGCCCAGCGGACATCGCAGGAATCCCAGTCCTTCAGGACAGAGTTCAGCTCGCCGCCGACGTACTGGATGGGCTTGCGGACCAGCGGCAACAGCGGCTCGAGCAGGGGGTACACCGACTGCACAGGCACGGTTACAGGGTACCGACGCCGGCCAGTGGCCGCGCTCACCGGCGCGGCCTGCCGCGCCGACGGCCTAAAACCAGGTTTGCAAGCTATATCTGGCGATCCGGTGGGTATAGTCGCTTACCTTAAAGAACAATTCCTATATAGAAACGTGGTAGTCGAGCACTCGGCCGCCGGAGGTACACAGGTGCACATCGACCCCTACATCGTGCTCGGCAGCGCGGTCGTCGGATTGCTCGTAGGCATGACCGGGGCTGGCGGCGGGGCACTGATGACGCCGATGCTGATCCTGCTCTTCGGCGTCAAGGCGCCGGCCGCCATCTCCAGCGACCTGGTTGCCGCAGTGCTGATGCGGCCCGTCGGCGCTGTCGTTCACATGCGCAAGGGCACGGTCAACTACCGCCTGGTCGGCTGGCTGGCGCTCGGCTCGGTGCCGATGGCCGTCCTCGGTGCCTACCTCCTCCATCTGCTCGGCAGCGGCTCGGCCGCCCCCACTCACGTCGAGCAGGCCCTGGGCGCCGCACTGCTGACCGGCGCGGCGGCCATGGTGATCCGCTGGGCCATGGACGTCCGCGGCGGCCGGGACCGGGCCACCGCCCTGCGTGACCTGGTCGTGCGGCCGCTGCCGACGGTGGTCATCGGGATGGTCGGCGGGGTCATCGTGGGGCTGACCTCGGTCGGCTCGGGCTCGCTGATGATCGTGCTGCTGCTGTTCCTGTACCCCATGATCAGCGCGAAGCGGCTGGTCGGCACCGACCTGACCCAGGCCGTGCCGCTGACGGCGGCGGCGGCACTCGGCGCGCTCGCCTTCGGTCACGTCGAGTTCGGCGTCACGATCTCGATCATCCTGGGCAGCGTGCCCGCGGTCCTGGTCGGCTCGCTGCTGTCATCCAGGGCGCCGGACAAGTACATCAGGCCAGTCATCACGTTCGTCATCCTCGCCTCCGGCCTCAAGTACGTCGGGGTGCCGACCACGGCGCTTGGCTGGACCCTCGGCGCTCATCCTGGTACTGGCCGCGGCGGCCTGGATTGCCTTCTCGCTCCGCCGCCGGGCTCGCTCGGGCGCCACTCAGGGCCCCGCAACCGACCCGGGTCGCCCGGAATCGGATCCCGCGCCTGACCCGCTGACTGCCCGACGGCAGTGAGCCACCCTGCGTCTACAGCCGATCTGACCGAGCCCGGGCTCGCAGCAGGTGCGACCAGCTCCTGGGCTTGCTCCAGGCGGGCAGTTCGGCGTACAGCCGCCCGTCCCGGCTGACCACCGGGTACTTGCGCAGCCGGTAGCCCGCTGCCGTCCGGCACTCCCCCGATCGCAGCTCGAAGCTGTACCAGTGCCACGGGCAGGTGACGACGCCGTCGCGGATCAGTCCCTCAGCCAGCGGCCCGCCGTGGTGCGGGCAGGCCGCGTCGGTCACCTGCAGTTCTCCGTCCACGTCGAAAACCGAGTAACTGCGCCCATGATGCTTGAACGTCCACGCTCGCCGGCCGCGTGGCGGGGCGAGCGGCACCAGCGTCACATCAGGCTCGTTGCTCATCCGCCATCCGACCGATCCGCCATCCGTATCCGGCATCCGCCATCCGCCTCCGCGCCGAACCGGTTGCCCTACCGGCAGGCGATTTCGACGCTACCAAGGCGGTCGGCGGTCGCCGTGACCACGTCGCCGGCCTTCAGCCGAACCGCGGCCGTCAGGCCGCCGGACAGGACGATATCGCCGGCGCGCAGGCCCTCGTTCTCCACCGCCAGCGACCGGACAAGCCAGGCCACGGCCGAGGCCGGGTGGCCGAGCGCAGCCGCTCCGGACGCGGTCGCGATCACCTCACCGTTGTGCTCGAGCAGCACGCCGACCAAACGCAGATCCAGGCCCGCCGCCGGGATCGAGGGCCCGATGACGTACCGGCCGGCCGACGTGTTGTCCGCTACCACGTCGGCCATCGTGAACTTGTAATCGACGTAACGAGAGTCGAGGATCTCGATCCCGACCGCTACCGCCGCGGTCGCAGCCAGCACGTCAGCTGAACTCACCGCGGGGCCGGCCAGGTCCGCGCCCATCGTGAAGACGATCTCCGGCTCGCCTCGGGGCTGGATGTGGTCGCCAACTAGCAGCGGCTCGCCCAGATCCAGCGCGGCCGCGGCCGCCAGGAAGCCGCGCACTGGCTCACGGACGCCTACCTGCGCCTGCTTGGCCCGTGAGGTGACGCCAAGCTTCCAGCCAGCCAGCGGGCCGGCCTCAGCGCGCAGCAGACGCTGGACCGCGTACCCGGTCGCCAGGTCGAATCCGGGAATCTCCGCAGCGAACGGCTCGATGGCTGTGCGGTCGGCTTTCGCCTTCGCGAGCCTGCCCGCGATCGCGGCGGTATCGATCGGCATGCTCACGCCCCCCTCAGTCCACCACGCGAACGGTGACGGGCCCGAGCCGGTCGAACTCAGCGCGGAAGACGTCACCTGCCCGCATCGGCACGGCCGCATGCAGCGCTCCGGTCATGACCAGCTGGCCAGGCTCAAGCCCGGCGCCCATTGCGCCCAGCGTGTTGGCGAGCCAGGCCACGACGGCTATCGGGTCGCCGAGCGCGGCCGCGCCGGCCCCGGTGTCGACAAGCTCGCCGGACCGCGTCAGAACCATGCCGATCAGCCGCGGATCAACGCCGTCCAGCGGTGTCAGCCGGCTCGACACCGCGACCGCGCCATTAGAGGCCAGGTCGGCCACGGTGTCTGCGAGCCTGATGCGCCAGTCTGCGAACCGCGAGTCGACGATTTCGACAGCCGCGACCATCCCGGCGATCGCCTGGCGGGCCTGCAGCACGGTGACGCCGGGTCCGCGTAGCCCCGCGCCAAGCACGAACGCGATCTCGGCCTCGATCTTCGGCTGGATGAAGTGGCTGAGCGAGACCGCGTCGCCGTCGGCATACACGGTGGAGCCGAGCACCGGCCCGTGGTCGGGAGAGTCGACGCCGATCATCTGCTGCATGGGCTTGGACGTGAGGCCGACCTTGAAGCCGATGACCTCGTCGCCGTCGCTAACCAGCATGCTGGTCAGCTGCTGCGCGATCGCGTAGCCGTCCGCCATGCCCAGATCAGGATCGGCATCGGTGAACGGCTCGATGGCCTGCCTGCTCAGTCTGGCTTCATACAGGGCTCTGGCCTTGCCCGGCACATCAGTAAGCGGCACCCCTTCATCATGGCCGAGTACGCGGCGGCGGCGAGACAACTTCTTCTTCGCGGGCGGGTCTGGCTCCCTGGGTCCGGCCGACCGTAGGGTGGGCAAAGTTCGCCGTGCTCGCCGCGGGCGCGGCGATCGCGACCAGGCGCCTTCAGGGCGGGAACGGCGGCGGACTGAGTGACTGAAGCGCGCACCATCGCGGCCATCGTCGGACCGGGCAACATCGGCACGGATCTGCTAGCCAAGCTGCAGCGCAGCGAGCACATCGAGGTCGGCTACGTAGTCGGTGTCGTCGAGTCAGAAGGCCTGGCCAGAGCCAGGAAGCTCGGGCTTGCTGCGTCGGCGGAGGGCGTCGACTGGCTGGTCCGCCAGAATCCGCTGCCTGACCTGGTGTTCGAGGCGACGTCGGCGAAGGCCCACGCGGCGAACGCGCCGCGCTACGCCGAGGCGGGCATCACCGCAATCGACCTGACGCCGGCCGCCATCGGCCCGCTGGTCTGCCCGCCGGTGAACCTGCACGAGCACCTGGCCGCGCCCAACATCAACATGATCAGCTGCGGCGCGCAGGCGACCGTCCCGATCGTGCACGCGGTGTCGAGTGTGGTGGAGGTTCCCTACGCAGAGATCGTCGCGTCGGTCGCGTCCAGGTCAGCCGGACCCGGCACCCGGGCGAACATCGACGAATTCACCCACACCACCTCGCGCGCGGTGCAGACAGTCGGCGGCGCACGTAAGGGCAAGGCGATCATCGTCCTGAACCCGGTCGAGCCGCCCATGATCATGCGCGACACGGTGTTCTGCGCGATCCCGGCGGATGCAGATACCGACGCGATCACCGAGTCGATCCTGGCGCGCGTCGCCGAGGTGCAACGCTACGTGCCTGGCTACACATTGCGAGCCGATCCGCAGTACGACGACGCCCGCGAGTCCTGGAACGGCAACGCGCGAGTCGCGGTCTTCCTCGAGGTCCGCGGGAGGGGCGACTACCTGCCGGAGTACGCCGGGAACCTGGACATCATGACAGCCGCCGCAGCGCAGGTCGGCGAGGTCATCGCGCAACGGCGGGCAGCGGTGACGGCATGACCGCCCCGCTGGCCGGAGCCGGGCGCGAGCTGCGGATCACCGATACGACCCTGCGCGACGGCAGCCACGCGATGGCGCACCAGTTCACCGAGGGGCAGGTCCGCGCCACCGTGCACGCGCTGGACGCTGCTGGCGTGGCCGTCATCGAGGTAACGCACGGGGACGGGCTGGGCGGCTCGTCGTTCAACTACGGCTTCTCCCGCGAGGACGAGCTCACGCTGATCAGGGCAGGTGTCGAGGAGGCCACCCAGGCCGCGATCGCCGTGCTCCTGGTGCCGGGCATCGGCACCAAGGACGACCTTCGCGGTGCGCGCGACGTCGGTGCCCGCGTCGCCCGGATCGCCACGCATTGCACCGAGGCCGACGTCTCCATCCAGCATTTCGGACTGGCCCGCGAACTCGGTATGGAGACCGTCGGCTTCCTGATGATGGCGCACCGCACCAGCCCGGCTGAGCTGGCCCGCCAGGCCCGGATCATGGTCGACGCTGGCGCGCAGTGCGTGTACTGCGTGGACTCGGCAGGCGCGCTGGTCCTCGGTGACGCGCAGCAGCGGGTGCAGGCGATGGTGGCCGAGATCGGCGGCGATGCGGAGGTCGGCTTCCACGGCCACCAGAATCTCTCGCTCGGGGTCGCGAACTCGGTGCTGGCGTTCCAGCACGGCGCCCGGCAGATCGACGGCGCGCTGTGCGCACTCGGCGCCGGGGCCGGGAATTCCCCGACTGAGGTGCTGGCTGCCACCTTCGACCACCTGGGCGTGCAGACCGGCGTGGACGTCGGCGGCGTTCTTGCGGCGGCCGAGGAGGTGGTCCGCCCGTTCCTGCCCCGCTGGCCGAAGATGGACCGGGCCGCGGTCGTGCAGGGCTGGGCCGGTGTGTACAGCAGCTTCCTGCTTCATGCCGAGCGCGCGGCGGAACGGTACGGAGTGCCGGCGCACGAGATACTGCAGCGGGTCGGCGAGCTTGGCTACGTGGGCGGCCAGGAGGACATGATTATCGATGTGGCGCTCGAGCTCGTCCGGCAACGCGACCAGGGGCCGCAGGCACCCGCAGCGCGCTCTGTGACCGCTTAGTCGGCCACGACGCTCGAGGGCATGTCCTCGGAGGCGGAGTGTGCCATGCCGGAATTGTCGGCGGCCAGGGCCGGCTCGAGCGGGTAGACCGGGGGTAGGCCAGGGACTTTGGCTGGTGCCCGGCTCGGCTGCGTGCTGCGCGGGCGCGGGGCGGCTGCGGATGCGGTAGGAGTCGCCGTCGGCGGACAGGCACCGGCCCGTCGACAGGTCGAACTGCCAGCCGTGCATCGTGCAGGTCAGGATCGAGCCGCGGGTCTGGCCGAAGCGGCGCAGGTCGCCGCTCATGTGCGGGCAGCGGCGCTGGGTGATCCACTCACCCAGCTGGATCTCCTCCGGTCGTGGATCGTGCTGCCGTACCAGCCTTCGGCGTACATCAGTCGCTCGGGTGATAGGCACTTGAAGAACGTGTACACGTACTCGTTGTAGGCGCCGATCCTGCGGGCCCGGAATCGCATGCTCAGGAACAGGCTGTTGACCCAGTCGGTCTGGTGATCGGCGATCAGCCGCTCGACCAGCGGGCGGTCGATGCTGAACTGGTAGCGGCAGGACTCCCCGGCGAAGGCGCGGACCTGGCCAGCCGGGAAGTCGATCACGATCGGCTGCCCGTCGCCCAGGTCGAGCAGCACCGGGCCGCCCACGCCGGGCCGGATGTGGTCGGCCAGCCCGAGCAGTGGCTCGAACCAGGCCTTCAGCTCGGCCAGCACGTCGATCCCCCCGGCCGGCCAGCGGCGCTTGCCCGCCGCGATCTTGTCCTGCATCCTGGCGGCGTACTCGCGCAGGTATCGCGCCTTGTCGGTGAACGGCTCCAGGGCCTGCTCCGCGCCTGCGGGCCAGCTGACCTCGCAGTGGCCGGGGCCGACGTCGAGCACTGCGCCCGGGGTCAGTAGCTGGCCGCCCTCGATGCCCCGCTCGCGCAGGTAGTCCAGGAACACCATCTGGTCGGGAAAAGTGTTGGCCGGGTCCCCGGTCAGGTCGTTCAGGCCGAACAGGTCCTCATCGAGGAAACAGGGCGGACCTGCGAAGGGCACTACGTGCCGGGCCCCGATCTCGGTGACGTAGCGAGCCGCGCGGTCCATGCCGTTGGCCCGCTTCGCCGCGCCGAACGAGCGCTTCGCGGTCTCGGGCAGGTCATAAGCCCACGGCCACCAGATCGCCCCGGAGAACTGCAGCAGGTGCACGTCGTAACGGCCGAACGACCGCAGCGCGTCCAGCTCGGTCGGCCGAGCGTCGTTCTGGTTCAGTATCCGTGCGGTCCCGTCATCGACCGCCAGCAGCGAATCCCCCAGCGGCCCGTCCGCCGGGGACTGCAGCGCCTGCCCCATCAGCCGGAGCCCGCCCAGCTCGACCACCTCGCCGCTGCGCAGCACCACGAACTCGGCGAACCCGAGCCGCTCCAGCGCCTCCCGCAGATCCGGCACCGGGAAGTCCGGCAGCAGCACCGTGGCCCGCCGCGACACGTGCCGCCTGAGCAGCTCGGCATCAAAATGATCCTTGTGCAGGTGCGACACGTACAAGTAGTCCACGTCGCCGAGGCGGTCCCAGTCCAGGCCGCTGTTATCCGGGAACACGAACCACGACTCGAAATACGCCGGGTTCACCCACGGGTCACACAAGATCGTCCCGTAGCAGGTCTCGACATGTAGCCCGGCATGACCCAGGCACGTGATCCGCATCCCCCACCCCCGTTAACAGCCCAGCCGCGTCCCCGCCCGCAGGAAGGCATGCGATCACCCCGCACTTGACCGCTGCCCCCCGGCTCGACAGTGCTTCACCTACCCCCGCAGCCGCGCAGTTCTAAAAGGCGTCCAGGTCAGCGCTCGACAAAACGTTGCCTATGCGTCGAGCACAGGCGGGCCGGCTGTGATGGCGAACGGACTGCGGACCGCAGGCTGGATAGCAGTGGAATGATGCGGGGAAACGGCAGGCCGAATTCCACGAGATGCGGGCGCAACCCAGTCGCGCGGTCGCGGCGTCTAGGTGAAGACCGACCGATGGCGGTGGACGGCCTGCAGCGCGCCGATGGCGATCATGTCGGCAAAGATGGCCGAGCCGCCATAGGAGACGAACGGCAGCGGCAGTCCGGTCACCGGCATGATGCCGATGGTCATGCCGATATTGATGAAGGACTGGACCGCGAACCAGATCGCGATTGCGGACGCGACCAGCATGCCGAACTGGTCGTCGGCGCGGGCCGCGATCATGATCGCGCGCAGCAGCACGATCGCCAGCAGGCCGATGATGACCAGGCAGCCGACGAAGCCGATCTCCTCGCCAGCCACGGCGAAGATGAAGTCCGTGTGCTGCTCGGGCACGAAGTTGCCGGCGACAAGCTGGCCGTGAAACAGTCCCTGCCCAAGCAGCCCGCCCGAGCCGATCGTGATCTTGGACTGATAGGCGCTGTAACCGGTTCCCATCTGGTCCTGCGACGGATGCAGGAACGCCGTCAGTCGGCTGAGCTGGTAGGCCTTCAGCAGATGCAGCTTGACAACGGCGAAGACGCCCAGCGCGCCGACAGCGAGCAGTCCGGCCAGCCAGCGCAGCCGGACGCCGGACAGCGCAATCATGCCCACCAGCAGCGCCAGCATCAGGATGGAAACGCCCAGGTCCGGCTCCGCGACCACCAGCAGCAGCGGTACCGCCGCGATCGCCAGAGCCAGGGCCACGGCTCGCGGCCGCGGCCTGGTCTCGCCCGGCTTGATGTCGCTGAGGATGATCGCGCCGACCAGGATGAGCGAGAGCTTGGCGTACTCCGACGGCTCGATCTGGAAGCCGCCTCCCAGCGAGATCCACGACTTGGAACCGTTGACCATCGTGCCGAGCGGCGTCAGCACGGCCAGCAGCCCAAGCATGGACACGACCAGCATGACCGGCGCGTACAGCCGCAGCTGCCGGTAATCGAGCATGCTGACGCCGGCCATCAGCGCAAGCCCGATGGCGACATTCAGCACCTGCTTGGTGAGGTACGGGTCCGAGCTGTTGAAGCCGTTAGTGCCGGTGGCTGCCCAGACCAGCAGGGTCCCGAGCACGCTTAGCGCCAGCACGGCCGTCACCAGGATCCAGTCCAGGTGCCGCAGCGGCGATCCGGGTCCGAAGACCTGGTGCAGGAGCCCTCGCAGCCGTCGCCTGCGACCACCGCCGAATGCCGGGCCGCGCCCGAACCCTGCCTGGCGGGCAGTGCGGCCGTCCAGCCGGACTGGCGGAAGCCCGCGGTAGGCAGCTGAGCCGCGCTCGGGGGTGGACGGCCGCCGGCTCGCCAGGTCAGGAGAACTGCGCCATGAGCTCATCCGGCCGGCCCCCGAGACTTGCCGCCGATGGCTGTGTCAGCGGGCAGCAGGACCCAGGGCAGCGCGCCCGCCAGCGGGGTCCTGGTCGGCGTCGGGCTTGCCTTCGGCTGTTTAGGCGTCGTCTGAACGATATTGCCCGGGGCGGTGATGCGCGGCAGGGCCGGGAGCTTGCCGCCCGGTAGCGCAGCCTTGTGGCCCTGCAGGCCATAGATCTCATCCCAGATCTGCCGGACGCCAGGGCCGGACACGTCGGCGCCGAATCCGGAGTCAGGGATCATCATGACGACCACGTACTTAGGGTTGTTGCACGGGGCGAACGACGCGAACACGGACGTGGAGTTCTTGCCGAACACCTGGGCAGTTCCCGTCTTGCCGGCCACGCACACCTTGTTCAGCGGGAAGCTGCTGAAGGTCCCGGCCGCGGTTCCCGAGGTCACCACTCCCTGGAGGGCGCTGCGGATATAAGCCAGCGTGGACTTGCTGGCTGGCAGGTGCCCTACGACCGTCGGCTTGATCTTCTCGACTACTTTGCCGTCTGGGCTGACCAGCTCCTCGCCGATCCGCGGGCTGTACAGCGTGCCGCCGTTGGCTAGTGCCGCGTAGCCGCGAGCTAGCTGCAGCGGGGTGACGTTGATATAGCCCTGGCCGATAGAGGCGATGATCGCCTGGCCGGGTTCCCAGATGTTGCCGAACCGGCAGTCGTCGTACTCGATCTGCTGGACGTAGCTGCCGTTCGCGCGGCCGTACTTGCACCAGTTCTGGCCGGTGTGCGCGTTGTCCTTCCAGAAGTAGTACAGCCACTCTCTGGTCGGGACGGTGCCGGCGACTCTCCTGCGGCAGGTCAACCCCGGTGTCCTTGCCGAAACCCCAGTCCAGCTCGATTTTCTGCTCGAACTGTACGGGCGCCCGCGGGCTGGTCACTGTGTTCGCCTTGCGGTCGTCGGTCTGCCACATCTGGTAACCCATGTTGTAGAAGACCGTGTCGCAGGACCGCACGAGCGCCTGATGCAGCGACATCTGGCCGCCGTTGCCGAAGTCGTTCTTGAACGTGCGCCCGTCGACGGTGGTAGCAGCGGGGCAGTTGTAACTGCCGTACAGCGAGTCACCGTGCCTGATCCCGGCCGTCAGCGTGGTGACTTTCCAGGTGGATCCCGGCGGGTATTCGCCCTGAGTCGCACGCTCGAGGATGGGCTCGCCGTTCCCGGTGCCGAACAGGCGCTTGAACTCCTTCTCCGAGAGGCCGTTACTCCACACGCTGGGGTTGTAGGTCGGATAGCTGGCCATCGCCACGATCCGGCCGGTGGTGGTCATCACGACCGCCGCGCCTGAGGTGGCCCCAGGGTTCGCGGCGTGCGCCTGCTGGACGGAGTTGGCCAGGATGTTCTCGGTTGCGATCTGCAGCGGGCCGTTGATGCTGGTAACCAGGTCATCACCCGGCGCCGGCTTGATGTCCTTGATAGTGGACGTCACCTGACCGGCGGCGTTGACCGCTACCTCGTCGATCCCGGTCGTCCCGCGCAGCTCCCGGTCGTACTGTCCTTCCAGCCCGGCCTGGCCCACCAGGTCGTCCCCCGAGAACCCGGTGATGGGCTGATTGAGCGCCTTCAGTTCCTGTGCCGTGATCGGCTGCAGATAGCCGACCACGCCGGCTGCGGCCGTCGCCAGCGGCTGGTCGTATTCGGTGACCGGCTGGATATTGGCCGACACGCCGGGGAACGCGCCTTTGTTCTCAAGCAGCTGCAATGCCAGCGGCTGCGGCACGTTTTGCGCAACTGGGATCGGCTGGTAGGGCGAGCCCTGCCAGCACGGCTGCTGCACGCCCGCTGTGCAGATGCGCACCCGTTCCCGAATGATCTTGTCGCTGATCTTCAGCAACCGGGCGAGCCTGGCGAGCTCGGCTACGCCGCCGTCGGCTTGCTGGCCGAGAGTCGCCATGTTCACTGCCACCACGAGCGCAGCCTGACGGCCGACCATGACCTGGCCGGTGTCGTCGAGGATCTGGCCGCGGACGGACGGTTGCACGATCTCCCTGGTGCGGTCCTGCGTGGCTAGCGCCACGTAGCTGGCCTGATCATGGATCTGCAGGTAATACAGCCGTGCGCCCAGCGCGCCGAGCAGTCCTGCCACGATCAGCGCCACGCTCACCAGCCGGCGCTTCGATGCCGGAATCACCGCGCTCCCCCTGTCCGCCCGCCGATCAGCCACGCGCCCGATCGGCTCCCCGCCCGCTTGAGTGCCAGCCACCGCCCGCCGACGCGCCTAACGGCAGGGAACGACATTGGCGACCGTTTGCCGTAGCCGAACCTGGGCTGTTTGCGCACTCGTGCGGCGGGCCGCCGGAGCGCGCTGCCGCCGGAACCGCCCAGCATTCCCGTCGCACGCCCGCGGGAGGCGAGCCGCAGACTCGGCGTACCGCTGCGCCGCCGGACGGCGCGGAACGTGCTGGCGTCAAGTACTCCTCCCGATACCAGCCCCGACGCGGTCGACGGCCGGAGCGAGGAGCTCTTGCGGCGGAACCTTGGCACCGCGGCCGGCCGCCGGGCCACGGGAGGCGTCGCCGACCTGAAGTGGACCCTCGGCACGGCAGCGGCCGAGCCCCCGCCCTTGATCGCGGACCGGCGGGCGCCCATCCGCAGCCGCGGACCTGACGAGATCGGGCGGCTAGCAGCAAGCCAGCCAGAGCCGAGCCGCGGGCCGGACGAGGACTGGTGGCCGGGTGTAGCCGCCCAGCCTGAGCCGAGGCTCCGGCCGACGCTCGCGTCCCCGCGATGCGTGCCGAACCTGATCGACGCCTGGCCACGCGGGCGGCCAGCGGGCGCTCTCGCGACGCCGTGCGACCTGGTCGCCGAGCCACCCGGCTCGCCGCCGCGCGGCCTGAAGCGGCTCTGACCCGCCAGCATGCCAGGGTGCCGGCCCGGCTGCTGGCGCGGGCGCGGGCCCGCGCCGCCCGAGTTGCCGATGCCCACCATGTTGCCGATGGCACCGTCGCCGCGCCGTCCTGAGGCAATCCTCAGATTCACCGGCGGGTTAGCCGCGCGGCCGGCGCGACCGGGATGTCGTGCCAGGCCCGACGCCGAGCCCGGCACTCCGTTCGCGGGGCGCAGCCGCGCGCCTGCCCTGGTCGGGGGTCGCGTGCCATAGTGTCCGCGGTGCACGCCGCCCAGCCAGCCGTCACCGGTCCTGGCAGCTGCCTCGCGCAGCCGCGGCTGCAGCGGCCGGGATTTGCGCTCCGCGGCGACTCCGGGCCCGCGCCGTGCCGCCGGGTGTGACCGGAATGATCGGGATGGCGGCCAGCTGGCCGCTGACCAGCACGACCAGGTACAAGACGAACGGGCAGAGCAGCAGGTCATAGGCGACGGAGGCGGGCAGCGACTGCCCGGATCTCGGCCAGCGTGACCTCCGCGGGCACCAGCGCCAGACCGAGGCCGGCGACGACCACCTCGGCAGCCGCCACTACCGCGCCCATCAGCAGCACCGACAGAACCGGAGACCGGCCCGCTGCGCGGGACAAGCGCCCGGCCACCCAGCCCGCCAGGCAGAAGACCAGCGCGTACTGCCCGATGAGCGCACTACCTGGCGGGGCGAGATCCAGGCACAGGCCAGCAGCGAAGCCGATGATCAGGCCAGCGAGCGGCCCCTGTGCTACGGCGAGCGCGGCCACCAGGACGAGAACGAGGTCGGGCACGGCCCCGCCGAGGCAGGCGCAGCCCGTCCAGCACCGTCAGCTGGACGAGAATCCCGACGAAGATCAGGACCGGAGGCAGCCAGGCTTTGCGCACCTCAGCCGCCGGGCGTCGGCGTCGGCGACGGGCCGCGGTGGGCCGAACCCGGCTTGGCGGTCACCGTGACGGTGACCGTAGGCCCTGGGTGCGGCAACGGCGGGAGCGCGGCGAAGCGCGGGTTGTGCCGGGGCGGCACGATGACTACCCCGACGATGCCGAGTGCGGTGTAGTCGACGTACGACCGGACTTCGGCGGCCTGAGTGAGGCCGCCGTTCACGTTGACCAGCTTGGTGATGACGCCGATCGGCACGCCGGGCACATACGGCTGGTCCCTGACCGACGCCGACGTGACCAGCTGGTCACCAGGCTTTAAGCGCAGCCGCCGAGCTCAGCATCTGCAAGTGCATCAGCCCGCCACCGCCGCTGGCAGTCTTGCCCGCCCCGGTCACGACGCCGAGCTGGCCGCTCGGCGAGACTTGCGCACCTACGGCCACGGCCGGGGAGTTAGCCAGCAGTACGGTCGCCGTGCTGGCGGTCACTGACGTCACCGCGCCGACCAGCCCCTCGCCGTTCAGCACCGTCTCGTGGGGCTGGATCCCGTTGGCGCTGCCCGCGTCGATAGTCACGGTCTGCTGGAAGCCGGTGCCCACCGCGATCACGGTCGCAGCCACCACCCGGTACTGGGCCGCACCCGCGACCTGCAGCAGCTTGCGCAGCTGCGCATAGTCGGACTTGCTCAGCTGCTCGCCGGTGAGCTCGGCACGCAGCCTGGCTACTTGCCCCTGCAAGCTGCTGACTTGAGTGCCGGACGAGCCCGAGCTGGAGAAGAATCTTGCCACCGAGCTGGCCGCATGCTCTGTCCCGCCGAATACTGCGCTCCCGGCGTTGCGCGCGGCCCGCAGGACGCCGTTGGAGCCGTCGGCGTAGTTCAGCGCAATCAGACCCAGCGCCACTACGAGCAGGACCACGAGCACCCCGCGGGTCCGCCGTGTGTCCCGCACTCCGATCACCTCGCCTGCCGCCCGTCACCTCGTCTGCCGCCGGATGGGGCCGCGGGCCCCGGACCGGCTACCGCCTCGCTTCCGGAACCAGGACCTGCTGCAAGGTGTCGAAGTCCTCCACGCACTTGCCGGTGCCAAGCGCGACCGAGTCGAGCGGATTGTCGGTCAGGTGAATCGGCATCCCGGTCTCTTCGCGCAGCCGCTCGTCCAGCCCGCGGAGGAGTGCGCCGCCACCGGTAAGGGCGATCCCGCGGTCCATCACATCGCCAGCAAGCTCAGGCGGGCACTTGTCGAGCGTGGTCTTGACCGCGTCGATGATCACGCTGAGCGGCTCCTCGATGGCGCGCCTGATCTCCTCGGCAGAGATCACGATGGTCTTTGGCAGACCGCTGACCAGGTCCCGGCCGCGGATCTCGGCGTTGGGCTCGTCGTGCGACGGATACGCCGAACCCAGTGAGATCTTGATCTCCTCGGCCGTGCGCTCGCCGAGCATGAGCGAGTACTCCTTCTTGCCGAAGTTAATGATCGCCTGATCGAGCTCATCGCCGCCGACCCGGATCGACTGCGAGGTCACGATGCCGCCGAGCGAGATCACGGCCACCTCGGTGGTGCCGCCGCCAATGTCGACGACCATGTTCCCGGTGGGCTCGTTCACCGGCAGTCCGGCCCCGATCGCGGCCGCCATCGGCTCCTCGATGATGTAGACGCGGCGCGCGCCGGCCTGGTGACCCGCCTCTTTCACGGCGCTCTGCTCGACGCCGGTGATGCCGCTCGGCACGGCGACGACGATCCGCGGCTTGGCCAGGTGGCTGCGCCGGTGCACCTTCTGGATGAAGTACCGCAGCATGCGCTCGGTCACGTCGAAGTCGGCGATGACGCCGTCCTTGAGCGGACGGACTGCGACGATGTTGCCTGGCGTGCGGCCGATCATCCGTTTCGCCTCGACGCCGACGGCGACGATCTGGCCAGTGTTGGTATTCAGCGCGACGACGGACGGCTCGTTCAGGACGATCCCGCGACCGCGCACGTACACCAGGGTGTTCGCAGTCCCGAGGTCGACTGCCATGTCACGGCCCAGAAACCCCATCGCGTTGCTCATGGAGAACAAGCACCTTCCAGCCAGATCCTGCCAGGTAACACACCATTTTTCCGTACTGCCCGCGGCTGGCGCTGCCGTTCGCGCCACCCGGCGTTCCGGTCGCGGCCAACGGCAGCGCGGCAGTCCCGGTGCCTACCGTGCCGATAACCGGCCCGCATCGGCCCGCGAGGACGATCGGTCTTTGCGTCCAACGCATCGCCGTTGCCGATAGTGCCAACGACGGGAAACCCGATCGGCTATTCCCTGACGATTGCCACCGTCAGCTACCGGCTGCTGGCGCGCGGTAATGCCAATAGCGCGCTGTAACACCCGGATGATCAGGAGCCTACATGCCGCTCCAGCACACCCCCCGGCAGGGCGGGTGAGTTGGTCGGCGCTTTGGCAATTAGTGACCTGCGGCGTGCTCAACGCGATAACCGAGCCAGATTCCGAGGGCCCACAATGCCGCGAAAATACCGCCGAGGAAATACATAACAGGCACCACTGAGCCCGCCGCGATAACGAACACCTGCAGCAGGCTTCCGCCGATCAGCGCCGCGCGCAGGAAAGGGCGCGCAAGTGCCGCGAACACCACCGCGGCGACTGCCGCAACTCCGCCGGTCAGGCCGGCCGTGTGTGGCGACAGATGGTCGATTTGAACTGCGACGGGAATTGCGAGGCCCATGACGATGGCCTCCATGATCAGCACAGTGGCACAGAGTCGCTTCACTCGAATTCACCTCGCTGACCCGCCAGCGTCGGGCCAGATTCACCACTGGCGGCTCCCGTTCCCCGGCCTCGCAGAAAGCAGCGCCCGCGCATCGCCCGCCGTATAAACCGAGCCGGTAACAAGCACTCCCGCTTTGCCAGGACCGCCCTCGCCCGTTGCGTCGGCCTCATCGGCCAGAGCGACCCCAAGCTCGATCGCATCATCGAGCCGCTCGGCGACGGTGACCCGGTCCTGCCCGAAGACCGCGCCCGCAACCTCGGCAAGTGCCGCAGGCGCCATCGAGCGCGCCGCGGAGTTAGCCGTCACGACCACATGCGTGACGACGGGCTCCAGCTCGTCAAGGATGCCGGCGACGTCCTTGTCTTCGCTCACCGCGATGATGGCGATGAGGTCGGTGAAGGTGAACGCCTCGGTCAGCGCCTCGACTGAGGCGGCCATGCCGCCGGGATTATGGGCCGCGTCCACGATCACCACCGGACTGCGCCTGACGACCTCCAGGCGGCCAGGCGACCTCATGGTGGCCACGGCCCGCCGGACGATGTCGCGGTCCAGAGCCGTCGGCTCCTCGTCTCCGTTCTGCGACCCGGCGGGATCGGGCGTGCGAGCAAATGCCTCGACCGCGGCGATCGCGCACGCCAGATTGCTCGCCTGGTGCATGCCGAACAACGGCAGGTACAGATCGGGATAATCGCCGAGCAGGCCGCGGATGGCGAGTTGCTGGCCGCCGACGGCCAGGTCCCGGCTGATGACGCCGAACTCGAGTCCCTCCCTGGCAACCGTCGCACCGACGTCCGCTGCCCGCCGCAGCAGCGCCTCGGCTGCCGCTGGTGGCTGCTGCGCCAGCACCGCGATCGCGCCTGGCTTGATGATGCCCGCCTTGTCCTCGGCAATCTCGGCCACAGTCGTGCCTAGGTAGCGGGAATGATCGATCGAGATCGGCGTCACCACGGCGACCGCGCCGTCGGCCACGTTGGTGTTATCCCAGGTGCCGCCCATGCCCACTTCCAGCACGCAGACGTCGACCGGGGCGTCAGCGAAGACCGAGAACGCCATGCCGACGAGCACCTCGAAGAACGACAGCGGCACCTCGTGGGTGGCATCCACCAAGTCCAGATACGGCTTGATCTCTTCGTACGCGGCAACGAACCGCTCGGCGTCCAGCGGCTGGCCGTCCACGCAGATTCGCTCACCGACCTGCGACAGGTGCGGACTGGTGAACAGGCCGGTCCGCAGGCCGCGGGCTCGCAGCAGCACCTCGATCATCCTGGCCGTCGAGGTCTTGCCGTTGGTACCGGTGATGTGGATCACCGGGTAGGCGCGCTGCGGGTCGCCGAGCAGCGTCACCAGAGCGCTGATCCGCTCCAGGGAAGGGTTGATCGAGTGCTCGGGCCTGCGCGCGAATATCTCCTTCTCGATCTCGCGGAGCCGCCCGACGTAGTTATCTGGCATCCGGTGTTAGGCCAGCCCCTCGGCGGAACTGGGCCCCTCGCCAGAGCTAGGAACCGTGGCCGGGAGGGCTGCGATCCGCTCGGTGAGCCGGGCCGCCTCTTCCTGCGCGGCCGCCAGCCGGGCCCGGTTCTTCGCCACGACCTCGGCCGGCGCTCGCTCGACGAAGGAGGCGTTGGCGAGCTTCTGCTCGACCGCCATTATCTCGGCGGTGGCCGCGGCCAGGTCCTTGGCCAGTCGCCTTCGCTCCGCCTCGACATCCAGCCCCGCCGCGGTGTCTAGTTCGATCGTGACGCCCTCGGCGTCCACCGTCCCCGTCGGCGTGAAGTCCGGTCCGGGCTCGGTCAGCCGAAGTAGCGTGCGGATCCTGGCCTCGTGCTGTGCTAGCCGGGTGTGGGCCAGCGAAGTGCCGTCGGCGCCGGCCAGCCGGGCGGGCACCTGCTGCCCTGGCCGTACGCCCTGGTCGGAGCGGAACCGGCGCACCTCGGTCACCAGCCGCATCAGCGCGGAGATCTCCGCCTCCGCCTCCGGGTCGGACGGTAGCGGTGCCAGCCGCTCGGTTTCACCGTCGGCGACCTCTCCCGGCCACCGGGCGATGACCACCGACTCACCGCCGGTGAGCGCGGTCCACAGCTCCTCGGTGACGAAGGGCAGCACCGGGTGGATCAGCCGCAGCAGCCGGTCCAGGACCTCGGCGAGCACCTGCCGAGTCGCGGCGGCCGCAGCCTCGTCCGGCCCGGTAAGCGGGCCTTTCGCCAGCTCCAGGTACCAGTCGCAGAACTCGTCCCAGGCGAAGTGGTAGAGCGCGTCGCAGACCTTGGCGAACTCGAACTGCTCGAACAGGGTGTCAACCTCGGCGGTCACCGCTGCCAGCCGGGACAGGATCCACCGGTCAGGCACCGACAGCGCGCTGGCCGGCGGCAGCCCGGGCTCGTCCGCTGATGCGGTCCGGCCCACGCCGTTGAGCTGGGCGAACCGCACCGCGTTCCAGAGCTTGTTGCAGAAGTTGCGAGCGCCGGCCACCCAGTCCTCGCTGACAGCGACGTCGCCGCCCGGAGTCGCGCCGCGGGCCAGGGTGAACCGGGTGGCGTCGGCGCCGAACCGGTCGATCCAGTCCAGCGGGTCCACGGTGTTGCCGCGGGTCTTGGACATCTTCTTGCCGTACTGGTCCCGGACCAGGCCGTGGAGGGCGACCTGGCGGAACGGCACCGCGTCCTCGGGGCCAGCGTCAGCCATCGCGTACAGGCCGAACAGCATCATCCGGGCAACCCAGAAAAACAAGATGTCGTACCCGGTGACCAGGACGCTGGTCGGGTAGAAGGTGCGCAGGTCCGGGGTGTCGTCCGGCCAGCCCAGAGTGGAGAACGGCCACAGCCCGGATGAGAACCAGGTATCCAGGACGTCGGAGTCCTGCTCCCAGCCCTCACCCGCCGGCGGAGTGTCGTCCGGCCCGACGCAGACCACCTCGCCGTCCGGCCCGTACCAGATCGGGATCCGGTGGCCCCACCACAGCTGGCGGCTGATGCACCAGTCGTGCATGTCATCGACCCAGTCGAAGTAGCGGGCCGACATGTCAGCAGGGTAGATACGTACCCGCCCGTCCCGCACGGCGTCGCCTGCGGCCTTAGCCAGCGGCCCGACTTTGACGAACCACTGCAGCGACAGCCGGGGCTCGACCGTGGTGCCGCAGCGCGAGCAGTGACCCACCGCATGCAGGTACGGGCGGCGCTCGGCCACGACCCGGCCCTCGGCCCGCAGCGCTGCCAGCACGGCCGGCCGCGCCTCGAACCGGTCCAGGTCCTGGAACGGCCCCGCGGCCGTGATCACGCCCCGCTCGTCCATGATGACGAGGCTGGGCAGGTCATGCCGGCGGCCGATTTCGAAGTCGTCCGGGTCGTGGGCCGGAGTCACCTTGACTGCGCCGGTACCGAACTCAGGATCCACATGCGGATCGGCGACCACCGGAATCCGGCGGCCGGTGAGCGGCAGCACGATCTCCCGCCCGACCAGATGCGCGTACCGCGGGTCATCGGGATGCACGGCGACGCCTGTGTCACCCAGCATCGTCTCCACCCGTGTGGTGGCCACGACGACCTCGTCGTCGCCGTCGCCATACCGGATCGAGACGAGCTCCCCCTCGTCGTCGGAGTGCTCAACCTCGATGTCGGACAGCGCCGTCAGGCAGCGCGGGCACCAGTTGATGATCCGCTGCGCCCGGTAGATCAGCCCGTCCTGGTAAAGCCGCTTGAACATGGTCTGGACCGCGCGGGACAGCCCGGCGTCCATCGTGAACCGCTCCCGGCTCCAGTCCACGCTGTCGCCCAGGCGGCGCATCTGGCCGAGTATGCGCCCGCCGGATTCGGCCTTCCACTGCCATACCCGGTCGACGAACGCATCCCGTCCAAGATCGTGCCGGGACAGCCCTTCCTTGGCGAGCTCGCGCTCGACCACGTTCTGGGTGGCGATGCCCGCGTGGTCCATGCCGGGCAGCCAGAGCGCGTTGTAGCCCTGCATCCGGCGCCGCCGCACCAGCGCATCGATCAGCGTGTGATCGAGCGCATGACCGATATGCAGGGACCCGGTAACGTTCGGCGGCGGGATGACGATGGTGAACGGAGGTGCCGTCGATTCGGCGTCGGCCCGGAAGTAGCCAGCTTCTACCCACGCCTCGTACCGGCGGGTCTCAACCTCGCCTGGGTTGTACTGTGCGGGTAGCTGCGTGGCTTCCGTTCCGATGGTCACGTCAGCAGAGTCTAATGGGAGGGGCGCGGTGGCCTCAGCGAGGCGCTTAAGCAGCAGCTAGGCGGACTTCTCGCGCGGGGTGCGGCGGGCGACATCGCGCGGGACCAGGGTGGGGTTCACGTTCTCCAGGACCACCTCGGCGCTGATCACGACCTTCTCGACATCCTTGCGGCTCGGCACCTCGTACATGACCGAGAGCAGGACCTCCTCGAGGATCGCCCGCAGCCCGCGTGCGCCGGTACCGCGCAAGATGGCCTGGTCGGCCACGGCTTCCAGGGCGTCCTCGGTGAACTCCAGGTCGACACCGTCAAGCTCGAACAGCCGCCGATACTGCCGTACTAGCGCGTTCTTCGGCTCGGTCAGGATCCGGATCAGGGCCTCGCGGTCCAGGTTGTGCACACTGGTGATGACCGGCAGCCGCCCGACGAACTCCGGGATCATGCCGAACTTCAGCAGGTCCTCGGGCATCACGTCGGCGAACCGGTCGGACTCGGTCTTGTCGGTCTTGACCCGCAGGACCGCGCCAAAGCCCATCCCGCTCTTTCCGACTCGCTGCTCGATGATCTTCTCCAGCCCGGCGAATGCGCCGCCGCAAATGAACAGCACGTTCGTGGTGTCGATCTGAATGAACTCCTGGTGCGGGTGCTTGCGGCCGCCCTGTGGTGGCACTGAGGCGGTGGTGCCCTCCAGGATCTTCAGCAGGGCCTGCTGCACGCCCTCGCCGGACACGTCGCGGGTGATCGACGGGTTCTCGCTCTTACGGGCAATCTTGTCAATCTCGTCGATGTAGATGATGCCGGTTTCGGCCTTCTTGACGTCATAGTCGGCGGCCTGAATGAGCTTGAGCAGGATGTTCTCGACATCCTCGCCGACGTAGCCGGCCTCTGTCAGCGCGGTGGCGTCCGCGATGGCGAACGGGACGTTCAGCAGCCGGGCCAGGGTCTGCGCCAGCAGCGTCTTGCCGGACCCGGTAGGCCCGAGCAGGAGGATGTTGGACTTGGCAAGCTCAACGCCATCCTCACCCGCTCCCGATCGCTCACCGCCGGACTGGATCCGCTTGTAGTGGTTGTAGACGGCGACCGAAAGGCCCTTCTTAGCCTTTTCCTGGCCGATCACGTAGGAGTCGAGGAACTCGTAGATCTCGCGCGGCTTGGGCAGGCTGTCCCACTTCAGCTCGGCGGGCTCGGCCAGCTCTTCCTCGATGATCTCGTTGCACAGGTCTATGCATTCGTCGCAAATGTACACGCCGGGCCGGCAATGAGCTTCTTAACCTGCTTCTGGCTTTTGCCGCAGAACGAGCACTTCAGCAGGTCACCGCCATCGCCGATGCGTGCCACCTAGTTACTCCCTCTGCTGTGCCGACTGGGTTACCAACGCCCAACTACGTGCCTACACCCATTGTCCTTAGGACCTAGACGGTACCGCCTCGGCACCCCTAGGTGCGGTCTAAGAACCACCGAGCCGGCGCGCCGGGCCCCTGACAGGTCGTCTGTTGAGGACGAATCTCCAGTCAGGAGCGCTTAGGACGACACTACCTCGGACTTGCGCTTCAGCATCGTCAGAACTTCATCCACGATGCCGTACTCCCGCGCCTCGTGGGCGGTGAAGAACTTGTCCCGCTCGATATCCCGCCGGACCCGGTCCTCGTCCTGACCCGTATGCCTGGACAGGATGGTCTCCATCGCGGCACGCATCCGGAGTATTTCCCTGGCCTGAATCTCCAGGTCGCTCGACTGCCCGTAACCACTCTCGACGGCTGGCTGGTGAATCAGGATCCGGGAGTTCGGCAGCGCGAACCGCTTGCCCTTCGTACCGGCCGCGAGCAGGACCGCCGCCGCCGACGCTGCCTGGCCCAGGCAGTAGGTGTGGATCTCCGGCTGGATGTACTGCATGGTGTCGTAGATCGCCATCATCGAGGTCATCGACCCACCGGGCGAGTTGATGTAGATAAGTATGTCCCGGTTGGGGTCGATGGACTCCAGCGTGATCAGCTGTGCCATCACATCGTTGGCCGACGCGTCGTCGATCTGCACGCCGAGGAAGATGATCCGCTCCTCGAAGAGCTTGTTGTACGGGTTCATCTCCTTGACGCCGTACGAGGTTCGCTCCACGAAGGACGGCAGCACATACCGCGACTCAGCCGACGGTGGCCCCGAGTAGCCCGCGGCCCCGTGTCCGGCGACTCCGTGTCCAGCGCTCACTTCTGGGTCCTTCCTGCTCATGACACCGGGCCGACGGACGGCACCTCGGTCGCGCTGCGGACCACGTGGTCCACAATTCCGTAATCGCGCGCCTCCTCGGCGGTGAACCAGCGGTCCCGGTCGGAGTCCTCCTCGATCTGCTCCACGGGGTTGCCGGTATGCGAGGCGATACGCTCGGCCAGCACCCGCTTGAGGAACAGGCTCTGCTCGGCCTGGATCCTGATGTCGGTAGCGGTGCCTCCGATGCCGCCGTGCGGCTGGTGCATCAGGATGGCCGTGTGCGGCATCGCGTATCGCTTGCCATGAGCGCCCGCGCAGAGCAGGAACTGGCCCATCGAGGCCGCCATGCCCATCGCGTAGGTGGCGACGTCATTCGGTACGTACTGCATGACGTCATAAATCGCCATTCCGGCGTAAACCGATCCGCCGGGTGAGTTGATATAGAGGCTAATATCCCTCTTGCCATCTTCGGCTGCCAGCAGGATCAGCTCGGCGCAGATCCGGTTGGCGAGCTCATCGTCAACCTGCTGGCCGAGGAAGATGATCCGGTGCCGGAGCAGGCGCTGGAAGAGCATGTCGCCCAGCGGCCCGGTCGGGGCCTCAGTGGCCCTGGCAAGGACGCTCGCGATCTCCGGGTCCTCTTCAGGCGTGATCACTGTGCTCTCCTAGTTGTTGGTCGGCTCGCGCCTGTCGTTGACTGTGACCATAACTCCCGCGCGATACCACCATCACCGCCGAGGCCTGCTGTTCGCTTACGGCGCACGCTGACGCGCCATTTGCAGCGACTGAACTGGCGTTCCCGTCAGAACCGGTGACGACCGCCGACCTTGTGCTCAGTCTTCGTCGGTGTCCTCGGCATCGTCGTCGTCAGCCTCGTCAC
This sequence comes from uncultured Actinomycetota bacterium, assembly GCA_963808215.1. Classification (GTDB taxonomy): domain Bacteria; phylum Actinomycetota; class Actinomycetes; order Streptosporangiales; family Streptosporangiaceae; genus JAJYUU01. Next base: position 87,249 of record CAWEEY010000019.1, read on the forward strand.
CGTCGGCCTCAGCCGCGCCGTCGTCGGCGCTGATATACACCGGGCGGCCCGCCTCGTCGATCACCCTGGCCCGCTCGGCCAGGAGGGTCAGCGCATTACCGCGAAGCACGTCGGCCGCCACCGCAGGCAGCTGGCCGTTGTCGCTGAGCTGCTGAGCCAGCCGGTCAGGCGCTACGCCCATGCGGTACGCCTGCTCGGTCACGTACGCGCTCAGCTGCTCGCCGGTGACCTTCAGGTCCTCCTGTGAGACGAGCGTGTCCAGGATGAACCCTGCCTTCATCGAGCGCCGAGCGTCGGCGTCGAAGTCCTCGTCGAGCTTGGCCTGGGTCGTGCCGGCCGACTCGAGGTAGGCCGTCATCGTCAGGCCTGCCCGCTCCAGCTGGTCGCGCAGGGACTGATGGCGCGCGTCGACTTCTGCCTGGACGATCCGCTCCGGCAACGGGATGTCGAGCTGCTGGATCAGCTCATCCAGCAGCCGTTCCCTGGCCTGACCTGCCTGGCCCGCCTGGCGCATCGCCTCGAGCTGCTTCCTGGTGGAAGCCCGCAGCTCGCCGACTGTGTCAAACTCGCTCGCGGACTGGGCGAACTCGTCGTCCAGCTCCGGCAGCTCCTTGACCTTGACGCTGTTGACGGTCACCAGCACGTCAGCCGCCATGCCTGCCTGCTTGCCGCCAGCGAGCTCGGTCGTGAACGTCTTGGACTCCCCGGCCGACATGCCCGCCAGCGCGTCGTCCAGGCCGTCCAGCATGGAGTCGGTGCCGACCTCGTAGGAGACGCCGGTCGCCTGGGCGTCTTCGACCACCTCGCCGTCGATCGTCGCGGCCAGGTCGATCGACGCGAAGTCGCCTGTCTGAGCCGGGCGGTCCACTGTCTTGAGCGAGGCGAAGCGCTCGCGCAGCGAGCCGAGATACTCCTCGACCTGGTCCGGGTCAACCTCCGCGTTGTCCACGGTCACTGACAGCTGCTCCAGGTCCGGGAGCTCGAAACTCGGCCGTATATCGACCTCGGCCGTGAACGCCAGCTCCTGGCCGTCGTCGAGCCTGGTGATCTCCAGGTCAGGCTGCCCGAGCGGCACTACCTCATGTTCCGCCACGGCCTTGCTGTAGAGCTCCGGCACTGCCTCATTGACAGCCTGCTCGAGCACATGACTGCGGCCGATCCGCGTGTCGATGACCCTTGGCGGTACCCGCCCCGGCCGGAAGCCCGGAATGTTGACCTGCTTAGCCACCTCTCGGTACGCCTTGTCGAGGTTTGGCTTGAGCTCGGAGAACGGAACTTCGATGGTCAGCTTGACCCGGGTCGGGCTCAGCTCTTCGACGTCGGTCTTCACCTGGGATCGCTTCCTGGAATGGGGTCATCCCGCTAGCCAGTGGCCCGCGGACGCGGGCCGGACCGGCACGTGACTGACGGGCACGTCACACACGGGCTACTGCGCGCCAAGTCTAGGCCAGCGCAGATGCGTTCACCCGCCACGGGTGATGATCACGGGAACTTACCGGCCGCATGATGGCGAGGTTAGGAGTACTCGCGGTGTTACCGGGGTGCTGGTGCGGCCGTGCCGACCTGGTGCGGCGGGCGGGCGCTACCGGACGTCTAGGTCTCCAGGAGGCGAGGAATGACTGAACCGCGGAGCGGACCGGCGGATGACTCGGGTCTTCCGGGCGGGCCCGGGCCGTCAGGAGGCGGTCCGCCAGCCAACACGGGCCAGGGCAATATGGGCTCCGGCGACACGGGAAGGGGCAGTACGGGCGCCAGCAGCGCCAGCGGACCCGGCCAGGAAGCGGGAGGCTCAGGCTTCGCCGATGACGCAGGTATGAGCCAAGGCGGCGCCGCTACCTCCGGCGAAAGCGCTGGCACCGAGGGCGGCGGCGTGAAGACACGCACCTCAGCAGCTCAGGCGACCGTTCCGCAGCAGTACGGCCAGGCCGAGCGCGCAGGAATGGAAACAGAAGCGACCACCATCGCAGGCTTCGGAGACCGAACGATCGCAGCCGCAGCCGGCCGGGCCTGGCCAGGGGTTCTCTTCGGCGGCCTGGCCATGATCGCGGTAGGCGTCATGCTGCTGGTCTGGCCGGCCGCGTCGCTGACCATCGGCGCGATCCTCATCGGGGCGGCGGTGCTCGTCTCCGGGATCGTCAAGCTATTCGAGGGGTTCACCGCCAGCGACCTGAGCGGCGGCATGCGTGCGGGCTACATCGCGATCGGGCTCCTGGCCGTGCTCGCTGGGTGTTATCTGCTGCTGCACCATGCGCTCAGCCTGTTCGTGGTGGCCTTCGTGGCCGGCGTGTACTTCATCGCGCATGGCATCACCGAAATCGGCGTCGGGATCTCGGGCCACGTGCCGGCCCGCGCCGCGCGCGTTGTGCTCGGCGTCTTCAGCATCGCGGCCGGGATCATCATGGTGGTCTGGCCGGCGATTTCGCTTGTCTTGCTGCTGACCGTCGTGGCCGCCTTCCTGCTCTTCTACGGACTGATGCTTTGCGGGCTGGCGTACAGCCTGCACAAGGCGTCGAAGGGAGAGCATGCTGGCGCGGCGGGCCGTGCGCCGTCGTTCATGAAGAAGAAGAAGCTGGCCACAAGCACTCGGTAGCCGATGGGCTACCAGTACACAGATAGGTCAGCACGTGGTGGCTTCGCCCGGCGACGGCGTCGGGCGAAGCCGCTGTTGCCCACTCGAAGGGGCCGCTCGGCGGCGTAACAGCAGCTCAAGCCTGCGAGCCTGGGCGATCGCCTGCCGCCGGTTCGCCACGCCGAGCTTGCGATAAACCGAGCTCAGATGGGTCTTGATGGTGTTAATCGACAGGAACAGCGCCTCGGCAATTTCCTGGTTCGTCATGTGCGATGGCAGGAATCGCAGTACGGCCAGCTCGCTGTCGGTCAGTAGCGCGGCAGGCTGGGTCCCGGCCGATCGCGGCAGCCGGCCGTCGAACCTGTCCAGGATATGCCCGGCGAATCCGGCACACCGGCTCGATGGCGAGACCAGCACTGTCAATGCCGACCGGACTGGCGGGCCAGCCGCGATGAAGGGGCCGCAGGCGTCCTCGGGCTCCGCAAGAGCCAGCGCCTGCGAGAGCAGCTCGCCTGCCTCGCTCGCCTGGCTTAGCCTGCGGTGCGCGACGGCGGCTGTCAGCAGTGCCGTAATGCGGTCGATGAGCGAGCATCCCCCGGCTGGCTCCGCGAGCAGCGGGGCGATCCGCTCGAGCGCGCCCTTGTCGTCTGACTCGGCAATCAGCAGCCGGGCTTGCAAATCGACGGCTTCGGGCCGGGTTAGCTGGACCACCGCCGTCGTGCCGGGCGGAGGCTGCGCGCGGGAGCCCGCCACGCCGAGGTCAGCGAGCGTCGCCGCGGCCCGTTCCCGCTCTCCGGCAGCGAGGCTGATCTCGGCGTCCAGCACCCCGATGACGGCGGCTGCGCCATATGGGCAGATGCGGGTTGTCGCTGTCCCCGAGGTAGCCGCAATCGTGCTAGCAGCGCCCGTGTTATCGGCCGCGGTGACCGGCTGGACCGCGCTGGCTGAGGCGTCGGCCAGCCAGCGGACGAGCCCGCGAGCGCCGGTCAGGTTGCCCTCAGCGATCGCCAGCCGAGTCCTCAGCAGCCCGCTCAGGACGGCGATCGACGGCTCGCCGGCCGGCCGGGAGCTCATCGACTCGAGGTCGGCCTGATCGAGGAGCACGCTGGCTGCATCCGGCTCATCCCGAGTAAGGCTGACCGCCGCGCTGGCCAGCGCGAGCACCGGCGCGAGCTCGGCATCGCGCCCGTGTGGTCCGTCGGCAACTCCGGCCGCGATCCTGGTGGCGGCCGTGAGGTCGCCGTAGAGTGCGCAGGCCACCGCCTCCCACGCTCGGCCCCGTTCCCGCAGCGCCAGCAATCCGCCTGCCGACAGCTGAGACCCGGCGTGCAGCAGCGCCGACCTAGCCAGCTGGGTGTCAAAGTCGCGAAGCGCGGCAAAACCAAGCGCCAGCCACAAAGCGCCGAGAGCCCTGTGCTCAGGCGCACCATGCGGGTCGGCGTGGGCCCGGCTCGCCAGTGCCCACTCGCGGTCGAGCCAGCCAGGCCGCGCAGCGGTGACCGTCGTCTTGTGCAGGACCCGCAGCGCCGCAATCCAGAGCTCGGGCTGTTCGCCCGGACCGCACCGTCCGCCCGGTTCATCGCCCCGATCCGCCAGCCGCGCAAGGGAGCTCTCCGCGGTCTCCAGGTACGGCAGCGCGCCGTCGGCATCACCCTGCCAGAGCCGGGCGGCCGCCAGCGCAACGGCGATCACCACCTCGTCGGCGGCGACCCGGTCCGGGGGCGCGCCGGCCAGCGCCGCCTCTATCCCCTGTACGGCTGGCGACAGCAGCACCGCGGGACCCGCCTCACGTAGCAGCTGGACGCCGAACTCCCAGTCGCCGACCGAAGCGGCGGCCTGGACTGCGGCAAGTACCTCGCCCCGCCCTGCGTGCCAGCGGGCCAGGCGGCCCTGCAGCGCCGGAATCTCGTCCGGCAGTTCCATCCGCAGGTCCGCGGCGAGCACATCCCTGAGCATCGGGTGGTAGCGGTACTCGGCAGACTCTGGCGCGACCTGCTGGACCAGGCCACTGTCCCTGCTGAGCTGCTCCAGGAGCCCGGCGGCGCCGACCTCACCGCTGAGCTCGCGGGCCAGGTCTGCGGGCATCGTCTCGGTCAGGCAGGTGCGCAGCATGAACGTCCTGACGCGCGGCGCAAGCTGTCCAAGCAGTTCGTCCTGCAGGTAGTCGGCAGCCATGCCCGCCGGTACCGCGCTCGCCGCCGGATCCGCGCCGAGGGCGGTCAGCCGCAGCCCAGCGAGCCAGCCTTCGGTGCGCGCCAGTACCCGGTCGCGGTCGGCGAGGCTGAGCGGAGTTCCAAGCATGCCGAAGTAAGCCGCGATCTCGTCACCGGTGCACGCCAGGTCTGCCGCGCCGATATCGGCGAGGTCACCGGCAAGCCGGAGCCTGGCCAGGGCCAGCCCTGGCGCTGATCGTCCCGCCAAGAGCAGCCTCAGGCCGGGTGGCTCGTGCCTGATGAGCTCGTTGAGGCCAGCCATTGCCTCGCTTCCGGCCAGCAGCTGCACGTCGTCGAGTATGAGCACGACTGGCTCGGCAGCGGACGGGACGGCGGCCGAGATCCACTGCGGGATGTCGGCGGCGGCAATTCCGGGCGGCGGCGGCCCGATCCGGGCCGCTGCCATGCCTCCGGCCCTGGACAGGGCCGCGGTTACGTAGCGCCAGAACCGCTCCAGCTGAGCATCGCCGGCATCCAGGGTCACCCAGGCGGGCCGACGGCTGGCTGGCCTTGCTGCCGCCCACTGCGCCGCGGCTATCGTCTTGCCCGCGCCAGGCGGTCCGGTCAGCAGGGTGACGCGGTTGCTCACGGCCGCGTCGATGAGAGCACCGACCCGGCCGCGCGGCAGCACCGCCGTACCGGGCCACGGGATGCGCAGCTTGTCCTCGAGCAGCCCGACATCCGGCTGCCCCGCGGACAACGCTGGCCCGCTCACGGTGGTCGTCATCGCCCCCCCGAGTGACTGGCGGCGGCGCCATGCAAGCGCCGTGACGGCGGATTAGCCCAACCCCCGTCTGCATCACCCGCCGCGGTGAAATTGCAGCTCAAAGCCCCGTAATCGGCTTACCCGCGAGGGACGCTCACCAATCAAGAGCGACCCGTTATGCCCCCTTTCGCGAGGTCACATTCGCGGTCGAGGCACCCGGTGGGATCACCCACGCCGGGTGATGCCCGGTCCTGCCGCCGTCCGTAGCGTCCGTAGGAGAGCAACCCGGACAACCGGTCTGAGGCATTGCGTCCTGCCTAGGACGCGCTCAAGTCCCTCAGCCGGTTAGGTCAGAGGGGAGGGCTTGATGAGGCGAGGACGGCATAGCCCCACTGGTTACGGCACTGACCCGGAGCAAGCTCAGCCAGCGACCGATGCAGGCAGCACGGGCACGGCAGCTGGCGCGCGCGCGACGGGAGCTGGCCCCGAGTCGGCCACTGCCACTGTCCCGACGGCCAGGGCCTACGAGCGTGGTACAGCACCCTCGGCGGCTTACCGGGGCGAAGTCACCGGCGCCGCTGGCGCCGACACCATGGCGGGCGGCGTGTTCAGCATCGTGGCCGGACTGCTGACGTTCCTGGCCGGGCTGGCAGCGATCGTACGAGCGAGCTTCTATCCCACGCTGTCGGGCTACGCCTATTCGTGGCCTATACGCAACTGGGGCATCGTCTTGCTCGTCCTCGGCGTGCTGTTGTTCGCCGCCGGGGCGTGCGTGCTACTCGGAATGGGCTGGGCTCGACCGCTCGGCGTCGGAATCGCCGCGCTGACGGCGGTGGCCGGTTTCCTGTTCCTGGCCTTTGCCCCGATCTGGGGCGTGATCATCGTCGCGGTCAGCGTGGTCGCCATCTGGGGCTTGCTCCGCGACGGCGCCGCGCACCACGCAGCGGTGTAGGGCCGAGCTAGCTGACCACGCCGGTCAGGCCGAGGATGCCGTTGATCGTTAGCACTATCCCGCCGATCAGCAGCGCGGCAACCGCCAGTACGTATCCGTGCGAGCGCACCCAGCGGTCGGTGCCCCGCAGCAGCCGCGCAGTGCGGTCCGGGGCCAGCAGATACAGCATGAGCGGCAGCCAGGCGAACGCCACGGTGATGGCGATGACCAGGACGAGCACTGCGATGCTCGCTGGCAGGCTCTGCTGAGCGGTGGCGACGACCTGGACCGCGGCGATGAAGGTCAGAGACGGCGTGTACACCAGCAAGCCGACGATGAATGCGGTCTTAGCACCTGGCCGCGAAATGAGCCTCGGGATGATGCCCTTGTTCTTCTTGGCTGGATCCGCCCGCTTCGGGCCGCGTCGCCTCAGATAAGCACCGCCCAGCAGCATGACCACCCCGAGGCCCAGCCGAAGGCCATACCTCGGCTGGCGCTCCCGCGGCTGATACAAATGCCCGCCCTGCAGTACCGCGAAAACGATCGCCGCCACGATCGCCGTCATGACGATGGCACCGGCCATGTAGATCAGCACCAGGCGGTGCGGATTTGCCGAGCCGAGCAGCGCCGCCGAGACAACGACGGCGGTGGGTGACAGAGCGGCCAGCAGTGCCAGGCCGACTGCCTGGATCAGCATCGCGGCCTGTCAGGGCAGGCAGCTAGTGCGTCGATGACCGTCATACCCGATAGCCTTCCCCACCCTCACCAGGTGCCGTGTCACCCGCTGCGGGTGAACCAGCATCGTCGTGCCAGGCCCACTCGCCGCGGCGTTGCGCGCGCGAACCCTGGGTATGACCCGCCCCCAACGAGGAGACCGACGAGCTGAGGGGGACAGCACAGGCGATGAGCTCAAGCGCCAGCCACGGCCACGACCTCGGCGCTCCGGCAGGTGCCCACTGCCGGGATGACCTGGATACCTGGCGGCGACTTCCGGATGGGATCGGCTGACTTCTATCCGGAGGAACGGCCGGTGCACACGGTCGCCGTAGCCGGATTCTGGATGGACACCCGGCCGGTGACCGTCGCGGAGTTCCGCCGGTTCGTCAGGCAGACCGGCCATGTCACGGTGGCGGAGCAGACACCTGGCGGCCCCGATTATCCGGGCGCGGACCCCGAGCTGCTCGCCCCTGGCTCGCTGGTGTTCCGGATGACGGCCGGACCGGTCGACCCAGGTGATTTCGGCACCTGGTGGTGTTACGTGCCCGGCGCTTGCTGGCGCCATCCGGAAGGGCCGGGCGGCACCGTGGCCAGGCGAGACAAGCACCCGGTCACCCATGTCGCATACCCCGACGCGCAGGCGTACGCAGCCTGGGCTGGCAAAGAGCTGCCGACCGAGGCCGAATGGGAGTACGCCGCCCGCGGCGGACTGGACGGCGCGGCCTACGTGTGGGGCGACGAGTTCGCGCCCGCCGGGCAGCTGCTGGCCAATACCTGGCACGGCGAGTTCCCCTGGCAGAACCTGGTACTGGACGGGTACGAGGGCACCTCGCCGGTGGCCACCTTCCCGCCAAACGGCTACGGGCTCTATGACATGGCAGGGAACGTCTGGGAATGGACCGCGGACGTCTTCAGGCAGCAGCACGGGTCCGATCGCACCGCGCCCCCAGGCAGCTCCGGAGCCGAGGCCGACCGCCCCTGCTGCCTGCCGCGCCACCCGCGGGTAGCCGCGTACCTGGCCGCCGCGTTCCCGGCCGCAGACATCCCGCGCCAGGTCATCAAAGGCGGCTCGCACTTGTGCGCGCCGAACTACTGCCTCCGCTACCGGCCGGCCGCCCGCCAGGGCGAGGCCGTCGACACCTCAGCGTGTCACCTCGGTTTCCGGTGCGTCCTCAGGCAGCCCGCCTAGCGCGGCCCCTGCTCGTCGGTGTGGGCTGGGTCGTGTGGCCGGACCTGCGCCCGCCGCCGGAACGCGCCCGAGATCAGGCTGACGGCCGCGCCCAGGAAGACAAGGTTGAAGACGATCTGCAGGGTGACTGCCCCACGGGCTAGCTGGCCAGCCGGGTGCACGTCACCAAAACCGACAGTCGCTAGCGTGCTGACGTTGAAATACAGCGCGTCCGTCCTATCGTGCAAGTCCGTGAACTGACCATGCAACTTGGCCACGGACGCGTCGGACCAGGAGAAAAACAGCACGGTCAGCGTGAGCAGCAGGACCAGGCCGCGGATCCCGGCGTCCTCGCCAGCGTGCAGCAGCCGGCGGACGGCCACCAGAATCAGCGCACCAAGCACGCCGGCTCCGACGAAGAACAGCACTGTCCAGGAGCCCTCGGCCAGTCTGGGCACCGGGATCACGTAGTAGACGCCGCAGCCGCTGCCACCAGCAGCACGGTCACGACACTGCGGCGCAGTTGCGCTCGCCGATCGCTCATCGCGCATCCGCCGTGACGGCACCACTGTCCTCCGCCCGCATCAGCCGATTCTGGCACGGCCGCGCGCGGCCTCTTCGCTCGCCCGCTCCGGCTGCCGCAGTGGCTGCCAACACAGCCGTTGCCAGCTAGGTGGCCGGCTGACCCGCTGCGGGCGAGATGCCCAGCAGCTTGATGATCTCGGCAACCAGTTCGCCGGGCGGACCATCGGCGGTCGCGACCGTATACACCTGTCGCTCCGACGGATCGGGCGGCTCGAGAACAGCGAACTGGCTCGCGAGCAGCGGCTCGCGGAAGAAGTGGCCCTGCCGGCCGTGCAGCCGGGCCTGGCATTGTTCCCTCGTGATGGTCAGGAACACGATTACTGCGTAGTCCCGGCCGCCGAGAAGCTGCTCCCTGAAGTGACGCCTGAGCGCGGAGCAGGCCAGCACAGCCGACTGGCCGCTGGCCTGGACGTCGTCCATCCAGGAACCCATCGCTGCCAGCCAGGGCTCGCGGTCGGCATCGGTCAGCGGCAGACCAGCCCGCATCTTGGCGACATTCGCGGCCGGATGCAGGGAGTCGCCATCGGTGAACAGCCAGCCCATCCGCCTGGCCAGAAGCTGGCCGACGGTGGTTTTGCCGGATCCGGCCACGCCGGCCACCACCACGATCATCGGACGCGAGCCTAACGTGCGACGCTGTTCCCTGGAGCACCAACCTGAGGGAGTATCTCAATGCCGGCAGCACCAAGTTGACGCACTGGTGATCTTCGGGGCTACCGGGGATCTGGCCAAGCTCGAGACGTTCCCGGCCCTAGTCGGGCTCGTTGAGCGTGGCCTACTCAATGTGCCGGTCGTGGGTGTTGCCAAGAGCGGCTGGGGACTGAGCCAGTTCCGTGACTACGCGGTCTCGTCGCTGAAGCTCAACAGCATAGATCCGGTCAGCCCGGCCGCGACCAAGATGCTCAGCCTGCTCCGGTACGTAGACGGCGATCTTGACCATCCGCAGACCTACCAGGCCATGTCGGCGGCGATGGGCGATGGCCAGAACCCACTGTTCTATCTGGAGGTGCCGCCGTTCCTGTTCGGGCGCATCGCCGAAGGCATCGCCGGGTCGGGCCGGGCCACGAACGCCAGGGTCATGGTGGAGAAGCCATTCGGCACCGACCTGGCAAGCGCGGTGGCGCTGAACGACACCATGCACAAGTACTTCCCGGAGGAGTCGATCTACCGGGTCGACCACTGGCTGGGACTTGAGCCGGTGGAGAACCTGCTTTTCGTGCGCTTCGCCAACTCCATCGTCGAGCCGCTGCTCAGGCGCGAGCACGTGGCCAGCATCCAGATCACCATGGCTGAGGCGTTCGACGTGGCCGATCGCGGCAGTTTCTACGACAAGACCGGCGCCATCAGGGACGTGCTGCAGAACCATATGCTCCAAGTGCTGGCAACGGTGCTTGCCGAACCACCGGACGGCAATGGCCTGGATTCATGGCGCGACGACAAATCACAGATCATCGGCGCACTCGAACCGCTGAGCCCGGAGACCACGGTGCGTGGCCAGTACGGCGGCTATCTCGACGTCCGGGGCGTCGCGCCGGGCAGCACGACCGAGACCTATGCGGCCGTCAGGCTCAGCGCGCAGTCCTGGCGATGGGCCGACGTGCCGATCCTGATCAGGGTCGGAAAGTGCCTGCCGGTGACTGCCACGGAGGTGGTCTTCAGGTTCCGCACGCCCCCGCACGATGTGTTCGGAATCGGGGCCGAGGGCGGGTCGAATCAGCTGCGGGTCCGTATCTACCCCGACGATCAGGTCGGCGTCACCGTGGTGGGCAAGAAGCCGGGCCCCGACATGACCCCGCAGCTGCGCGAGCTTGAGTTTTCCGGCCAGCTAGGTGGTCAGATGATGCGGCCGTATGACCGGCTGATCGGCGCGGCGCTGAGCGGCGAGCGGTACCTGTTCGCCCGGCAGGACACAGTCGAGGCGGCCTGGCGGGTAGTTCAGCCGGTGCTGGGCGACGCGGTGCCAGTCCAGCCATACGCCCGCGGTAGCTGGGGACCAGCCCAAGCCGACGCCCTCGTGCCCAGCCGGCGAATCCTGGCACGACCCGGTCGCCTGACCGGGTGAGCGGACAGGTACACGGTCATGACGAGCGCGCCGGACCAGCAGGATCCGGCGGCAGACGGGCCGCCGGCTGAGTCCGAACCGGACCCCCGCTTCACCCTGGCAAACGAGCGGACCTTCCTTGCCTGGAGCCGGACCGCCCTGGCACTGGTCGCGGCCGGCCTCGCCATCGTCCAGCTGCTGCCGCCGTTTCACGGCGTCCCGCTCGGCCGCCACGTGCTTGGCATCCCGCTGATCGTGCTCGGCGCCGTCATCGCGGTGGCCGCGTACCGGGAGATGACGCAGAACCAGACGGCGATGCGACGCCGTGATCCGCTGCCCCGTTCGATCTTGCCGCGACTGCTGACGGTCACCATCGCCGGCGTGGCCGGTCTGGCGGCAGCCGTCGTGCTGCTGTCGGCCGCCAGGTAGGAGTCTGATCATGCCAGCTGACCCGGACGAGCCCGGCGTTGGTGACCCGGCCAACCGGACCCGGCTTGCCTGGACCAGGACGGCCATCGCGTTCGCGGCAATCGGCGCTGCCATGCTGAAGTCGAGCCCGATCGCCGGCGCTATCGTGATAGCCCTGAGCCTGCCCATCTGGGCCGCCGTGCGCCGCACCCGGCACACCACTGACGCAGTCTCCGCGACCAGCGGACTTGCCCTGGTAGCTGTCACCGTCGTGCTGGTCGCGATGGCCGCGCTCGCAGTCGCCTTCTTCGGGCACAGCCCCGGCACCCTGTCGGAGCTCGTCCATGGCCACTGATACCGGACAGCCTGCAGGCACGGGTCAGCCGCCAGGCGCGCCTACGCCACGCGCCAGGTTGCGCTGGCTCCTCACGGTCGTGGCCGTGATGACGGTGCTGACCGCCGGCTGGCCGCTGCTCAACTCGGCGGTCTCCGACAACCTGGCGCTGGCGCAGGGCGCTGCCATCAGGATCGGGGCGGCCGGAGCGGACTCGGCCGTGGTCAGGGTGGACCGGGGCTGGTCGCTGCGGCCAGCGGAGAGCAACCCGACCCGGGGCTACCTGCTCCATCGCGGCGCCGCCACTGTGTCCATTGCCTATGTCAGCCTGGCCAGCCGGTCGCAGGCGCCGCGGCTGTGGAACGGGCTGCGAGCGATCCTGCGCCTGCGTCGTCCCGCTCTGAAGATCGGTGAACCCACAGTCATCACCAGCAGGCAGGGCAGGGCCGGATTGACCGGCGCCGTGGCTAGCCGGAGCACAGCCGGCGCCGCCACGATCTTCGTGGGGCCATCCGGGACATTCGCGATCCAGCTGATCGTGCTCGTGCCACGGAACGCGCGCGGGGCAGCTGCACTAGCCGCTACCGGGAAGCTCGTCCGATCCGTGGTATTCCCGGCGGCGCCGCGGTGACCGGCGCCGACAGCATCCGGACGGTGCGAGTCTCGGCGGCAGTGGTGTGCCTGTTCGGCGCCGTCGTGCTCGCCTGGCAGTTCTTCCGCTACCTGGTCGTGTTTCCCACCGAGGCCGCGGCGGCGGCTGCGCTTGAGCTGCCGCTGCTACTTGTCGGCTTCGGCGCGTTCCAGCTGCTGCGCCCCGTCAGGCGGCCACCCCTAATCTGGTCCGCAGCCGCACTGATCTGGGGCGCTACCGCCGCGGCAGGCTGCGCCCTGCTGGCCAACAGGGGCCTGATCGACCTATGGGCTAAGGGCGCCGGGGTGCGGTTCGCGTCAAGCTGGTCAGATGCACTGTCCGCACCACTGAACGAGGAGCTTCTCAAGGTCTGCGGCATCGTGATGATCGTTCTTGCCGCGCCGCGGGCGATCAACGGGCCGCTGGACGGACTCATCTACGGAGCGCTGACTGGCCTGGGCTTCCAGGTGACCGAGAACGCCATCTACGGGCTCAACAACATCGTGCTGTCGGGTGGCACCAACCCTGCCCAGGCGGTGCTGAACTCGGTGCTGGTCCGGGTGGGCACCACCGGCCTTGGCTCGCACTGGACGATGACGGCCGTGGCAGGGGCGGGGATCGGCTATCTCGTCAGGCAGAGCCGCCGCGGCGGCGGGGTACTGCCGGGGATCGCCTGCCTTCTGCTGGCGATGGGCATGCACCTGCTGTTTGACGCCCCTGGGGTGAACGTCGACATCAAGGTAGGCGTCAACTTCGTCATCGTGGCAGCGCTCTACGTTCTCCTCCGGTACTCGTTCATGGAACGGGCTCGTGAGCTTCTCGCAGCTTTGGCGGCACTCGGCGTCATCGGCGAGTCGGAGGCTCACTCCGCGCTGAGCCGACGGCGCAGACGGCACGAACTGGGCCGCACCGCCTCGCCCGTCGAGCGGTACTGGCTTGAGCAGCGGCAGCGGCAGACGATGGCTGCCATCGACAGAGATGCAGCCTGACGTACCCGCCACCACGGCCGCCGCGCTGCCGGTGCCCTAACGAAACGCTGGACGGTATCTGAAGCGTGGATTACCCTGTCTTGACTGGGTAGCACGGGGCTGGGCGACGCCGGTAGCCGCCGTGCCGTGACCTGCGGCGGGTGCCTGGCGGACGCGCCGCCTTCTCGTCATCATCTCGTCATGTTCGACGGGTAGACCTGTCGCGATATGCGCCAGGGGCGGCAGTGCCCGCTGGCGATCATAACGAGACGCGCGATAGGGGTACGGCGAGTGCCGAGGCCGACGACACCAGACTCGGACGAAACCACGGCTGCTCAGGCGCCTCCGGCGCCCGGCCGGCACAGAGCCTGGCGCGGAGACCACCGGCGCCGTCACCGCAACTGGGCTCCGCACCTGCCGCGGCAGCGGTGGTCGCGCTTGCTGGCGGCAGCGCTCATCGTGGTGCTGATCCCGATCAGCTGGTCAGTCGGGGATGCGCTGACCATGCCCGGCGGCGGATCGCTCTCTGAGCGGCTGGCCGAGTGGGCGCGCGACCATTACCTGGGTCCGATAGTCACCCTCGCGGAGCGGATCACCTATCAGCCGCCGAAGGTCGGCGGCAAGCCGTCGTTCGCGCTCACCGGCCCAGGCGTAGCTGCGGCGCGGGCTGCCAGCAAGGGCGGGGATAACGGCAAGACCGGCAAGCCCGGCAAGACCGCTAGCGCGGCCAGCACCTCCTGCGCGCCGCCGGCGCCTTTGCAGTCCTTTGCCGGGAAGCCGCTGCCAGGAGAGGGCGTCTGGCGCTCGCTCGGCACCGTGAACGGTGAGCCTGCGATCTACGGCACCGACCTCCGGTTCAGCCGCGTCTACACCTCCTACGTGGCCGGCATCGCATCGATGTGCCAGAGCCTGCTGAAGTTCGAAATGCGGCCAGGCACCCTGGATCCGGGCCCTGGCAACTGGAAGGCGGCGGACTCCATCGCGCCAGGCACCCGCCGCGGGCTGATGGCAACCTTCAACAGCGGCTTCAGGATCAGCGTGTCCGGCGGCGGCTTCTACCTGAACGGGGAAAGGGACGGAACGCTGACGCCCGGAACCGCGTCGCTCGTCTACTACCGGGACGGCCACGTCGCCATCGGCGTCTGGAAACGGACGGTGCGGATGACGCCGCAGGTCGTCGGCGTCCGGCAGAACCTGCACCTGATCGTCGTCAACGGCCACGTGCCATCCTCGGTCGATTACAACGTCCAGACCAGCTGGGGTGCCACGCTGGGCGGCGGCTACAACGTCTGGCGATCCGGTATCGGCATCACCAAGGACGGCCGCGTGATCTTTGTCTACGGTCCCGCGCTCGACGTCCGGCAGCTGGCTGCCCTGCTGCGGCGCGCGGGCGCCGTCAATGCCATGCAACTAGACATCAACCCTGCCTGGATGTCGTACGAGTACTACCTGCACAGCCAGCGGGCCAACCCCGAGCCGGTCAACTTGCTGCCCGATCAGCAGCAGGCGGCCGACCGTTACTACTTCCCCAACAGCCGAGACTTCACCGCGGTTTACGCGCGATGACCCCACAGACTCGCGAGACTGCCCAGGAGCAGCCGGCAGTCCCCGCCGTAGCCCGCCCGACGCCGTGGCCCGCCGCGCTGGCGGTACTGCTCGTCGCCGCGCTGCAGGCCACCCGCCCCCGGCAGTGGCCCAAGAACCTGCTGGTGTTTGCCGCGCCGCTGGCGGGCGCGACGCTCGGGCGACCGGACGGATTCGGCTACGCACTAGTCGCCTTCGCCGCCTTCACAGCGGCCGCCTCGGCGGTGTACCTGATCAACGACGTCATGGACGCCGAGCGGGACCGGCTGCACCCGACGAAGCGCAACCGGCCAGTCGCCTCCGGCCGCCTGCCGAAACCGCTTGCCATCGCGCTTGCTGCGGCTGGACTAGCGCTGGCCATGCTGGCGAGCACCGCGATCCGCGAGCCCCGGCTAGCTCTGGTGATCGGTATCTACGTTGTGACGTCCTGGCTCTACAGCGCGGGCCTGAAACATGTGCCTGGCCTGGAGCTTGCGATCGTGGCAAGCGGTTTCGTGCTGCGGGCCATCGGCGGCGCGGTGGCGACCCACGTCCCGCCATCGGCGTGGTTCCTGACCGTGTGCAGCCTGGGCGCGCTGATGGTAGCGATCGGGAAGCGGTACACCGAGCTGTCGGTGCTTGGCACCGAAGCGGCCGCGCACCGGCCAGCCATGCGCTGGTACCGGATCTGGCTGCTGCGGGCTGGCCAGCGCGCAGCCAGTGCTGTGATGCTCGTCGCTTATGTGCTGTGGGCTCTGTCGCACCACGACAGCTGGATGCGAGCCTGGCACCTGGCAAGCGCCCTGCCACTCGCCTGTGCGCTCATCCGGTTCGACCGGCTCACCGAAATGGCCGACGGCCGCCCGGTAGAAGACCTCATCGCCAGGGATCCGACAATGATCTGCGCCGAGCTGGTCTGGCTAGCGATGTTCACGGTCGGGCTGTGATGACCCCGGCGGTGGGGGGCGTGGGAGCCCGCGGGCTGTTCCAGTCTGATCTTGGGCGTAGGGTCGGCCCATGGTGAGCTCGAAGCCGCTGTCACGGGTCCCGCCCGCCCACGAGGACGGTGCTGCTGGCCGGCCTGACCGGGTGCTGCTGATCGGCGGTACCAGTGAGATCGGCCTGGCCATACTTCACTCGCTGCGCCTGCGCCCCGATACCGAGGTGCTGCTGGCCGGACGCGATGCCGAGCGGATGGCCGGGGCAGCAGACTCATTGCCCGGCCGCATCAAGACCCTTCGCTACGACGCCACCGACCCCGAAGCGGCGGAAGCGCTCGTGACGGCAGCGTTCGCCGACGGCCCGGTCGACCTGGTGATCTCCGCGGCGGGCGTACTGACTCCGCAGGACCAGATGGATGCGGCTCCTGATCGCGCCGCCACCCTCATTCAGACAAACTTCACCAGCCATGTGACGACGCTACTTGGCGTGGCCGCGCGGATGCGCGCCGCTGGCCGGGGCACCGTCGTCGTGCTCTCGTCGGTGGCCGCGGTCAGGCCGCGCAGAGCGAATTTCGTCTACGGCTCGGCCAAGGCCGGGCTCGACGCGTTCGCTCGCGGCCTGGCCGACTCGCTGCACTCCAGCGGAGTACGCGTGCTGCTGGTCCGGCCGGGATTCGTGGTCGGCCGGATGACTGCCGGAATGACCCCGGCGCCGCTGGCCACGACCCCCGCCCAGGTTGGCGCGGCCGTGGCCGCCGGGCTAGCTGGTTCGGCGGGCGTCGTCTGGGTGCCGGCGACGCTCCGCCCGTTCGCTGTCGTGATGCGCCTGATCCCGCGCCCGCTATGGCGGCGGCTGCGCAGCTAGGGGTGCATGGTGATGGCGTGGCTAGGCGGGTAGGAGTAGCTGCGCAGGTAGGAGTGATGGATGCGAGTACTGGTCGCCGAGGATGACAGCGGGTTGCGCGACGTGCTCGCCCGCGGCCTGCGCGAGCGCGATTACGTGGTAGACGCCGTCAGCGACGGCGAAGCGGCCGTCAGGTTCCTGCGCAGCTATGACTACGAGATCGTGCTGCTCGACTGGCGGATGCCGGGCATGTCCGGACTGGACGTCGTGCGCTGGATACGGCGCCAGAACCGGCCGACGCCCATCCTTATGCTGACGGCGCGGGACGCGCATGCCGACCGCGTGACCGGACTCGACGAGGGTGCCGACGACTACCTGGTCAAGCCGTTCGACTTCGCCGAACTGCTAGCCCGGATGCGGGCCCTGCAACGGCGGCCTGCTGCTGTCCAGGCGCCCGAGCTGGCGATCGGGGACCTCCGGTTCGACCCCGCCACCCGGCAGGTCCGGATCGGCAGCCAGCAGCCGGTCCTGACGGCGACCGAGTTCGGCATCCTGGAGCTGCTGATCCGCAGGTCGCCGGCCGTCGTGCCACGCAGGTCCATTGCCGTGAACGTCTGGGACGACGAAGCCGATGCCATGGGTTCCAACACCATCGACGTCCACCTGGCCCGGCTGCGGGCCAAGCTGACCGGGGGAATGGTGCGCATCGAGACCGTGCGCGGCGTCGGCTACCGGATCGTGGAACGGTAGCCAATGCACCTGCGCGGCAAGGTGCGGCCTGAGCTCGCGCACGCCGCGAAGGTCGCGCTCGCGGCCAGCCTGCTGATCGGCATCGTGTACGCAGCCTGCGTCACAGTACTGGACAAGGCGGTATCGGCGCGGCTGACCGCGTCTGTGGATGAAAGGCTGGCCGAGCGCCTGGCCGACGTTGGAGAGGTCGGGCTGCGGCCGTCGACGCCCGACGATGACGACATCGACGCTACTCCGGTCTATCTCTGGCGGCAGACGACCTCCGGACGGGTTGCTCAAATTGACCCGGGCGCCCCGCACCTGCCCGCTACGGTCCGCGCAAGTACTCGTCGGCCCGAGACGGTCCTGCTGCCGGAGGGCACGTTCCGGCTCGAGGCCGCCTCGGTCAACGGCGTCAGGTACATCGCCGGGCAGGATCTGCAGACGGTGGACCACCTGACCGTGCTGCTGCGGGACGGCGAGGCGCTGGTTTCGCCTGTGCTGCTACTGGCGATCTTCGTCGGCGCGCTGACCATCGGCTTGCGAGCCCTGTCGCCGGTCGAGCAGTCACGCAGGCGGCAGCTCGAGTTCACCGCGGATGCCTCGCACGAGCTGCGTACTCCGCTCAGCGTGATCAGCGCCGAGACTTCGGTTGCACTCAGCTCGCCGCGGAGGGCTGCTGAGTACCGGGCCGTCCTGACCAGGATCGACGGCGAAACCGCCCGGCTGCGGAAGATCGTCGAGGATCTGCTCTGGCTCGCCCGCTCCGACTCGGCTCCACCCCAGCCCGGCGACGAGCCGCTGGACCTCGGAACGATCGCCGGACGATGTGCCGAGCGATTCCGGGCTCTCGGCACCTCCAGGCAGTTTGACGTGCAGCTGGTCACAAGCGGATCGGCGCCCGCCTGGATCAGCGCGCCGCCCGAGTGGATCGACCGGCTGACTGGCGTGCTAGTTGACAACGCGTGCCGGTACGCCGGCACCGGCGGCACGGTGCGCATCGGTGTGGCGCACCGCGGCGCGAGGGTCACCCTGACGGTCGAGGACAGCGGACCAGGCGTGGCCGCCGAGCTGCGCACCCGGTTGTTCGACCGGTTCCATCGCTCGACCGACCAGGGCGGCAGCGCTGGCCTCGGGCTTGCCATCGCCGATTCGATCGTCCGCTCGACCGACGGCCAATGGCGGGTTGGCGATTCCGAGCTCGGCGGCGCGCTGTTTGAGGTCTCCTGGCGGCGGGCCGGGGTCCGGCAGGCGGCTGCCCCGGTTAAGCCTGCGGTGATCCGACCGGGTGGTCCTTGACGGTCGCTCCGGGGCCAGGCACGCCGCGGGCAGCTGCGGCGCTCACCAGTCTCAGCCCGCTAGCTCGGCGAACCGCCGCCGGACCGTCGCAGCCGTTTCATCCGGCGGCATGTCCCAGATCGTCTGGTTGAGGATCTCCACTTCGGCGTACCCGGCGTAGCCGGCCGCCTCGACGTGCGCTGAGATCGCCCCGAAGTCGATGCACCCGTCGCCGACGTGGCCGCGCCCGAGCAGGATGTCGGCAGGCAGCGGCAGGACCCAGTCGCCGAGCTGGTAAGCGAAGATGCGGCCGGCGGCGCGAGCAAGGTCGGCGGCAAGCTGCGAGTCCCACCACACGTGATAGGTGTCCACCACGACCCCGACTACATCGGCCGGGAACTGAAGGGCCAGATCGACGGCCTCGCCCAGTCGGGAGATGGCACAGCGGTCCGCGCAGAACATCGGATGCAGCGGCTCGATGCCGAGCCGTACCCCGGCCCCCTCAGCGAATGGCACCAGGCCAGCGATCCCATCGGCGATCATCCGGCGGGCCAGGCCCAGGTCCCGGCTGCCTGGCACGAGTCCGCCTGACACCAGGATCAGCACATCGGCCCTCAGCGCCGCCGCTTCCGCCACGGCCGTGATGTTGTCGGCCAGCGCGGCCGCCCGCGCCTCCGGATCGACGTGGGTGAAGAACCCGCCACGGCACAGACTGGACACATGCAGGCCAGCCGCTCGGACGGTCGCCGCGGTCTTAGCCAGGCCGGGCTCGGCAACCTTGTCCCGCCATAGTCCGATGCCCGCGATGTCGTGCCGGACGCACAGGTCAGTCGCCTCCGCAGCGGACAGGTTGCGAACTGTCGCCTGGTTCAGCGAGAGCCTGCTGACGTCGATCATGCGCTCCCCGCAGATACTCGCGCATCCCGGCCACGAACGCGATACCGACCTTGTAGTCGTACGTCGGAGCCTCGAAGATCACGCGGCTGAGTGCTGCCGTCGGGCTCATAGCTTCGTCATAGCCGGCTAGGTCCCCGGCGTCGAGCGCTGCAGGGCAGCTGCCGCTTGAGCGGTCACCGCCGCGGCGCTGCGCGGCGACGTGATCGCCCTCGAACACCCAGTAGCCGAACTTGCTTGCCAGCGGCGATGGCTTTCGCCAGGCTCGGCTCGGCTCGCAGACTGCACCGTGCAGACTGGGATAAGCCACGAAGTGCCCGTTCCCGGCCGGATGGCTGTGAGGAGAACCGCGATGAGTGATACCGCGACGCTCGGGCCCACGCACTGCCCCCGGCCGGAGGAGTGGCCGGTGATGCCAGTCGCCCGGTGCTGCGGGTGAAGTCCGCCAACCTGGCAGTCAAGTTCCTGCTGGAGATCTGGGCCGTGGCGGGGTTCGCGCTGTGGGGAACGACCGTCGCGAGCGGGGCGGCGGCGGTCGTGGTCGCCATTGCCGCGCCGGGTGCGATCGTTGCGGTGTGGGGCCTGTTCGCAGCGCCGCGCTCGAAGCGACGGCTGGCTGCGCCGGCCCGGATCCCGCTGGAGCTAGGCGTGTTCGCGATGGCCGCGGTCGCGCTCCTTGCAGCGGGATCCACCGCCGTGGCAATCGTCTTCGGCGCGCTCGCGGCGATCAACGCCGTGCTGCTCACTGTGTTCGGGCAGTGGGAGCAGTAGCGCCCTCTGGGCTTGGATCATCGTCGCAGCAGCGGCAGGACTGCCGTCCCCAGCAAGGCCACGCCTTCGTCGTCGGTCAAGCCGTGCGGCGTACCGAAGTCGATCCGGTCGGCGCCAGCATCCAGCACGCGCTGCGCCAGGACGGCGACGTGCTCGGGCGTGCCGGAGAACGCGAACCGGTCCAGCACGTCATCCGGGATCAGCAGGCCGGCGGCCTCGTCGTCGCCCGCCGCGACAAGGCTCTGGACCTCGCTGGCCAGACCAGGCGGCAGTGAGCTGGTCGTATCGAGCTCGGCGACCACGGCTAGGTACTTTGCCACTTCGGTTCGCGCGCGCCGCCGTGCCGCACTGCCGTCCCTGGCCACGACAGTGACGGCGCCCAGCACGACCCCGATCTGCTCGGCAGCCCGGCCTGCAGCCTGGCTTCCGACGAGGACACGGTCGCGGACTAGCCGCACGACCGCCGGGTTCGCACTGCCGCCGACCTTTACCTCGTCGGCGATTTCGCCTGCCAGCGCGGCTCCGAGCGGCCCCCAGGTGCCTACCATGAGCGGCGGCACTCGCTCCGGCAACTGGTAGCGCAGCCGGACTCCGGGCGCCAGCCGGTAGGCCGCCCCGTGATAGCCGCTGTCATCACCGGACAGCAGTGCGCGCACGATCGCCGCGGCGTCGCGCACGTGCGCTAGCGGGCGCTGCTGATCGACGCCGATCGCATCGAGCCAGGCACCTCGGGCGAGACCCAGGTAGGCACGGCCGCCGGAGGCTGCATCGAGGGCAGTCGAGCGCCGGCGATCTCGTACGGATGCTGGGTGTAGGGGTTGAGGCAGGCAGCTCCGAGCCGCACGGCGCTGGTGGAGCGCGCCATCTCAAGCAGCGCTGGGAGCGGCGGCTGGTAGAGCAAGTCGGCGAAGACGCTGACCACGTCAAAGCCGTGTGCCTCGGCGGCGCGGGCGAGCTCACCGTAGCGGCCGGGCGGCTTATCTGTCTGGAAGGCGATTCCGATCTCGGCCATGGTCAGGTGAGGTCGGACGCCCGCATCGAGCGCCGGGCGGTGCGAGTGATTCGCATGATCAGGCGCTCCTCAGGGTCCGGGCACGCGACCAGTGACTCGTGCTCGAGCCAGTCCGCCTCGGGCAGTTGGCGCTGCTTGGCCGGCAGCAGCGGCAACGCGGCGGCCAGCGCGTACAGGCAGAAGTGCCCGCCGGGCGGGATCCGCAGCTGCGAGCTGCAGGTCACGTCGATGTAGTCGCCAACCGACAGACCACAGACCGAGCGCCCGCCGATCTCCTCGACGGTGACTCGCAGGTCGTACAGCTGCATGTCGGGCTCGCTGCACTTCGTCCGGCCTCCCGCCCATGTCAGGCCTTCTCTTCAGTGAGCTCGTGCAGCACCGGCAGCACCTCGTCGCCGAGCAGCCGGATCGACGTCAAGGGGTCCGGGCCCAGCGGCGGTCCGAATGACAGGTGGTGGGCGCCCAGCCGGTAGAGCGCGAGGCAGCGCGCCACCACGTCGGCAGCGTCGCCCGCGACGCCCAGCGACAGCATGCGATCGTCGATAAGCTCGGCTGCGGCCTGTCCGCCGTGGGCTAGCCGGGCGGCCGGGGCGAAATCCTGCGGCTGCAGGCCGACTGTGGCCAGCATCGACGCGGAGATCGACGGCCCGTAGTAGGCGAGCTTCTCGGCCAGCGCGGTCCTGGCGGTCACCGGGTCGTCGGACAGCGAGACCCAGAAGCACGCCGGGAAGTCGAACTCGCGATCGCTGTAGGCAAGGCCAGCCAGCACATGCTGACGGGCGATCGCGAAGCGCTCGGGCGGGTAGAGCAGCGGCAGCACGCCATCGGCGTGCCGGCCGGCCATCTCCAGCATCTTCGGGCCCATCGCGCCGATGTAGACAGGAACCGGGCGGGACAGCGGGAACCTGAGCACGCTCTGCGGGCCGAACCAGGCCGGCAGCTGGGCGCGGTCCACGTCATCGTGGCCGAGCAGCGCGCGCAACGCGGTCAGCGCAGCGGTGGTCGTTGCCAGCGGCTGCGCGCGTGCAATCCCGGCCCAGCCGAGGAACTGCTGCGAGCCAGCGCCGAGACCGAGCAGGAACCGGCCGCCGCTGATCTCCTGGATGGTGGCCGCGGCCATTGCCAGCTCGCTGACGTGCACCGAGTACGGGTTCATGACCGCGATGCCCAGGCCGATGCGCGTGGTACGAGCGGCGAGCGCACCCGCCAGCACCGGCGCCGAGCGCAGGAACAAATCGTTGGAGACCCAGACCTGGTCGAAACCTGCGCTCTCGGCGGCGACTGCGACCGCGAGCAGCTCCTCGAAGCTCAGGTCGTTGTTTACGCGCACGGAGAACTTCACGATGCCACCACCGCCTGAGCCTGGATTTCGACCAGGAAGCCGTCTCCGATCAGGCCGTCGACGTAGAGCATCGTGTTGGCCGGGCGGACAGCGCCCAGCACACTTCGGTGGGCTGCTGCGGCGTCTTCCCAGCTGGCGCCCGGCGCGAGGTACACGACAGTCTGCACGATGTCGTCCAGGCAGCCGCCGAGCGCAGCGATGGCCTCCTCGATCCGGCTCAGGCACACCCGGGCCTGGGCGGCTGTATCACCGCGGTGCATGGCCGCGCCGTCCGGGCCGGTCGCGGTGGTCCCGCTGACCATGATGATGTTTCCGCGGCGCACGGCGCGGCTATAGCCGGCCTGCTCCTGCCAGCCGCCGTCGTCGGTGAAGCGCCGCGTCCCGCTCATCCCGGTCATGCCGCATCCGCCCGGATGACACGGCCACTGTGCACGACGAGTGAGATTGTCCGCAGCGCAGCCAGATCGTCGAGCGGATTAGCGGCAACGGCGACGAAGTCGGCCGCGTAGCCCGGCCTGATCTGCCCGACATGATCGTCGATCCCGAGCAGCCTGGCCGCGTTCACCGACACGCTTTGCAGGCTGAGCAGCGGGGAGAGGCCTGCTGCGGCCATCAGCAGCAGCTCGTGCACTGCGGCCGGCGTACCGTCCACCAGGTCGCCGGGCGGCATGTCGGTTCCGTTGACGAGAGTGACGCCGGCGCGGATCGCGCGCTGGATGCTCGTGAGATGGTCGTCGGCAGCGCTCATGGCGTTCTGGATCGAGTGCTCTTCGAACCCCTGGGCGCGCATCCACGACTCCGAGCGCGTTACGCACAGGGTGGGCGTGAGGAAGACTCCCTGACGAGCCAGCAACGCGGCGGTCTCCTCATCCAGGCGATAGGCGTGCTCAAAGCACCGCACTCCCTGGGCCAGGGCCTGCCGGATCGCGGCCGACTCGCCAGAGTGGGCGACGACGTAGGTGTCATGCTCTGCGGCAGCCCGGACCGCGCCCGAGATCTCGCCGTCGGTCATCTCGGGCCGCTCGTAGTGCTCGCCAGCGCTGGCCAGACCGCCGTTGATGAAGATCTTCACGTGGTCGGCGCCGGCCACCAGCTCGGCCAGCGCCGCCTCGTAGAACTCCTGCTCCCCGGTCGCGTACGCGCACCCCGCGCCCTGCCCGTGGCCGCCCCTGGTGGAGACCGCCCGGCCCGCGCCCAGGATGCGCGGCGCGGCGAACCAGTTGCGCCGCACCGCCGCGCGCAGCAGCAGGTCAGCGCGGTTCTGCTCGTGTACGCAGCGGATAGTGGTGACTCCGGCCCGAAGGGCATCGCTGGCCCTAGTGGCAGACCGGTAAGCGGTAATCGCGGGATTCTCTGCCTCGTCGGTATCACCGAAAGGGAAGACCACCGACAGGTGGGTGTGGCACGAGATCAGCCCGGGCAGCAGCCAGCGGCCTGCGACGTCGACGACGTCACGGTCAGGCAGCCCCGGCGGAGCCGCGGCGGCAACCTGCACGACCGTGCCGTCTGCGGCTGTCTCGATCGCATGCCCGCGCAGGACGTCGCCAGTCAGCACGTCGACCACGTGGGCGTTGACGAACCACATGCGAGCGGTCAGCCCCCGCTCGGTTCGCGGACGCGCGCCACCGAGCCGGACCTGATGTGGCAGGCGACCTCGCGGCCGGCCAGTGGCACTAGCTGCTGGTCCAGTTCTGCGCAGCTGTCCGCGGCGATCGGGCACCGCGGGTGGAAGCGGCAGCCGGTGGGTGGGCTCGCGGGATCGGGCACATCACCTGGCAGGTCAACCGGCAGGATGCCCGCCCCGTCGGCCCGCGGTATCGCGGCCACCAGTGCCTCGGTGTAAGGATGCTGCGGGTTTGCCCAGACGGTCTCTGTCGCGCCGATCTCCACGATCCGGCCCAGGTACATGACCGCCACGCGGTCGGCGACCTGGCGGACCACCGACAGGTCATGGGACACCAGCACAAGGCCGAGGTTGCCGTCGTCGACCAGCTCGCTCAGCAGGTTCGCGACCTGAGCCTGCGCGGATGCGTCAAGGGCGCTGATGGGCTCGTCGGCGATCAGGCATGATGGCCGGGTCGCGAGTGTCCGGGCAATGGCGATCCGCTGCCGCTGGCCACCGCTGAACTCATGCGGATAGCTATCGACGGCTGCAGGCGGCATTCCCACGCGCTCCAGCAGCTCGGCGGCTTGCTGCAGTCCGTCCTTGCGGCTGGCGCCGCCAAGGAGCGCGCCGTCCGCGATGAGCTCGCCGACCTTGCGGCGCGGATTGAGCGACTCGTACGGGTCCTGGAAGACCATCTGCAGGCCGCGCAGGTAATCCGGCCGACGCCGCCGGCCCAGGGGCGGGACATCGCGTCCCTCGAACGTGACCGTGCCGGCCGCCAGCGGCTCCAGCCCCACGGCCGCCCGCGCAAGAGTGGACTTGCCGCAGCCCGACTCGCCGACCAGCCCGACGATCTCGCCGCGTCCGACGCCGAGGTCGACGCCGTCGACAGCCCTGACTCGGGTGCCGCGTCGGCCGTACTCGACAGCGACGCCAGACAGCTGCAGCACGTTGTCGCTCACGGAACTGCCGCTCACGGAACTGCCGCTCACGGAACCATCGCTCACGGGGACGTCGCTCACGGGGACGCTCGCAGCGGATCCGGCGGACAGGCCAGCAGGTGGTCGTCGCTGATGGGTTCTGCTTCAGGCCTGTCGGTCGCGCATGCCGGAAGCGCGTACCGGCAGCGCGGATGGAACGGGCAGCCGGCAGGCACGTTGCCGAGCGAGGGCGGGCTGCCGCCGATGGGGACAAGTGGCGCCCCGCCCGCCTCGGGGTGCGGCAGTGCGTCGAGTAGCCCCCTGGTGTAGGGATGCCGTGGACTTGCGAGCAGCTGCGAAGTCGGGCCGGCTTCGGCGAGCCGGCCCGCGTACAGCACGTAGAGCCGTCTGGCGGTCGCCGACATCACGCCAAGATCGTGAGTGATGACGATGACCGCCAGCCCCCGCTCGCGGCATAGCCGGTCGAGCAGCCGGAGGATTCCCGCTTGCACCGTGACGTCTAGCGCGGTCGTCGGTTCGTCGGCTACCAGTATCCGCGGTTCGGCGGCCAGCGCGACCGCGATCGCGATTCGCTGCCGCATGCCGCCGGAAAACTGCCCTGGGTAAGAGCGCAGCGCCTGCTCCGGGTCGGGTATCCGGACGATTCGCAGCAGTTCCGCCGCCCGCGATAGTGCCTCGGCTTTGCTCACGCCCAGGTGGTGCCGCATATGCTCGGTGATCTGCGTGCCAACGGGCAAGATCGGATGCAGGGCGGTGGAAGGATCCTGGGACACCATGGCGATCTGGCGGCCGCGAATCGCCCGCAGCTGCCTGCTGCTGAGCTCTAGCAGCTCGGTGCCGTCAAGCCGGATCGAGCCGCTGGTCCTGGCGCCGTGCGGGAGCAGCCCGAACAGGGACAGCGCCGTGATGGTCTTGCCGCTGCCGCTTTCGCCGGCGATGCCCATCACCTCGCCTGCATCCAGGCTGAAGGACACCTCGTCGACCGCCTTGTGGTAGCCCGAGCGGGTCGGCAGAGCTACCGTCAGCTTCTCAACCTGCAGCAGCGTGCCCATCAGACGCGCACCGCCCGGGCCGTCCGCGGGTCGAGCATGTCGCGCAGCGTGTCGCCGATGAAGTTGAACGCGAGCACCACGGTCAGGATCGCGATGCCGGGGAACATCCCGACCCACCAGTCATTGAAGTTCAGCGCGCCTTCGGCCACCATCGAGCCCCACTCAGCGGTAGGCGGCTGAGCGCCAAGGCCGAGGAACGACAGCCCGGACAGCAGCAGGATCGCGTTCCCGATGTCGAGTGCCGCTAGCACCATTACTGGCCCGGCGGCGTTGGGGCGCACGTCTTTATAGAGGACGCGCGGCCCTGATGAGCCGAGCAGCCGGGAGGCGACGACATACTGCGCTGTGCGCGCCGACAGGACCAGGCTGCGGACCAGCCGGGCATACGACGGCCAGGACACTACGATCACGGCGATCACGGCGTTCCTGAGGGAGGCACCCAGGGCCGCCGCGATCGCCAGCGCCAGGATGATGCCGGGGAAGGCGAAGACCAGATCGGCTAGCCGCATGATCACGTTGTCGACCCAGCCGCCGAAGTATCCGGCGATGCCGCCGAGCACAGCCCCGATGATCATGGCCGCGATGACCAGGATTACCGCCAGCGGAAGCGTGATCCGGGCACCGAACAGGACCCGGGAGAACACGTCGCGGCCAAGATCGTCGGTGCCGAACCAGTGTGCGCCCGACGGTGCCGCCAGGATCGCGAACTTCTGCAGCAGCGGGTTCTGCGGCGCGATGACCGGCGCGAAGATCGCGATCACGGCCCACGCGCCGAGGACGACGAAGCCCGTCAGGGCCAGCGGCCTGCGCCATGGGAGCGGGGTTTCCGGCCGGAACCGGCGTCGCCGCACCGAGTCCACGGCTACGGCGGCTGGCGGGTCCAGTGGGGCCCTGGCGGAGACGGTCATGACAGCCTGATCCGCGGGTCGATGACGCCGTAGAGCAGGTCGACGACGAGGTTGACGACGATGTAGACCAGCGCGACGAACAGGCTCACGCCCATGATCGCCGGCAGGTCGAGATTGATGGCGCTGTGTATAGGCGTACCGCCCGACGCCCGGCCAGGAGAAGATGTTCTCCACCAGCACCGTGCCCGACAGCAGGTTGCCGAAGGCGACTCCGGCCACGGTGATGATCGATACCAGCGCCGGGCGCAGCACGTGCCGCAGCACCACGGTGTGCTCGGGCAGGCCCTTCAGCCGGGCCGCTCGCACGTAGTCGTTTCCCATGATCTCCAGCATCGATGCGCGGGTGAAGCGAGTCAGCATGCCGACGGTGTAAAGGCGAGCACCAGGCCGGGCAGCACCAGGTGCTGCAGCGCCGACCAGAACAGCGTCCACTGCCCGTGCACCGCGGCGTCGATGGTGAACATCCCGGTGAGATGGGTGGGCGGGTTCTGGGTGGGATCGAGGCGGCCGCCGCCGGGCAGCCAGCCGAGCTTGAAGAACAGCAGGTAGAACGCGACCAGGGCAACCCAGAAGATCGGCATGGACACTCCGGCGAGGCTGACCACCCTGATCACCTGGTCCGGCCACCGGTCCCTGAAGACGGCGGCCAGGATGCCCAGGCCGACGCCGATCACCATGGACAGCACGATCGCGAACAATGCCAGCTCGATCGTGGCCGGGACGTACTGGGCCAGGTCGGTCAGCACCGGCCGGTGGCTCTGCTCAGAGATGCCGAGGTTCCCGTGCAGCAGGTTCTTCAGGTAGAGCAGGTACTGCACCGGCAGCGGGCGGTCCAGCCCGTACTGGTGGTCGAAGGCCCGGACCGCGGCCGGATCGCCGATGGCACGCTGGCCGAGGTTGGCGGCAGCGGGGTCGCCGGGCACCAGGTGGGTGACCACGAAAGCGACGAGCGTGATGCCGATCAGCAGCACCACGCTGGTACCGAGCCGCTGCAGCAGGAAGCGACGCAAGTCGCGGTGCCGCGCCCTCTGCCGGGGGCGCGGCACCGCTGGCGCCGTGGCGCTAGCCGAGCTCACTGAGATCGACGAGCCACAGCGCGTTCGACTGCAGGTTCTTCAGGGACTTCGCGCCGACCAGGATCTGGGCCGGCTGGATCAGCGGCATGAACGGGCTCGTCGTGTTCATCGACGTCTGGATCTGCTGGTAGAGAGCCGCGCGGGACGAGTTGGTGGTACTCGCCGCCCTCGCTCCCAGTGCCTCCAGCGATGAGTCGGCGCCCTTGACCCAGCCCGCACGCAGTCCCACCAGGGCACCCGGCAGGAAGTTCAGGTAGTCGGCCGGGTCTGGGAAGTCCGGTCCCCAGTACCACAGCCCCATCTGTTCCTGACCACCGCGGTAGCTGTTCAGCGCGACCTGAATCGACTGGCCCTGCAGCTGTACCGTGATGCCGACCTGCTGCAGGTCCTGTTGCACCCGGGCGGCCAGGTCCCCGAAGCTGATCCCGTTGACCGCCAGGTCGCTGGGGTAGACCAGGGTCACCTTCGGGTGGCCAAGATGCGACGCCGCCAGGGCGGCCTTGGCCTTGGCCAGGTCGTACGTCACTCCCGAGCTAGCCGGCAGGCTGCCGAGGAACATCGTCGGGATGATGCCGGCCGCCTGCACGGCGCCCTTTCCGGCGAGCTGGACCAGGCTCTGGTAGTTGATGCCGTACCTGACGGCCTGCTGGAAGTCCGGATTCGAGGTGACCTTCGAGACCTTCGGATTCTCGTTGGTCAGGACGAAGAACAGGTTCGGCGAGGCGCCGTTGACGATCTGCACGCCGCTCATCCCCTGGGACTGCGCCGGCGACAGGTCGACCGCGATCTGAGACTCGCCCTTGAGCACGTCCAGCTTCTGGATGTTTGCCTGTACGTTGCGGATGATGATCTTGGAGTACTTCGGCTTGGGTCCCCAGTACTTCGGGTTCGCGGTCAGCACCACCTGCGTGGTCAGGCTGAAGCTCGTGAGCGTGTACGGCCCGCTGCCCTCGGATGTGGCATTGAGCGACGCCTCTGCCTTGTCCGCCGTAGCGGCGTTGGCCGCGTCGGTACCGCTGGCCGCCTCGACCTTCTTCGCATCCACGATGCCGAGCGACGGATTCGTGAGGATCGCCGGGATCGCGGTGTTGGGCGTCGTGCTCGTCAGCACGACCGTGCTCGGGTTGGGCGCCGTGGCGGTTATCCCGGCCATCAGGAACGACGGGTTGCCGTTGATGTTCTTCGTCCGCATCAGCGAGAACACGACGTCGGCGGAGGTCACCGGGTCGCCGTTGGCGAACTTGACGCCCTTGCGCAAGGTGAAGGTGTAGGTCTTGGCGTCGGTGGACGCGGTGTACGACGTCGCCAGGTCCGGCACCGGCGTCGAGACGTTGGACCCCTTGTAGGTCAGCAGCGTGTCGTAGATCGCGTGGTCGATCATGAGCCCGGTCGGCTCGAACATGCGCCCTGGGTCCAGGGTCTTGAGCACGAAGGCGGTCTCCACCACCAGGTCGGACGAAGCCGATGACCCGCCTCCGCCGCCTCCTCCCCCGCTGCTACCGCAGGCCGCCAGGCCGACGGTCACTACGACGGCACAACCGGAAACAATCCATCGGCGAAGTCGCATGGGGCTCTCCCCCTATCGTGGCGCGGCGGCCGCAGCCAGCGGATACCCGCCGTACGGACTCCCGGCGGGACGATTAGGCAAACGTTCCCATCGACGCACACAACAGGTCAAGCACCCTATGTATCAACTGTGAAACAAGTGTGTTTCGGCTACGGTTGACGCTGTGCGTCCGGTATCGGACCGGCTAGGAGCGGCTGCCCGGAGGTCCGGCTGCCTGCGCCGCCGGGCCCGGCGGCGCAGCTGGCGCATGGTCGATTCGGGTCAGTTGTGCAAACGTTCCCGCTCACGGAGTGCTCTCGTCAGCGCGACTGTGACGCAAGCCTCGCAGATGGGAGGCACATGCGCGAGCTCGACGAACTCGCTGCGCGGTTCTGGGCTTGGCGCGCCTGGCAGCAGCCGCGCAGCAGGGACGACATCCCGCGCCTGGACCGTCCGCCAGGGTGGCTTCCTGAGGTCGATTCCGCGCTAGCTGACCGCCGCCGCGAGGAACTGGCCGTCTTCACGGGCGAGCTCGAGCCACATCCACCCGAGCGAGGTTGCCGACCGCGTCGACCACCGGCTGATGCGCTCCGCGCTCGGGCGAGTGGCGTGGGAGAGCGACATTCTTGCGCGTCCGGTCCATCCCCAGGTACTGGGTCGACCAGGCCGTCGGGCCAGTCTTCGACGCACTGCTGCGACCCGGCGTCGACCCGGCCAGGATCGCCGAGGTCATTCGCCTGCTGCGCGCCGTACCGGCCACCCTGTCGCATGCGCCAGCCGCGCTGTCTGAGGCAGCCCGCGAGTTTGCTGAGCTGGCTATCGCCGAGCTTGACGGTATCGACGGGCGCATCGCTGAATGCGCCCGGGCGCTGGCCGAGCTGGATCCGGCAGCCGGCCAGGACCTCGCCTCGGCGGCTGCTGAGGCCGGCGCCGCCATGGTGCAGTTCCGCGGCCAGCTGGCGGCAGCGCTCCCGAGCCTGCCGCCGGCCCGGCCGGTCGGCCGGCAGCAGTACGAGTGGTTCCTGCGCGAGGTAGCGTGCGTTCCGCTGACGGTCAACGAGATAGCCGATCTCGGACGCCGCGAATACGACCGGGCGGCCTGGCTCGAGCTGCTGCACGTCACCCGGAGCTCGCGCGTGCCGCCGCCACCCTTGCCGGCCAGCGCCAGCGATCAGGTGCGCGCGCATGCTCGGGACGAGGCGGCGGTGCGCCGGTTTTATGACGACCAGGGCCTGCTCAGTCAGCCGGAGTCGCTGCGGCATTACCTGAATCTGCCTATGCCGGCCTACCTGGAGCCGCTGGCCTTCCTCGGCGTGACCGATGACCTGACCGGGCCCGGCCGGCTCGCCGAGGACGGCGTGCGCTACGTACCGCCCCCGACGCCGGGCCTGCCGTACTTCTACGCGGCCAACGCCCGCGACCCGCGCGCCGGCATCCTGCACGAGGGCGTGCACTACCAGCAGCTAGCGCTTGCCTGGCGCAATCAGAGGCCGGTCCGCCGGCACTATTACGACTCCAGCTCCTGCGAAGGCATCGCGTTCTACAACGAGGAGATGATGCTGGTCAGCGGCCTGCTGGACAATGCTCCGCACACGCGTGCTGCGATCTGCAACTTCATGCGGCTGCGGGCCCTTCGGGTGACAGTCGACCTCGGGCTCGCGACAGGCGCGATGTCGATCGGCAGCGCCGCGGCTGAGCTTGAGACCCGCGTCCCGATGGACACCGCCACGGCCAGGGACGAGGCCGCCTTCTTCGCGGAGTCGCCGGGCCAGGCACTCAGCTATCAGGTCGGCAAGACGCAGCTGATCGCCTTGATCGCCGATGCGGTCCGCGCGCGCGGAGCCGGGCTGGACCTGAAGTCCCTGCACGATCAGGTGTGGATCAATGGCAACGTCCCGATCGCGTTGCTGCGCTGGGAGCTACTCGGCCTGACCGACGAACTGCATGCCATCGACACCGACGCGACCTGAGGCTACCGGCCGGACGGCGCAAGGCGCGACCGAGCGGCGCTCGATCAGCCGGGCTCCCACCCGGAACTCTCTGCAGGTGTCCCGCTCGGTGTCAGGCGAGTCGAGGCGTTCAAGCAGCAGCCGGGCAGCCAGCTCGCCCATCTGTCGCGCGTTGTTGTCGACCACGGTAATCGCCGGATGCCACCACCGGGCCAGCTGCGAGTCCTCGTAGCACACCACCGAGAGATCTGCCGGTATGGCTGCGCTCTTCTCGCGGATCGCAGGCAGTGCCCCGTACGTCGCCTCATGATTCGCGACCAGCAGCGCCGTCGGTCGGCGGCGGGCCGGCAGCGCAAGTAGCGCCTGCACCGCATGCGCTCCAGCTTCCGGGCTCAGTGGAACTGCCAGCGTCAGCTCGTCGTGCACCGGCAGGCCAGCGGCCCGCATCGCGAGCCAGTACCCCTGCATCCGCTCCCGGCCTGACTGCACTTCGCGCGGCCCGGCAATGATGGCGATCCGCCGGTGCCCCATCTCCAGCAGGTGCTCGGTGGCGGACCGGCCGCCGACGATCTCATCGCCGAGCACGCAGTCACCGGCCGGGTTGCGGGGTCGCCGCGCCAGGTGCACGGTCGGCATCGCCAGCTCTCTCAGCTCGTCCGTTGCTTCACTGTCCGAGCCGACCACGATGACGCCAGCCGCGCTGTGATCGGCCAGCATGCGCAACGCGGCGCGCTCCGCCGCCGGGTCTCCGGCCGTGACCGACAGCACCAGCTGATAGCCGCGCTGGGCGAACTCACGCTGGACGACCTCGGCGATCGTCTGGAAGCTCGCATTGAACAGGTTCGTCACAACCAGGCCGACGAACTGCGAGCGGGCCGTGCGCAGTGCACGGGCGCTGGCATTCGGGCGATAACCGAGCGCTTCCGCGGCGGCCCGGACCTTGGCCACGGTACGTGCGCTCACCCGGCTGGAGCCGCTCAGCGCGCGCGACGCCGTGCTGACCGACACCCCGCTGCGCTGGGCCACTTGCCGTAGACCGACTGCCAAGGTGTCCGCCCAGCTCTCTGATCGGCCCGATCTCCGGGCCACTGCGAGAACGTTCCCGCAAATTGGGCCATCCGTCCACCTGCGTGGCGTCGCGGGGCTCCGGCCGGACCTATGCCGCGTACCCGCTGGCCTTCTCGACCACCATCCGGACGACCACGCGGACGGCGCCGGGGCGATCCGCCGCCGGGTCCCTGCCGTCGTACTTCCACGAAAGCTGGGTGTCAACGCGCCGGTCGATGTCAGGAGTCATCGAAACCCGGCCGCGCAGTTCGACGTAATTCTCCGGGTCCGCCGAGTCGATCACGGAGACGCTGACGCGCGGATCGCGCATCATATTGCGGTGCTTCACCCGCCCCGCCACTGTCGAGAACAGCAGGTCGCCGCCGTCGCGGCGGGGTCCAGGCCCTTATCTACGCCGGCAGCGGGAGGCGGGTGACCGGCCCGAGGGTCGGTCACCCGCCGTGCTGCGCTGTCTGCGCCGCGTTACCGGACTGCGCTCATCTCCAGAGCCGGCTGCGGTGCCTGGTGCGTCGGCCCTGACACTGCCGGCCCGACTTGAGGCACCCGCAGGAGCCGGGCGAGCCTAGCTGGCAGCCACCAGTTCGCCCGGCCGAACAGCGCCACCATCGCCGGGACTAGCAGGCACCGGATGATGACCGCGTCGATCAGGATGCCGGCGCCGAGCCCGGTGGCCAGGATCTTCAGGTCGGTCTGCGGCCCGGTGGACATGGACAGGAAGCTGAGCATCAGGATCGCCGCCGCGCTGGTAACCAGCCTGCCGGTCCGGCCAAGGCCCTCGGTGACGGCGTGCCGGGCATCTCCGCTGGCGTCGTAAGCCTCCCGGATGCGGGTCAGGATGAACACCTCGTAGTCCATGGACAGCCCGAACAGGAAGGCGAAGACCATCAGCGGCACCCACATCGTGATCGCGCCGGTCGCCGGGATGCCCCAGACGGTGGCCGACCCGTGGCCGTCCTGCCACACCCAGGTCAGCACGCCGTAAGCGGCGGCCAGCGAGGCCAGGTTGAAGACGACCGCCTTGGCGGCCAGCAGCACCGACCGGAATGCCCTGGTCAGCAGCAGGAACGTGGCGATGCCGATGATCGCCAGCATGAGCGGGAACTGACCGTAGACGGCGTGGTCGAAGTCGATCAGCGACGGCCCGTCGCCGCCCACTCCGAGTACGCCCTTGTGCGGCAGCAGCGCCGACTCCAGTCTGGTCATCGTCGCCTGCCCGGCCGGTCCGCTGCTCTCCGCGACCGGGATCACCGTGACGATGGCCGTGCCGTCGCGCCGGTAATCGCTGGTGGCAGGCGCCAGCGCTGCGTAGACACCCGGCACCGTGCGTGCTGCCGTCACGGTAGGTCCGGCGGCCGCAGTCGTCGTGAGTACCTCAGCCGGACTGAGCACGCCAGCGGGGACGCCGCCATCGGTCAGCGTCACCAGGGCCGCATGCGCGGGACCCGAGGTAGCCTCGGCGGAACTGCCGGGCTCGCCTAGGTGCAGGGACAATGCGGGCAGCATCAGCGCGGCGAGCAGGCCGATACCGCCAATCGCGGCAACCCACCGGTGCCGGTAGACCCCGCGCGCCCAGGCCGAGAATGGCCGGCTGGCCGTCCGCTCGGTGCGCAGCCGCGGCCAGTCCAGCCGCGGGCCGACGGTGGCGAGGATCACCGGAAGGAGAGTGATCGGCGACGGCCACCGAGACGAGCGGGACCAGTACCCCGCCGATCCCAACGCTGCGAAGCATGGGAACGGGCAGCACGATCATCGACAGCAGCCCGATCGCCACGGTGAGTCCGGAGAACACGACAGCCCGGCCGGCGTGGTTCATCGCCTCGGCGACTGCGTCGGAGTTCTTCCTCCCTGCGGCCCGCTCTTCGCGCCAGCGGCTCACGACGAGCAGGGAGTAGTCGATAGCCACGCCAAGCCCGATCAGCGCGATCAGGAACTCCACGATCTGGCTGATGCCGGTGATCTCGGTCAGGCCGCCCACCAGGAGGAACGTGCCGAGTACCGAAACGCCGCCGATCACCAGCGGGAGGAACGCGAGGAAGCTGGCGAACACGAACGCCAGGATCACCAGCGCGCCGAGCGCACCGATCATGGCCTCGGCCATCAGGCCGGTGCCCTTCGCCTTCGACGGCGCACCGCGCCGCCAGCAGCTGCGCGCCGGTCAGCGCCGGTGCGCCAGCCGCCCGGGGCCGCGGCGGCGAGGCGTGCGCTGCATCGCCGCGAGCCGGGCTCGGGCCGCCGAATCCGGTGTCCGGCGGCGGTGTAGACGAGCGCGAAGGTCGTCTGCCCGTTCCTGGTTATGAAGGCGCGGTTGCCCGTCGTGGCATAGTCAGCGATCCGCGCGCCCGGCATGGCGTCCTGCAGTGCGCTGAAGACCTCGCCCGGACGTCCGGGCGCCGGCCGGGGTGGCGATGCGCTGGCCGGCCGGCGCGGTCAGCACCGCGACGTACGGGGTCTGCGAGCCGCCGTTGCCATAGGTCGCGGACGATCTGGTTGTCGACCCGGAACGCCTGGCCGGGCATCGAGAAGCTGTTGGTCATCCGGTGGGTGGTGCCGCTCGATCGTCATGATGCCGGCGGCGGCGATTACGAGCCAGAACAGCGCCACGAGTAGCTTGTGGCGCAGTACGAAGCTGGTCAGGGCGGGCATCGGGGCCTCCGGGTCGCTGCTGCCGGCGGGCTGTCCGCCCGGCACCTCACAGCCTCCCGATCTGCGGCGGCCAGGGTCGTCGGCCTGCGGAAGGCACTTGCGGCTACCCCGCTGGGAGCAGCCAGGCGGCGCTGTACTCCTCGCGGAGTACGCGGCGCGGCCATCTGCAGGCGGATGACCCGGCCGCCGCGCCCGTTTACGCTGGCCTGGTGATCGGCAGACTCTCGGCATGGTGGCGGCGCTGGCGGAACTCGACCACCCGCGACGTCATCTCCGCGCTGATCGTGACCGCGGTGCTGCTGGCCGGGTCGTACGGAGAAGCGCACCCGAATCAGCCGTTCGATAAGCCTCCGCTCACGCCAAGGTCCCGTACACGCCGGATGCAGCTTTCCTCCTGGTGACTGCGGCTTGCCTGGTCCTCGCGCTGAAACGGCGCTACCCAGTCACCGTTCTCGGCGTATCTACAGCCGCAGTGGTCGCCTACAGCCTGCTTGGTTACGTGAACGGCGCCGTGCTGCTGGCTCCGGCGATTGCCCTGTTCGCGGTCGCCCAGACCGTGCCAGTGCGCCGCGCATTCTGGCTGGCTGCGGCGACGCTGGCAGCGCTGCTCGGTGCCACCATGGCCGGCGACCCGTTCGGCCCAACCGGTGGCGGGACGTTCCTGATCCCGGCGCTTATCGCGGCGCCCGTCTTGGGCGGGATCGCGATCAGCAACCGGCGGGCGTACGTCGCCTCGATTCAGCAGCGCGCCGAGGATGAGGCGCGCCGCCGGGTGGATGACGAGCGCCTCAGATCGCCAGGGAACTGCACGACATCGTGGCGCACACGATGGCCACCATCAACGTCCAGGCAGGCGTAGCCGAGCACGTGCTGGCCGACAACCCGACGGCGGCCGGCGATGCGCTGCACGCGATCAGGAGTCGCAGCAAGGACGGGCTGCGGGAGCTCCGGGCGATACTGAACGTCCTCCGGCAGGCGGACGAGGGCGACCCGACTCAGCCGATGCCCGGCCTCGCCCAGGTCGATTCGCTGATCACCGACGCGTGCAATGCGGGCCTGCCGACCACGCTGACGCGGGCCGGCGTGCCGCGGAGCTGCCGGCCGCAGTGGACCTCGCCGCTTACCGGATCGTGCAGGAATCGCTCACGAACGTGATCAAGCATGCCGGGCCGGCTAGCGCGACAGTCAGCCTGTGTTACGCCGACGCCGGCGATGGAGATCGAGATGGCCGACAACGGGCGCGGGCCCGGCCGGCGGCCCGATGGCGGCCGGGAAGGGCATGGACTGATCGGGATGCGCGAGCGGGCGGCCTCGGTCGGCGGCACGCTGCAGGCCGGACCCGGGAGGGAGGCGGGTACCTGGTGATGGCACTGCTGCCGGTCGAAGCGCCGCAGGGCGGGGCCGCTGGCACAACGCGAGACGGCGCAGCGGGCACAGCTGACGCGGCGGCGAGCGGAGCCCGCGTCATGATCCGGGTACTGCTGGCCGACGACCAGGCGCTGATCCGGGCAGGCTTCCGGGTGCTGGTGGACAGCGCGGACGGCATGGAGGTCGTAGGCGAGGCCGCCAATGGCGAGGCAGGCCGTCGACCTGGCTCGGCAGCTGCGCGCCGACGTCGTGCTCATGGACATCCGGATGCCCGGCGTGGACGGGCTGGAGGCGACCCGCCGGATCGCGGCCGACGAGGACCTGGCGGGCGTCAAGGTGATCATGCTGACGACGTTCGAGTCGGACGAGTACGTCTACCAGGCGATTCGGTCGGGCGCGAGCGGCTTCCTGGTGAAGGACTCCGAGCCTGCCGACCTTATTCAGGCGGTGCGGGTCGTCGCCAGGGGCGACGCGCTGCTGTCGCCGAGCGTCACCCGGCGGCTCATCACCGACGTTGCCAGCCGGCCAGAGCGGCCGCGGACCGACGGCAGCCAGCTGGACTGCCTGACCGACCGGGAGCGAGAGGTCATGTGCCTGGTGGCGGGCGGGCTGTCCAACGACGAGATCGCGGCGAAGCTGTTCGTTAGCCCGCTGACCTCCAAGACGCATGTCAGCCGGATCCTGACGAAGCTGGGCGCCCGTGACCGGGCGCAGCTGGTCGTGCTTGCCTACGAAAGCGGCCTGGTCGTTCCCGGCCGCACCTAAGCGTGCCGCCCAGCGGCGCGGACCTCAGTGTGACTCACCGGGTACCTCGTAAACCTGCGTGGCGTCCCTTGCCAGGACCAGTCTCTCGCGGAGCTGCTCCTTGGTGAGTAGCTCATGCACGTCCACGCTCTTAAAGGCGCCTGTCTTGAAGATCGCGGTTTGCACCGCACTGGCGGCGATCGAGTCGGGAAAATCCGAGATCGCCAATCCGTCTTCGCTATCCATCTGCCAGTAGATGCATTCGAGCCTTCCGCCGAGGGCTTCCACGACACTCTGCGCCGCCGTGGTGCGGTCCTCGGGTCTGTCGATCAAACGTGCCCAGGAGCCGCTGGAGTAAGTGAAGGTGGTGAGGTATTTCGGCATCGTTCCCCCCTTTTATAGCTATGCCGGACTCGCTGCTCCTGGCCAGGGCGGACTGCTCCCTACCAACGTATTCGAGATAGGTCTGTTAGCACCGCCCCGGGCTCCCAGGTGGCCTCTTACTAGGCATCGTCTGTTATCACCCGGCCTCAAGCGGTGCGACCGGTGCCTGGCTCCTGTCATAGGTCGGGACGCGAAGTTGCTCGTCACTCCGCTGACGTCCAAGACGCATGTCAGCCGGATCCCGACGAAGCTGGGCGCACGTGACCAGGCGCAGCTTGTCGTCCTTGCCTACGAAGCGGCGTGGCCGCACCTCCGGCCAGCGCACCTTCAGGTCGGGCCACGGCCACCTCTGCGGAACGGAGGCGTCGATGGTTTGCGCGGCTGGCAGACTCGGAGCATGCCGAAGAATCCGCACTGGGAGCAGTCCAGTTGGCGTCGACCGTACCCCGGTTACCTCGGCGGGCTAGTAGCCGAGCAACCGGTCATGATCCGCGAGTCGGACGTTGTCGCCTACATCGGCCATATCGGCGCCTACCCAAACGGCTTCTTGTTCACTGCATTCATCGAGCAGGCCAGCGAGGAAGGCGCGGCCAGGATCGCCGAACCCCAGATCGCGGTTCGCTTCTCGGACAACCGGACGTGGGCGGAGTACCCGTACACGCCAGGCGAACGCTTGGTTCCCTGCGGGGGCGAGTCTTCGAGCGGCCCCGGAGGCATCTCGTGGCGTAGGGAGTATTGGATTCCGGCCTTGCCGCCTCGCGAGAAATTGGCTTTCACGGTCACCGTCGGTCCAATCGAAGGTTCGGCAACGCTCGATGGCGCTGCCATCATCGATGCATCCAGCAAGGCAACTGACCTGTGGGAGACGCCACCCGAGCACGTGTGACCGCAGTCGCTGCTAACCGCCAACGCGCCGTTCCCAGTCGGCCCGCATGAATTTGACTTGGCGGCAGGGGCGTACCTAACCCGCCGCCGGCTATTGGCATGGCTGGGACCGGAATCCGGTCGTGCCGGTATTCCGGTCCACGCCTGAAAGTCACACCACGAAACGTCATGCGGCCTGGACGGGCGGCGGGTGGCTGTGCAGGGTCTTACTGCCGTCGGGGCTGACGGCGGTGGTTGTCCCGTCGGGATTCAGCGTGAACTGCCAGCCCCACCGGTGGATGGCTATGAGGTGATGGAACCGGCACAGCAGGGTCAGGTTGGTCAGGGCGTGCCGGCCGCCGTCCTTACGGTGGCGGATGTGGTGGACGTCGCAGCCGGCGGCGGGCATGTCGCAGCCGGGGAACCGGCAGTGCTTGTCCCGCTTGCGGACCGCCCGGCGGAGGTGCACCGGGATGGTGTCGATCGCGGCGGGGATGTCCAGCGGCAGGCTGACGGTGCAGACCGGGATGCCGGTCACCTGGCGGCGCAGCCACGCCACCCGCCCGGCCGGGCCGGACAGCAGCGCGACCGCCTGGGCGAGCACGTCCCCGTAGGGGGCCGCGGCGGTGGTGTCGCCCATGGCCTGCTGCAGGCCGGCCAGCCACCCGGTGTCGGGGTCGGCGAGCTGGGCGAGCAGCCCGTAGTCGGCCATCCCGGTGATGACCGGCTGGATGACCGCGTCACACCCGGCGCCCGGCCCGGCCGCCCCGCCGGTGTTGGCGAGCAGCTCATGCAGGGTGATGTCCAGCTCCAGGCGGACCGGCTGCCCGGCCCGCTGCGGCAGCAGGCCGTCGGCGGCCAGCAGCCGGGTGAAGGCTTCCTCCAGCGCGTCGTGCTGCCGCTGCGCCACGGTCCGGGTGTCCTCCGGCCCCCGCGGCTGAGACAGCGCGCCGATCACCGCTTCGGCCGCGGCGGCGCACCGCGGGGTCAGGTCCCCTTCCAGCCGACCCGCCCCCTCAAAGGTGCTGTGCAGCCGGACCTTCCGGTCCTCGAACCCGTCATTGTCATCGTCGGGGGCGGCGTGCTCACGGCGCAGGTCCTCGGCGATGAACGCCAGGTCGGTCAGGCTCGCGCCCGCGCCGGCCGCGGCGAGCAGCTCGGCGTCCGCGCTGTCGCGGACCTGGCTGGGGAGCCGGTCCGTCCAGTCGCAGACCTGATGCGCCCACGACACCGAGACCGCGCCGCCGGCCAGCGCCGCGGCGATCACCGGGTGGGCCTGCAGGCGGCGCATCCACCCGACCCTGGTTGCGGCGGCCCGCCGGGTCGCCTGGGTCTGCCAGGTCAGCCACACCCGCGCCGACCGGTGCCCGTCCCCCGCCAGCCCCCCGCCGGGCACGCTGAACGCCGCCAGCACCCGCGCGTGCGCCGCGGCCTGCCGCGACTCCGCCACCGCCAGCGCCCGCAGGCAATCAGCCTGCAGCCCCTCCGGCCAGACCCCGGATCCGACTGAGCGAGGACGTCCAGCGCCCAGACAGAGACCGCAGCGCCTGCGCCGCACCACCGGCCCCACGCCACCGCCACCATCCGCCCAGCAACCAGCAGACGGCGAGCCCGCCGAAGATGAGGCAGCCGGCGTTAAGGCATCGCCCGCGCCCGAAGGAGCACCTTCAGAAGACGAGCAAGCACACTGAGACAGCCCGGCGCTGCCGGCGACCGGGCGAACGCACCCGCCGACGACTCGGCCAGCGCCGACACGCTCGCACTCGCACGCGACATGCGCGAACCAGCCCGTCGCCGCCCAGGCGGACAGCCCGTTCCCGGACCGTCAGGACCCGCCGAAGCAGCCGCGGCGGCGCCAGCCGCGGGACCGGCAGCAGCAGCATCACGCGGAACACCAGGGATATCCCAGCCGGAATCCGTCATGGCCTGCCTCCCTCCGCCGCCAGGGCCAGTCCACCACCGAGGCCCGAAACCGGCCGGCAGATCAATCGCTCACGTGTTCGATAATACCGCCGCCCACTGACATTTTCGATCGAGTTACGACAGCGCTGAGGACACGCCATCCGACTTGGGGCCCGAGGGTCCGCCAGGAAGGTCGTTCATGGAACAGAGACGGCAGTCGGAACCCGAGGTTGCTTCACGGCACCAGATTTCTCGACGAATTCGGCCGGCGCAACGCGTGCACCTCACGCACGCCGACGTTAGTCCGCGAAGTCGATCCGCATCACCACGCGCCGCGGACTGGGGCGGCTCACCTCAACGAAACCAGCCTCCGCGAACACCTGGCGGGTCCCGACGTACAGCTCACCCCAGGTGATGTCCTTGCCCGGCGTGGTGATCATCGGGTAGGCCTCCAGCGCACGGGCGCCGCGATCCCTGGCGAAGCCGACCGTAGCGGCGGCGAGCGCGTAAGTGATCCCCCGCTTGCGGTATCCCTTGCGGACCACGAAACAGGTAACGGCCCATACGCCGTCGTCCGTCTTGTCTTCCTGACGGCCACTCCAGACGGTCCGCATCCACTGCAGACGCGGATAGGCCGTGCGCGGCTCGACCGCCACCCAGCCGGCCGGCTCGCGACCGAGATACGCGACCAGCCCAGTGGTAGTGACGGCGCGCGAATTGCCGCAGCCAGCCTGCTCGCGGAGGCGGTTCTGCCGCGCGGCGACGGTGAGCGAACTCCAGTCGCGGTCCCGTGTCTTGAAATGCTGGCAGTAGCAACGGCCGGCGTAGCCCGCGATGCCGAAGATCGCCTGAAGATCTGCCCACGCCGCCTCGTTCGCGGGAACGATGGTAAGTTCCGCGGCCGGGTCCTTCTCTCGCGTCGCCGTACTAGGCGTCGTCACTGGGATCCTCGCCGACAAGCCCGTCGACCGACTCCCGGATGAGGTCGGCCTGACCCACGTGACGGGCGTACTCCTCGACCATGTCCATCAGGAGCCGTCGCAGGCTAGGGGTCCTGCCATCAGGCCAGGTGAATGACGCTGGCCTGTCCAGGCCGCCGTCCGCGAACGCCGTGGCTATCAGCGTCCGGGAGCGGCCCACCGCGTCCCGCCAGAGCGACATCAGCTCCTCGGGACTGTCCTCCGCAGCAGAGCGCCACTCCCAGTCAGGGTCGGCGTCCCAGTCGACCGTGTTAAACGGTGGCTGTGGCTCCCGGCCGTGCAGCTTGACCGAGAAGACGTCGTCCTCCACGGCGGCCAGATGCTTGAGCAGGCCGCCCAGGGTTATGCTCGACGGCCCTAGCTTGGCCCGCAGCCCGGCGGAGTCGAGGCCCCCGCACTTCCAGGCGACATAACGGCGCTGGCGTTCCAGTGCTCCGACCAGCGTGTCGAACTCGTTGCCGGCCACCGGGGGTTCGTTCAGGATCACGTTGTTGTCGCTGTTGGTCATGCGAGGCACAGTAACGGGGATTCCGGACGACCTGCTTCCGGAACGGCCTCTGGATCCGCCTCCGCGGAAGCTGCCATCGACTGCCAGATGAGATCATCAAGCATGGTAGGCAACTGCGGTGCTCTGGCTCGGGGCGCGTTCGCCGCAGTGGATGTCCACTACCTCGGGACGGCTGGCGCGCGGGCCGCACTTGTGACCGCCAGGGATGCCAGGTTCGCCGAACTGGCGAGCACCGCGACGGTCCTCCTAGGCGAATCCGAGCAGTACATTCCAGGTGAGTTCTACGTGCGCGAGCTCCCGGCGATCCGGGCGGTCTGCCAGCAGGCAGGGACGTTCGCGCTCATCGTGGTGGATGGATACGTCGACCTGGATCCGGAGGGCCGACCGGGCCTCGGCGCGCACGTTCATGCCCAGTTCGGCGCGCCCGTCATCGGCGTCGCCAAGACCGCATTCAGGACCGCGACGCACGCTGCCCGGATCCGGCGCGGGCCGTCGGCCAGGCCGCTGTTTATCACTGCCGCAGGCATGACCATCGCGGACGCGGCGAGCTTGGTTCAGAACATGGCCGGGCCGTTCCGCATCCCCGATGCCCTGCGCACAGTCGACCGCCTTGCCCGCGGACTGGAGCTGCCGGACTACGAAACTCGGGCGAGCAGCGCCCGCTTAGCAGGTGCTACGTCTCGAGATGGCGGAGGACATGGAGAAGCTCGTTTATGTGCTGTGGGGCGACGGCGCGCCAGAGTCCGGCGACGCCATCCGCGACGCGCTCATCACCGGTACCGTGCCGCGGCTACGCCAGCTTGGCGGGCGCGGCATCACTATCAACGTGCATGACTCCGACGCTGCTCAGGCGCCATCGCCCGTCCCTGTGCCTGCCGGGGAGGACCCGCACGTAGCCGAAGTCTGCGTGTGGCTCGATAGTTACGACCGGCGCGCGGGCATCGAGGAGGCCGTGGCTGACGCAGGCCTGCGGTACGCCGGCTACCTGGTGACTGAGTCGGTCTACGAGGACTACGGCACGACACCGCACGCCCCGCCGCGGACCTGGCCGGACGGCACGAGATCGCCTGGCGTGCTGACGGTTTCGCTCGTGCACCGTCCTGCCGGGCTTGACTACGCCACCTGGATCGAGCGCTGGCATGGCACACAGTCTCCGCTGTCTGGAGAGCTGCAGCCGCGCTGCCGTTACGTACGTAACGAAGTCGTCCGGCCCATTACCGCCGCCGCCCCGCGGATCGATGGCATCGTCGAGGAGGCATGGCCGTCGGCTGCGCACGTCGCCGACCCAATGCTGTTCTTCAATGCCGACGGCGACCGTGACCTACTTGCCAGGAACATCAACGCCATGCTCGAGAGCGTCACCGCGTGCCTTGACCTGGACCGGCTGCGGAATTCCACCATGAGCGAGTACTTGATATCGGTGCTGTAACGCGCCGACATAGCAGCGGAGTGATCCGATGCCCGAGGTCAGGCCGCGTCCGGCGGCAGCAGTTCGTAGTGGACCGTGGTCTTCTTGGTAAGCCGGTGGGAAGCCGGAACCAGGACGCCCTGCAGTATCCGGTACTTCGCAGCCAGGGCCCGAGCCGCCACTGCCGCGTCCGGGCTGGTGAGCAGCCGGGCGTTTGCCTGGCGCTGCGGGCCGGTGGCCTTGCCGCGCATGGTGCACGGCGCGATCCATACCTGCGGGAAGTTGCGCATGCGCTTGGCCTTGCCGGAGGAGGACCAGGTACGGAAATACGCGCGCCCGTCCGGCCCCAGGGCAATGTTGACAGGCGTGCCGACGGTCGTGCCGTCTCGCTTGCGAGTAGTAAGCAGCACAGTCCGCTGCTTGCGGTAGTCATCGAACTCGTGCATCACCGACACCACCCGCCGACATTCCGATCTCCCCATCATTGCTCATGACGACCTACAGGAGGCCGTGCGGGGCGATCTGAACGATGCGGTGTCGGCGTCCATGGCAGCGCCGAGTGTCCGATGGCTCCGTTACGGTTGGGCAAATGGTGCACCAGTTGTCCCGGCAGGAGGCTCGTCGTATTGCGGTCCGTGCGCAACTGCTGGACGCCTCGCGACCGGCCAGCCTGCTGGACCTGATCCGTCATCTCGCCCTGGTGCAGAACGACACCACCGCGGCCGTCGCGCCTAGCGCCCATTTGGTCTGCTGGAGCCGGATCGGCTCTGGCTACGCACCGGCTGATCTTGATGATCTGCTGGATGATCGCTCGCTGGTCGAGTTCCTGGGCGCGATTCGACCCGCGGAGGATATGGCCTTGTTCCGCGCTGACATGCAGGAATGGCCCGGGCGAGAG
The DNA here is from genome assembly GCA_963808215.1 of uncultured Actinomycetota bacterium. GTDB lineage: Bacteria > Actinomycetota > Actinomycetes > Streptosporangiales > Streptosporangiaceae > JAJYUU01. Next base: position 131,739 of record CAWEEY010000019.1, read on the forward strand.
CCGCTGCGCGACTGGCAGGTAGGCCTGCGCGCCTGGGTGAAGGCCAACAATGCATGTCGTGAGGAGATTCTGCAGTGGCTCCGCTCGGAGGGGCCGTTGCCGGCCCGCGAGCTTCCTGATACCTGCGCGGTCCCGTGGCGGTCCACCGGATGGACCAACTATCGGAACGTGGTGCGCTTGCTGGACTTCATGGAGCAGCGTGGCGAGGTCGCGGTGTCAGGGCGGTCAAGCAGGGAGCGCCTGTGGGACCTTGCGGACCGCGTGTACCCGGACGATCCCGTAGTCCCGACGGAGGAAGCTCGCGTCCGGCGTGACCAGCGCCGGCTGACGTCGCTCGGGATAGCGCGGGAGAGGGGACCCGAATGTCACGTGGAGCCCCTGGACGTCGGCACCGCCGGGGAACCCGCCGTAATTGATGGCGTTCGCGGCAAGTGGCGGGTGGATCCAGGGCAGCTCGGGCAGCCCTTCCATGGGCGAGCGGCTCTGCTATCGCCGCTGGACCGGCTCGTGGTGGACCGCAAGCGGATGGCCGAGATATTCGAATTCGACTATCAGCTCGAGATGTATAAGCCTGCCGCCAAGCGCCGATGGGGTTACTACGCCTTGCCGATCTTGTATGGCGACCGGCTGGTCGGCAAGGTAGACGCCGCAGCCGACCAGCGTGCCGGCGTCCTGCGGATCAACGCCATTCACCAGGACGTTGAGTTCACCAAGTCCATGGCAGCCGCGATCGATCAGGAGATCGCCGAGCTGGGGAAATGGCTGCAACTGCACATCGAGGTCGCGTCATCCGATGAATACAGCACCCGCGCCCTTGACTGAGTGGAGATCTTAAGCCGCGTCAACAGACATTGTGCGTAATACAGCTCAGTGTGGCGCGCACCTGCCCGCATCGCTGGACAGGTACCCAAGGCCGTGTCACGCTGGGACCATCGGTAACAAGCTGTCCAAAGGTGCTCACTGCATGTAGTCATTAGGTTCACGTCGCCTCGTGCTGATGACCGGCAGCCGCGTCTGCACGGCACGCTTGCCCCGGCGGCAGCCTGGGTCAGACGAAACGAGAGGCAGGACTTCAATGTCCCGCAATGCAACCAGCGCACCCGCCATTCAGCCCGGCCAAGGCGACGTCGGGCCGACCGTTCGCGGCGCCAGTCTGAGTGCGCCAGAGCGCGGGCGGCTCGGGATGCTCCGGCGGCGGCGCGATGTGCCTGGACGTATATCCAGAGTCGACAACTGCCCTGTATGCGGCTTACGGATCCGGGATAAGGTCGCCGCACGGCTAGGGTTCTGTGACCGGTGCAATGAGTTCACGGGGATGTGCGGCGCTGGCCGGAGGATCATCTGTCCCGACTTGATGACCAGGACGAGCTGGCACACGCCCTGCACCGAACTCGGCGCAGTGGCATGGGAAATCAACCAGGGCCAGGGCTTTGCCAGGACCATGCTCTGCCGTGTTCATGACAACCACGTCAGGGGTGGCGGTACCCCTTGGATAGTAGACGCCGCGCCGGTCGAGCAGCCCGGCAGCAGGCGTGCGCGGCAGTCGGCAACTGGACACTTGCGATAGCGCCGATGGTCAGCGCGCGGCTTAGACACCGACCCTTGCGCCATAGCCACTCGCGAGATGGACTCAACAATCGGCCGCGAGCGGCATCTTATAAGGCGTGACCTCTAGCTTCCCCCAAATTCCGGCTGGCTCGCAGGAGTTGTCCCGCGCGGACGCCGTCGGCGACCTGTACCGGCAGCATGCGACGGGCTCGTCCGGCTGGCCCTGGTGCTGGTCGGTGATCAGCCCAGCGCCGAGGATGTCGTTCAAGAGGCGTTCCTGGGCCTGTACCGGAACTGGTCGGGCGTGGACGACCACGGCAGGGTTGCCGGCTACCTGCGCGTCGCCGTCGTGAATGGCAGCCGTGGCGTACTGCGCGCCCGCAGGCGCGCCTGGCTGCGACCGGTGCGGCATGACCCGCCGGTGTGGTCCGCCGAGACTGCTGCCATGGCCAGCGGAGGAGCGGCGGGCGGTGCTTGCGGCCGTGGCCAGGCTGCCTCCGCGCCAGCGGGAGGTGCTGGCACTGCGGTACTACGCGGACTGGCTGATGCGGAGATCGCGTCCGTGCTCGGGGTCAGCAGGGGCACCGTTGCGTCGACGGCCTCGCGAGCGCTGGGCGTGCTCGGCGCCACTTTAAGGAGGAGCTGTGAAAGGACTAGAAGACCAGCTTACGCGAGGCGTACCGGGAGGCAGCCGACACCGTCAGACCAGGCGCGATAGGTGGCTTGGACCTCGACCCGGGCTGGCGGGCTGAGAGACACGTCACGCGCCGCGCGGGCGCCGAGGCGGCGCGGCCGTGTGCTGATGCCGCTCATTGCGGCCGCGTCTGTCGCTGCGATCGCCGCCGGCGCCGCCGTCGCGGTGTCCGTGGCCTGCTCCGGATCGCCCGGCCACGGCGGCCGGGAAAGGCATGCGGCGCGGTAGCCAGCCGGCTCGCCGCGCTGCCGAAGTACACGGTGCTGAACAACGGCAACAACCTCGAGGTGGTGGTGACAGCGACCGGGGCAGGTCGCGGGCCGACTCGACGCGCCACCCGGCCACCGTTCGCCGCCATCGCTGGGACCGCCGGTAACAAGACCTTCTTCGCGGCCGCCGACCTGAACCCGCAGACGTCCTGCCAGGCGCCCTTCTACCAGTTCAGCCTCAGTGCCGATGGCCAGCCATCGGCTCTAACCCGGCTGCCAGTGCGGCACGCTGCCCGGCCTGCCGACCGCGCTGGCAGCGAGTGCAGACGGGAGACTGATCGCTTATTCAGTAACCACGTGTGCCAGCGGCGCGTCCGGCCAGATCGGCATGGGCCAGCCGTCTGGAGCATCGGCTTGATCAACCTCGCCAGCGGCCAGATCACCAGGCGGTGGTCATACACCTGCGCGAGGACTACACCTCTGACCTGTCGATGTCAGCGGACGGCAGCCTGCTTGGCTATTCGAACTTCCTGAATGCCAACTCGCGCGTCGGCCGGGTACTCACAGCAAGCGCCCCGTCCGGGCGAGACCAGGACCGCAGCCACATCGTGATCCGCAATCCGAACACGACGGCGTTGGGCACCACGTGGCAGCCTCATGTATGCCCTAGTCGGCGCCCGCAGCCAGATTCTCGCGGCCTACTCCACCACCACGGGCACCAGGTCAAGGTGCTCTACCGCTGGCCTGCGGCAGCCCAACTCGGCCCGCTCGTCGCTGACCCGGCGGGCGGGTATGCGCTGCTACCCGTTGGCACCCGCTGCTCGCCGGAGGAGACTGTCCCCCTTCGTTAAGGGTCACGCTTGCACCGCGGTGAGCGTGCATAACAAAGTCATGTGCGTGCAGAGCACCCCTTCGCAGACCCACTTCGTGAGTGTCAACCTCACCACGGGAACGGTGACCGCCCTGCCGCTCAGCGAGACCGGGCCAGTCGGATGGGGAATGGTCGCCTGGTGACGCGCGGACGCAGTAAGCAAGCGTCCGCCAGCGCGGACTAGCAGCTTCTAGCTCGGTTGTCCACGACCGGAGGGCCGTCGTGCCCGTCGATGTTGTCATAGATACCGGGGTAGGTCTGGAACTGGCCACTGGGGTTGCGCCGCAGGTGTGACTGGTGAAGGGCCAGCTTGCCCCAGCCGGAGTCCACGACATAGAAGATGGCGCCGCCGCCCTCGCGCGCGCTGTTGTTGCGCATGATCGTGCCGGCGATGCATGTGTTGTAATCGGTGCCGTCGTTGTAGATCGCGCCGCCGCTGCCGCCTCCTGGCGTGCCGCTCGCGGCCGGGTTCGCGCCCCAGCCGACGGCCTTGTTGCCGGTGAAGATGCTGTTGTAAACGCTCCACTGGACGCTGATGCTGCTCAGCGCTGCGCCGTTGGAGCAGCGGCCGCCGCTGAACGTGTCGCTGGTGATGTACACCGGACGGTTGCGGTACTGCGCGAGTACGCGGATAGCGCCGCCGCCAAGGTCCGGGCCGTAGCTGGTAGCACCGGTTGCCGGAGAACCGCGAGTTGACCGCCTTGAACTGGCCGCCCTCGACGTAGATGGCGCCGCCGCCGTCGACGCCGCCGTACCAGCAGCGCGGAACGTTGGCCGTGCAGGTGGCCTGGTGCGTGCCGTTGAAGCCGTCCTCGAAGGTGATGTTCTGCACCACGATCCGCGGATAAGGCTGGTTGACGCAGTCATCGGTTGACCATGTGCCGGCGCAGGTGTCGGAGAACAGGATCCGGCGCTTGCCGCCGCCGCTCAGCGTGACCAGTCCGTGGCCATCCAGGACCACCAGGTGCCTGGTCTTGGGCACGTTGGCCGTCGCGGTCATCACGATCGTGACCGGCTTGCTGCCGCAGTTAAAGCTGATGATCCCGCCTGCGGCGACGGCCCGCACCACGGCCTCCGACGTGCAGCCCGCCGGCGTGCCGTTGCCGATCACGTGGTTCGGGTGGCTGGTGTTGACCGCCCTGCCTGCGGGCGGCACCGGGAAGTGCCCGTTCGGGTTGCCGAAGTCTGGCAGGACGCCCGTGCGGGTGGCGCTGGACGACGCACCCGCCGCGGCAGGCGGCTGCACCGCGCCGGCCGGGGCGCCCAGAGCATCCGAGACCATTGCGCCCGCCAGGGCGCCAGCCCCGACGAGGGCCGTCGCTACGATTCCCAAACCACGTATTCTTCGCACGGCGCCCTATGCTAGTGCCGCCGCCCGGCCCGCGGGGTGAAATCAGACCCATGCAAATCAGGGCGGGAACGCAGCCGCTAGAGGCTCAGATTGACCTGCTCGCGGCTGTAACACCGGCCGGCCCGGTGGCTCACGCGTTTATCTAAACCATCCACTGACGGCCGTCGATCAGTTCGCGCGCCGCATCGAGGTGGCCAGCATGGCACGCCGTCTCGGTGATTACATGCAGCAGCACGGCGCGAAGATCGGGCAGCCTCCAGGTGGGCCAGATCTCCACGGGCCAGATGGCCGGGGCTTGGTCTAGAGGCGTGGCCGCGATAACGGCGTCGGCCCGCCCGATCTCTGCGCGATAGGCGTCGAGCACATCCGCGGCGGGCACGTCCGCAGCCACGCGCCAGGCAGCCTCGGCACCCTCATCAGACGTAATGACGTAAGCGGACTCGCCGGCCACGATGCCGCTGAACCAGAACCGCTCGTCGCTGATCGTCAGGTGCTGCACCATGCCCAGACAGTTCCAGCCTGAGGGCAGCACTGGCCGCCGCAATTGATCCTCGGTGAGGCCATCAACAATCCCGAGCACGTGATTGCGCTGGCTCGTCAGCGATCCGAGCAGCGCGCTGGTCTCTGGCTGCATCTGGCCATCACCACCCTGCTGATCTAGGGAAACCGAGCTTTCACCAACACGACGAACGGATCCGCCGCATATGGACAAGGCGCCGCTCACCGAGGCGTGACTTTACGGGACGTCGATCCGCGGGCGTTGCAGCGCAGTTGGTCCCTCGGCCTGGAACTGGGTGACTAGCTGCGCGGCGACGCGGTAGGCCGCCACCTCGCTGGGCAGCCGGACGCTCATCTTTACCGGGGGGGCCGGTCGCCTAACGGGCCGCCGCCAGTAACTGGCGGGACGGGATTGCGCCACCAGCTCAGCCACCAGGCGCCAGTCTGGCCCACCCGGATGACGGCCGTGCTGCCGCCAGGTCCCTGGACGGGATCTGCGGGAACCAGGGGGCGCAACCGGTACAGTTCCTTGCTTCCGGTCAGCAGACGATCGGACCTGCGCTGCTCGTGAGCCGCCCACATGTCCATCCAAGGCACCGGACCGGGCTCCCTTCCGAGGGCGGACCAGCCAGAAGCGGCAATGGCGCACCGGCTGCGCAGCACGCACATGCAGGCTACAGGCGACTACCCATCCCAGACTGTTCTGCCAGCCGAGCTGGACCCAGTTCCATTCCGCTTCGCCGAATAAGCGACGGCGGCGGGCAAGCCGGCCGGTTAGTGGCAGTTCCGTCCCTGGGTGAAGCACTCGATGTCATTCTCGGCCTGCAGGGTCCAGGAGGTATGCCGGTCTGCAGCCTGGAATGACCAGGCCAGGGCGAGGGCATAGCCCTGGCTTTGCGCAAGCTTCAGGCGTTCAAGAATGCGCTGGCTCCGCTCGCGCAACTCGGGCCAGGTGTCCTCAGCGGTCGATGTAGCGAACTCGCCGATGATGCCGGGATGGCGTGGATCAAAGGGGTTCCGTTCGAGGGAACGGCTGCCGTTCGTGTAGTGATGAAACTGGTTGATGTCGGCATAGAGGCGGGTCTGGCGGATGGTCTCGATCATGCTGAAGCCGATTGTCGACTTGAATCCGGCCTCGCGGATGGCAGACATGCTGTCTTCCAGAAACGCCCGCATTTCGCTCTCATTCACCGGGTGGTCGTTCCTGCGGTCCGGATGCCAGCCGTTGGTAACCCACTCTGGCTCGTTGAAGACATCCCAGGCGTAGATAACATCCCGGTAACCGGAGGACAGCCGAAGAAGCGGCCGCAGCACCTGTTCGATGAATTGCCGGCGGTTGGTGGTAATGGCCTCAGCGCGTCCGCCCTTCACCCACCCCTCGTCCGGAACGCCGTGCCGGAGGGCGGGGTCTTCCTTGACCACCGGCCATGCTCCCGGCTCGCAGAACTTATAGTCGGCAAGAACAGGCATAAGGCGGACAGGATGTGGCCCGGTGCTCTGCGCTGCGAAGCTCTGGAGCACTGCCTCGAAGTGCTCCTGGAACTCCCTAGCCAGGACGGGGGGATCAAACCTCCAGGCGGCGCTGTCAGCGCGTCGCGAAGCGATCCAGCGTCGGCGCATCAGGGCCGGTGCCGTAGCTGAGACCGTCCCCGAGGATGAACCAGCGGACCACGCTAATCCCGATCGCGGCCAGGTGCTGCAGGTGCTGGCGCGATATGCGGGACCCAGGCCGGGTCATTCGCCACTTCGCCAGCCGGGAGGGGCCGGCCCGAAGTCCCAGCCGTAGCTGAACCAGGGGTAGTTCACCCCAGCATCCATGCCTCCCCCCACGCTTGCCGCTCCACCGAGGGTTGAGTTACTGGTCCTGAGCCTCCGCTGCTCTGCGAAAAGCTGCTCTGTCGCCAGGGTCGTACTGGGGCTCTCCAGCGCTAGCCCCAGCCCGGTCGATTGCTTCGAGGAGCATTCGGACGGCGCCTGGCATCTCAGTGAGCGCGCGGCGCAGATCGTCAAGCTCCTGCTCACCGTGCGGGTTGGCCGCCACGGCGGTCTCAGCCGCGTCGTAGTCCTCTATGCGGTCGCGTGCCGTCTGGACTTCAGAGGACACGAGCAGTTCTTCGAGGTCATCGCCTGCCATATCCGCTCCAAATGATCCGCTCCTGGTGGCTTCGCGATCTTGCGTGCCGGTGGCGCGAGCAGCACACCGCTGGCAGTACCCGAAACCCGGCTGGGCTACCCGACGGCCCGGCTGCCGTGTCAGGCCACGTGAGCTCGCAGCGTTCCGCGTGATCAGGCCGATTCGGCGGGGCCTGCGTCTGCGGCTGTTGCCATCGCCCCGGCGTCCGGTCGGCCCGGCGTGGCCCGCCTGACGAGCGGGCCGGGGCGGAACAGGAGGCCGACGACGATCGCGCCGCCGGCCAAGATGGCGGAGGTACACCAGAACGCCGTGTCATAGCCGTGCGCGAGCGCCAGCCCGGTCAGCGCGCGCTGGCCGATGACCCTGGCCGACGCGGCATGCGCCGCGATGTACGCTGCCACGGCGCCGGCAAAGATGGTGTTCAGCAGCGAGGTGCCGATGGAGGCGCCGAGTTGCTGGCCGACAGTGACGGTCGCCGATGCCACCCCCGCGTCCTGCTGGGCCACGCCGAACGTACCAGTGTTGATCGAGGGCGCAATCACTAGGCCGAGACCGATTCCAGTCAGGATGATCGGGCCGAGCACGCCCGCGGCATAGCCGGTGTGCGCCCCGAGCTGGGCGAACCAGACCATCGCACCCGCCCCAGTCAGCAGCCCAATCGTTACCAGCGGTTTTGGCCCCACCCTAGGCATCAGCACGATCGTCGATATGTTGGCCGCCACCGCGATGCCGCCCGCGATCGGCAAGAACGCCAAGCCCGTGACGACCGGCGAGTAGCCCAGGCTCTGCTGCATGTAGTAGGTCAGGAACAAGAAGGTCGCGAACATGCCCGCTGCGGCGATCAGCATCGACAGGTAAGCAGCGGCCCGGTTGCGGTCGCCCACCACACGGGGCGGCAGCAGCGGGTGCGCGGCCCGGCCCATCCAGAACGCGAACACCGCCAGCAGCGTCACGCCGGCGACGACGAAGCCGTACGTGGACGGCGCGTGCCAGTTGTGTGTCGCCGCGTTCGAGAACCCGTAGACCAGGCAGAACACGCCCCCGGACGCCAGTATCACGCCGGGGATGTCCAGGTGAGGCTTGACCAGCGACGGCCGGCGCTCCAACAGGAGCATTCCGCCGATGAAGGCCACGCCCGCGAAGACGAGGTTGACGTACAGCGCCCACCGCCAGGACAGGTACTCGGTCAGCGCGCCACCGAGCAGCAGGCCGACCGCGCCGCCCGCCGCGGCGATCGCGCCGTAGACGCCGAACGCCCTGCCGCGGTCTCTTGGCTCGGTGAAGGTGGTCGTCAGCAGCGACAGCGCCGACGGAACCAACACTGCGGCGAACACGCCCTGGCAGGCCCGCGCGGTCACCAGCATGGCGAAGTTGACGGACGCGCCGCCCACGGCCGAGACGCCCGCGAAACCGACTAGGCCAACAAGGAACGTCACCTTGCGGCCGAGCAGATCCGCCAGCCTCCCCCCGAACAACAGCAGGCTGCCGAACGCGAGGGTATACGCCGTGACTACCCACTGCCGGTCCGCGGTGGTGAACTGCAAGGCGCGCTGCGCTGATGGAAGCGCGATGTTCATCACCGTGGCGTCCAGCACGACCATGAGCTGCGCGATGGCGATCACGCCTAGGACGAGCCAGCGCCGCTTCTCCTCGGCGCTGCTGCTGGTGCTGACATCAGTCATGAGCAACAGCTTGACACAGGGCTGCTCATATCAGGTCCACGCGTAGGTCTCGACCTCCATTGTCTTCTCCTCTGCGTTGAGTACTTTCACCAAGCGCGCGATGCCGGGCTTGGCGCCACAGCAGCGCTCGGCGTGGCGGTGGAAGTGAGCGGCCCGGCGGCCGGCGGCGCTGCTCGCCGGGTCCTGGCCAGCGCGGACACGGACGTGATGTGCAGGGCGAACAGCAGCGGCACAGCGGCTGTCGGGATCAGGGCGAGCGGCAGCTCGCTGATCGGCGCCGCGGACGGGGTGACGCTGAGCAGCTGGAATCCGGTCAGGGCGCCGAGGGTCAGGGCGTTGACCAGGTCGGTCATGCCGAACGCGTTGAACCACAGGGCGGCACGGCGGCCGGTTCCCTGCGCGAGCCTGCGTGCGATCAGCGGCGCGGCGATACCGGCGGCGATGTCGCCCAGGCCCGCGGGCAGCGCGAACAGCGCGGGCAGATGACCGAGGGCCATGGTGGCCAGGAAGGCCGTCCCCTCGGCCACCCGGAACGCGTGCGGGAGCTCCAGGCGGGCCACCATGCCCGGCGCCGTCAGGGCGCGCGCCACCACCGGGATCCGGCGCAGCGCCAGCAGCAAGCCAAAGAAGCCGGCCACCGCGACCGGCAGCCACGGCACCCCGTGGCCGAGCCGCGCGTGGTACCAGCCGTGACCCGCGATCACCGCGCTGGCGGTGAACCAGCCGCCGAGCACGACGGCCGCGCCTCCGGCGAGCAGCGCCGCTCGCGTCCGGTCCAGGCCGGCGCGCACCGCGCCGCCGTACAGCACGACGCAGGTCGCGGCCGGGATCGCGATGATCCCGGCGATGGTGATCGCCCACAGGAAGCCAGGCGGGTCGTACATGACATCCTCCTCCAGCCGAGTGTTAACTATCTGCAAGCTACTATGTTGACGATAGTATCTGTCAACTAGTATTGTGGAGGACGTGACAAGGAACGTCCGCACCTACGACCATTTCTGCCTGACAGCGCGCGCCCTGGAGCGCGTCGGCGACCGGTGGAGCTTGCTGGTGATCCGCGACCTTCTCGCCGGCGCCAAGAGGTTCACCGACCTGATGGACCGCCTGGGCGGGATCACCCCCAAGACGCTCAGCCAGCGCCTGCGCGAGCTTGAGGACGCCGGGATCGTTGCCGCCGACCGTGAACCGGGGCGGCGGGAGGTCTGGTATCGCCTGACACCGGCCGGAGCCGACCTCGGACCCGTCATCGACGCGCTCGGCCGGTGGGGGCTACAGCATGCCTGGCGCTGGCCGCAGGCCGGCGAGCCGCTGCACGCCGAGCATCTGCTCCGCTCCGTTACCCAGGCCATCGACCTCGCCGCCGACGACCACCGGCCAGCCCGCTGGCACTTCCGGCTCGACGGTGCGGACTACCTGGTCGAAAGCGACGGCCGCCAGTGGTCGCTTACCGCGGGGGCCGCGCCCGCACGAGCCGAGGTCACGATCATCGCGACCACCCAAGCCCTGACTGCCCTCATCTTCGCCGGGTCAGACGCCGGGATCGACATCACCGGCGAAACCGAGCCAGTCCAGCGATTCCGGCAACTGATCAGCACCATGACCTCCGTCGTACAGCCCGTCTAGTCCGAGAACACGGGGGTCACGGTGGTGGACGTCGGCGGACGTCAGGTTGCAGCAACGAACGACACAGGCAGAGGCTAGCGAGCTGCCGGCATCCACGTCGCTGGGCCCTGCAAGATCGTGCTGGCCTGACCTGATAGGCCGCTGCGGAAAGGCGCTGCTTGGTGTTCTCGTACCTGACCGACCTGAGCTGTCCCCGCTGTGGCACCCGCTATCCGGCCGATGTCGTGCAGGGGTTGTGCGCCTGCGGCTCGCCGCTGCTGGCGCAGTACGACCTCGCCCGGCTGGCCGCCGAATCGTCGCGGGCCGCGTTCGCCGGACGTGAGGCCTCGCTGTGGCGCTATCACGAGCTGCTGCCGGTGTCGCGCGAGGAGAACATCGTGAGCCTGGGCGAGGGCATGACACCGCTCTTGGCGCTGCCGCGGCTGGGCGAGCAGCTCGGCGTACCCAGGCTGCTGATGAAAGACGAGGGGACGATCCCCACCGGCTCGTTTAAGGCGCGCGGTGCCGCGGTAGGCGTCTCCAGGGCGGCAGAGCTCGGCGTGCGTGGCATTGCCATGCCGACGAACGGGAACGCTGGCGCGGCGTGGGCGCTGTATGCGGCTCGTGCCGGGATCCGCGCGCTGATTGCCATGCCGGAGAAGGCGCCTGCCATCTGCCGGGGCGAGGTGGCCTCGGCGGGGGCCGAGCTCTACCTGGTGCGCGGGCATATCGGCGACTGCGGCCGGCTCATCAATGCCGCTGTTGCGCGCCGCGGGGGCTATCAGGAGGTTTCGACGCTGAAGGAGCCATATCGGCTCGAGGGCAAGAAGACGATGGGCTTGGAGATCGTCGAGCAGCTTGGCTGGACCATGCCGGACGTCATCGTTTACCCGACCGGCGGCGGCGTCGGCATCATCGGCATCCACAAGGCACTGAATGAGCTGGTCGAGCTGGGCTGGATGAGCGGCCCGCTGCCGCGGCTGGTGGCGGTGCAGGCCAGCGGCTGCGCCCCGATCGTCACGGCGTTCCAGGCCGGCGCACGCGAGAGCTCGCCGTGGCCCGATCCTTATACCGTCGCCTTCGGCATCAACGTGCCGAAGGCGCTCGGCGACTTCCTCATTCTCGACGCGATCTACAGCACCAACGGGTGTGCGCTCGCCGTCAGCGATGCCGAGTTGCTGGCGGCACAGCGCGAGATCGCCAGTACCGAGGGGGCGCTGGTCTGTCCGGAGGGCGCGGCGACCGTCGCTGCGATCCGGGTGCTTCGCCAGCGCGGCCAGATCAGCGAGGACGAGGTCGTCGTCGCGCTCAACACCGGCGCCGGAATCAAGTACCCCGAGACTCTGGACTCGACCGCGCCGCTGCTCGAGCCGGACGGCGAGATCCCGGCGCCACAGATTGTGACGCCTAGCCCGGGCGGCCGGTGATGCTGGTCCGGGCGGTTAGAGCGACCCCTCGAGGCTGATGACGACATTGCCGGTTTTCTGCCCGGCCTCGACGTACCGGTAAGCCTCGACGATCTGCTCAAGCGGATACGTTCTGTCGATGACCGGCCTGAACTCTCCGGACTCGATCAGCTTGCTGAAATGCCCGACCATCAGCTGGTCATGCTTCGGAATGGGGAACATGACTTTCTTGCCGCCATGCAGCGGGGCGAGGAGCGCACGGACCGGATTCTGGGCCAGTGGCCCTAGCTCCGAGGAGATGTAGATTCCGCGCGGTTTCAGAAGCCGTTTGCAGTGGCCGAAGGAGCTCTTCCCGACCGAGTCGAGGACCACGTCGTATCTCTGCTCGTCCTTAGTGAAATCCTCGGCCGTGTAATCGATGACCCTGTCGGCGCCCAGGCCCCTGACCAGCTCCAGGTGGTCCGTCCCGCACACCGCGGTCACGTTGGCACCCAGGTTTTTGAGTAGCTGGACCGCCGCTGAGCCGATAGCACCGGTCGCGCCATAGACCAGGACGTCCTGCCCGCTGAGGATCTTCGCCGCCCGGATATGCGCGAGGGCATAATGCGCCCCCTCCGTACTAGGAGCGGCCTGTTCGTACGTCACGTTGGCTGGCATGGTCGCGACCGACCCGTCCGCGGGAATCGACATGTACTCGGCATGAGCGCCGAACGGGCCCTCGTTGTATCCGAACACCCTGTCGCCGACCTCGAACGACGTGACACCGCTGCCGACCGCCTCGACCACGCCGGCGAACTCAGTGCCCAGGACCGCCCGCCGTGGCCTGATCAGCCCGGTAAGAAATCTCATGAAGAACGGCCTGGCAGCACGGTAGGCGCAGTCCGTCCGATTCACCGTCGTCGCATGGACCTTGACGAGCAGCCTGCCGTCCCCTGTAGCCGGCTTCTCCACTTCCGCGATCACGACGACTTCGGGCGGGCCGTATCTGGTGCAGACCGCTGCTTTCATAGCCGGAGTGTAGCTAGCCAGCATGGGACCCCATGGGAATGAGCGCTGGCTACGGTGGCGCACCGACCGGTATTGCCATCGCTGCGGCCTCGCCCTCGGTGTCGGCTGCCACCGGAATGTTAGCGGTTGGCGTGCGGAACCACTCCAGCACGCCGAGGACTAGCGTGAATGCGGCTGCATATACCAGCAGCACGACCAGGGCTTGGGTAGTGCCATGGCCGCTGAAGTAGATCGTGTTGTGCAGCAGGATGTAGGCATTCCGGGGCGGCAGGTACGGGCCGATGTCGCGCCAGAAGGCCGGAAGATAGAGGTCCCCGTTGGCACCGCCGGAGGACGGGTTACCGAACAGAACGATCACGATGATAGTGACCAGGGTCCCTGCAGCGCCGATGAGCCGTCCCAGGACCGCCGCGACCATGGCGACCGCGTAGATGACGAGCGACAAGATCGGCCACACGATCCAGAACCTGTCGGTGGGGTAGCCGCCGAGCCACGGCGCCACGATGAGGTTGACCAGCATCCCGGCGACGAGCGAAAATCCGGCGAGAATCGCTGCCCGCCAGCGAGCCGCCGATTCGCGGGTTGCGGTCCGGAGCAACGTCGCCGACATGTACCCCCCGATGAGCAGCGGGCCGAGCATCAGGCCCTCGACGATGCCGGATGGATCCTTCGGCGGCAGCGGCTTCGGCGCGTACGCCTGTACGTGCAGTCTCTGGCGCTGGCTGAACGCGGCGCGCTCGAAGTGTGCCTCCAGGTTCGAAGGTGCAAGGGCGCTGGCGGTCGGGACGACGACGAGGGTGCTGCCATTCCGGCCGGGGATCAGCGCGCCGTACAGTCTGGCTTGATTGATCGCATCCTTTACGGCCTTTTCGCTCGGATAGCGGGTGACTTTGAGCGAGTAGCCGCCGTGCTCGACCGCAGTCAGCACCGATGATGGACCCGTCACCCCGAACGGCAACTGGCTGGCCACCGGCTCGTGGCCGGAGCTCATGTAGTTCAGCGTGAACATGAACTGCATGAACGCGACGATCGCCAGCGCGACGAGAATGGGCGCTGCGCCTGGGTGACCTGGACGCTTCGCTGGATCGGAGGGACCCGACGCGTTGCCCGGGTGCGCGATGGGCTGTCCGGCCGGGGCGGGTGCGCTGACCCTGTTGCTCAGCCACGCGCCCGGAAAGATCAGGCAGATCCCGATCAACGCATAGACCGCCAGAATGGCGATTGCGCTGCTGATGTTGTTGCCGCCGACATAGAGCACGTTGCGGTACAGCTCCACCGCGTACCGCGGCGGCAGCCATGCACCGATGTTCTGCCAGTACGCGGGCAGCAGGGCCGGTCCGCCGGCGCAGGCGCTGGCACCGCCCACGATGATGACCATGATGAGCACCACGATCGTGCCGACGGATTTGAGGAGTGCCCGCAGGCCAGCAGCGAAGAGCGCGACCGCGGCAGTGACCAGGATGAAGCAGGGCAGCAGCGGCCAGAAATGACTGTCGGTGTACGCCCCGATCAGCGGCCCGGCCACAAGGTCGGTGATGAACGCGCCGACCACCGCATAGCCGATCAGGCTCACCGCGCGCCACCGCGGCGCCGCGGCGCCGGTCGCTTTGAATACCAGGATGGCGGCAAGCAGCCCGCCCAGCAGCGTTGGCAGCAGCAGCAAGCCTACGACGGCCGCCACCGGGTCGCTCTTGGGCAGCGGCTTGACATCCTCGACCTTGAGCTGCCGGCGATCGTGCCTGGCGGCCGTCTCGAACACGGACACGACCTGAGCCACTCCGGTGTAGCTCTTCTGCGCAGCGACGAGCAACGTGTCGTGTCTGGCTCCCGGGATATAGGCGCCGTAGATCCTGCTCTGATCGATCGCCTCACGCGCGGCAGGCTCACTCGGATAAAGCTTCGTCTGCAGCGAGATCTTCGACTGGGCCGCTATGAGGACCGCCGACGAGCCGGTCGCGCCGAACGGCATGTTACGGGGAGCCGGAAGCTGCGCTGCGCTGACGAGGCAAAGGACGAGAAGGCACTGGAGGAAGGTCACAACTCCCAGCGCGACCATGATCCTCTTCGTCACCGTGGGTTGTTTCCCAACGCCAGTGAGCGCCCGTCATCCAGACAGGGTGAACTTCGCTGACGACGGCATTGGCGCTGCACGGCGCCCGCGCCAGCGGAGCGTGAGTCACCCAGATCGGGGATGTGGCGGGCGGCTCTGGCCTGCGACCGTCGCTGCGTACGTGAGTGTGCCGATCCGGAGGATGGCCTTGGACCGTTATCCCAACATTTCCGACCACGGGCTCGTCGGCGACCTGCAGACGGCGGCGCTGGTGACAAACGACGGCACGGTGGACTGGTTCTGCTGTCCGCGGTTCGACTCGCCCAGTGTGTTCGCGTCCCTGCTCGACGCCGACCGCGGCGGATATTTCAAGATCGCGCCCGACAGTGACGACTACGTGACCAGGCAGCTGTACTTCCCGGAGACCGCCATGCTGATCACCCGGTTCATGACCGCGGGCGGCGTCGGCGAGGTGCTCGACTTCATGCCAGTGATCGAGGGCGGGCCCACTGACCGGCACCGGCTGGTGCGGCAGCTGCGGGTCGCGCGGGGCACCATGCGGTTTGCGATCGACCTGCAGCCGCGATTCGATTACGGCCGCGCCAAGCATGCGGTCGAGATCTCCGGCGATGGCGCCATGTTCAGGTCCGGCTCGATGGAGCTGACGCTGCACATGGAGGGACAACGCCAGTCAGGCAAGGATGTCACGGTGGAGCGGCCGGCGACGGGCTGCGGGGGACGATCACGATGACCGAGGGCGCGACCGGCGGCGTGGTGCTCGAGTCCATGGGCGGCCAGCCGCGGGCGCACCCGGCGGCCGAGATCGCCCGCCTGGCGGAGGACACCTCCGGTTCTGGCGGAGCTGGCTGAACCGCTCGACTTACCAGGGCCGGTGGCGGGAGATGGTGTCGCGGTCGGCGATGACACTGAAGCTGCTCACCTACGCCCCGACCGGCGCGCCGGTCGCCGCCGCGACGATGGGGCTGCCCGAGCAGGCGGCGGGGAGCGCAACTGGGACTACCGCTACACCTGGATCCGGGACGGATCCCTGTCCATTCACGCCCTGATCGGGCTTGGCTACCTGGAGGAGGCCGCCAGCTTCGGCGCCTGGCTGCGCGACCGGGCCACCGAGCACGCAGGCAACGGCTCAGGCCCGTTGAAGATCATGTACCGGGTCGACGGGTCCTCCGACCTGACCGAGGAAACGCTCGGCCATCTCGAGGGCTGGCGGGGCTCCCGGCCCGGTGCGTCTCGGCAACGGCGCCGCCGACCAGCTGCAGCTGGACATCTACGGCGAGGCGCTCGACGCCATCCACGACGGCGACAGCCACGGCATCCCGATAGCCCACGACGGCTGGCTTGCCATCGCCGGGATGGTCGACTGGCTCAGCGACAACTGGGATCAGCCGGACGAGGGCATCTGGGAAACCCGCGGTGGCCGCAAGGACTTTACCTACGGCCGGTTCCAGAGCTGGGTCGCGCTCGACCGGGCAATCCGGCTAGCCGAACGGAACGGGCGGCCCGCCAACGCCAGCAGATGGGCCGAAGAACGCGACCACCTGTACAACCAGGTCATGGA
>CAWEEY010000020.1:0-72732 GCA_963808215.1 uncultured Actinomycetota bacterium
GCATTGCCTCACGCTAGCCGCGTGTCTCGCATCCTCATCCGGGCAGCCAGGCGATGTAGAAGATGCTGAGACCGAGCGCCACGAACAGCGCGGAGACAAGCCAGAACCTCATGACAATGGTCGCCTCGGCCCAGCCGATCACCTCGAAGTGATGCTGCAGCGGCGCCATTCGGAAGACGCGGCGGCCGGTTCTCTTGAAAACGCCGACCTGGATGATGACCGAGAGCGTGATGATCACGAACAGGCCGCCGAGTATTACCAGCAGCAGCTGGGTCTCGGTACATACCGCCAGTCCTGCTAGTACGCCGCCCAGTGCCAGCGACCCGGTGTCGCCCATGAAGATCTTCGCGGGCGGCGCATTCCACCACAGGAATCCGATGCATGAGCCGAGCGCCGCCGCCGCCACGACCGCCAGGTCCAGCGGGTCGCGCACAGCGAAGCAATGCGCGGAGACCGGCACGCCCGCGCAGGGGTTGCGCAGCTGCCAGTTCGCGATCAGTACGTAGGCGGCCAGCACCAGGATGGTGGCCCCGGTTGCGAGGCCGTCGAGGCCATCAGTCAGGTTGACTGCGTTAGACCAGGCCCCGATCATGAAGACGACCCACAGAGCGAACGGCACGACGCCGATCGCAGGGCCGATGTCCCGCAGGAATGAGACGTACGTGCTGGCAGGCGTGAGGTCATAGGCGTTCGGGTAGCGGAGCACCTCCAGCGCGAATACCACGCCGACCAAGGACTGGCCAGCCAGCTTGGCACGGCTGCGGAGCCCCAGGCTTGTCTGACGGTGGATCTTCAAGAAGTCGTCGACGAAGCCCACCAACCCGAGCCCGGTCATCAGCCCCAGTACCAGGAAGCCAGAAGCGGACATCGCGAACGCGGTCGCCGCGTGACCGATCAGATAGCCGCTGACGGTAGCAATGACGATGACCGCGCCGCCCATCGTCGGAGTGCCCTTCTTCGTGGCATGCGCCGCCGGACCATCCGCCCTGATCAGCTGGCCGTAGCCGCGCCGGGAGAAGATCTTTATCGCTAGCGGAGTGCCGAAAAGGGCAAGCAGCAAGGACACGCTGGCCGAGACAAGGATCGTCCGCACCCGTTACTCCCCCGGCTGGTCGATCTGACCGAAGGCTACAGCACGGAGGTGGCCGGCCAAGCGCTCCGTTGCTGACGCTGCCGACAGCGCGTCATCGGTCGGGCTCGTTGACCGTAAGCGGGTCAACATCGCCGGTGTCGCCGTGCCAGAGACCGGTGTTCCCATTCAGCGGGCAAGGTGCTAACGGACGCGGACGCCGTCGATGATGACTGCCGCCGGTGCGGACAGTACCGCCAGGTCCTCGCGGGGATCAGTGTCGTAAGTCACCAGCGTCGCCGGCTGACCGGCCTGGTCGTACTCTTCGCCAAGGAACCGGTAGCCAGTTGTGGTCGCCGCTCGCAGCGCGTCAGCGGGCTCGAGTCCGTGCTCGGCCAGCAATCCGATTTCGCGGGCGATTGACCCGACCGCATCGCTACCAGTCAGGATCGGCACGCCGAGGCGCTGCGCCAGCGGCAGCAGCTCGCGCAGTCGCTCGCGGTAGGCACGGGCCCGCTGCCTGGCTGCCTCGGGCGCCGTGTCGGGCATTTGGAGCGCCGCGCACAGCGTGGGCGTCCAGGCGGCACCGGTACCAGCCATCAGATGCAGGGCGGACTCGTCAAGACTGGTGCCGTGCTCCACTGAGTCGACGCCTGCCCGGACGAGTTCGCCGACCAGGTCGGTCGTTGTGTGAGCGGCGACCCTGCCGCCCGCGGCGTGCACCGCGGTGATCATCGCCTCGATGGCACCCAGGGAGTACGTTGGGTCCGCCGGACCGGCGGGCATCCCGTCGACAACCGGCGGGAAGTCGGCAATCAGCTTCACCCAGCGACTGCCGCGCGCGAGTTCGCTCAGCGCCAGTTCAGTTAGCTGCTCCTGCGGAACGTCGTCCGGTAGGAGCGCTGGGAAGTAGCGCCCGGCTGGGGCCAGGAACCGGCCGGCCGCGTGCAGCCTGGGCATTCCGGCCACGAGGTCGAGCTGCAGTACCGAACCGCCCGGCGAGCCGGTGTCGCGGACCAGGCACACGCCTGCAGCCGCCCATGCGGCAAGCACATCCGGCACTTCAGCGAAAGGCAGCGCCGCCGGGCCGCTGTCTGTCATCGTCGCGGTGGGATGAGCGTGCGCATCCACCAGACCAGGGGCGACGAACTTGCCTGGCAGCCGCTCGGACCGGGCCAGTGCTTCAGCGACGAGGCGGCCTGCCTCGTCCACCCACAGATCGACCGGCCTGTCGCCGTCCGGCAATTGGACGGCCTGCACGTGCCATGACACCGGTTCAGTATTCCAGGGAATTCGGGCAACGGGCGTGGACCTGAGCTGGCAATCGTGGGTCGGGGTGGCCGGATTTGGTCAGCCATGCTGTCGGAAGATGGGACAATCCGCTATCTAGCATTTAGCGCAGTGTTAGGCTGCTCGCGACCTTGCACGTGGATGCGACCATTATCACGGCAATTAGCTTAAATTCATGTGCAGTGGGCGACTCGCCAATCACCGGCCGTAAGCGCGGAGGGAGGCGCTGGCGTGACGGACGGGACCAGCTCGGCGGCGCGTGTCACCTTGCAGCAGATCCGGCCGACCGCGCTGAGGAAGACAACGCCCGGTTCCAGAGCATGTATTGCTCGCATCTGACGGGCAGGCGCGGGCCGTCTGGCCACCCGGAGATGCTGGCAGCTATCCGGGTCCCTCGTTGAGCGCGTTCGCGGCCAGGCCGCCGACGAACTTCCGGATGCGGTCGGTAACCTCCTCCACGCAGTGCGCGATGAGCACTACGCGGCCGCCCGGCCCGAAGACCGGCGCGCTCACCGGGCACCAGTACCGCTGCGCGAACACGCCCGGACTGCCCGGCACCTCGGCGTCGTACCTCTGCAGATCCAGCGCGTCAGGCTCGCCGGTGGCCAGGACCCGGCCAAACGATGCGCTCAGGTTGCACACCCCCGTCGCACCGGGATCGGACGGGTTGTCAGGAAACGCATCGAATATGTGGCAGCCGAGCAGATCCTCGCGCGTGCGGCCAGCCACCCGAAGGTAGGCCTCGTTCAGGTCAGCCATGACCAGTTCGGGCGTCAGCAGCACCACTGGGACCGGAAGCTGCCGGTATACCGCCAAGTAGTCGATCTGAGGCACGGTCATCACGTCACCCCCCAGTTATCCATCTGCAACTCCCCGCCCGGCGGGGTCTAAACCTCCCCAGCCCGATGGCGAGCAGATCCGTAACGGGATGAACCGGACGCCGTCACGGCGCGAAGCCACGCAGACAGATGGGGACGGTAGGCGTTCCTGCCAGCCACAGAGCACGGCGTGTATCGAACACCGCTGTGAGCTGGCCCTTCGCTCGTGCGCCCTAGGAGTATCGGGTATCCGCACGGAAGTCAACTACAAACCGAATTGTGGCTCTGACCTGGTCGGGGTGGCCGGATTTGAACCGGCGGCCTCTTCGTGCCCGAACTAGCGGCGCTGCTGGACGTTGGCCGTCGTCCCAGCTAGCTGAGTGTGCTGGCGGTCGTCGCTGCTGGCGGCTGTGTGGGGAGGTTGCTTCACTTTGCCGTTGTATTGCGCGCCTGACTCTCGGCTCGCGTGCCGGGTACGGTGCTCATCCGCCGACCGTCCGCTTTTCAGCGGCGAGCTGGTAGCGGGTGCCGCTGCTGCCTTGGACCCAGCTGTCGGGTAGCGCGGCGGCGAGGGCGTGTTGTGCTCGCCAGCCGGTGCAGTGTCCGGGTGCCAGTAGGTCGGGTGCCAGTTCGGTGAGCGCGTGACCGTGGGGCCACAGGGGTAAAGAGGCGCCGCAGGTGGTAGGCCGCCGGGCAATGCATGCAGCCGGACGCTGGTGCAGCCGGTTTGGACGATGTCGACGGGCGCCGACGTGCCCGAGCCGGCAGATGACCAGTCCCTTGCGCGCCGTTTACGACAGCGCCCGTCGAGGATCAGCGGTCGGGTCCCCGTTGTGCCGGCCCACTGGTGGCTGTGACCCTGCACGAATCGGTGGCGCGGTCAGACCACACCGGTGATCAGAATTGAGCCGTCGACGAGCAGGGACGGCTGGCGAGGCGCTCGATCACGTCGAAGCCCTCGCCGGTCAGCGCACGGCTGAGTGCGGCCAGTCGTCGGCCACAACCGCCGGGCAGGGCGAGGCTGGCGGCAGTGCTCCGCGACCGGCGGGTGGACAACGGCAAGTGACCGAGTACCGCGCCGAAACCCGGTTCGAGTCCGGCCAGGCCGCCGAGCGTGGTCGAAGTGGCCGTGGCTAAGGACACGGCGTGCACGCCGGACAGGTCGGGGCCGAGCCGGTCGGCGTTGGTGACCATCGCATCCGGGGACAGCCCGGTGTCGAACAGCGACGGTCCGGATCGTGGTGTCGCCGACCGGCGTGACGGTCGACCAGCGCGGAGAAGCCGTGCTCGGCCATCAGCCCGACGTTGGTAAACCCCGGCTCGAACTGGGGCGCTTGGGCAGTTCCGGCTGCCAACGGCGCTCGGGTGATGGTGTTGTCGCCGGTGAGCAGGGCGTCGTAGACGTTGTCAACCAGCGTGGTGACGACGACGTCGTCCACCGGCTCCAGTGCGATCGGGTCGGCCGCGCTGCCCACGACCGGGTGCGGCATCGCCGCGCGGACGTCGTCGGCGGTGGCCGATTCCTTGCACAAGGCTGCTACTCCTGGGTGGCCGGGTCGACGATCTCGATGAGCCCGCTGTTGACGTCGTAGACCATGCCGGACACGAGCCGCTCGGCGGCAGAGTATGCCGGGCGATGGCGGCGTCGACACGCACCGCCGCGTACGGGTCGTCGACCGCCTTGCTCTCCAGCTCGTCTGCCGGTATCTCGAAGAACGCGGCGAGCTGCTCGGGATAGTCCGCGAGGCGGATGATGCCGCAGTCGGTGTGGTGCAGGATCACCAGGTGCCCGCTCCTCGGGGGCTGGCCCTGGCCAAGTCGGCCCAGCAGGGCCCATGAGCGCAGCGTCGCCGGGGTGACCCGGCCGCCGATGTTGCGCATCACGACACCTTCGCCGAGCTCGAGACCGAGTACATCACTCGGGTCGACCCGGGAGTCGACGCAGCCGAGCACCTGCAGGGTCTCGTTGGTCGGGAAGGGAAGGCCGGCGAACGCCCCCGTCGCGGCGAACGCCGCGTTGCGCCGGACCAGCTCGTCGGAAGAGATGATCATGTCTTCGGAGCATACCCATGGCCGCACGTTCGAGCCTTCATCCCGGACGGCACCGAGATCTTCTACAAGGACTGGGGCTCGGGCCAGCCGATCGTCTTCAGCCACGGCTGGCCGCTCTCGGCCGGCGACTGGGATGCCCAGCTGTACTTTGCTGCTGTACGGCATAAGAAAAGGCCACATCCCGTCATGGGAGGTGGCCTGTGACCTGGGTCGGGGTGGCCGGATTTGAACCGGCGGCCTCTTCGTCCCGAACGGACTGAGTAGCGTCCGGCCAGTCCTTTAAGTCCTCCCCCGCAAGTCAGAGTCGCACCGGCAGTCCGATCCGGCTGCCGATTCCAGCCACTTCGCAGGATTCCGTGCAATCGCGCGTGCAATCGGCGGCTGGAAATGAGCGCCCCGGCCGCGTGCCATCAACACGCGAACCGGGCCTCGACCCCGAACCTGACTAGGAGGCCAGGACCGGGACCACTCCCCCGCGAAGCTGTGCCCGGACAAGAAGGTGACCCGCGAGATCGCCGCCCGCCGGTCGCGTAAAGCTGTGGCCGGTCGTGTGCGTGATCGATGAGTACCTATTTCAGCGCCATCTGGCACCCGATGAAGGTCACCGGGCGCAGGTAGTTGCTACGAGCGCCCGGCCGGCGATGGCTGGCCGGGCGCTTGCCCGCGCGGCATGGCCCTGGTAACGCATCGGCCTGCTTACTCGCTCTGTGGTGGGGTAGCCGAACTTGGTCGCAGCCCAGGGTTAGCTCTGGTGCCCTGAAGGGGGCATCGCGCCGGACGCAAGGAGGGGCGCCCTGGGCTGCGGCCTGTGTCACGAGTACCTAGCGGAGCATCCGGCTGGCTACGGCTGGCCCGGCGCTCTCTCGTTGCGTCGGCCGACCGTCACCTAGTTGTCCATCGGCAGCGCCGGGAGGTACCGGTCGATGCCGCACACTTCCCGGCCGAGGATCGGCGTGCAGTGGGTGCGGACGTACCAGGTGTGCGCGCCGTACCCGCTACCGCCGATGAAGGCGATGACGAGGCAGGCGATGACGTTCCGCTTCATGCGCGCCAGTCTGCCGCCTCAGCCAGCCCCGCCGCGCTCGCAGCTCGAAATTACCCACCGGGCCTGCTGCCGATCTCCGCACCTTCACGGTGGCGGGGCCGGTACCAGGCCGAGGACTGTGCATCCGTCCGTCCGGCAAGACACCCGGAGATGGCCGGTGCTCCCGTTGGCCGCGCACAGACAGGGCATCCAGCTCACCGTGACCGTGCCAGGTTTCCAGATATGACCTTCTCGGCAAGCCAGCGGGCAGCACCACCAGTCAGGTCGCTGCACGTCCATACGCTAAGAAGAACACATGAGCGAATAACGGCCTAGATCCAAGGGTCCTGGCGGTCGCTGATCCTGCGCACGGACCCCAGCCCGGAACTGCGACATTTCGCAGTGCTTGCGGGCTATTGACCCTTCATCATCCGGGTCGTACTGTCGCTCAGCCGGGGTACTTCTGCGGCCAGTTAGCCGGACACGTCTTCTGGCCAACGAGAAATACGAACCGGTAGTGAGTCTGCATGTGGTAACTGACGCCAGATTCCTGGTAGAACACGTCGATGGCCTGCGCCTCGGCGACTGGTCCCCCAGTCGGCTTAAGCACCGCTACCAGGTCAGCGTGATCCAGGCCGTGAGCTGGCGGGAGTTGCGTTCCTGCTGCGAGGGTGTGCCGCGGCCAGTCGACTCCCGGCTGATCCGGAGCCGGCGGGTTCCCGAAATAGTCGCCGTACTCCCGGGAGCCGGTGATCGGCACCACGTAGGACGCGACCAGTCGGAGGTTCCGGGGCTTCACGAGGGCGATCTTCTCTATGACAGCGTCAGAGCTGCCGGTGTTGCCCAGGTAGATGATGCCCCAGCTGTCGACCTGACCGGGAGCGATCGGCGCACAAATGCCCCCGGCTGTGCCGCCGTTGCCGAGCGGCCCGGTGTTCACCGCTGGGTCCAGCCGCGAAACCAGCAGGAACGTGACGAGCGCAGCCAGCAGGACCGCCGCCGCGACGACGGCGGCGATCCTGACACGCATGCGGCTGGTCATCCTCGGAAGGCTAATTCATCAGGAGCCATCCGGGGTTGTCCCCGGGCGGCCCGCTGTGGCCACAGACGTTATGAGGATGCGCTCCCATGCCGTACGTGATGTACCCGAGGTATCCCAGCCCGTCTGAGCGGACAAAGTGATCCCAAGGTCAGGAATGGGAATCCCTAGGCGAACGAGGCCGCCTTCGTCGTCTTGAACGTTGGACTCGTGTTGCCTGGGTACGACGCCCGTTCCTTCGCCTGGTCGTGGGTCTCCGGGATCGACGCCCAGCGCGCGCGACACCGTCCCAGTCGCGGGCCTCACCGACTTTGAAGCCGTGGTGCGTGACGAGCAGCCAGTGCCCGTCTCGGCCGTTGCTGTTGGTGCGGTGGATGAGCTCCACGACCCACGTGCCGTCACTGCTCAACCACCGCATGACGCCGAGAGTAAGCGAACGGGCAGGGCGGGACAAAACGGGCGCCGATCAGCGTGGGACGCAGGTCCCTTGCAGTTTCCTTCCACTGTCGGCCTAGGCTGATCTTGCCGGGAACCTGCGGGCACTCCCGGCAGGACGGCGGCGGGCTGACGGGGTCGAAGTAGCCGGCCGTGATCCTTTTGATACAGGCGCAATGCTCTGCTCTATGCGCCGATGTTCCGGGGGATGGTCGAGCCCGTGAGCCGAACGTCGCTCAGCGCGGTCCGGGGCGGCCGGGCGGCCGTGTACGCCGCGGTAGGTCTTGAGGGCGCGGTGGTCGTCACGTTCTTCGTAGCCGTTCAGATGCTGCTGAACAGGCACTATTTCTCACTGTCTGCTGCACAGTACGGCGCGGTGTACGTACCGGTACTCGCCGCCGCGGTGCTGGCCGCGTACCTCGCGGCGAACGGATCCCGACAGGCTGCGCGGGGCCGTGTGTTCCGCCTGGGACTGGCCCTGACCGCGGCCGGCCGGGCCGCCTTGATCCCCACAGCTGCGGTCGCTGTCCGCCACGCTGCCATCTTCTTCCCGGATCTGGTGATCATCGGCGCGCTTACCGGTGCCGGTTTCGGCCTGGTTTACTCGGCAGCCACCGGTTTCGCGCTGGATATCGATCCCGCCCGGCCGGAACGCCATCTGCTCCGCCTCACCCTCACGCTGGCCGCCGGGATGGCCGCTGGCCCGCTGGTCCAGGTCGGCCTCCTCGAAGCTGGCCTGTGGTGGGCCCTTCCGCTGATCGCCATGGTGCTTGCCGTGCTGCTGATCGCTGTCAGCCCGCGATCGCGCCTGGGACCAGACGCCGCCCGATGCTGCGCGCTGAGGAATCCAGCCAAGCGCATCCCCGCCCGAGCCAAGGCGTACATCCTGGTCGCGTTCCTCGCGGTGGCCGCCGTGGTCATCTGCGTGGCCTGGTCTCAAGTCGGCTTGATGGGCCCGGAGACCGACAGCATCGGTTCCAGGGTGCTCGGACTCGGGGCTTTCTGGGCGGCACTGGCAGTGCTCGCCCGCGCTGCGTTCTCGGCCATCGACATGCGCGCGTCCTGTCGCCGCCAGGCGAGTCTCGGGCTGTTCCTCCTGCCTGCGCTCGTCACGGTGATCGGGCTGGCGATCGGGCAGGCCGAGACGGCGGTCGTCGGCATATTCCTGCTGGCAGCCGTCGCGTGCGCCGCGTTCCTGCCGCCGGAGTCACAGCTCACAGAACGGCAGCTGGTTATGCTGCCGCTCGTCGTCGGGGCCGGCATCATAGGGATCTATCCCGTCGCCATCGCGCTCGCACGGCCAAGCCTGAACGGACTCCGTAGCAGCGGCGCAACGCTTCCGATGACCTTCGCGGTGACCGGCATCGTGGCCATCGCCGCAGCCATGATCTGCGCCGGGCTGATCGCCTCCCGCCGGGCATACCCCGGTCAAGGCGGCACCCCAGCGCAGCCCCGCAGGCCCCGCAGGCCCCGCAGCCCCCGTACGCGCGGCCGTGCACCGCGGCCGAGCCGCCACTCCGCAAGACAGGCGAAGCCGGATCAGAACATCCGGCCCCGGCACCACATAGCGGGGCGGACAAAACGGGCGCTGTTTAAGGCTGAAAGTCGCGAAATAAACGTGGGGGTGCTCGCCGCAGGAGCCGGGCGTGCGCCCATCTGAGCGATCAGAACTACCGGCCGGCTATCCGGGCCCTTCGTCCTCCGCGTCCGCTTCCAGCGCTGACATGAACCTGTTCAGGCGATCGCTTACATCCTCCACGCAGTGCGCGATCAGCACCACGCGGCCGTCCGGGCCGATGACCGGCGCGCTCACCGCGGTCCAGTACCGCTGGGCGAACAGGCCCGGACTGCCCGGTATCTCGATGTCGTGCTTCTGGAACTCCATGGGGTCGGGCTGACCCGTGGCCAGGACGCGGCGCACGCGACGCGCGAAGGTGGCGCTCACCGGTGTCACCCGGATCCCAGGGATTGTCCGGGAACGCTTGGAAGAGGTCGCGGCCCAGCACTTCCTCCCGCGTGCGGCCCGCCGTCTGCAGGAACGCCTCGTTCGCGTCGGCTATCAGCGAGTGCCGGCGTCAGCAGCACGACGGGAAGCGGGAGCTGCCGGTATACCGCCGCGTAGTCGATCTCCGGTCCGGTCATCACTTCACCCCCCAGTCGTCGACCTGCTAAACCTCCCCGCCCTTGCGTCGCCTGAACCGTCCCCGGCCGGAGTGCAGCGCAGAGCCCGAAACAGGCAAAACGGGCGCCACTGTAGGCGAAAAACCTTGAAATAAACGTGGGCGGTAGTCACGCCAACGGGCCGGGAAAGCACCAATTGAGCGATCAGGACGCCTGGCCGGGGCCTCCGATGGCCGTAGCTCAGAAGGCCTTAGACGCGCCGGCCTGGGTGCGAACTCGGGCCGCGCTGGCACTCCTGTAGTCCGTCATGGGTGGGTACAGGGGCCGAGCGCGCCGCTGTCGTCTGTCCTTCAGGCAGAGAACAGGCGGGGACAGCTGCGTGCTCTGTCAATTCACACGGTCGGCCCTGACTAAAGGCGACAGTTCTTCCTATCTATGGACATCAGACTATGTCACCCTCATTCCACGACATTCATCTGATCCCACCGCGATTCCGCGCCACCGAGAGCTCCGGCAGTGAGGGCGGCGCAGCGCCGGCGGGCACCAGATGCCGGAAGGAGTGGTAGATGGCACGAAGAATCACAAGGCTGCTCGCAGCGCTCATGCTTCCGCTGGGAGTCATCGCGGCGGCCACGGTGCAAGCAGCCCAGTCGGCGGCCGCATCCGTAGCCTGGCTCAACCCCAACCCGTCGATCGGCGTCAACAACAACGGGCAGCAATGGGTGTTCTGGAAGGCCGCGGATGGGGACCTGGGGGAGTCGTACTACAACGGCACGTCCTGGCATGCTCCCCAGGAATGGCCCCAACTGGGCGCACTCGGGTCAACGCCCAGCGTGACCGTTCTTAACCCACCAGCATCGACCCGTACGTCACTTGGATATCAACCGGTGCACAACTAATGTTCGCCTACTGGACCAGCCACGGATGGGTCGGCCCCTGCGACCTCCAAATGGGACCCATATCCGTCGGGTCACGGCCATCCATCATGGCCGAGCAGTCAACAAACGGCTCTGTCACCATCGGATGGGAAGGCGCGGACGGCAACCTCTGGGAGGCGTATTCCGCGTCGCCTCCGTCGTGCAGCGGCTGGACCGGGCCCAGAAGCCTGGGCGACGGGCCGCTCGGCAGCGTCCCGAGCCTCTTGACCCAAGCCCCGGGCGGCGGCCAGTACATCGACTCCGGCTGGGTCGGGAACGGCGGCGGCAAAAACCTCTGGTGGCGCGAAGGAGGCAACGGCATCTACAACCTCGGCATGGGCCCCCTCAACTCCCCGCCCACCGTTACCCAATATCCGTATCCTGAAAATGAGTATTACGACGCGTTCTGGGCCGGCATAGACGGAAACCTGTGGTGGGGCGCATGGTCCTGGGACCCGATACAGGGCATCAGCCTCCTGCCCCTATTTCCGCTCGCCATTGGCGGGCGCCCGCTCGGGAGTGCCCCCGGCGCCGTCTACGCCCAAGGTGTCGACCAGTGGTACGTGGTCTGGGAAGGAACACACGGCGGCCTGTGGGAAGCAACCAACAACGACACCGTCTGGATCCTGAGACAGGTAGACCCATCGGGGACCATCTGACAACCGGTACTGTCACACCGCCTGCCCTGACCCCAAATTAGATCAGGCACGCCCTGCCTGCCACGTCACCTCAACACCTCCTAAGTACCGCGGCCGCGATGGCAGGAAGCACACCTTCACCGACGCGCTGAAGGGCGTAGTAAAGAGGTGGGCTGCCGACCAGGAGTCCGCGATCGCGAGCGGGAACTTCCGCGACCCGCGGCTCGGCCAGGTCAGGATCAGCATCTGGCATGAGCGCGTGGCCCGCGCCCGTGTCATCGAGGAAGTCACGAAGGCCAAGAATCTCTCCCTGTGGCGCACGCACTGCGAGCCCGAGTGGGCCAATTGGCAGCTGGCAGCGCCGACCCGGCTTGAGGCGCAATCGTGGGTTGACCGGCTTACGTCAACGCGCCGGGCCAGGCACGAGGGGCGCCCTGCCGCCGACGGCGGCGAAGACGTCCCGCTGCTGAGTGCTGCGACGATCCACGACATCGTGCACCTGATGAGCAGCCTGTACCGGCTGGCGATGAGGGAGAGCCCGCCGCTGGTCACCGCCAACCCGTTCGCCGATCTGGAACTGCCGAGAATCGAGCCGCGCGCTGTCGAGTTCTACGAGCACGACGAGGCCGAGTCCCTGTACGAGGCGGCCGGGGACGTCGCCGGGCCGAAGTGGCGGACGCTCACCGAGCTCGGCATGCAGGTGGGGCTGAGGCCGGGAGAGATCTACGGCCTGCACGGCCACCGGGTCGACTGGCTCCGGTCGCAGATCCAGGTGATCGACGTGATGACCCGGCAGGGGCTGCGCCAGTGGCCGAAGTCGAAGAAGTCGCACCGGATTGTGCCTGTCCCGCCGGACATCCTCGAGTGCATGTCGGTGCTCATGACCGGACGGCCGAGGGATGCCCTGGTGTTCACCGCGCCTGAGGGCGGCCCGGTTAGTGACGGGCACTTCCGCAACCGCGTGTGGTACCGGGCGATCGCCGCGGCGGGCATCCGCAGGTTCCCGCCCCGGATCATGCGGCACACGGCCGCGTCCTGGCTGGTGCAGGACGGCGTGCCGCTGTACGACGTCCAGGCGCTGCTCGGCCATGAGGATTACGCCACGACGCAGCGTTACGCGCACCTCGCGCCGGATGCGCACGGGAAGATCATCGAGTCCTGGAAGCGACGTTCTGGCGCACGTGTGGCGCACGAACGG
This sequence comes from uncultured Actinomycetota bacterium, assembly GCA_963808215.1. Taxonomy (GTDB): domain Bacteria; phylum Actinomycetota; class Actinomycetes; order Streptosporangiales; family Streptosporangiaceae; genus JAJYUU01. The sequence goes on from CAWEEY010000020.1 coordinate 12,602, forward strand.
AAGGAGGCCCGTCCCTCATGATGAGAAACGAGCCTCTGACCTTGGTCGGGGTGGCCGGATTTGAACCGGCGGCCTCTTCGTCCCGAACGAAGCGCGCTGCCAAGCTGCGCCACACCCCGCCGACCGCCCGAGAAGTCTAGCTCATCCCGGCTATCAGCGTGAGCAGCGTAGCTTCTGGCCGGCAGCTGAAGCGAACCGGGGCAGTCGAGGCGGTGCCGAGGCCTGCCGAGACATGTAGCCAGGCCTGCGGCTCAGCGTGACCGCCTGGGTAGCGGTGCAGGCCGCTGACCATGGCGCGGGGGATGCCGCAGTTGGTCACCAGCGCCCCGTATCCGGGCACGCATAGCTGCCCGCCGTGGGTGTGACCAGCGAGCAGCAGGCTGAAGCCGTCGGCGGCGAACCGATCGAGGACAGCAGGCTCAGGCGAATGCAGGACACCTAGCCGCAGGTCCGCAGCGGGGTCGGCCGGGCCGGCTATGTCCTCGTACCGGTCCAGGTTGACGTGCGAGTCGTGCACCCCTGCCACTTCGATGTCATGGTCGCCGACCTTGATCCGGCCGCGCCGGTTGTTGGCGTTAAACCAGCCAGCGCTCTCCATCCCCTCACCGAGGTCCCGCCACGGCAGGTCCGGCACCTCGTGGGCATGATCACCCGTGCTCGGGCCCCACAGGTAACGAAGGGGGTTTCTGAGCGTGGGTGAATACAGGTCGTTCGAGCCGTACACGAACACCCCTGGCCGGTCGAGCAACGGGCCCAGCGAGGTCAGGAACGGCTTCACGGCTTGCGGGTGGCCCAGCGAGTCGCCGGTGTTCACGACCAGGTCGGGCCTCAAGGCGTCGAGCGACCGCAGCCAGGACATCAGCCGGTGACGGCCGGGCGTCAGGTGAACGTCGGAAATGTGCAGGATGCGCAGCGGAGCTGAGCCCGCGGGCAGTACCGGGACCTCGGCTTCACGCAAGGCGAACCAGTTCCGCTCGATGACCGACGCGTAGCCGATGCCCGCAGCGCCGAGCGATGGCTGTGGCCTTCAGCAGGGTTCGCGCTCGCATGCACACATGGTGCCATGTCGGCGCCAATGCACTGGCCGCTGACCCGCGACCTTCGGCCGCACGCGAGATGGGGCGGGCGGCAGGATAGGCGTCATGCCGACACTGAAAGAACAGTTGAGAGCCGATCTCACCGCGGCCATGAAAGCGCGGGATGAGACGCGTATGCGGACACTCCGGATGGCCCTGACCTCCATCAGTAACGAGGAAGTCTCCGGATCTGTGGCCCACGACCTCACCGATGATCAGGTAACCAAGATCCTCACCAGGGAGGCCAAGCGGCGCCGGGAGGCTGCCGCCGCGTTCGCCGAAGCGGGCCGGGACGAGCAGGCGGCCGCCGAGCGGGCCGAAGAGGAAGTCCTGGCGGCCTACCTTCCCGCCCAGCTGTCTGACGACGAGCTTGCCGCCATCGTGGCGGCGGCGATCACCGAAACGGGAGCGTCCGGCCCGGCCGGGATGGGCCAGGTCATGAAGGTCGTGACGCCGAGGGTGGCCGGACGGGCCGAGGGCAGCCGCGTCGCCGCGCTGGTCCGCAGCCAGCTCGCCGGCTGAGCGACCTGGGCCCGGCATTCGGCCCGCTGCGGAGGCTGATGAGGCCTGCGCTCAGTGCTTATTACTGTGCGCTGCCTTGCCGGCTGTCGTTACTGTGCACTGTCCGGGCCGGGTGCGCCTCAGTTTTTTGGCGGTCCGGTTGGCTTGCCGCTTGGCGTCGGGTTAGGCGTAGGCCCGCCCCCGCCGGGGCCCCCCTTGCCTGGCGGACCGTGCTTCTTGTGACCACCGATCGTCTTGGGCGCGCCCCAGCCGTTGCCCTAGCTGAAGAACGAGCTCGGCGGGGTACACGAATGGCACGTCGGGACCGAGCGCCGCATGCATGAACGTCTCTTCCCAGGTGGCGCCGGGCGCGTTGTCACCGAACATCTGGCCTGGGCACTGGAAGCCGCCGAGCTGGGGAACGTCGCGGTAGCAGGCGCCGTCCGGACCCACCATCGCGTACTTGTGCGGACTCACCGGATTGAACACTGAGGTGTACGAGACCAGCTTCGGGGTGTATCCGGCGAACGCGGCGTAGTAGCCGCCGTTCGCGGTGCCGGTCTTGGCGGCGACGTGGGAGTAACCGGGGATCGACCGGTTCGCGGCCGTCGCGCCAGACTGGGTAAGCGTGCCCTGCAGGATGTAGTTCGCCGCGTCGGCGACCCCCTTGGACATATCCCGGTGGCAGGTTGCTTTCCGGACGGGCAGCTGCTGGTGCGTCGCCATGACGTCGATGTTGGTGATTGCCTCCGGAGCGCAGTACATGCCCCGCGCCGCCACTGATGCATAGGCGGCGGCCATGCTCATCGGCGAGACTCCAACCGCGCCCAGCGTGAAGCTTGAGACGTCGTAGGCAGGAATGCCGTTCTTGCCGAGCGCATGGTCGTACTTCATGAGTGAGGAGCCGTCGGCCCTGGTCATGCCCATGTCGACCGCGGTCTTGACGACGTTGCACAGGCCGACATTGTTCTCGAGGTTGACGAAGTACAAGTTGATCGACAAGGCCGTTGCCTCTGCCATCTGCCAGACCTGAGTGCCGCTGGTCGGGCCCTCCGCGTTCTGGAACTGCGCGGCAGGCACGACTCTGTCCGTAGCAGGTCTGCATGGGCCCGACGAAGGCCGGTGCCTTGATCTTGATCGTGTGGCCGAACGGCAGGCCCTGCTTCAGAGCCGTGATCAGGGTGAAGATCTTCGACGACGAGCCAGTCTGGACGCCGGTGGGGTCACCGCCGTACTGCGCGTTCACCGCGTAGTCGAGTAGGTTCCCGCTGCGCCATATGTCCGGTTTTCCGCGATGGCCCGCACATAGCCGGTGCCCGGCTGCAGTGAGCACTTCGGTGTCGGCATTGTGGTTCGGGTTCAGCGCCGACTTGTGCGGTGACTCCACGTAGTTCACGGCGTTGTTCGCTGCCTTCTGGTCCTTCATGTTGAGCGTGGTGTGGATCGCCAGCCCGCCGGAAGTTCTGGATCTGGCTCCAGATCGCGGGGTAGTCGAGCTTCAGGACATACTCGACGTACTCGCAGAAGAAGCCAGTATTGGCGCAGCGACGGGGTGGAGCAGCCGCCGTTCAGTCGGGGCGGACGACGGCTTCAGTCCGAGCGGGGACTTCTCAGCCGCGAGCGCCGTGGCATTAGAAATGTAGTGCAGCTGCGACATCCGGTTCAGCACCTCGGTCCGCCGCTGCAGCGCTGCGGCCGGGTGAGCGAACGGGTTGTATGCCGATCGGTGACTGCACGATGCCGGCCAGCATGGCTGCTTCCGGCAGCGTCAGCTGCCACGCGTTCTTGCTGAAGTAGACCTGCGACGCGACCTGGATGCCGTAGGCGTTGTTGTCGAAGTAAGCGACGTTGAGATAGGAGGCCAGCAGGGCCTGCGGGGTCAGCTCGTGCTCGACATCAGCGGCCAGCCGCAGCTGCTGGATCTTCCGCTGGAAGTCGGGGGCAGCGGCCGCCTGAATGGCGGAAGGGTTGTGACCCGCCTGCAGCACCTTGACGTTCTTGACGTACTGCTGGGCGATCGTCGAGGCGCCCTGCAGCTGGGCGCCGCTGCCGGTGCTGACGAGGGCGCGCAGCGTGCCGCGCGGGTCCAGCGCACCCTGGCTGTAGAAGGCGTCGTCCTCGATGGCGACGATCGCGTTACGCATGACCGGAGCGATCTGGTTGAAGCTGACCGGGACCCGGTACACGTCGTACGGGTAGAAGTAGGCGATGGGCTGGTTCTCGGCGTCGTACATGACGGACCTGACCGGTGCGGCGCCGAGCTTGCCGACCTGCAGCGTGATGAAGGTGTTGGCCGCATCACGAATGGCGATGCCGGTGATCCCGAGAACCGGGAAGATTGTTGCCGCAAGCAGGAGGGCGGCCGCGAGCGTTATGAGTATCAAACGGGCCGCAGTGCCCGCGTACACCGCGCCGGCGCGGCGCCTGAGGGTTCGCACCCGAACAGGCTACGCTGCATCAGCAACTACCAGCCACAAGGCGAGCCGATCGAGCCGATCGAAGTTGCCGCGAGTCACCAAGCCATTGCTGCCAGTAACCGGATCCATTCCCGGCGCCCGGAGCGGCCGTAGTGTAGCTACTGGTCGCTTAAGTCTGCATAGCTCAACTGGGCTATTGAGGAAATGGGCCTCCTGGGGTCTAGCGCTGTGCGCCGGACTTCCGTAAGTTACTCTTCCGCGACCATCACTCGCCGGAGCCGGTCGCCCCGAGTCGGCTCCGGTCCGCAACTGAACGCCACCCGGGCGTGATTATCTCCCGCGGGCGTGACGATCAGAGGAGCTGGACCACATGTGGATCACGGACTGGACTGCGCGTGCCGCGTGCAAGGGAACTGACCCGGACGAGCTCTTCGTCCAGGGCGCGGCGCAGAACCGGGCCAAGCTGATCTGCCGCGGCTGCCCGGTCAGGACGGAGTGCCTGGCCGATGCCCTGGACAACCGGATCGAGTTCGGCGTCTGGGGCGGAATGACCGAGCGTGAGCGCCGGGCGCTACTGCGCCGGCGGCCGGACGTCATGTCCTGGCGCGAGCTGCTGGAGAATGCGCGCAACCACTACGAGCGCACCGGGGAAGACGAGCTCGTCGCCAGCTAACAACGCTGGCCCGCCAGCGCCGGGGCGGTCAGCCGGCGAACTCAGTCAGCAGCCTGCCTTGACCAGATCCACTTGCCTCACCAGGCCGCTTTGACGTGAGCCTGAGTCCCGGCCCAATCGGCTACCGCCCGTTCTCGAACGCCAGCCCGATCCGGCGCAGGCCTTCGAGGTCGTGGACGTCCTCTGCCTGCGCCGGAACCGCTACGACCGGAACCAGCGGGTGCGCCGCGGTGAAGTGCTCGGCCGTCCGCCGCTGTGCAGCCGCCTGTTCCATCCGCTCGGCGTGCAGCCGCAACGCCGCGATCGTCAGCAGCCTCGCCTCCGCCTCGGGTTCGTCCGGATGTACCTCGCGCGCGTGCGGCAGCCGACGCTCGGCGTGAAGTCCCGCCAGGCACTGAACCTTGCAGCACCTCGGCGGCCGCGAGGCTCCTGGCGGCCGAGAGGTGCGCTGCCGGCACCTGCTGCACGCGGTTCAGGATCAGTCCGGCAAGCGGCATCCGCTCCTGGTCGAGCCGCTCGACGAAATACGAAGCCTCTCGCAGCGCGTCGTCCTCGGGGGCAGCGACCACCAGGAACGAGGTGCCCGGCGCGCGCAGAAGCTGGTAGGTATAGTCGGCGCGCTCGCGGAAGCCGCCGAACATCGTGTCCAGCGCGCTGACGAACGTCTGCACGTCCCTGAGCACCTGGGTGCCGAGGATCTTCGTCAGCACCCCCGTCACCATGCCGAATCCGGCGTTCAGTACCCGCAGGTAAGCCCGGCCGCCGATCTTGGCGGGCGCGGTCAGCAGCCGCAGCAGCCTCCCGTCGAGGAACCGGGCGAGCCGCTGCGGAGCGTCCAGGAAGTCCAGCGCGGACCTGCTCGGCGGAGTGTCGACGACGATCAGATCCCATTCATCGGCCCGTCGCAGCTGGCCGAGCTTCTCCATCGCCATGTACTCCTGCGTGCCGGCGAAGCTCGACGACAGCGACTGGTAGAAGGGGTTCGCGAGGATCTGCGCGGCGCGGTCAGGATCAGCGTGCTGCTCGACTATCTCGTCGAAGGTTCGCTTCATATCGAGCATCATGGCGTGCAGGCTGCCAGCCGATTCGGCCTCGTTCCCGGCCTTACGACCGCCCGCTCCGACGCCGCGCACCAGCCTCGGGGTGTTGTCCAGGGAGGTCAGTCCCATGGACTGGGCGAGCCTGCGGGCTGGATCAACGGTCAGCACCACGACATGCCTGCCGTGCTCGGCGGCGCGCAGCCCGATCGCTGCCGCGATGGTCGTCTTCCCGACGCCGCCGGAGCCGCAGCAGACGATGATCCGGGTCCGGCGGTCGCCGATCAGCCGGTCGACGTCAAGCCGGGGGGATGCGGCCGTCCGGTCATCAGGCGGCCTTCTGCTCGCGCAGCGCCCAGGCCAGCCGGTAGAGCGCGGCCAGGTCGATGCCGTCGCGGATCCATGGCAGCTGATAGCACGGCTGGCCTGCGGCGCTAAGCCGCTGCTGCTGCAGGTCCTGGGCGAGTGCCGTCCTGGCCTGCTCGGACAGTTCCGCTGCCAGCGCGGCCGCCAGGCCGGGGCCGTCCTCCAGGCCAGCGGACTTCAGCCCGAACGCGAGCTGCGCCTGATCGAGGTCGCCCTCGGCGGCGGCCTGCAGCTTTCCTGGCGGCAGTGCCAGCGGCCTGGTCATGTTCACGATGATGCCCCCGGCCCTGATGCCGCCGAGCGCGCGCAGTTCAGCGATGCCGTCGAGCGTCTCCTGCACCGGCATCTCCTCGAGGACCGTGACGAAGTGCACGACGGTCTCGGGCGACCGGATCACTTTCTGCACGGTATCGGCGTGGCCGCGGATCGGGCCGACCCGCGCCAGGTCGGAGACCTCGGTGGTGACGTTGAGGAACCGGCCGATCCGGCCGGTAGGCGGTGCGTCCATCACGACGGCGTCGTAGTGCCGTCGGCGGCCGTCCTTACGCCGCACGGCCTCGGCCGCCTTGCCGGTGAGCAGCACGTCTCGCAGGCCAGGCGCGATGGTCGTGGCGAAATCCATTACGCCGAGCTTGGCCAGCGCGGTGCCGGCGTGCCGGAGGCTGTAGAACATCTCCAGGTACTCGAGCAGGGCCGACTCCGGGTCGGCTACCAGGGCGAATACGTCGCCACCCTGGTGTGCCTCGGTGCCGGGCCCGACCGCGATCCGCCGTTCCGCATACGGCAGCGGCGGCACGTCGAACAGCTGCGCGATGCCCTGGCGGCCCTCGACCTCCATCAGCAGGACTCTCCGGCCGTCGGCGGCGAGTGCCAGAGCTAGCGCACCAGCCACGGTGGTCTTGCCGGTGCCGCCCTTGCCGGTGACGACATGCAGGCGCACGCCGTCCCAGTCGCTGTCACGCGTAGCCACGATTGGAGGTTATCTGGGCCGAGGGAGCGAGCGAGCGCAGGTGCCCCGGCCACGGCGGCGGACCCGCAACCGCCCGCGACATGTCCGTTATCTCCGCACTGTTGGCCTGCGGAAGAATGTCACTAGGCTGGGTGCTGAGGGTTCGCTGATCCGCGGACCCACGGGAAGAGGTGTCCGCAGATGGATGCGCTGATCGCCATCGTCGTTGTCATCGTGCTAGCCGCGGTTATTACTGGAGCACGGGCTATCAAGACCGTCCAGCAGTACGAGGACGGAATCATCTTCCGGTTCGGCAGGGTGCTGCCCGGTGTCCGCGGTCCGGGCCTGACCTGATCCGGCCGATCGGCGACAAGCTGGTCAAGGTCAACAAGCAGATCATCGCCATGGGCGTGCCCGCGCAGGAGGGCATCACCAGGGACAACGTGAGCGTCCGGGTGGACGCGGTGGTCTATTTCAGGGTGGTCGACCCGATCAAGGCGTCGATCAACGTCTTCAACTACCAGAACGCGATCTCCCAGCGCGCCCAGACCTCGCTGCGGTCGATCATCGGCCAGTCGGAGATGGACGAGCTGCTTGCCGAGCGGGACACCGTCAACCGGCGGCTGGCCGCGATCATCGATGAGGGGACGGAGATCCCCTGGGGCGTCAAGGTGGAGAGCGTCGAGATCAAGGACGTGTCGCTTCCCGAGGGCATGAAGCGCTCGATGTCACGCCAGGCGGAGGCCGAACGGGAACGGCGGGCAAGGATCATCACGGCCGACGGCGAGTTCCAGGCGTCCAAGCGGCTCGCTGCGGCCGCCAATGTTATGGCCCGCGACCCGGCTGCGCTGCAGCTGCGCCTCCTGCAGACCGTGGTGGAGGTGGCGGGCGAGCGCAACAGCACGCTGGTCATGCCGATTCCGGTCGAGCTGCTCAGGTTCTTCGACAAGTTCACCCCGAGCACCGGCGGCGAAGCCAGCAGGACGAAGCCGAGTCGGCCTCGATGGGCGACTTCAGTGACGCGCGAGATCGCAGGGGAGGAGCGGCCGGCGGCGATCGACCGCAGTCCGGACCTGGCGCTGGGCAGTGCCGCGGATGTGCCGCTGGATATACCGGAAGTTCCGGAGATCCCGGAGCTGTCCCCTGCGGAGAAGGGCGAGATCGGCACGCACGACAAGCCGGACAGCCATGCCGCCGCAGCCGATGGCGCCAAGCTCCCCGTCAGCGACCCGAAGGAGTAGCCGCAGGGGCTGACCTAGACAGCGCCGGACTGCGCGGCTGTTAGGGTTCGGCTATGTCCAAATGGGAGTACGCAACTGTGCCGCTGCTGGTGCACGCAACCAAGCAGATCCTGGACGGCTGGGGCGACGACGGCTGGGAGCTCGTCACGGTCGTGCCAGGCCCGAACCCGGAGCAGCTCGTTGCCTATCTCAAGCGGGTCAAGGAATGACCGCAGCGGACGCGTCGGCGCAGTCCGGCCCAGCGGAGAGGCTTGCGGCGCTCGGGCTGACGCTGCCGCCGGTCGTCGCGCCGCTGGCGGCCTATGTGCCGGCGGTCCGCTCCGGCGCGTTGGTCTACACCGCCGGCCAGCTGCCCGTCGTCGACGGCCAGTTGCTGTCCACCGGGAAGGTCGGGGCGGAAGTCGGTGCCGCTGAGGCGGCCGCGCTCGCCCGGACCTGCGCGCTCAACGCGCTCGCAGCGGCCGCATCCGTGGCAGGCGGCCTTTCGTCGATCACCCGCATCGTTAAGCTGACCGGCTTCGTCGCCAGCGCGCCCGACTTCACCGGGCAGCCGCAGGTCGTGAACGGGGCCAGTGAACTGCTGCTGGAGATATTCGGCGAGGCGGGCCGGCATGCGCGCAGCGCGGTCGGTACGGCGGTGCTGCCGCTCGATGCCCCGGTCGAAGTCGAGCTGATCGTCGAAGTCCGGGACTAGGCCCGCCGGGCAGGAGGCACACGTGGCAGAAGACGCGCCGAAGGCTGCCTCAATCCGGCTGCCGGGCGAGCTCGCCGGCACCGCGCGCGACATCCTGGCCGGGCATCAGGCTCCGGCTAAGCCGCGCGATGCTGCGACGGTGATGCTGCTCCGGTCCCGTCCGGCCGGGCTTGAGGTCTACATGCTGCGGCGCAAGGCCACGATGGCGTTCGCGCCGGGAGCTTACGTCTTCCCTGGCGGGTCGGTCGATACCAGGGATGCTGACGAGCAGGTGGCCTGGGCCGGGCCAGACGCGGCGGAGTGGGGCCGGATCTTCGATGCACCCCCGTCGCTGGCCAGGGCGCTGGTCTGTGCCGCCGTCCGGGAGACCTTCGAGGAGTCCGGCGTGCTGCTGGCAGGCGAGTCGGCTGACTCCGTGGTCGCTGACACCACCAGCGACGAGTGGGAGGAGGACCGTCACGCCCTGCTTGACCGGTCGGTGTCGCTGGCCGAGTTGCTCGGCCGCCGCGGCCTCGTGCTGCGCGCCGATCTGCTGCGCCCGTGGTCGCGATGGATCACCCCGGTGGTAGAACCGCGCAGATTTGACACCCGGTTCTTTGCCGCCGCGCTGCCAGCCGGCCAGCGGACTAGGGACGTGGGCGGTGAGGCATCCGAGGTCGCGTGGGTGCGGCCGGCCGAGGCGCTTCAGGCAGGGGAACGCGGCGAGATCAGGCTTTTCCCGCCTACTGCGGTGACTCTGTCCGAACTGGCTGACTGCGGAGAGGTGGAGACCGCGCTCGCTGGTCCGCGGCAGGTCGCGCCCATCATTCCGGAAGTGCAACTGCGGGAGGGCGCCGTCTGGCTGACAGTGCCTGGCCTTGTCGGCTACGCCGCCGGACCCGGCGGCGCGGCATGACCGCGGACACCCCGATCCGGGCCGGGGCGGGAATCGACGGATCGGGCACCGGCCGGACCCTGTGCGTGCTGGCGCCTAACCCGTCGCTGATGACTCTCGACGGGACAAACACGTGGCTGGTGGCCGAGCCAGGCTCCGCCACCGTCATCGTGATTGATCCCGGTCCGGGCGACGACGGTCACTTGCAGCGAATCTGCGCGCTGGCGGCCGAGCGCGGCCAGCGGGTAGCCGACATCGTCCTCACCCACCGGCACGCTGATCACTCGGCTGGGGCCCCGCGACTAGCTGAGCTGACCGGCGCGCCCGTGCGTGCGGTCGATCCAGCGCACCGGCTCGGCAGCGAGGGCCTGACTGCGGGCGATGTGCTGGACTCGAGCGGCTGCGAGATGCGGGTCATCGCCACGCCAGGGCACACCTCGGACTCGGTCTGCCTGCAGATTCCCGCAGACGACGTCGTGCTCACCGGGGACACGGTACTGGGCCGAGGCACTGCGGTGATCTCCGACGACGGCAGCCTTGGCGACTACCTGGACTCGCTGCGGCGGCTGCGCGCGCTAGCCGAGGAGACCGGGCTGTCGGCCCTGCTACCCGGCCACGGGCCGCTGCTGGCGGACGCGCCGGGCGTGCTGGACTTCTACCTGACTCACCGGGCCGAGCGGCTGGATGAGGTACGGGCCGCGCTGGCGGAGGGTGACCGCAGCCCGGCTGCGATTGTCGCGCGGGTGTACGCGGCGGTGGACCAGGCACTGTGGCCGTTCGCTGAGTCGTCGGTGCGTGCGCAGCTGAGGTACCTGCGCGATCAGGACGAGCTCCCAGGCGGGGTGCTGTTACCTGGCCCGCTTGCGCAGCCGGTCGGCGTCGGTGACCAGGACGGACTTGGCCGCTAGCTGGATCCAGCCGCGGGCGGTGAAATCGGCAAGCGCCTTGTTCACGGTCTCCCGCGAGGCTCCGACCAGCTGGGCTAGCTCTTCCTGGGTCAGGTCGTGGTTGACCTGGATGCCTTCGGGTGTCGGGACGCCGAATCGGTCGGCCAGGTCAAGCAGTGCCTTGGCGACCCGGCCGGGAACGTCGGTGAAGACAAGGTCGGCCTTGACGTCGTTGATCCGGCGCAGGCGCTGGGCAAGCGCCTGCAGCATGTGCATGGCCACTTCGGGCCGGCTGCTCAGCCAGGTGCGCAAGTCGTCATGAGCGAGCCCGGCCAGCCGCGCGCTGGTGACCGCGGTTGCGCTGGAGGTGCGCGGGATCGGGTCGAATAGCGAGAGCTCACCGAACATCTCGCCGGGTCCGTGCACGCTGAGCAGGTTCTCCCGGCCGTCCGGCGCCGCCTTCGTCAACTTGATCTTGCCTTCAAGAATGATGTACAGCTTGTCGCCCGCGTCCCCCTCCGAGAACAGGCGCTCGCCGCGATCCAGGTGAACGTTGATGATGCCCGCCCGGAGCGCGCTGGCGTCTTCCTCGCTGAGTGCCTCGAACAGGGGCGTCTCTCTGAGCACGTCATCGGTCTGATTCATTCATGACACCTCCCTGAGCGTGGTGCCCATTCGAGAGCTGGTCACCCGGAGTGGTCCGCTGCGCCGCTGGTAAGCCGCTCCTGGCAGGCAATAATCTGCGCCTCGGCCGCCTCGACGCCCACCCAGGTTGCGGCTTCCACCTCCTTGCCAGGCTCCAGCGCCTTGTAGACCTCAAAAAAGTGCTGGATCTCAAGCTGATCAAACTCCGGCACGTCAGTGATATCGCGCAAATGGGCCATCCGCGGGTCGGTCGCAACAACGCACAGGACCTTGTCGTCAGCGCCCTTCTCGTCGCGCATCCGGAACATGCCGATGGCGCGGCACAGTATCTGGCAGCCGGGGAACGTCGGCTCCTCAAGTAGGACGAGGGCGTCAAGCGGGTCACCATCGTCAGCCAGAGTGTCCTCGATGAATCCGTAATCTGCGGGATAGCGAGTGGATGTGAAAAGCATCCGGTCTAGCCTGATACGACCCGTCTTATGATCCATCTCGTACTTGTTACGCTGCCCCTTGGGGATCTCGATGATTACTTCGAACTCCACGTTTGCACCCCCGGCTCATTGGTGACGAACTCCGATCGCATGGCTGATGTCTACCCGGTAGTCCTCAGCTTGTCGCTATCGGGGTGGCAGATCCACGCCTTGCGAACGTGGCCCGCGGACAGCGCGCGTGGCGAAAGGGAACCTACCGTTGCGTCGGCATAGTGGACTGGCATCGGCATTCATCGCAGTGCTGTGCGCCTTCACCATCGCAGCCGGCGTTACCGTCAGCCGGATCTTGCCTGCACGCCTGGCTCTGTGGCAGATGCCCGGCATCGCGGCAGGCAGGCTGCCTGGATCCACCGAGGCGCTGGCTGCGGCGAGTGGCGCGGCCAGCGGCCAGGCAGCCGCGACGGCTGCTGGGGTAGCACGGACCATTGCGCCGGTTGTCGGGTCCCCGGTCTTCGGCCCGCAGCTCGGCGTCCTGGTCACCGACCTGGCGACCGGCCAGGTGCTTTACGCGCGCAATGCGACTGCAGGCTTCGCCCCCGCTTCCACCAACAAGCTGGCTACGTCCGTCGCCGCGCTGCAGGTGCTCGGGCCGTCGGCCAGGTTCCGGACCACGGTCGTCGCCGGCGCCCGTGACTCCTCCATCGTCCTCGTGGGCGGCGGCGACCCGACCCTGGCCGCCGGCTCTCCGCCTGCGTCGGACTACCCGCAGCCCGCCACTCTGCTGGAACTGGCCAGGCAGACGGCGGCAGCACTGCGAGCTCGCGGCCGCCATAGCGTCAGGCTCGGCTACGACACATCGCTGTACACCGGGCCGGGACTAGCACCCGGCTGGCCGCTAGGGCCGCTGGGCTACGTGTCGACCGGCAACGTCTCAGTCATCACTGCGCTCGAGGCCGATCAGGGCAGGGTCACGCGCAGCGGAGCCCCGGCCGACAACGAGGCTTCGAACGGGCCCAGGTCCGCCAGCCCGGCGGCGCTGGCCGCCGCCTCGTTTGCTCATTTCCTGGCAGCAGACGGGATCGCTGTCAGCCGCGCTCCGGTTCAGGCCACCGCGTCCCTGAGGGACAGCGTGCTGGCGAGTGTCCAGTCGCCGCCACTGTCGGAAATCGTCCAGTGGATGCTCGAGGAAAGCAACAACGTCATCGCCGAGAACCTGGCCAGGCATGTCGCGATAGCTACCGGACGGCCGGCCTCTTTCAGCGGGGCAGCCAGCGCGGTTTCGGCCACGTTGCGCAGCCTGGGTGTCACTGGCGAGATCAGCCTGGCCGACGGCAGCGGGCTGTCGCCCGAGGACCGGCTTTCCCCGGCCGTGCTCGTTCAGCTCATCCGCCTGGCGGCCCGCCGCGCGCAGCTGCGGTCAGTGCTCACGGGCCTGCCGGTCGAGGGCTTCTCCGGCACGCTGATGCGAGGCGGCAGTGTCTTCGGACCGGGCGGGCCGGGCGGCCTCGGGCTGGTCAGGGCCAAGACTGGGAATCTGGGCACGGTCGCGGCGCTCGCCGGAACCGCCTACGCCAGGGACGGCCAGCTGCTCGCATTCGCCGTCATGGCAGACAAGATCCCGCAGTCCGGCCTGGGGAACGCGGCCACGGCCATGGTCAACCTCGCAAGCACGCTCGCCGGGTGCGGCTGCCGGTAGCCGACGAGGCAGTAGTAACGGCCCGGCGGGGCAGAATGGCCCAGCTCCACGTACGGTGGAGGGGTGAGCAGCACTCAGATGATCGACTGGCAGGTCGCTACGTCCACCGGGGTCCGCTGGGTCAGGCCGGGTCCGCAGGTGAGCATGGCCGAAGCCAGGAAGGTCGTGGCCGAGCTGAGGCAGCTCGCAGCCGCGGTCGCCGAGCCGGTACGGGAGCTCACCGGCATGCCGGGTGCACCTAACGACGGCGCAGTGGCAGTCGTCGACAGACCCGGCTGGATTCGTGCGAACGTGGACGGATTCCGGGTCGTACTTGACCCGCTGGTGCAGCGAATGGCGGAGAGCGGGACGGCGCCCCAGGCGGGCTCCGTGATCACTGCGGTTGGCTCGCGCGTCACCGGGATGCAGGCCGGCCTGATCCTGGCCTACCTGGCGAGCCGCGTCCTTGGCCAGTACGAGCTGTTCCTGCCTCCGGACCCGGACGCTGGCGACAACGACGACGCGCCTGCGGGCCGCCTGACCCTGGTGGCCCCGAATATCGTCATGGTCGAGCGGGAGCTCGACGTGAACCCGCATGACTTCCGGCGGTGGGTCTGCCTGCACGAGGAGACGCACCGTACTCAGTTCACCTCCGTTCCCTGGCTGCGCCCGTACGTGCAGGAACAGATGTCCGACTTCCTGCTCGCCTCGGATCTCGACCCTGCCTCCATCCTCGACCGGCTGCGGGCTGCTGCCGATGCCGTCGCCGGAGCGGTGCGCGGTGGCGAGGGTGAGAGCCTGATCGAGGCCATCCAGAGCCCGCGGCAGCGCCAGATCCTGGACAAGATGACGAGCGTGATGACGCTCGTCGAGGGTCACGGCGACTACGTGATGGACGCCGTCGGGCCCGCCGTTGTCCCGTCGGTCGCCGAGATCAGGGCGAAGTTCAGCGCCCGGCGAAGTTCAGCGGGCCGGATGGAGCAGGCCATCCGGCGCGTGCTCGGGATTGACCTGAAGATGAAGCAGTACGAGCAGGGCTCGCAGTTCGTCAGGGCAGTCGTCGACGAGGCCGGCATGTCGACCTTCAACAAGGTCTGGACGTCCCCGGAGTCACTGCCCACAAAGGACGAGCTGGCGAATCCAGAATTGTGGCTGGAGCGGGTCGACCGGGGGAGCCTGCCCCCGCTGAGCGCCGCGGACTGAGCAGCCGGTGGGCCCGCACCCGGCCGTTGCCGAGATACGGCACGCCGTCCGGGTCAGCCTCGCCGGGCTGTCGCCCGGAGAGGTGGTACTTGCTGCCTGCTCAGGCGGCGCGGACTCGTTTGCGCTTGCCGCAGCCATCGCGTTCGAGGCACCCAGGGCCGGGTTGATGGCCGGCGGGATCACTATCGACCACGGACTGCAGCCAGGCTCGGCCGAGCAGGCGGCCCAGGTGACTGCCGTCCTGACCCGCCTCGGGCTCAGCCCGGTTGTGTCCGAGGCGGTGACCGTGCCCAGGCCCGGTGACGCCGGTGGTTACCCGGGCCCGGAGGCGGCCGCGCGATCCGCCAGGTACGCCGCGCTCGACCATGCCGCCGAGCGGGCAGGGGCCTGGATCGCTCTCGGTCACACGCTTGACGACCAGGCTGAGACGGTGCTCCTCGGGCTGGGCCGCGGCTCGGGCGCGCGCTCACTTGCCGGGATGGCGGCGGCATCAGGCCGCTACCTGCGCCCCCTCCTCGGCATCCGCCGCGCCCAGACGCTGGCGGCCTGCGCCGCCGAGGGCCTGCAACCCTGGACCGACCCGCACAACGCCGATCCGGCCTATGCCAGGGCAAGGGTCAGGCGCCTGATGCCCGCTCTAGAGGATGCACTGGGGGCCGGCGTGGCGCTCGCGCTCGCCAGGACCGCAGACCTCCTCCGCGCCGACGCCGACGTGCTGGACGCGCTTGCAGCGGCGGCGGCGACCCAGCTCGGCGGCACTGCGGCCGTGCAGGCGGACGGGTGGCCTGCTGAGGCGCTTGCCAGGCAGCCGGAAGCGATCCGGCACCGGCTGCTGCGCAGTGCCGCCCTCGCGTCCGGCTGCCCGGCGGGGGCGCTGTCGCAGCGTCACATCGCCAGCCTGGACGATCTGGTCACCGCCTGGCATGGCCAGCGCTGGGCGGACCTGCCGGGCGGAGTCCGGTGCCTGCGCAGGTATGGCAGGCTGCTCTTCACCAAGCCGGGGGATCCGGGGGTCGCCCCCCGTGCTGACACTGTGGCGCGATCGGAGGACCTGGGTGGACGCGAATGACATGGGAGAAGACCTCAAAGAGATACTGATCACGCCTGAGCAGTTGCAGCAGCGCGTCGGCGAGCTGGCTGCCGAGATCGAGGCGGATTACGCCGAACGCGAACTTTTGCTCGTCGGTGTTCTTAAGGGCGCCGTCATGGTGATGGCAGACCTGGCGCGCGCTATGCACATGCCGGTGGAGATGGACTGGATGGCCATCTCCTCCTATGGCTCGGGCACTAAGTCGTCGGGCGTGGTCCGGATTCTCAAGGACCTGGATACCGACATCAGCGGCCGCCACGTGCTGGTCGTCGAGGACATCGTCGACTCAGGCCTCACCCTGTCCTGGCTGATCGGCAACCTTCGCTCGCGCGGCCCGGCATCTGTGCAGGTCTGCGTCCTGCTGCGCAAGCCGATGGCCCAGCGCATGGACGTGGACGTGGCTTATACCGGTTTTGAGATCGACGACTCGTTCGTTGTCGGATACGGGTTGGACTACGCCGAGAAGTACCGCAATCTGCCGTTCGTCGGCACCCTGGCAGAGCACGTATACCGGCGACCGGGAGGCTGACCGGAAGACGATCTTCCGCCGGGAACCGAGTCGGCGATGAATTTCGTTATCCCGGGTAAGACGCGTAGGACGGCCGCCATTGCCCCTGTGCGGCTAGCCGCGTACCTGCCACGGTAGATGCGGTGTACCGTCGAGTATTCCTGTGCCTGGTGGACGGGAAGAATTAACTGCGCATTCGCGCTGGATAGCAAGGTAGCCCCGCCGGTACGGCGGGCACGAGGCTCGTCAGGAGGGACCGGCCGGACCTGTGGGCCGTTCATCGATGGATCTGAAGCGAATTTTCCGCGGCTGGGTACTCGCCATCCTGTTTGTCGCCATCATCCTTGTGATCCTGTACAAGCTGGTCAATACCGGGCCTACTTACAAGCTCGTCAACACCTCGCAGGCCATCGCGGCGATCGAGAGTGGTCAGGTGAGGTCGGCCACACTCACCGACGTGGACCAGACAATCCAGCTCACGACCAAGAACAACCAGAACCTCGAGGCGTCGTGGGTGGGTGCGCAGGGCACGCAGCTCGCAGACAAGATGCAGGCCGAGCACATCGCCTACAACGTCAAGGTCCCGAAGAGCAGCTCGTTCTGGACGCTGATCTTCAGTTACCTGCCGTTCCTGATCATCTTCCTGCTGTTCATGGTGTTCCTGAACCAGATGCAGGGCGGCGGTTCCCGCGTCATGAATTTCGGCAAGTCGAAGGCCAAGCTCATCACCAAGGACACGCCGAAGACCACGTTCGCCGACGTGGCCGGCGCTGATGAGGCGATCGAGGAGCTGCAGGAGATCAAGGAGTTCCTGCAGAGCCCTGGTAAGTTCCAGGCCATCGGCGCCAAGATCCCTAAGGGCGTGCTGCTCTACGGGCCGCCTGGAACGGGCAAGACGCTGCTGGCCAGGGCGGTGGCGGGCGAGGCTGGTGTCCCGTTCTACTCCATCTCTGGCTCCGACTTCGTCGAGATGTTCGTCGGCGTCGGTGCCTCTCGGGTGCGCGACCTGTTCGAGCAGGCCAAGGCCAACGCCCCGGCGATCGTGTTTGTGGACGAGATCGACGCGGTCGGGCGGCACCGTGGTGCGGGCTTCGGAGGCGGCCACGACGAGCGCGAGCAGACGCTCAACCAGCTGCTGGTCGAGCTCGACGGCTTTGACACCAAGGGCGGCGTGATCGTGATCGCGGCCACCAACCGACCGGACATCCTGGACCCGGCGCTGCTGCGCCCCGGCCGGTTCGACCGGCAGATCGTGGTCGCGCAGCCCGACCTGGCCGGCCGCAAGGGCATCCTGCGGGTGCACGCCCGCGGTAAGCCGTTCGGACCGGACGTGGACCTCGACATTATCGCCCGGCGCACGCCCGGCTTCACCGGCGCTGACCTGGCCAACGTGATCAACGAGGGCGCGCTGCTGACAGCGCGTGCGAACGAGACCCAGATCCAGATGGCCATGCTCGAGGAGGCCATCGACCGTGTCACGGCCGGCCCGAAGCGCAAGAGCGTGCTGCTGTCGGAGAAGGAGCGCAAGATCATCGCTTACCACGAGGGCGGCCACGCCCTGGTGGGCCACGCGCTCCCGCACGCCGACCCCGTTCACAAGATCACGATCATCCCGCGCGGGCGCGCGCTCGGCTACACCGCGGCGGCCCCCGCCGAGGAGAAGTTCCTGGTCAGCCGCGCTGAGATGATGGACCAGCTTGCGATGCTGCTGGGCGGCCGCACCGCCGAGGAGCTGGTCTTCCACGAGCCGACCACGGGTGCTGCCAACGACATCGAGAAGGCATCCTCGATCGCGCGCGCCATGATCGTCGAGTACGGCATGAGCGAGCGGCTCGGTGCGCGCAAGTTCGGCACCGGCGACGGCGAGCCGTTCCTGGGCCGGGACATGTCGCATGCGCGCGACTACTCGGAGGAGATCGCGTCGGCGATCGACGACGAGGTGCGCAGGCTGATCGAGTCGTCGCACGACGAAGCCTGGGACATCCTGGTTCAGTACCGCGACGTGCTGGACAACCTGGTGCTTCAGCTGCTCGAGCATGAGACGCTGTCACGCGATCAGGTGCTGGCGATCTTCTCCCCGGTGCACAAGCGGCCGACGCGCGGCTCCTACACCGGCTACGGCAAGCGGGTGCCTTCGGAGAAGCCGCCGGTGCTGACGCCGAAGGAACTGGCGCTGACTGCGGCCACGGACGGGAATCTCGCCCAGTCGCTCGGCAATGGCCAGGCCTCGGCTGCTGGGCTGCCTCCGCCTCCTCCGCCGCCGGCCGGCAACTTCGGCTCGCCGCTGGGTGGCGGTAACCCGCTGGGTGGCGGTAACCCGCTGGGTGGCGGTAACCCGCTGGGTGGCGGTAACCCGCTGGGGCGGTAACCCCTGGGCGGGGTCAGCCAGGACAGGACCGGTCGGGCGAGGACGGCTCGAGCGACGGCGACCGTCGTTGAGCGACGGCGACGTCGATCTCCCCGACTTCGATCTGCCACGGATCGAGCACGCGGTCAGGGAGATCCTCCTCGCTGTTGGTGAGGACCCGACTCGCGATGGGCTCCGCGATACTCCCGCCAGGGTGGCGCGTGCGTTGAATGAGCAGTTCGCCGGCCTGCGCATGCGGCCGGAGCAGGTGCTGACGACGGTATTCGACGCGGACCACGAGGAGATGGTCCTCGTGCGCGATATCGAGCTCTATTCCACCTGCGAGCATCACCTGGTGCCGTTCTTCGGCCGCGCTCACGTCGGTTACATACCGAACGAGAAGGGTCAGATCACCGGCCTGTCGAAACTAGCCAGGCTTGTGGATATGTACGCTAGGCGGCCGCAAGTGCAAGAGCGGATGACCAGCCAGATTGCCGATGCGATGATGACCACGCTCGAGCCGCGGGGAGTTATCGTCATTATTGAGGCTGAGCATTTGTGCATGTCCATGCGAGGCGTGCGCAAGCCCGGCGCCAAAACGGTCACATCCGCTGTCCGGGGTAGTTTCCTTAACTCGGAGAGCACAAGGGCAGAAGCCATGAGCCTGCTAACGGACCGCCGCTAAGCGGCTCGACGATCCCAATGCAGGGGTTTGCCCCCAGCTTGAGACGGCGAAGACTACGCTGATGCCCCGTGAGCCGGGGCCTGACCTACATGTCCGAGATGACAGAGCCCAGCGGGCCAGGGCCGGCAGAGCCCACAACCGGCGACGAGCGGCGACGCGAACCGTCAGTTGTTCGTGGCACGGACCTGCGCCAGCAATTGCGCTGGGTCCCGCTCGCCAGCGGCCTGATGGCTTTTGTCATCGGCGTCGGCTACATCATCGAGGGCTTGCTGCCCCGTCTGTATCACCGGCGCCTGCGCGGCCTGTCTGACCTGGCGCCGGGCACCCTGGCGAGCCTGACCCGGACGACTGACATCATCATCGGGCTGCTGCTGCTGATGCTCTCGCACGGGTTGCGCCGCCGTAAGCGGCGGGCCTGGGCGGCCGTCATGGCTCTGCTGGCGTTCGGCCTCTTCATCCACGCTGGGCTCGGCGCCATAGTCCACGCCCTTCGTCCGGCAGTGCCGCTGCCTCAGCTACATCCGCTGCAGGCGGTTTTCTCGGCTGCCCTCCTGATCGCGCTCTTCTGCTACCGGCGGCAGTTCTATGCCATTGGCGACAGGCGGTCCAGATGGCGCGCGCTCTGGGTGCTATGCGGCCTGGTCGTGGCCGACGTGATCATCGGGATGAGCTACATCTCAGTGACGGGCGGCCTGGCGGGCAGCTATACGGTGTCGCAGCGGATCTACTCCGTTTTGATGAACCTGACCGGCTTTTCCGGACCGGTCGAGTTCACTACCGAGACTCGGAACGACCACTTCGGTTTCGTGACTGGCGGGCTCGGGCTGTTCACGCTGCTGGTCGCGCTGTTCCTGTTCCTGCGGCCATCCGAACCTGCGTGCCGACTGCGGTCGGCCGACGCAGAGCGCATCAGGCAGCTGCTTGACCGCTACGGCGACCAGGATTCGCTGGGGTACTTTGCGCTGCGCAACGACAAGAGCATCATCTGGTCCCCGACGGGTAAAGCGTGCATTGGCTACCGGGTGCTTTCCGGGGTGATGCTGGCCAGCGGTGATCCCATCGGGGATCCCGAGGCCTGGCCAGGAGCGATTCATATGTTCCTGGACGAGGCAGCCCGGCATGCGTGGGTCCCGGCCGTGATCGGCTGCGGCGAGCTTGGCGCTGAGGTCTGGTGCCGCGAAGGCAACATGACGGCGCTGGAACTCGGGGACGAGGCCGTCGTCAGCGTCGCGGACTTCACGCTCCAAGGGCCGGCCGATGCGCAACGTTCGCCAGATGGTGAGCCGGGTCTGCCGGCAGGGCTATGTGGCCGAGATCCGCCGGGTCGAGGACATCGGAACGGCGGAGATCTCCCGGATGGTGCGGCAAGCCGACAGCTGGCGTGGCAGCCCGACCGAGCGCGGCTTCTCGATGGCCCTGGGCCGCGTCGGCGGCCAGGATGACGGCCGCTGCGTGGTCGCCACAGCGACGCAGGACGGCGTGCTCCGAGCGCTCCTGCACTTCGTGCCCTGGGGCAGCGACAGCCTGTCACTGGACCTGATGCGCCGGGACAGGTCGGCAGCGCCCGGAGTCAACGACTTCCTGATTGTCGAGGCCATCAAGGCCGCGAACGACCTCGGCGTGAAACGGATCTCGCTGAATTTCGCGGTTTTCCGCGCCGCGCTGGAACGAGGTGAGAAAATCGGTGCCGGGCCGGTTACGCGTGCCTGGCGGGGATTCCTGCTGTTCTTGTCGCGCTGGTTCCAGATCGAGTCACTGTACAAGTTCAACGCCAAGTTCAGCCCTGAGTGGGTGCCGCGTTTTGTCGTCTTCCCCAGCACCAGGGACACGCCGCGCATTGGGTTCGCCGCGCTCGAGGCCGAGGCCTTCCTGGTCTGGCCCACGATCGAGATCCGCAGGATTGGCAGGAAGCTAGGCCTGGGCCAGTTGCGGCGCAGGCTGCAGGGCATGCGTCAGCGGAGTTCGGCCATTCGCTAGCGGTGTGCGGCTTTATACCTGGCGCGACGAATGTTGCGCCGTTTCCGACTAAAGATCCCACTGATCCTTAATTCAGCCATTACTCGGGTGGGACATGACGCGGGCCACCGCGAGCCGAGCCCACTGGTTGTACACGTAGATTGGCAGTCATGACCGGTGACGCTGAAAGGCACGAGGCCGGCCGCGACCGGGCTGGCGGACTTGACTCGCGCCTGCTAGGGCTGCCTGCTGCTCGGCGCTGCCTGGTGATGGGTGTCGTCAACGTCACGCCGGACTCGTTTTCTGACGGCGGAGCCTGGCTAGACGCGGACAAGGCGATCGCACACGGTCTTGAGCTTGCCAGCCAGGGCGGCGACATCATCGATGTGGGCGGCGAATCGACCCGGCCAGGCGCACACCGCGTGCCGATGGATGACGAACTGCGGCGCGTGCTTCCGGTCGTCGAAGGGCTCGCGAGTGCCGGCATTTACGTCAGCATCGACACCATGCGGGCCGAGGTGGCCCGGCAGGCCCTGGCGGCCGGTGCCCGGATGGTGAACGACGTTAGCGGCGGCCTGGCGGACCCGGACATGACCAGCGTCGTGGCCGCTACCGGAGTGCCGTACGTCGTGATGCACTGGCGCGGGCACAGTTCGGACATGTACGGACCCGCGGTCTACTCGGACGTCGTCGCAGAGGTACACGCCGAGCTCGGGCGCAGGCTGGAGGCAGTCACCGCCGCCGGCGTGCGCCCTGACCAGGTGATTCTCGATCCTGGCCTGGGCTTCGCGAAGCTGCCTGAGCACAACTGGAAACTGCTGGCTAACCTCGATCGCATCGCACGCCAGCCAGGCTACGTTGAGCCATTCCCGGTTCTGGTGGCCGCCTCCAGGAAGGGATTCCTGGGCAAGCTGCTGGCTGGCCCCGACGGACGGCCGCGGTCGTTCTCCCGCAGTGACGACGCGACGATCGCCCTGACCGCGCTGGCGGTCGCGGCCGGCGCCTGGTGCGTCCGGGTGCACTCCGTGCCCGGCAACGTGGATGCAGTGCAGGTGGCGACGCGGTGGCGGCAGGAGACCATGGCGGGCGCGCCCTGATGCTGGACCGCATCTCGATCGTCGGCCTGCGGGTACGCGGCAGCCACGGCGTGTTCGACCACGAGCGGGTGGCTGGCCAGGACTTCCTCATCGATGCTGTGCTCTGGCTCGATACTGCCGCCGCCGCGGCTGCAGACGACCTGAGCCTGACCGCGGACTATGGCGCCATGGCCGACCGGCTGGCTGCAATCGTTGGCGGCGAGCCCGTCGCGCTGATCGAGACGCTCGCGGACCGGCTCGCCACGGCTTGCCTGGCAGACCCGGTGGTCCGGAAGGCCGAGGTTACGGTGCACAAGCCGCATGCACCCGTCAGCCAGCAGGTGGCCGATATCGCCGTCACCGTCCGCCGGAGGGCGGGCGCGGCCGGACAGCCCGGTACCGTGCGGGCGGAAGGCGGCGGTGCGAAGGCCGGCGGCGGTGCGAAGGCCGGCCGCGAGCAGGTCACCGGCGCGGCAGCCGGCGTAGGCGCGGGCTCCGAGCGCCCAGTGGTACTCGCGGTTGGCAGCAACCTGGGCGACCGGATGACGAACCTGCAGCTCGGCCTCGACGTCCTGGCTGGGGGTGGGCTGACCCTACGGTCGGTCTCCAGCGTTTACGAGACCGATCCTGTCGGCGGCGAGGGTCAGGGGGACTACCTGAATGCCGTGCTGCTGGCCGTCAGCGCGCTGCCGGCCCGCGACATACTTGCCCGGTGCGCCGCGGCGGAAGCCGCAGCCGGCCGCGTGCGGACGGTCCGCTGGGGTCCCAGGACGCTGGACGTTGACATCATCATGTGCGGCGCGGAGACGAGCGCCGACCCGACGCTGACGCTGCCGCACCCGCTAGCGCACGAGCGCGCGTTCGTGCTCGCACCCTGGCTGGAGCTTGACCCGGAGGCTGTGCTGCCCGGCCGGGGGGCGGTCGCCGGACTGCTGGCTGCGACCGGCACAAGCGGCATCAGGCGGCGTCCCGAACTACGGCTCAGGCTCCCGGATGTCGCCGACAGTTCCGACACCACCGCCAACCCAGGCCCCGAGGTGGACGCGCCGTGCAGATGACGCGTCCGGCCACGCTCGCGGGCGTCTTCGTGGTCTGCGCCATCGTCGCCTGGCTGGCGGTCCGCGCGACCTTCACTAATCTGCCGCTCCTTCCGATCACGGCCGTGCCCGCGCTCGGCGCGCTGGCAATCGCCGAGGTGGCGGTCGGGCGCCACATCCGCAACAGGCTGACTGGGCGCAGGGGTACTGAGACCAAGCCGGTGGCTCCTATCGCCGTCGCCAGGCTCGTTGCGCTGGCAAAGGCGAGCTCAGCTGCCGCAGCGGCCTTGGGCGGACTGGCCGCCGGTTACCTGGTCTACGTGCTCGGCTCGCTGGACAAGACGATTCCCGCGCGGGACGCCAGGGTCGCCGCGGCTACAGTTGCAGCGGCAGTCGCGCTGATTGGCGCCGCGCTGTACCTGGAGCACTGCTGCCGCGCGCCACGACCGCCTGACCGCTCTGATGACGAATCCGGGCGGCCACAGGACAGCTGGCAATGGCATTCGTAACCAGGGCAGCTACGGCCCCGGCCGCGCGGAGGCATGCCGCATCAGGAAGGATGCCCCGTCAGGGGAACAACGGAGGGCGGTCATGAGCCGATGATCCCTGGAACGGGCGGACCGGACGGGCCGGCTGACCCTGAGGGTCACGAGCATCCGGCCCGGCTTGATGTCGGCGTTGTCGGAGCAGGCAGAGTCGGCACAGCGCTGGGCGTCGCGCTCCGCCGGGCCGGCCACCGGATCGTTGCCGCGTCGGCTGTCTCGCAGGCGTCCAGGAATCGGGTCGAGCGCTTCCTGCCCGGCACACCGGTGCTCCAGCCGGGCGACGTGGTCGCCGCAGCGGACCTAACCCTGCTGACCGTGCCCGACGACGCCCTCGGCGGGCTGGTGCGAGGCCTGGCCGCGACCGGAGCTCCGCTGGCAGGCCGCATGCTGGCGCACGCGAGCGGCCGGCACGGCCTGGCTGTGCTGCAGCCGGCGGCCGATCTTGGCGCGCTCCCGCTTGCGCTGCATCCCGTCATGACATTCGCCGGGCGGCCCGACGATGCCGATCGTCTGGCGGGAATCTGCTTCGGCGTCACCGCTCCCGACGTCCTGCGGCCTGCGGCCGAGGTGCTGGTGATGGAGATGGGCGGTGAGCCAGTCTTCATCGCCGAGGCCGATCGCGACCTTTACCACGCCGCGCTCGCCGGCGCGGCCAATCACCTGGTAACGCAAGTCGTCCAGGCGGCGGACCTGCTGACCAGGGCCGGGGTGGCACATCCGGCCAGGATGCTCGGCCCGCTGCTGTCGACGGCTCTTGACAACGCGCTGCGGCTCGGCGATGCGGCCCTTACCGGGCCGGTGGCGCGGGGTGACGCTGAGACGGTGGCAGGACACCTCAGCGCGCTTCGCGCAACTGCACCCGAGGCGCTGCCCGCCTATCTCGCGCTGGCGCGGCTGACCGCTACCAGGGCGATGGCCAGCGGGATGCTCAGCACGCCGGACGCGCAGCGACTGCTGGACGTACTCGCCGAGGCACGCCGGTGACCGCGCTGCGCCAGGCCGAGGCGCCAGACAGGACCGCGCCGCCAGTCCCGATGCTCATCCGCACACGCAAGGGCCTCAGCGCAGCCAGGGCCGCGCTGCGCGGACCAGTCGTCCTCGTACCGACTATGGGCGCGCTGCACGACGGGCACCGCTCCCTACTGCGGCTGGCACGCGAACTGGCTGGCCCAGGCGGAAGCGTGCTGGTATCGATCTTCGTCAACCCGCTGCAATTCGGCCCCGGCGAGGACTTCAGCCGCTACCCGCGTCCGCTGGAGCAGGATCTGGCCGTCTGCGCCGAGGAGGGCGTCAGCGCTGTCTTCTGCCCGGACCGGCTGCAGATGTACCCGGTCGAGCCGCTGGTGACGATTAACCCGGGGCCGGTCGGGTGGCGGCTTGAGGGCAAGTCCAGGCCGGGCTTCTTCGACGGCGTCCTCACCGTAGTGGTTAAGCTTCTCCAGCTCACCAGCCCGGACGTGGCGGTTTTCGGTGCCAAGGACGCGCAGCAGCTGGCATTGATCCGGCAGATGGTGACCGACCTGGACCTTAGCGTGCGGATCGAGGCGGCGCCGCTGCATCGGGATCCCGACGGGCTGGCGACATCAAGTCGCAACGTCTACCTGTCGGCGGCCGAGCGAGCTTCGGCACTGGCGTTGCCCCGGTCGCTCGAGGCCGCTGCGGCCGCTGCCGGACGGGGACCAGCAGCCGCGCTGGCGGCAGCGCGCGCAGTACTTGAGGCCGCCGCCGCCGCTGAGCCCGCGGGTGCAGCTTGACTACCTGGCGCTAGTCGATCCAGTCTCATTCGCCGAGGTCGGGGCCGATCATCGCGGCCTTGCGACGCTGCTGGTAGCCGCGAAGGTTGGCACGACCCGGCTGATCGATAACACCAGCCTGCAGTTTGGCAGCGGCCCGGCATGATTCCCCGCCGGTTGCTCGCGCCGCCGCCAGGCTGGCACAAGGACACCGATGTAATCGTCGTGGGCTCCGGTGTGGCCGGGGTAACGACGGTGCTGGCGATCCGTCGCGCGCTGCCGGACGCGCGCATTCTGCTAGTGACCAAGTCGGTGCTCGACGATGGCTCTACTCGGTGGGCTCAGGGCGGCGTGGCGGCGGCGCTCGGTCCTGGCGACTCCCCCGAGCAGCACCTCAGGGACACGCTGACGGCTGGCGCCGGCCTCTGCGATCAACGGGCGGTCCGCGCGCTCGTGACCGACGGTCCGGCGGCGGTGCGCCGGCTGATCGCGCTCGGCGCGGAGTTCGACCGCGAGCCGTCCGGACCGCTCGCGCTGACCAGGGAAGGCGGCCATCTGCGCCGGCGCATCGCGCACGCGGGCGGCGACGCTACCGGTGCGGAGATCTCCCGAGCGCTGCTAGCTGCGCTTGCGGTGGCGGGCGCCGACACCGAGCTCGAGGTCATCGAGCACGCCCTCGCCCTCGACCTGCTGCTGACGGCTGACGGCAGGGCAGCCGGCCTCACGCTGCACGTCCTCGGCGAGGGCCAGACCGACGGGGTCGGCGCGGTCTACGCCCGTGCGGTGGTGCTCGCAACCGGAGGCTTCGGCCAGATCTACTCGGCGACAACGAACCCGCCCGTTTCCACCGGCGACGGCGTCGCGCTCGCGCTGCGCGCTGGCGCCCAGGTCGCCGATCTCGAATTCGTGCAGTTCCATCCGACAGTGCTGTGGCTCGGCCAGCAGGCGCGCGGCCGCCAGCCGCTAATCTCCGAGGCCGTGCGCGGCGAGGGCGCGGTCCTGGTCAATTCAGCTGGCCGCCGCTTCATGGCCGGGCAGCATGCCCTGGCCGATCTGGCGCCCCGCGACGTTGTCGCCAAGGCGATCATGCGCGAGATGATCGCCGCCAGGGCGGACCACGTGTACCTGGACGGGCGGGAACTGGGCGCTCAGACCTGGCAGCACCGGTTCCCTACCATCCTCGCCAGCTGCCTGGAGCACGGCATCGACCCGGTGACCGAGCTGATCCCGGTCGTGCCGGCCGCGCACTACGCGAGCGGCGGGGTGCGTACCGACCTGCATGGCCAGACGAACGTGCCGGGCCTGTACGCGTGCGGCGAAGTGGCCTGCACCGGCGTGCACGGCGCCAACCGGCTAGCCTCCAACTCACTGCTGGAGGGCCTGGTCTTCGCCGAGCGGATCGCCGCTATCCTGGCCCGCGGCCTGCCGCCCGCAGCTGGACCTTCCATTGATGACCGCCCGGCAGGCTTGCTTGACGCGTCTACGGTCCCGCCGCTGCAGCAGCTGATGTCGGCTAACGCCGGAGTGCTCAGGTCGGGAACGGGGCTCACCGAGGCAGCAGCTGCCTTGTCCGGGCTCGGCGGCGCTGGGTGCGAGAAGCCTGCAGCCGACGCCTGGCAGGCGACGAACTTGCACCTGGTGGCCGCTGCTCTGGTCAGGGCCGCGCTGGCACGCGAGGAGACTCGCGGCAGTCACTGGCGTGAGGATTTCGGTGAGCCTAGCGAGGCGTGGCGAGGGCATCTGATCACCTCGCTCGGCGCGCCAGGGCTGAGCACCGTCTTCGAGCCGATACACGATGGCTGACGCCCTGAATGCCCGGATAGCCGGCAAGCTGAGCAGTGTCGGGCTCGACCCGGATCTGGTGGCGGGCCTTGCCGCCGCTGCGCTGGCCGAGGATCTGGCCGGCGGCACCGACGTGACGACTGCAGCTACCGTGCCGGCCGCCGCTCGCGGGCGCGGCGATTTGGTCGCCAGGACCCCAGGCGTCGCGGCCGGGCTGCCGGTGGCGGAGGCGGTGTTCACGCTTGCCAGTGCAGAGCTGGACTGTGCTGAGCTGGTGGCCGACGGCGACCGGGTGGCGGCCGGCCAGCCGGTGCTGCGCGTTACCGGGCCCGTACGTCCGATCCTCACGGCCGAGCGCACTGCGCTGAACCTGCTCTGTCATCTGTCCGGGATCGCCACGCTGACGCGCCAGTGGGCGGACGCGGTCGCCGGGACTGCCGCGGCGATCCGCGATACCCGCAAGACGACGCCCGGCCTGCGGGCGCTGGAGAAGTACGCGGTGCGCTGCGGCGGCGGAGTCAATCACCGGATGTCACTGTCGGATGCCGCCCTGATCAAGGACAACCACGTGGCAGCGGCCGGATCAGTGGCCGCCGCGTTTGCCGCGGTGCGCTCGCAGGCGCCCGGGCTGCCACTGGAGGTCGAGTGCGACACGCTCGACCAGGTTGCTGAGGCTCTCGCGGCCGGAGCCGACCTGATCTTGCTGGATAACTTCACTATCGCCGACATGGCCGCGGCCGTGCGCCTCGCAGGCGGCC
The DNA here is from genome assembly GCA_963808215.1 of uncultured Actinomycetota bacterium. GTDB lineage: Bacteria > Actinomycetota > Actinomycetes > Streptosporangiales > Streptosporangiaceae > JAJYUU01. Next base: position 40,788 of record CAWEEY010000020.1, read on the forward strand.
GGGCGCTGCTGGAGGCCAGCGGCGGGCTCACCCTGGCCAGCGCCCGCGAGGTCGCGGAGACTGGCGTGGACTATCTTGCGGTTGGGGCGCTAACGCATTCGGCGCCCGCCCTCGATATCGGCCTCGACCTGGTTCCGGCCGGCTAGCGATCGGGAGCGAGATGCTACTGACCATCGACGTCGGCAATACCAACACCGTGCTCGGCATATTCGACGGCCCTGACGTGGTGGAGCACTGGCGAATCTCCACTGACCCCGTGCGCACCGCCGATGAGCTGGCCGTGCTGCTACAGGGGCTGCTGCGGCAGAGCACGCTGCTGCGCGAGCCAGACGTGAGCGGCATCGCGCTGTGCGCCACCGTGCCATCCGTCTTGCACGAGCTACGGGAAATGTGCCGGCGCTACTACGGGGACGTGCCTGCCGTGATCGTGGAGCCCGGCGTGAAGACGGGGGTGCCGCTGCGGATCGACAACCCCAAGGAAGTCGGCAGCGACCGGATCATGAACGCGGTCGCAGCGGCGCACCTGTACGGCGGCCCGGCCATCGTGGTCGACTTCGGCACCTCCACCAACTTCGATGCGGTCAGCGAGCGAGGCGAGTTCGTCGGCGGCGCGCTGGCGCCCGGCATCGAGATCTCTGTCGACGCGCTGTCCAGGCGGGCTTCCCAGCTGCTGAAGGTGGAGCTGGCCAGGCCCGCCCGTGTGATCGGCAAGAGCACCGTCGAGGCACTGCAGTCCGGGATAATCTTCGGGTTCGCCGGCCAGATCGAGGGCATCGCAAGCCGGATGGCGGCAGAGCTGGCGCCAGCTGACCCAGAGGGCGTCACGATCATCGCCACCGGCGGCCTTGCCCCGCTCGTGATTGACGAGGTTGCGGTGATCGATGCGTACGAGCCGTGGCTCACGCTCATCGGGCTGCGGCTCACTTACGAGCGGAACACGACGGACCGGCTAGGCGGCACCGACCGCTCCGCCGGGTCCGGAGCATCGGTAGCCTCAGGCAGATGACAGACGAAGACCGGACCGCGCCGGGCGGAGCCACGGGGGCGAGTTCAGCCGAGTTGCCAGAGCAGATGCAGGTGCGGCTGCACAAGGCCAGCAGGCTGCGGGCAGCGGGCATCGACCCCTATCCGGTCGGTTATCCGCGTACGCACACGATCGCTCAGGTCCGCGAAGAGTTCAGCGACCTGCCAGCCGATTCTGCCACCGGCAAGACCGTCGGCGTCACCGGGCGGGTCATGCTCTCCCGCAACAGTGGCAAGCTCTGCTTCGCCACCATCCGGGACGGCACCGGAGAGATTCAGGTGATGGTGTCGCTGGACCGGGCGGGCGAGCAGACTCTCGCCGACTGGAAGGCCGATGTCGACCTTGGAGATCACGTCGGAGTTACCGGTGAGGTGATCTCATCGCGGCGCGGCGAGCTGTCGATCCTTGCTGACTCGTTTGCGATCACAGCCAAGGCGTTGCGCCCGCTGCCGGACAAGCACAAGGGACTCACCGACGCCGAGTCCCGTGTGCGCCAGCGTTACCTGGACTTGCTGACCAACCCGGCGGCTCGGCAGATGGCCGAGATACGCGCGGCCGTAGTCCGGTCGGTACGCGAGGAACTTCATGCACGGGGCTACCTGGAGGCGGAGACGCCGGTTCTGCAGACGCTGCACGGCGGCGCGAACGCCCGGCCGTTCACCACCCACATCAATGCCTTCGACCTCGACCTGTACCTGCGCATCGCACTGGAGCTGTACCTCAAGCGGCTGGTGGTCGGTGGCGTCGAACGCGTCTACGAGATCGGCCGGATCTTCCGCAACGAAGGCGCTGACGCCACGCATAATCCGGAGTTCACGATGCTCGAGGCCTACGAGGCCTACGGCGACTACACCACTATGCAGACGCTGACCAGGGAACTGCTGCAGGCGGCCGCCATAGCTGCGCATGGCAGCCAGGTTGCCCTCAGGCCGGACGGTACCGAGGTCGACATCAGCGGTACCTGGCGGCAGGCGACCGTGCATGGCGCACTGTCAGCTGCGGCCGGCGAGGAAATCACGCCGGATACGCCGGAGAAGACGCTACGTGACCTCGCCACCGAGCACCAGATCGAGCTGCAGCCGAACTGGAACATCGCGCAGATCCTGCTTGAGCTATACCAGCACCTGGTCGAAGCCCGGACAGTGGAACCGACCTTCTACCGCGACTTCCCCGTTGAGGTCGCGCCGCTGACCAGGCAGCACCGGAATGACCCGCGGCTGGCTGAGAAATGGGATCTGGTGGCGTTCGGCACGGAGATCGCGACCGCTTATTCGGAACTCGTCGATCCGGTCGAGGAACGCGCGCGGCTGACGGCTCAGTCGCTCCTGGCGGCTGGCGGTGACCCGGAAGCCATGCAGCTCGATGAAGATTTCCTGCGCGCTCTCGAGTACGGGATGCCGCCGAGTGGCGGCATGGGGATGGGCATCGACCGAATGCTCATCATGCTGACCGGAGCTTCAATTCGCGAAACTGTGCTGTTCCCGCTCGTGAAGCCCAGCTGACTGGCACAGGAAGAAAAAGCTGCCCGGCCAGAGGGGGGATCTGGCCGGGCAGCGTCAGGGGGGCCAGCTGTGTCAGCTGGCTCGAGGGCTAGCCGATGACTGCACCGCCGCCGTTATAGCTTGCCCACGGAATCGCCTGGATCTGGACGTTCTGGCCGAAGGTGGGCGCGTCGAGCATCAGGTTATCGGTGACGTAGAACCCGACGTGGTCGATGCCGTAGAAGAACAGCAGGTCGCCGGGCTGCAGCTCGCTCCGGGAGACGTGCTCGATCTCGTTCCACAGGTCACCGGTGAAGTGCTCCAGGCTGATGCCAAGCTGCGCGTAGGCCCAGACGACCAGGCCAGAGCAATCGAACGCGTGCGGCCCAGCGGCGGCCCACACGTACGGATCGCCGATCCTGGTCATGGCGATTTTGAGCGCCCGGACATCGAGGGAGTCACCAGGGATCTGGGACGGGGAGATCGGGTACTTGCCGGTCGCCTGGAAGATGGCCTCGGCCTGCTGGAACGCCTCGCTGTTGAAGAAGTCTTCTTTCTTCTGGATCACCGCAACCTTGGCGGCCATCGACCCGGCCAGCGACCTGGCCTGCTGCTCCTCTTGCGCCGGCGGCCGCAACTGCGCGCTGCGCGGCTGTCTCGGCAGCGGCGACAAGGCTGACCTTGGCGCCGTTCTCGTGCTCGATCTGAGTCATGATCGAAGCCCGGTTCAGCAGGCTCTGCGGCGAGGAGGCCTGGAGCAGCTGGAGTGCGGGGTTGATTCCGCCGGTCATGTAGTTCTCGACCGCGATCGCGCCGATCGAGGTCTGGTCCTGCCCGAGAATCTGATAGTCGCGCTTGGCGTCCTGCCTGGCGATCGCCGCCTCTGACTTTGCCTGGGCCAGCTGGATCTTCAGCCCGTCGTACTGCTGGCTGAGCTGGTCAATCTGCTCGGACAGCGCACCCGCCTTGGCCAGGATGGCGGTGAGGCCCGGATGGCTGACTGGAGCGGCAGGCGCTGCTCCCGCTTGCGCGACGGGGAACACTACGGCGCCGACGGCAACCGTCGCGGCTAGGGTCGCTCCCCAGCGCACGCGCCTGCCCGCGCTGGCTGATGCCGATGAAGAATGCCGTGGTACATGCCTGCCAAAGGGCATGCGCTTCACGCAGTGTCTCCTCTCCTAAGCCGCCTGCCGGGTTAGCTGTCGGGTTCGGGCTGGAGGAGCCCTACGGCTGGCTGTGGACCTGGCTTAGGCCCTCAGCCTGCCGATTCACCCCGGGGATGCGCCTGGGTCCCCGGCTCCCCGATCACCGGACTTGTGATCAGGAACTCGGCGGGCCGCTGCAGGGGTCACCCAGCTGTCGGGCTGCCTGCAACGGGTATCAGCGATGGACATTAACGGAGTCCGTCGTTCTCACGTGGCGAAACAAGAAAGATTCTGACGGCGGCCGATCTTGCTGCGCATCTTCGCTAATGGATGCAGCAACTCGTCCGGTCACTCTCACATAGTCCGTCCGCCCGGCCGCGGGCGCTGCTACCTTCGCGTCATCGCAGGTCACACGGCGTGTTCTAGGCGGCCTGGCAGGGGCGTGATCTGCGTGTGATCTGCACCCGATAACCCGCTGAACCGCGATTCGCAGCAATACGTACTGATGCGGTGACGCTGGGTTGACGCTCGTTTTGCCAGGCGCGGGCTCTTTTTGGGATGCTGACTTCCGGAGGGACAACGCTCCGATTCTCCTGAACACACCACAGCGCCTGGCGGCGACGGAGGCGGCACCCCGGATGGACTATGCGGTCAGGCGCGCCAGGACGGGCGATGTGCGGGCGATCCGGTCCCTGGTTGACGCAAACGCCCTATCGGGACGGCTCCTGGATAAGCCGACGGTGGCCCTGTTCGAGGACGTCCAAGAGTTCTGGGTCGCCAGTTCTGCTGACGGCGAAATTGTCGGGTGCGGCGCACTCCATGTGATGTGGGAAGACTTGGCCGAGATCCGCACGCTCGCGGTTGCCGACGGTCACCAAGGCCGCGGCATCGGAAATCAGATAGTCGTGGCGTTGCTGGACACGGCGCGCGAACTGGGTGTCAGCCGGGTATTCGTGCTGACTTTCGCGGTGGAGTTCTTCCAGCGCCACGGCTTTGCCAAGATCGACGGTCAGGCGGCGACGCCAGAGGTCTATGCCGAACTGCTCCGGTCGTATGACGAGGGCATCGCCGAGTTCCTGGATCTTGACCGGGTGAAGCCCAACACCCTCGGCAACACCCGGATGCTGCTGCGGATGTGAGGTGACCCGCGGGCGCCGCTCTTGCCCCGGATGCATGGCACTAGCTCTTTTGCGGCACAATCGATTACGCCATCACTTGGCGCAGCGCCTGGTACTACCGCTGGAAAGGGGGCAGCAGCCTGATGAATGACCTCGCTGCACTGACGCCGCCGTTCCTCATGGCCGCCGCAGTGATCACCGCGATCGTCGCGTTCCTGCGGCACGAGATGGGCCGGAAGCGTGTTGATCGCGCTGATCTCCAGAGTGATATTCCCGTGCCTGAGCCGGAAGCGGACAACTCGCAGGATAGTAAGCCGGCTGAAGACGCGCACACAGGCGTGGCCTCCGCTGGCGATGCGTAACTCTGATACGCATGGCGATTACGCTGAGTTACAGCTAACGGCCCTATTGTTCACGCAATGCGATGCCCTGCAGATGCTGAAAGGGCTAAACGGCTATCTTGAATTGTGACCGCGTCAAGTGGTGGTATATCTTTAGGTGGCTAAAAGACTTCACTGAAAGGTAGCCTTATGGTCCAGAAGACCGTGGTGACGGTAGTTTGTGATCTGCCTCACGATGGCGAGATCGAAGGGAACGAGACGGTTTCGTTCTCCGTTGACAGCAGCGCCTACGAGATCGATGTCTGTGCAGCGCACGCTAAGGAACTGCACGACATCTTCAACGGATTCATCTCGCATGCGCGGCGCGTCAGCGGCGGGTCGCGGCGGCGTAAGTCGCGCAGCGGGCCTGGCCGGGAGCGCAGTTCCGAAATTAGGCAGTGGGCCCGCGAGCGCGGGGAGAAGGTCAGTGAGCGGGGCCGCATTCCGGCGTCGATCATTCAGGAATACGAGGCCACTCACTAAGGGTCCGGCCCTGTTTTAGTGACCGATGCCAACGCCGTTTGACTCACTGGCTTGACCAGCCGATTGACGATTCAGTACGCCATGGCGGGTACTGGAAGGTTAATCGGCCCGTTCGCAGCCACCCACATAATGCGCAGCTATGCGAAGTGCAAATTGCAGCGGTGTCGTCGGCGCAGCGGTACTTCCCCGTTCCCGCGAATGCTCGCGCTCGCACCGCAAGGCGAGAGCCCTCGTGTTGGACCGCTGCAATGGCCTGAGGGATGTCCTCTGGTGCCCGGCCGGCCCGCGGTCGGCCGGGCCTGGCCAGTCGCTGTTTGGACCTCGGCCCGGCCGCCGTGACTCTGCGGCTTGACAGCCGCGGACAGGTGGCGTGCAACCGCCGGCAGGATGGAAAGTGCCGGTCACTCAGACCGCTCGCCTGTGCGACTGAGCCCACGGGCGCAGACCCGCCTGTCCAGCCGATCCCGTGGCGGGTGAGTCGGGATAATGTGTAGAGGGGATAGCACGGCGATGCCGCCGCCTTCGGTCGTGACGATCAGCCAGGTCGACCGGGTATGTACCACTTGGCGGGAATTGCGATGGCATGCCAGAGCCAGCGGATGGCTGCTTGCGGGCTACTAGGGCTGCGTTCGCTGCTGGCGTAGCCACGGATGCCTGCTTTCGCTGCCGGCGTATCCGGGAACACTGCCTCTTCAGCCTAGGTTGAATGGGATGAACGCCCACCTGGCTGGGAACGTTTTGACTAGTGCGGCATTGCCGTGTCATGGCGTCGCCCGGCACACGGGCTAACATGCGGAAGGGACGGCAGTTCGGCTGCCTCCACCGACCGCGCTGTGAGGAGCGACGAGATGTTCGAGAGGTTCACAGACCGGGCGCGGCGCGTTGTAGTCCTGGCACAGGAAGAGGCCAGGATGCTCAACCACAACTACATCGGTACTGAGCACATCCTGCTCGGCCTCATTCATGAGGGCGAGGGTGTCGCCGCCAAGGCGCTCGAGTCGCTTGGGATAAGCCTTGAGGCCGTGCGGCAGCAGGTTGAGGAGATCATAGGTCAGGGCCAGCAGGCGCCATCGGGGCACATCCCGTTCACGCCGCGGGCCAAGAAGGTCCTTGAGCTGTCCCTGCGCGAGGCGCTGCAGCTTGGTCACAACTACATCGGCACTGAGCACATCCTGCTCGGGCTGATCAGGGAGGGCGAGGGCGTTGCCGCCCAGGTTCTGGTCCGGCTTGGCGCCGACCTGAATCGCGTCCGCCAGCAGGTGATCCAGCTGCTTCACGGCTACCAGGGCAAGGAGCCCGCGGCGGCCGGTGCCCCCTCCGAGAGCGCGCCATCGACGTCGCTGGTACTTGACCAGTTCGGCCGGAACCTGACGGCCGCCGCGCGCGAGGGCAAGCTTGACCCGGTCATCGGCCGGGACAAGGAGATCGAGCGTGTTATGCAGGTTCTCTCCCGGCGCACCAAGAACAACCCGGTCCTGGTGGGCGAGCCGGGCGTTGGCAAGACCGCGGTCGTGGAGGGCCTAGCGCAGAAGATCGTCAAGGGTGAGGTGCCGGAAACCCTCAAGGAGAAGCAGCTGTACACGCTGGACCTCGGCGCGCTCGTGGCGGGCTCCCGGTATCGCGGTGATTTCGAGGAGCGGCTGAAGAAGGTCCTGAAGGAGATCCGCACCCGCGGCGACATCATCCTGTTCATCGACGAGATCCACACTCTCGTCGGTGCCGGCGCTGCCGAGGGCGCGATCGACGCAGCGTCCATCCTCAAGCCGATGCTGGCCCGCGGCGAGCTGCAGACGATCGGCGCGAGCACGCTGGATGAGTACCGCAAGCACCTGGAGAAGGACGCGGCACTTGAGCGCCGGTTCCAGCCGATCCAGGTGGCAGAGCCGACGATCTCGCACACAATCGAGATCCTGAAGGGTCTTCGCGACCGGTACGAGGCACACCACCGTGTCACCATCACCGACGATGCCCTGGTTGCCGCTGCGCAGCTGGCAGACCGGTACATCAGCGACCGGTTCCTGCCGGACAAGGCCATCGACCTGATCGACGAGGCTGGCTCGCGGATGCGAATCCGGCGGATGACCGCGCCGCCGGATCTGCGTGACTTCGACGAGCGAATCGCCGATGTCAGGCGCGAGAAGGAGTCGGCGATCGACTCCCAGGACTTCGAGAAGGCCGCTTCGCTGCGCGACACCGAGAAGCAGCTGATCGACAAGAAGGACGCGCGGGAGAAGGAGTGGAAGGCCGGCGACATGGACACGCCAGCCGAGGTGAACGAGGAGCTCATCGCCGAGGTTCTCGCCACCGCCACCGGCATCCCGGTCTTCAAGCTGACCGAGGAAGAGTCGCAGCGGCTGCTCCGGATGGAGGACGAGCTGCACCGCCGGGTCATCGGCCAGAACGACGCCATCAAGGCGCTGTCGCAGGCCATCAGGCGGACCAGGGCCGGGCTGAAGGACCCCAAGCGCCCAGGCGGCTCGTTCATCTTCGCCGGGCCGTCTGGCGTCGGCAAGACCGAGCTGTCCAGGACGCTGGCGGAGTTCCTGTTCGGCGACGAGGACTCGCTGATCCAGCTGGACATGAGCGAGTACATGGAGAAGCACACGGTCTCGCGGCTGTTCGGCTCTCCGCCCGGCTATGTCGGCTACGAGGAAGGCGGCCAGCTGACCGAGAAGGTCCGCCGCAAGCCGTTCTCGGTGGTGCTGTTCGACGAGATCGAGAAGGCGCACGGCGACATCTTCAACTCGCTGCTGCAGATCCTGGAAGACGGTCGGCTGACCGACGCCCAGGGCCGCGTGGTCGACTTCAAGAACACGGTCATCATCATGACGACCAACCTCGGCACCCGGGACATCTCCAAGGGCGTCACGGTCGGCTTCGGCGCGGCCAGCGAGTCGAAGGGCTCGTACGACCGGATGAAGAACAAGGTCGGCGAGGAGCTCAAGCAGCACTTCCGGCCTGAGTTCCTCAACCGTGTCGACGACGTCATCGTCTTCCACCAGCTGAGCCAGGAGGAGATCTTCGAGATCGTCGACCTGATGATCAGCAAGGTGGACGAGCGCCTGCGCGACCGCGACATGGGCATCGAGATCCGCCCGGCGGCCAAGAAGCTGCTGTCGGAGAAGGGCTACGACCCGGTTCTCGGCGCCCGGCCGCTGCGGCGGACGATCCAGCGGGAGATCGAGGATCACCTGTCGGAGAAGATCCTCTTCGGCGAGCTGAAGGCGGGCCAGATCGTCATCGTGGACGCCGAGGGCAGCGGCGAGGATGCCAAGTTCATCTTCAACGGCATCAACAAGCCGGCTGACGTGCCCGACGCCCCGCCCGTGGAGGTGGAGAGCAAGGCCGGCGCTAGCGGGGCGACGGCGACGGCTTCCGACTAGCGGTCGGGCTGTGCGGCTGACGGCTCGTCTCCCGGGAGGGCGAGCGAGCCGTCGGCGCACCGGATCGCCAGACCGTCGTTGATCAGCGCAGCGAGCGCACGCGCTCGCTGCGCTGAGTCATTCCAGGCGGCTGCGAGCGTGCTGGCCGGGACCGGCGCCGCGTCGCTTCGCAGAGCATCGCCAGCAACTGGCCGCGGCACTGCCGGTCGCTGCCGTCGATAAGCGGGCTGCCTCCGGCGCGCCGCGGCGGCTGGGCGGCCGCAGCCGGAGCCAGGCGCACTGGCCGGCGAGCGGGCAGTCATCACAGCGCGGCCGCGTTGCGGTGCAGACCAGCGCGCCAAGTTCCATCACGCCGACTGACCACCGCGCTGCCTGCCCTGCCGTCCTGCGGCAGCAGGGACTCCGCAAGGCGCAGCTCGGCGGCGGTCGGGGCGGCCGCGGCAGGCTCTCGCCGGTGACCAGCCTGGCCAGCACCCGGCGCACGTTGGTGTCCAGGACTGCATGCCGCCGGCCGAAAGCGAAGCTGGCAACGGCGGCCGCGGTGTAGGTGCCGACGCCCGGCAGCGCACGCAGCTCTTCGACCGACGCCGGCACCTGCCGCCGTGCCGGCTGATAATGAGCTGCGCGGACGCGTGCAGCCGAACGGCTCGGCGCGGGTAACCGAGCCGGTCCCACTGCCGGACGGCGTCAGCCGGGCTGGCGGCGGCCAGCGCTGCAGGCAGCGGCCAGCGATCAAGCCAGGCCGCGTGCGCCGGGAGCACCCGGCTGACCGGCGTCTGCTGCAGCATGAACTCGCTGACCATGATCGACCAGGGCGTAGCATCGGGCTGCCGCCACGGCAGGTCCCGGGCGTGTCGGGCGTACCAGCCGAAGAATGGCTGCGCAGTACGGCGAGGTCATCGAGGCCCGATCTTGGCATGGCAGCCCGCCGCGCGCCGACCTTGCCTGGCCAGGCCGCGGTCAGCCTCAGGAATACCGCTCGAGCAGCGCCGCCTCGGCAATCCTGGACAGCGCTTCCCGGACGCTCCTGGCCTGCGCGGATCCAGGCCGCCGGTACCCGCTGCAGGTCCTGGGCGGTCGCCGACAGCAGCTTCTGCAGGCCGCCGAACTCCGCGACCAGGCTGTCGGCCGCTGCCTGCCGGCAACCGCGGTATCTGGCCGAGCAGCCGGTAGCCTAGCGCGCTGACCTGCTGATCCGGCTCGTCCGAAGCATCGAGCCCGATGGCGGCCGCGACAGCCGGCAGGTCGAGCAGCTCGTCAGCGCTCAAGCTCGGTCAGCGCGCGATCACCGGCCGCTGCCCGCTCTCGCTGGTCGCGCCCGGCAGGCGGATAGGGGATTCGTCAGGCAGGTCAGGCCCGGCTTCGGTACTGGGCGCATGATCACGCAAAAGGAACTCGCGCTCCCGCCGGGTGCCGGCCGTCAGCTCCTCGAGCTGTAGGCCGAGCAGGCCGACCGTCGGTTCCGAGCTCGACCAGGTATCCGGCGATCTCGTCGGTGACCCGGCTGGCCATTTCCAGCCGCTGCGCTACCAGGGCGACATCAGCGACTGTCGCGCGGTCCTCGATCTCCAGGACTGTCAGGGCGGCGGCAGCATCGTCAAGGCGCCGCTTGTACCGCTCCAGCGTCCCAAGCGCCTGGTGGGCGCGTGCAAGCAGGGCCGCCGAGTCCTCAAGCACGTAACGCTCACGCGCCGGTGAATACGGCTATAGTCCGCATCGACTTGCTGACCGTGATGACCGGGAACCCGGTCTGCCTGGCTACCCGCTCTGCGGTGCGATGCCGCGTGCCGGATTCCTGGGTAGGCAGCCGGGGATCGGGCACGAGCTGTACGGCGGCCCGCACGATCCGGCTGCCGGCCTGGTCAAGCACGATGGCGCCATCCATTTTGGCCAGCTCACGCAGCCGGGTCGCTGAGAACTCCGTGTCCAGCTCGAATCCGCCCGAGCATATTTCATCGACGACCGGGTCGGCGCCGAGCACGATGAGCGCACCAGTGTTGCCGCGCACGATCCGCTCCAGGCCGTCCCGGAGTGCGGTCCCCGGCGCCACTACCGCGAGCGCACCGCGACGGTGCTCGTCTCGCGCGATGCTCACCGCAGCACCTGCCTAACGACCTCGCTTGTCAGTGGCAGTCTAGCCACGACCCACGGTGCTCGATCGGCAGCGCCGCGATGCGGCGCTAGCGGTGCCCGAGCGCAGCCGAGATGGCCGATCTCATGTCGCCGACCTCGGTCACTTCGAGCTGGGAACCGGCCGGAACGACCGGCTGGCCGGCGCCGTCGCTGCCGCCGCGGGTATGGGCGCCCCCTGCGCAGCTGAGCCCGCCCGGCCGGGATGATCGCGCGCCGGAAGCCCATCCGCTCGGCCTCGGCGAGCCGCCGCTGGATGCCGGCGACGCGCCGGATCTCGCCGGCCAGTCCGACCTCGCCGATGGCGACCAGGTCAGGCGGAACGCTCACGTTGCCGAGCGCGCTGGCGACCGCGAGCCCGACCGCCAGGTCCACCGACGGCTCGGTCAGCCGGACTCCGCCGACAGTGGCGGCGAACACGTCGCGCCTCCCAATCTGCAGCCGCGCCCGGCGCTGCAAGACCGCGAGCATCATCCCGACCCTGGCCGAGTCAAGTCCGGACACCACCCGCCGCGGCGGCACGTCGCCAGGCGTCTCGCACACCAGTGTCTGCACCTCGGCGACCAGCGGCCGCCTGCCATCGAGCGTCACCGTGACGCAGGTGCCCGGCACCGGGTCGTGCCGTTCGGAAAGGAACAGCCCGCTCGGATCGGGCAGCCCGACCAGCCCGAACTCGCCGAGCTCGAAGCACCCGAACTCGTCGGTCGGGCCGAACCTGTTCTTCAGCGCCCGGACCATCCGCAGCTGGCCCGCGTGCGTCACCCTCGAACTGCAGGACGACGTCGACCAGGTGCTCCAGGGTGCGCGGCCCGGCGACTGACCCGTCCTTGGTGACATGCCCGACCAGCACGGTGGTCAGCGTCCGCTGCTTGGCCAGGGCGGTCAGCGCTGCGGTAATCTCGCGCACCTGGGTGACGCCGCCGGGCACGCCGTCGACATCGGCGGCGCTGATGGCCTGCACCGAGTCGACGATCAGCAACGAAGGGTCAACGGCCTGCACGTGCCCGAGCAGTGCGGCGAAGTCGGTCTCCGCGGCGAGGTACAGCGAGTCGCTGACCGCGCCGATCCGGTCGGCTCGCAGCCGGACCTGGGCAGCGGACTCCTCGCCGGTCACGTACAGCACTCGCCCGGATGCCGCGGCGAGCGCCCCGGCCTCCAGCAGCAGCGTGGACTTCCCGACCCCTGGCTCGCCGGCCAGCAGCACGACTGCGCCCGGCACCAGGCCGCCGCCGAGCACCCGGTCCAGCTCGTCCATGCCGGTCGGCCGCGCCCTGGCGGCGGCGGCATCGACCTGCCCGATCGGCACCGCGGGCGAGGCCGGCTGGACGGCCCGCAGCTGCGCCCGCGAAGTCGCGCGGCCGAGCTCCTCCGCTCGGCCCTCGGCGACCGTGCCCCACTCGCCGCACTGGCCGCACCGCCCGGCCCACTTGGCGCTCCGCCAGCCGCAGGCCGAGCACTCGAAGAGCGCAGCGGTTGCTGATCTTGCCATGCGGAAAGCTACCGGGTGGTGCCGACAGTGACCGTCCGGCCGACGCACTGCGTCGGCCGGCATAAGCTGGAGTCACGGGCCAACACGGGCAGCCGAAGGAGCAGCGATTTGCGCAGGTCACGCGCGTGACAGCGATTAAGGTCGCGCTGTCGACTGCATCTGTGTTCCCGGAGCGGACGCCGGACGCGTTCGAGACGGCCGCCCGGCTCGGCTACGACGGGATCGAGGTCATGGTGACCGCCGATCCGGTCAGCCAGGATGCCGCAGTGCTGCGCAAGCTGTCGGACTATCACGAGATCCCGGTCGTCGCGGTGCATGCGCCGAACCTGCTGATCACCCAGCGGGTCTGGGGCCGCGACCCGTGGACCAAGCTGGAGCGGTCCCGCGACCTGGCTCGCGACCTCGGCGCCCGGATCGTCGTCGTGCACCCGCCGTTCCGGTGGCAGCGCGAGTACGCCAAGGACTTCCTTGACGGAATTGCCGCGATGTCGGCGCAGGGTGATGTGGCCTTCGCGGTGGAGAACCTCTACCCGCTGCTGCGCGGGGAGACCGAGATCGCGGCGTACGCGCCGCACTGGAACCCGGTCGAGATGGACTGCAAGGCAGCGACGCTCGACGTCTCGCATGCCGCGGTTTCAGGTTCCGACGTGCTGGCCATGGCCGAAGCGCTCGGCGACCGGCTGGCGCACGTGCACTTGGGCGACGGCACCAAGCCTGGCCTGCCCGACGAGCACCTGGTGCCCGGCCGCGGTACCCAGCCGTGCGCCGAACTGCTCGGCTGGCTCGGCCGGTCGGGCTACTCCGGCTACGTCATACTCGAGGTCAGCACGCACCGCGTCCCGACTCTCGGCGACCGTCAGGCTGACCTCGCAGAGTCGCTGGAGTTCACCCGGCGGCACCTGGCGGACGTCGAGTCGGCCGGCGCGGGCAGCCGCAGCTAGTCCCCCGCCGCCCGGCGAGGCTAAGCCTCCAGTATCAGCGTGACCGGGCCGTCGTTGACGAGTTCCACCTGCATGTCCGCGCCGAACACGCCGGTCTCGACGGTCGCGCCGAGGTCGCGCAGCGCCGACGGCGAAGACGGTCACCAGCGGCTCGGCAACCGGCCGCGGCGCGGCCGCGCTCCAGCTCGGCCGCCGACCCTTGGCCGTGTCGGCGTACAGGGTGAACTGGCTGATGACCAGCAACGGCGCGCCCACATCAGCGCACGACTTCTCGCCCGCGAGAATGCGCAGGTAGTAGATCTTGCTGGCCAGCGCCGCAGCAGTCGCCTCGGTGTCGCTGTGCGTGACGCCGACCAGGACGACGAGGCCGGGCGCTGGCAGCCGACCGGTGACGGCGCCGGCCACGGTCACGCTGGCGCTGCTGGCACGCTGAACAACGGCTCGCACGGTTGGTGATTCTGGCATGACGGGGGCGAATAGACTGCGGTAGCCCGCACCGCAGCGGCACAGGAGGGTGCAAACCAGCCATGACTGACAGCGCAGCCAGCGAGCCCGGCAGCAGGGCGGCTAAGCCCAGCCCGGCCACCCTCATCACCGTGGCTCCGACAGGTGCCGAGTCGGAGAAGGCCGCCGTTCCCGCCCTTCCGGTCACCCTGGAGGAGCTGGTCACGACGGCTAAGGAATGCCGTGAGGCCGGCGCCGCGGTGATCCACGTGCACATCAGGGACGCTGACGCGCGGCCCACGCTCGATCTCGGCAGGCTGCGCGACACCGTGCACGCGCTGCGCGAGTCCACCGACCTGATCGTGCAGCTGTCGACGGGCGGCGCGGTGACCGACAGCTTCGAGCGGCGGCTGGCCGTGCTCGACGCGGGCCCGGACGCGTGCTCGCTGACCTGCGGCACGGTCAACTTCGGCGACGACGTCTTCATGAACCCGTGGGGGTTCATGACAGAGCTGTACGCCAAGACGCAGTCGCTCGGCGTGGTGCCGGAGTTCGAGCTGTTCGATTTCGGGCACATCGCGGCGCTGCACCGGCTGCTTGCCGAGTTCGGACCGCCCGCCGGCGGTCATGTGCACTGCGACCTGGTGATGGGCGTTCCCGGCGGGATGCCCGGCGACGCGGCCACGCTGGTCCATGCGGTCTCCGCGCTGCCGGCCGGGGCGACGTGGTCGGCCACCGGGATCGGCCGAACCTCGCTGCCTGTGCTGTTCGCGGCCCTGGCCGCGGGCGGTCACCTGCGCGTCGGCATGGAGGACACCGTTACCTTCGCCCGCGGCCGCGGCGTCGCGAGCAATGCGGAGCTGGTGGAGCGGGCCGCTGCCGCGGCCGAGCTCGCGCAGCGCCCGGCCATGACGCCGGACGGGGCGCGCGAGATGCTGGGGGTGCCCGATCACCGCTGACGGCCGGATCTCTGACAACCCTGTGCTGGCCGAAGTCGTCCGATCCGGCTTTATCGAGTCCCGGCACCGCGGCGCGATCGCGGCCATTGCTGCCGACGGCAGCGTCCTGCTGGCAGCCGGGACGGCGGACGTCCCGATGTTCCCGCGCTCATCGAACAAGCCATTCCAGGCCGCGGCCATGCTGCGCTGCGGGCTCAAGCTCGACGGTGAGCTGCTCGCGCTGGCCGCGGCCAGCCACTCTGGCGAGGACTTCCACGTGGCCGGCGTCCGCGAGATCCTGGCCTCGGCCGGGCTGACCGAGGAAGACCTGCAGTGCCCGCCGGATTATCCGCTGGACGAGCAGTCGCAGCAGGCCATGATCGCGGCAGGTGCGCCGCGCGACCGCATTCACATGAATTGCAGCGGCAAGCACGCGGCGATGCTCGCGACATGCGTGGCGGCTGGCTGGCCGACCGCCACCTACACCGATCCCGAGCACCCGTTGCAGCTGCAGATCAGAGACACAATCGCCAGGCTGGCGGGCGAGCCGGTCACGGCCGTCGGCGTCGACGGCTGCGGTGCGCCGCTGATGGCGATCTCGCTCACCGGGCTGGCGCGGGCATTCCGCGCGGTGGTGCTGGCCGAGTCTGGGACTGCGGAACGGGCTGTCGCCGATGCGATGCGCGCGCATCCGGAGTGGACGTCGGGGACCGCCCGGCCCGAGCGGGCTCTGATGGCAGCGATTCCGGGCCTGCTGCTGAAGTCGGGTGCCGAGGGCGTGGAAGGCTTCGCGCTGGCCGACGGCCGGGCGGCGGCTGTCAAGATCGAGGACGGCACCGCCCGCGGCCGGGTTCCGGTCACGGTAGGCCTGCTGCGTGAGCTCGGCGCCGAGGCTGAGCCCGGCGCGGATCATGACGCGCTTGCGGCGCTAGCTACCAGCCCGGTCTACGGCGGCGGCCGGGTCGTGGGCGAGATCAGGGCGACGAGTGGGCTGCTGGGGTAGCTGGCGCTGAGGCGCTCGGCGCCGGGCTGCCGCTGCCAGAAGGCGTGCTGCTGGGCGACGGGCTTGGTGACGGCGAGGTAACCGAGCTGGGCAGGCTGACCAGGCAGCTCGGGCTCGTGCCGCCGGCCGGGAATGCGCTGGCCAGTCCGTCGGCGATGTAGAGCGCCCTTTTCTCGTACCCGGCCGAGGTGTAGTGAATGCCGTCGTTGATGAACCAGCGGCGCTGCGGCAGCGCAGCCCAGTTGAACACTCGCATGTTCGGGTAACGCGCGCATGCCTGCATGAGCGCGGTGTTCCACTTCTGCATGTTGGTCTCGGAATACGGACCCGAGCGGAGCAGCGAGATCACGTTCACCCACATCACCGGCTCACCCTGGGTGACGCGCATCATGTCGTTGATCCTGGCGGTCAGCCCGACGTTGGACCCGACTGCAACATCGGCGGTGTCGTTGGTGCCGAGCGCAAGCACCCAGCAGCCATCGAACCCCTGCCTAATGAGGTGCTTGGCCGCCTCGTACCCATTCGTGGTGCCCGGCAGCACCTCGACCACCGAGCGCGCGCCGGTGATGTCCGTATAGACCGTCTGCACGCCGACATCCTCATAGCGCGCCTGGATCCGCTGGCGCCTCTTCGGCAAGTAGTCGGACGAGACCAGGCCGTCTGAGGTCGAGTCGCCGATGTGGGCGACCGACGTGCACGAGGTACGCAGCTGCCCGTTCTGCGCGAGCGCGGCGGTGCTGGGTCCCGTCGAAGTGCCCTTGCCCGGCCCGGTATGTGCTGCCGCATGGCTGACGGAGTTGGTCGACTCCGATAGCGAGCCGGTGCCGGCCCCTAGGGCTGCCGCGCTCGAGGTGGCCGGGACCGCGACAATTCCGGCGAGCCCGGCACATGCCACCAGGAAGACACCAGTCCCGCCGGCCGCGGCGGCCAGCCTCGACGGTCCGAGCCCGGCAAGCTGGCGGGTACGGATCCGGCGCCAGGCTCGTCCGATGGCGCCGTGGCGCACCGGCTCCTCGACGTACTTCCAGGACAGTGCCGCGAGCGCGATGCTCGCCGCGATCTGCCACAGCGCCCTTGGCAGGTCCTCGGTGCTGTTCGCCGGGGTGGTAAGCACGATGACCGGGTAGTGCCACAGGTAGATGCCGTAGGACCGGACGCCGATCCAGCGCAGCGGCCGCCAGCTCAGCGCGGCGCCGACCAGGGTGGCCGGGCAGGCCGCAGCCGCCACGACCGCGGCGGTAGCCACGCTCAGCACGACCAGGCCGCCGTGGTAGAGGAACGACGAGTACTGGCCGACCCGCCAGACCAGTACCGCGATCACCGCCAGTCCGGCGAATCCCGGCACGTCAAGCACGCGCTGCACGCGCCTTGCTGACCTGGCCGCGCGGCCGCTCGACCACACCATTGCCAGCGCCGCGCCGATCAGCAGCCCGCATGCTCTGGTGTCGGTGCCCTCGTACACTCTCGTCGGATCGACGGCAGGCTCGTAGCTGAGCCACATGAGAGCCGCGGACGCCGCAGCCAGCACGAGCGTCGGCAGCGCAAGCCAGCTGATGGCGCGCGCACTGCGCCGGCGCCGGATGAGGTACAGGCCGACGAGCAGCACCCATGGCCAGATGAGGTAGAACTGCTCCTCGACCGCCAGCGACCACAGGTGGTCAAGCGGCTCCGGCGGCGCGAACCTGGAGAAATATGACTGGTTCTGCACGATCAGGTACCAGTTGCTCGAATAGGTCGCTGCGGCCGCCACCGCGCCGCGGAGGTTGGACAACCGTGCGCGGTCGAGCAGCGTCACCCAGGCGGTCACCACGGCCAGCATCAGGAACAGCGCAGGCAGCAGGCGCCGCGCGCGACGGAGCCAGAAGTTCGCCAGGTGCGCGCGGCCGGTCGCCAGCCAGCCGCTGAGCAGAAGGTCGGTAATGAGGTAGCCGCTCAGGGTAAAGAACACACCGACGCCGAGCAGGCCGCCCGGCGCCCAGCTGAACTGCTCATGGAAAGCGATGACAGCCAGCACCGCGATAGCGCGAAGTCCGTCGAGCCCTGGCATGTAGCGCTGGTCCGAGCCAACTGGCTTCGGCATGTTCCCCCCTGCGTCGACACCCAATCGCCGGGGGAACTACCCAAAGTAGTTTCTTGATTACGTATTGCGATCGACAAATGATGTAACGAAAGGTGGACTACGACGCTGCACGGCTATGGGACATGAATGGACGACTGCTGCCCCGAGTCAGGCCTGCGAGCGGCTATTTCACGACGCACTGGCTGCTGTGGCTGCCGGCCGGGAATGCCCTGGCAAGCGCCCTGGCAATGGCGTGGGCGCGGATCGCATAGCCCTGTGACGTGTAGTGAATGCCGTCGTCGAGGTGCCAGCCTGGTCGCACCATAGCCGCCCAGTTGAAGATCCGCATGTTCTGATACGACTTGCAGGCCGCGACTAGCGCGTTGTTCCACAACTGCATGTTGGCCTCGGACCACGGGCCGCTGCTCAGGTCTGTCTGCGTGTTGACCCACATGACGGGCTCGCCGTGCGCGGCGGTCATCATTTCCCGGATGCGGGCCGAGAGGCCCACGTTCGAGCCCACGGCGACATTCGCCGTGTCGTTAGTGCCGAGCGCGAAGACCCAGCAGCCGCGGAAGCCCCGCTCGGACCAGGCAGTGGCGACCCGGTAGCCGTTGAGCTGGCCGGGCATCTCCTCGACGATCGAGCGGCCGCCAGAAGCGTCGATCAGAGCATGCCGCACGCCAACGTCGGAGTACTGAGCGCGGAGCCGTTGCGCGGGGTTTGCAAGCCACTGCGGCGACACCATGCCGACCGAAGTGGAGTCGCCGATATGCGCGACTGAGGTGCACGAGGTGAGACCAGCCTGGCTGGGTGCCTTGACGGGCGAACGCGAACGGGCTGCATGGCTCGCCGCCGGCGGGCCGCGCCCGCCCTGTGGCGCACCGCGGCCGTGCGGCCGCTGCCCGCCGCCACCGAATGGCGGCCTATCTTGCTAGCGGCGGCCGCGGCGCTTGAGCCGCTGAAGACACCGGCCAGCGCGGCGCCCAGCACGGAAACGATGAGGGTGGCGACAACTCCGGCAACGATAGCCAGCCGGTGCGTGCTGCTGAGACCGCTCCGGGACCCAGCTCTCTGTGGCGACGATTGCGAGCCCAGGCCAGTGCGCCAGCGCATAGTCGGTCTCCGTTCCTCAGGGGAGCAGGCCCATCAGTAGCGCGGGTGCTCTGGCACTTCGCCAGGAGCCGTCGCCTCGTGCACAAGAACGCCAGGTCCCGACAGCCCGATTCCCCTATCCGCGCCAGAGAGGCTCTCTGCCGAGCTCGGCGCCGTCCAGCGCGCTCACGCGTTCTCGCAGGTCAGCCCTCACAACTGGACACTGAGGCGGACCTGCCAATGTGACCGGCCTCACCAGCTCCGCTGCGACCGCCTCAGACGGGAAACCGGCCGGGATGTCACCGCAGAGTGGCGGCCCGGCTACCGTTTGCAGTTGCAAGCGCCATGGTGGGAGACTGGGCGTATGAGCCCCGTGAACGTGGGCGCCATCGGCGCGTACATCAGGGAACAGCGGGAGCAGGCCAAGATCTCGCTCCGCCAGCTGGCGCAGTCGGCCGGCATCTCTAACCCCTACCTCAGCCAGATCGAGCGCGGCCTGCGGCGGCCGAGTGCCGATATCTTGCAGCAGATCGCAAAGGGGCTGCGGATCTCGGCCGAGGCGCTGTACGTCCAGGCCGGGTTCCTCGAGGACCGGGCACCCGGATCAGTCGTCCGCGAGGCCGTGCTCACGGACCCCGAGCTGACCGAGCGACAGAAGCAGATGCTGATAGAGATCTACGAGTCGTTTCGCAAGGAGACAGCGCTGGCGCAGTCCCTTGCTGCCGAGGTCGACGACGACTCGGACGACCTGATACCGGACGAGGCGGCGCTGACGTGGCCGGAGGACCTGACACCAGCAGCCATGCCGGGGCGGCAGCGCAGGCTGGCGATAGCCCGCTCGGCCGATGACGCGACTGACGACGACGACGACAATGACGACGACGGCGATGACGATGAGGATGACGACGCCGCCGAACCGAGCGGGGCCGCGGATCCTGGCGAGGCCGAGCAGAACCACCGGGGAGGCACCATCCACCGGTTCCCGCCTCCCGCGGGGACCAGGTAGCGTATCTCCGTGGCCATTGTGAACCCGTCAGCCCTGACAGTAATCAACCTGTTCTTCTGGGTCTTGCTGCTAGGCGCGTTCGTCATCGAGGGCTGGGCGTTCGGGGACGCGCTCCGGCGCCCGTCGGCAGCCTTCCCAGCGGCCGGCAAGCAGACGAAGCCGATCTGGCTGGTGATTCTGGGAGTCGCCTTCGTGATCGGCATCGGCGGCGCGGTAGGTTACCTGGCGCTGCTGAGCATCTTCCCGATTGCCGCCTTCGTCGCGGCCGCGATCTATCTCGTGGATGTTCGGCCGAAGGTCAGGTCCATCCGGGGAGGCACCCGGCAGGGACCATACGGTCCCTGGTAGCCCTCGCGGAGTCCTGTCATGACGGAATCTCAATGGCGTACGCACCGGCTTGAGCTCACCGACCAGACGCTGCGTCAATGGGATGCCGTCGTGCTCCACTCGGGGGAGGACGGCATCGTCCTTGACCGGTCAGCTTTCTACCCCGGCGGCGGCGGCCAGCCGCCGGATGAGGGCGTGCTGCTCTGGGGTGGTGTGCAGACGCGGATTGCCGGCGTCAGGAAGGGCGATGACCTCTTCCTGATCCCGGCGGAGGACGAGCCGGTGCCCCCGGCCGGGACGACAGTGCGCGGCGCGCTAGCTGACGAGCGCCGGACCGCGCTGATGCGCACCCACTCAGGGCTGCACGTGCTGTGCGGCGTCGTGTTCCGTGACTACGGCGCACTGGTCACCGGCGGCAACATGGAGCCGCTAACCGCGCGGATGGACTTCGACCTGCCCGAGCTTCGTGACGGATTCCGCGACGCGGTCGAGGCGGCGTGCAACGCCGAGATCAGCGCGGACCGCCGGATCGACGTGCGGGTGCTGCCGCGCGCCGAGGCCTTCAAGCTGCCAGACATCATCAGGACCGCGACGAACCTGGTGCCGGAGGACGTGGCCGAGGTTCGCATCGTCGACATCGTCGGACTCGATCAGCAGGCCGACGGGGGCACGCACGTGGCGAGCACAAAGCACATCGGCAAGATCGAGGTCGCCAAGATCGAGAACAAGGGTCGCGGTTTCCGCCGGCTGCGGATCCGGATTGCCGACTGACTGCGGCCGAGCGGCTAGGCCGGATCGAGGCCGAAGCTGATCACGCGCTCGGGATAGACGCGGATGATTTCCGCGGAGAATCCCGGTGACTGGCCCGCCTGGTCACGAAGTGCTTCGGCCTGGCCGCGGATCTCGACGCACCGGACCCGCCACGGCTGTACGGAGGCAATGTCGTCCACGACAAACGCCACCTTCGGGTTGCCGGCCAGATTGCGGAACTTCCGGCTGGCTCCCATGTTGCGGCCGCCGATGTCGATGGTGCCAAGCTCGGCGTTATAGCGGAACCCGACCGGGTTGTTCTGCGGCGCGCCATCGCCGTCCACAGTGGCGAGCCGGCCTAGCCGCTGCGACTGCAGGTACGCGATCACCTCAGCGCTGAGTGAACTGTGGACATCAGCCATGAGCTGGCTCTCCTTGCGCTCAGCTGCGCGCCCAAAAGCCGGCGCGCAGGCATCCGGGTTAGCCTTTCTCCGCAGCAACCACGGGCGCCCGCAACTGCTTCCGAAATGCTGGCCGCGGCCCGGACATGTAAGCAGTGTCGAAGGGAGCAGCCTTGCTATCTGCGCCTGACGTCGCCACCAATGAGCGACGACGCCGGTTCGAGGAACTGTACGCAGCGCACCACGTGTCCCTGCTCGGGTATGCCCTGCGCCGCACGGATAACACTGATGACGCGGCCGATGTGCTGGCCGAGACCTTCCTGGCTGCCTGGCGGCGGCTCGATGACGTACCACCGGGTCCGCAGGCCAGGCTCTGGCTGTACGGCACCGCTCGGCGGGTGCTGGCCAATCAGCGCCGCGGCGAGCTGCGCCGGCTAGCGCTGGCCGACCGGCTGAGAGCTGACCTGGCCGCGAGCTACCGTCCGCCGGACTTCTCCGGCGGGCTGCAGGACACGATCGCCGCATTCCGCCGTATGCCGCAAGCCGACAGGGAATTGCTCGCGCTGGCCGGCTGGGAAGGACTCGACCCAGGCCAGATCGCTGCCGTACTCGGCTGTTCCCGTAACGCGGCGCGGATCCGGCTGCACCGGGCCAGGCGCCGGTTCGCCGCCGAGCTCAACCGGCATCCCGCTAGCGAGGCGCGAGCTCGCGTACATGTTCCAAACGGAGGTTACGAATGAATCGCATCAGCCAGATTGCCCCGGTCACCGACGAAGAGGCGGCCGACCTGGTCGGACCCGGCACCCTCGCCGCCCTGGCGAACGAGATCACTGGGATGCAGCCTGCGTCCGATGCGCACGGGCGTGCACGCGGGAGCCAGGCAAAGCGCCGCAGCGTGCGCACGCGCCTGCTGATCGGTGTGCCCGCTGCGGCAGCGCTGGCTATTGCCGGCCTGGTCGCCACCTCAGCAGGCACGCCCGGCCAGCGCGTGGGACCGATCAGCCTAGGCCCGCCGAAAGCGCAGGCAGCTGTCCTGTCCATCACCCGACACGGCCGGTACCTCTACGTCATCGTCAAGAACCCGGTTGCCGACCCGAAGAAGTATCGTGCCGAGTTCGCCCGCTATCACCTCGACATCAGCCTGCGACTGGTACCGGCCTCGCCATCAATTGTTGGCACCGTGGTCTATGCCGGATATCCAGTCGCCGAGCGCCAAGGACATCAAGATCATCACCGCGCATGACAAGTGCTTTACCGGCGGCGCGGGCAACGTATGTCCGGTAGGGATTCGGGTGTCACTGGGCTTCAGGGGTGCCGCGACTCTAGTGTTCGGACGGGCTGCCAGGCCGGGCGAGCCTTACGAGTCGACTGCCCCGGCCACGGCGCCCGGCGAGGCCATGCATGGGCTGCACTTCGTCGGCAAGACGGTCACGGAGGTGCTGGCGATGCTGGCCCAACGCGGCGTAACGGTTTCACACTGGCTGGTACCCCAGGGCAGCGGTTGTGGCACGAAGACCGTACGCACAGTGCCGGGCAGCTGGTATGTCGGCGGGGCCGATCCGTGGGCGCCGGGCCAGGTCGTGCTTGGGGCTAGCAGCGCCTGGCCAGTTCCCGCCTGCCAGCCACCAGCAGGCTCGCCCGTGGCGACGCCGTCGCCAACCGCGCATAGCACCGCTCCGGCCGGGTAGCGGACTCGCGAGGGAAACAGGACGGCAGCGGCCGGGACCCGTACCGGGGCCCGGCCGTTTGCCATCTCAGCGCAGCGGGAGCACCAGCAGGGCGGCTGGCACTGCCACAATGGCGGCGGACACCGTGACGATGAGCGCGACGGCGGCATTGCTCAGTCCAGGTGCGGGCCGCAGCAGCCTGATTACCCTGGCCGCGACCTCGCACTCCTCCGAGCGGCGCGCCGCGCCTAGGGCGCCGGATGGCACGCCGCCGCCCCCGGCCGCTCCGACCCGCAGGAGCGCGGTCGCGAGTTCCCTGGCCGGCCGGTGGCGCAGTGCACGGTCATCGGCGTGCATCTCGACGAGCAGGCCGACGGCCCCGTAGGCGCGCCTGGTCACGCCAGCCCAGCGAAACGCCCGGAGCAGGGCGAGGAACGGCAGCAGCACCAGGTCGTGCCGCTCACGCAGATGCGCCCGCTCATGCGCGAGCACGGCCGCGAGCTCGTCGGCGTCGAGCAGGTCGAGCGCCCCGGCGCTGATCACGATCGCCGATCTCAGGCCGGGCAGGCAGTACGCGGCCGCCGCCGGGTGATCCACGACAAGCGCGCCGGGCACCTTCGGGTCGCCATGCGCCAGCAGGCTGAGCAGGACGCGCTGCCGCTGACGGGCGCGTAGCACCGACGCCGATGCGGCCAGCGAGAATCCAGCAGAGCACGGCGAGCAGGACAATTCCGGCCGCGAGGCAGGCCAGGCGGAGTGCGCCGGTGACAGCAATCGCTGCTGCGGGACTGTCGGCCCTGACGATGCTGGCGAGCCGCTCCAGCGCTCCGCTGGCCACCGCCGCCCGCGCCGTCGCGCCGAAAGCGATCAGAGCGCCGACGGCCGCCAGCCCCCAGCCGAGGCCAAGCGCCTGCCAGAGAAGGATTGCGGCGGCCGGAGACCGGCGCGGCCAGGAAGCGGCAGCTAGAGCGCTGGCGGCGGGGATGCAACCGATCGCGATCGCGGCGAGGATAACGACAGCAGCGGACACGACGTCACCCTCGGGCAGCCCCGCCGAGCGCTCCCAGGGCCCGCAGCAGTGCCTGGGCCTCGGTGCCGGACACGCTGCGAGCGAATCGCGCCAGCGCAGCCTGCCGGTCGCCGGTCTGGTCCAGCGCGCTCAGCATGAGCTCGGTCACGTATGCTTCCCGGCTTTCTGCGGCACGATAGTGCCACGCTCGGCCATTGCGCTCCCGCCGGGCGAAGCCCTTCTTGGCAAGCCGGTCGAGCACTGTCATCACTGTGGTGTGTGCCAGGTCCCGATCAGTGAGCAGACCGCTAACCTCGCGAACGCTCAGCGGATCGGCGGCCTCCCAGAGCACGTCCATTATGGCGCGCTCAAGCTCCCCAAGTCGGTTCACCCGGCAATTCTAACCTGGACGAATCAGGCTAGGGGCGGAGGGCGGCTGCACCGGCTGGAGTTCGGCAGGGCCGCTGAGTGCGGCAGCGGCCGGGTCCCGCTAACGTGCGTCTGTGGCCGTGCCCAGGATCGGTGTCAGCGTTGACCTTGTCATCCTGACGGTCCGCGGCGGCCGGCTTGCGACGCTGGCCTGGCGACGGGATTCCAGCCCCTACTCGGGGATGCAGGCCCTCCCGGGCGGCTTCATCCGACTGGACGAGGACTTGCCCGCCGCCGCCGCCAGGGTGCTGGCCGAGCGCGCCGGGCTGCCCAGCGCCCAGGTGCATCTCGAGCAGCTGCAGAGCTATGGCTACCCTGACCGGGACCCAACCCGGCGGGCCGTTTCGGTGGCCTACCTCGCCCTCGCGCCCGACCTGCCGGCGCCGGACACCCCGCAGATGAGCTGGCAGCCGGTCAGCGCGCTGACCCAGATGGCGTTCGACCACGAGCGCATACTTCAGGACGGGGTGGAACGCGCCCGCTCCAAGCTCGAGTACACCTCGCTGGGCGCGGCGTTCTGCCGGGATGAGTTCACCGTCGCCGAACTCCGCCGCGTCTACGAGATCGTCTGGGGGGTGCCGCTCGACCCCCGTAATTTCCACCGGAAGGTCACCGGTGCGCGAAACTTCCTGGTCGAGACCGGCGAGGTGACAGCCTCAGGCGGCGGCGGCCGGCCCAGCTTTACCGCCGCGGCGGCGCCTTGCTGCTGCATCCGCCCATGCTGCGCCCATCTGTCGTCGCCCTGCCGCGCTGCGGCCGCTCAGCGAGGACGCCGATCCGCCTCTACCCTGAGAAGATCAGGCAGGTCGACAGGCCCGGCGCGCTCCGGGCGTCAGCAGCGAGCAGCTCAGGAGGACGACGGTGTCCGAGCAGTCACCACGATTCCGGCAGGTGCTGGACAACGTCGCCGGGTACACGCCGGGCAAGGCGCCGACGCCGTCGGGCGGCAAGACCTTCAAGCTGTCCTCGAACGAGTCGCCCTACGACCCCCTGCCGTCGGTCGCGGCCGTCATCGCCGATGCCGGGAGACACGTCAACCGGTACCCGGACAGCGCCGCGGCGGCTCTCACCCAGGCGATCGCCGACCGGTTCGGCGTGCCTGCCGCGCACGTCGCGGTCGGCTGCGGCTCGGTCGGCATCGCCCAGCAGCTGCTGGAGGCGGTGGGCGAACCGGGCGCCGAGGTCATCTACGCGTGGCGGTCGTTCGAGGCTTACCCCTACTTGTCCGACCTGGCGAATCCGAGCGGGATGTTCATGTCCGAGCAGGACTTGCCCGGGCGGCTTAAGGAATACGACGGCGAACATGTAATCCTGAAACGGATTGCGCTCACCCGAGATCAACTAACCGAGCTGCCGTCCTTCCCGGCCGCCGATAAGCGGAAGGATCCGCGGTATCAGTGGTTCATCAGGAACTATGGCCGCGAGTGCTGGGAGCTGGACGCGCTCGACCCCAACGTCCTGCGCGACTGCGTCCGAAAGCATATCGAGGAAAATATTGGGGACCGGGAGGCGTGGGAACGTTGCAAGGTCACCGAGCGCGCCGAAGAGGCGTCCCTGCGCTCAGTCATAAAGAATTGGACTCCCGGTAAGCAAAGCTGGGGGCTCTTGCTGTGACACCGCTCGAACCGGACCGCGATTTGATCGAGCTGGACACCTTGCCGGTCAGCACGTTGCGCCTGTTCGCGCGCACTTGCATCGAGGCACACATCGATGCGCATCAAGTCGAAATCCTGCGCGAGGCCGAGGACTCCGAACGTCTCTTGATCGAGCGGCTCGCGCGTACGGCGGGAGGCGCGGAATGAACCGCCACCAACGCCGCCGCGCCGCCCGCATGACGCGACATAACCAATTCTATGAAACGTACGTGCGGCACTTGCCACGCGTTGCACTCGATGCGCCACGCGAAGCCGGCAGGGTTTATCACCTCGTCGTTCACCACGACGAATGGTGCGATTTCTATTCGGGCAAGCCGTGCAACTGCCAACGGATTATCAGTCAGCACGTGGAGCCGAGCCGATCATGAGCGTCCTCGCATCCGCTCTCGCCTTCGTCAAACACGGTCATCCTGTGCTGCCGTTGCACTATCCGGTCGGCACCGACACGTTGGTTTGCTCGTGCGGCAGACTGTGCGGTCGCGATGCAGCGAAGCACCCTTACGCCAAACTGGCCAAGAATGGCGTGAACTCGGCGACGCTCGATAGCGGCGTCATCAAACACTGGTGGGGCTACGTCGTGCCCGACGCTAACCTTGGCGTCTCGTGCGAACGCCTTGTCGTCATCGATGTCGATCCGCGCCATGCCGGTGATGAAACCTTCGCCGCCCTTGAGCATGAATGCGAGTTGCCGGCGACATGGCGTGTGCTAACCGGCGGTGGTGGGCAGCATATCTTTTTCAGTTGTCCGGACGGCGTCAGCGTCAAGAATTTCAGCTTCAGCCCTGAGGGGCCGCCGGGGCCGCTTGGGATAGGTCTCGATATCAGAAGTAAGGGCGGTTACGTCGTCGGGGCCGGCTCGCGGCATATCAGCGGCCGGCGCTACGAGTGGTCGGTCGATCATCATCCGCACGACGTGCCGCTGGCGCCGCTGCCGGACTGGTTGACCGAACGGCTGATGCGCACCGCTGGACCAAGTGCACTTGGTACACACGAGCCGACCGCGTCCGACGAATGGGCGCAGCGGACGCAGCAGCCGGTGACGGAATATCGCAATCAGGTCGCGGGCAAGATCGCCTACCACATGTTCCGGCACAACTGCGACTACCAGCTCGTGCGCGGGCTCATGCACGCCTGGAATTCGGCGTGGTGCAAGCCGCCGCTTGGCTATCACGAACTCGACCAAATCGTCGGCCGCGTTGCCGTCAAGCTCGCCAAGGCAATCGAACAGGAGTTCGACTGATGAAAGCAAATCATCAGGAGAACTCCGGAGCAACGTTACCAGCAGGCCCAGGAGCAACGACGCGCCAAATACCGGGACGGCGCTAAAGTTGCGGCGGCACCGCCGAAGCCGCCGGTCAAACCGTCGTCACTCGACACGGTCGTCAGCACGTTCCGGAAATGGCTCCAACTCAGAGACGAGACCGTGATTTATGCCGTGCTCGGCACCATCGCCGCCAATCTGTTGCCCGGCGATCCCGTGTGGCTTGGCATCATCGCGCCGCCGTCCAGCGCCAAAACCGAAATCCTGAATTCGTTGCTGCAATTGCCTTATATCGAACCGACCGCGACACTAACGCCGGCGGCGCTTTTATCTGGAACGCCGAAGCGTCAGCGCGACAAGGGCGCTAAAGGTGGCCTGCTCAATAAGATCGGCGAATTTGGCGTCCTGGTGCTCAAAGACTTCGGTTCGATCTTGTCCCTACGACCGGAGGCCAAAGCCGAAATCCTCGCAGCCCTACGCGAGGTCTATGACGGCGCCTGGACCCGACACCTCGGCACCGACGGCGGCCGCACATTGTCATGGACCGGCAAGCTCGGCCTCGTCTTCGGCGCCACCGAAGCCTACGACGACTACCATTCGGTCGTCGGCAGCCTCGGCGACCGTTTCCTGCTTTGCCGCCTGCAATCATCCTATGGTGGACAACTGAAAAAAGCTTTCGACCACACCGGCGCCACCACCAAGACGATGCGCGAGGAGTTGGCCGCCGTAGTGGCGGGCCTGTTCACCAAAAGCCCGTCAAGCCCCCCGTCACTGTCCGAGGCGGAATTCGAGCGCCTCGACAATGTTGTTGAACTAGCCGTGCGCCTACGCGCTCACGTCAGTCGCGACCGTTACTCGCGAGAGATCGAAAATATCCACGGCGCCGAAGGCCCCGGCCGCATGGGCTTGGCGCTCGAACGACTGCTCGCCGGGCTCAATGCTATCGGCCTCGATCGCTCAAAGGCCATGCGTCTTATCGAGGACGTCGCCCTGGACTTAACCCCGCCGATCCGGCGCCATGCGTTCGAAGCCTTAACGGCTACGCCCGCCCCGACACGCGATATTGCAAAAGCACTCAAGCTCCCGACCACCACAGCCCGCCGCGCCCTGGAGGAATTGGCCGCCCATAGCCTCGCGGTACGCACCCGTGGCGAGGATGAGGATGGAGCGGAGAAGAAAGGCGGCGCGGATATGTGGGCGCTCGACCCAGAGTGGGAGGATTGGCCGACAAAATGGCAAGCCTTCGCCGGATGACCCGTTCCCGCAATATACTGTACATGCGGAGAGAGAGGGTCTAAGTAACTGTGTACAAATACACATATGCTCTTTGAGAGATTTTGCGGGAACGGGTTTTCATTAGGCGATCGAATACGGTCGCCGCATCCCATCACCGGCGATGAGGGACTTCATCCCGCATCCGCGGTGGCAACGGGCGAGCGTGCAAGGCGCTACAAGGCTTAGTTCTGGGGCCCTCATCGTCGCGGCGGCAACGCCGGTTCATTCTGACCCAGTGAAACTAAGCAAGCCACCAATTTTCAATAACGTGCCTGTTACCACTGGCACAGTCGAGCATGCCGCAGCTGTCAAGCACACGCTTGGCGAATGCCACGAGCGTGTCGAACTTCTCGGGCGGCACTGGCGTGCCGTGATCGAGCAGCGCACGGATGTCGTCATCGATTAGCATGGTGTTGGTCCTCTCCTCATATTGTTTCGGATACGACGGCAAGCCCGACACCATCGGCCTGCGTCGGGCCGGCTATGCGGAGGGCGAGACGTAGACGCGTGCCGCGGTCGATCGGGTCCCATCTGACCATTTTTTGAGGGTCTGGTGCGCGAGCCCAGCCCGTGCACGCCAGTCGCACGCTGGATTAGCAGCCTAAATTTTAGTTCCTATCTGAAAGATCATGAGGACGAAATCGTCACCAAGAAACAGTTCGCGGCGTTGGCCGGTGTCGGACAAGCGCGGGGTTAGTCAGTGGATTGCGGCCGGGCAAATCAGCGGTGCGGCCATGGTCGGTGTTGGACACCGTGCGCGTATTCGTGTCGCTGTCGCCATAGAGCAGCTCAAGCGGAACCTGGACGCGTCCAGCGCTCGGCGCCAACGGCCGCGCCCAGGTCGGACGGCAATGGCGGCGGCGGTGCCCGATACCGGTAGAGGCGAGCATCAAGGCCGCGCGGCTTGAACAGCTCGCCTTGAGCAACGCCAAAGCTGCCGCCGAGGCTGCGGCGGGCTCGGGCCGGTACACGCCGGCCGATGACGCCCGGCAGGAACTCGGCCGATCGGCGGCGCGGCTCATGGCGGTGTTCGAGTCGAGCCTGGGTGAGTTCGCCAGCCGCCATGATGGCCGAGAAGCCGGCGACACAGCGCGACGCCCTGCGGACGCTGCGGACCACCTGGCGATATCCGTAAACGCGCGGCGAAGGCGACAGGCGCCGAGGCTGCCGCGTTGCCGCCGTTACTTGATGACGAAGTCGACAATGCTGATCGCCAACGCACAGCGTCTCGGGCTTGAAACCGTCGCGGCCGCGCTAGAGCCGCCGCCGCCGGTCGACTATCTGACGTGGGCTGAACGCAACATCGCTTTGACGAAGGCCAATTTCCGGCCCGTATTCTCGCGAGTTGTTTCCGTTTTGGGACGCTGTCCTACACGCGCTCGGCCCGGATGATCCCTGCCGCTTCGTCACCGTGTGCGCAGCGCGCAGGTCGGGAAGACAGCATTGGCGACGATCTTCGCGCTCGGCTCGATGACGGAGTCGCGCGGCAGCTTCCTGTACGTCCATCCGACGAAGGACAACGCCGTCCGATGGAGCAAGATGAAGCTGGCGCCGATGATGCGTCGACCGCCGTGGTGCGGGCCAGTTCCCGCAGCGGGCCAACGATTCAATGGCGTCGATGCTCTACAAAGAACGGCGCGACGGCTTGGCGCGCTTGTTGATCACCGGCGCGAATTCGCCCGGCGTCGCTGTCCCAGGTGACGATCGACAACAGGTGCAGGACGACGTCAGCAAATACGAGATCAACACCATGGGCGACCCGGAGCTGATGGCCGAAAGCCGTAGCCGCGCGATCGCCGACGCCAAGATATTCAAAATCAGCACGCCGCTGATCGAGCCCGGTTGCCGTATCACCCGTAATTTCCTCGACGGCTAGCCAGGAACATCCATTCGTGCCGTGCCCGCACTGCGGCACGATGCAGGTGCTCGAGTGGGACAATTTCCTGGCCAATCTCGATCCGGCGAAGGCCGACGACGCGCACTTCACCTGCGTCGCTTGCGGTGCGGTGATCGAGGAGTATCACCGGCCGCAGATGCTCGCCGGCTTCGAATGGCGTGCGGCCAATCCTGCCGCGGCGCGTGAGCATCGATCTTCTGGATTTGGTCGGCTTATCGCTATCTGCAATCTGGCGCAGATCGCCCGTGAGTGGTTGAAGGCCAAGGGTGATCCGGCCTGCGAAAAGACGTTCTGGAATGACGCGCTCGGCAAGGCGTACGAAACCCGCGGCGACGGCCGGCCGTGGGAGGAGCTCCGCGATCGGGCGGCCAAGAGCGACTACGCCCGCGGCGCGGTGCCGAAGGGCGCGCTGCTGCTCTTCTCGGCGTCGACTGCCAGCTCGATCGGTGCGAATGGCAGGTGATCGGCTGCGGCGAGCATTATCGCCGTTACATCGTCGACATGCGGCACGATCGGCAAGCACATCTCCGAGCCTGACGCGCAGCGGAATCTCGATCAGTTGCTCTCGCGCACCTGGCCAATACCTTCGGTCGGCAGATCGGCTTGTCATTGGCGGCGATCGATGCCGGGTTCGCAGCCGATGACGTGCTCGGCTATGCCGGCGCTACGGCCTCAACAAAGTGATCGCGGTGCGCGGCGTTGCCGGCGACGCGGCGCCACGGATTGCCCGGTGCAGCGAGAGCGTGACGAGAAGCGCGGCACCGTGCTGAAATACAGCCGGCGTTTTTTCAACGTCGGCGTCAACACCTTCAAGTCGCGCTCTACAAAGACTTGGCGAAAGACGATCCGACAGCGCCGGGCTATGTAAGTTTTCCCGCCCGGCCTGCCGGACAGCTACTTTCAGGAGTTGGTCTCCGAGCAGCGCGTCGCCGTCAAGCGCATGGGGCAGATCGTTTGGAAGTGGGAAAAACCCGAGCGGCAGGCCAACGAGATGCTCGATACGATGATCTATGCGACGGCGCCGGCTTTCAAACACGGTGTCAACTGGATTTCCGATCAGGGTTGGCAGAAGTTGCGTGAGGACGAGACACATATCCGCCGATCGGCGATCCGTCGACGAAGCCAGGCGACCGCCGCGGTGTTATTGCGGCGCAA
>CAWEEY010000021.1:0-87116 GCA_963808215.1 uncultured Actinomycetota bacterium
ACCGAACTCGGGGCGGTTCAGTCACCACCTGAAGTGCGTCGCCGTCTCGACCCGGTCAAGGCCCGCTGACCGGGCCAGTGCCGCGCACGGCATAACCGGGTGCTTGTCGGCGTCCAGGTCTACTGCTCCCTAAGCTGCTTCAGTAGGCGCAGCAGCGAGGCGCGCAGGGCCTGAGTTCTGCCGGACTGGTCAGCCCGCCCAGCGCTGTTCCACGCGCTCAGCGGCCGCGTGCGTGACCGGCGGGACCGAGTTGCCCCGCGCGGTGAGGAACACCAGCCGCGAGCGCCGGTCATTCGGGTTGGCCGCCGCTCGACGTAGCCGGTGCGCTCGAGCTGCTCGACGGCTTGCGCCATCGTTTGTTTCCGCACGTGGGCGAACTCGGCGAGCCCGAGACGGTGATGCCGTCCGGCGGCACGAACGGGAACACGTTCGCCGCCTCGGGCCGATGTCGTCGAATCCCGCCTCACGCAGCGCTGCATCAATTCCTGTGAGTAGTGCTGGTAGACCAGGCGCAGCAGCAGCCCGATCAGGGCCGGCGTGGAGATCGCTCCAAGGATAGACAGGTACCTGTCGAAGTCGGCTAAGGTGGTCAGGAACCTGACAATCTTAGTGAACGGAGCCCGCCATGACCACATCACCGGTTGTCTTCGGCCAGTTCGGCCAGACTCTGGCCTTCGCCGAGCGGACGCTGACCGCCATCTTGCGTGAGCATCTCGCCGAGCGCGACACCGAGCCGGAGACCTGGTACGCCCTCCAGCTGATCGCTACCCGCGGGCCGGGGCTATCCCCGCGAGGACCTTAGCCCGACCTCGAGGGCTCGGCCGAACCTGAACGCCGACTCCACGCCAGCTGCTCGCCCGGCTGCAAGCCGACGGGCTGATCCGCGGCGACGCCCAACTCGACCTGACCGCAGAGGGCCAGGCCCTACCACAGCCTGCGCGAGTACATCGCCGGCCCCGCCACCCGGCTGCTGAGCCAGTTCGACGTCCACGACATCGAAACGACAGTCCGGACGCTCCAGGCCATCACCAGGCGCGCCGCCGAGGAGTCATCCGCCTCGGCCAACTAAATCGGCTCGCCGCGCAAATGCGGAATCGGTCATGGCGCGAAGAACTCGGTGATCCGGCACCTGCCCACAGCATCAGTACTTGAAGTCCAGCCCGTGAAGGTGCGCGCCGTCCCGCCAGCGGTGGCGTCGCTCTGCCAGATCCATCGTGAGATCCAGGTGTCCCCCGAGGGTCTGGAAGCCGGCATCGTAGAAATGTCGGATGGCGTCCACGTTGCGGGCCACCGGGCGAATGCAAGGTATTCATAGCCTCGGCTAAGTGCCTCGGCCACGACCCGATCGATCAGCCGCCGTCCGACCCTCCGCCACGGAAACCTTCGGTAACAACAACGGGTTCAACCTCCCCGCTGGTCCCGTGATCGAAAAGGCCGGTCAGACCCAGGATCGATCCCTCGTACTCAGCGACCCAGGAGGCTACCCGCTCGGGTACCGCCAGATAGGAATCGAATCCCGATCCCGGATCCTCGCCTCCGATTGAACTGTCCTGGTACAACCGCCGGTGCTGTTCAGTCATTTCGACCCACAACGATCGGCAGGCCGAGTAGTCGCCGGACGCATAGCCGCGCACCCGGATGTCCAGTCTGGATGGCAATGCCGACTCCTCTTCTCCGATCACAGCGCTACCTTGCCCGACTCCGGCTCAGCCTGTCTCCGACAATCGCGGAGCGAACGTTCGGGGCGCGGTCGGCGACGCCCCAGAACCGTCAGAGCCGCCGCGTAATCTCACCCATGTCGTGGAACCACGCCCGCCCAAGCGCGGATCCGGACGCCACCCCGGAGGAGACAACGATGGAGACGGTCAGCTCACACGACGGCACGACGATCGCATACGACACGGTCGGCGAAGGGCCGGCCCTGATCCTGGTCGATGGGGCGCTGAGCGTCCACTCGTCCGGCGGCAAGTCGGAGCTGGCCGAGTTGCTCGCGCCGCACTTGACTGTCTACGGCTACGACCGCCGCGGCCGCGGCGGGAGCGGGGATACCCTGCCCTACGCAGTGGACCGGGAGATCGAGGACATCGAGGCGCTGATCGACCGCGCCGGCGGCCCGGCGTTCCTTTATGGTCACTCCTCGGGCGCGACCCTGGCCATGCGGGCGGCCGTACGGCTCGGCCGCAGGGTCAGCAAGATCGCCTTGTACGAGGCTCCGCACAACGACGACCCGGATGCCCAGGAGTCGTGGACCGAGTACCTCAGGGACCTGGGGCAGATCCTGGCCACCGGGCGCCGGGGCGATGCAGTGGCCCTGTTCATGCGGTTCGTCGGCACGCCCGACGACCAGGTCGAGGGCATGCGCCAGGCGCCGTTCTGGCCGAGCATGGAGGCCATCGCGCCCACGCTGGCGTACGACCACGCCGCCATCATCGGCGAGCGCTGGTCGGCGCCGACCGGCCTGGCTGCGCGGGTTACAGTTCCGGCCCTGGTGATCGCGGGCGAGGCGAGCTTGCCGTTCATGCCCCAGACGGCCCGGGCGCTGAGCAAGGCGATGCCGCACGGCCATCTGCGGACGCTGGAGGGTCAGCCGCACAACGTGGACCCCGGCGTCCTCGCTCCGGTCCTGGTGGACTTCTTCACCTCGTGACGTAATCAACACGACTGGCTGCCTTGGCGCGTCGTCCCGGTCATCCGAGGCGTGGGCGCCGCGCGAAGCTAATCATTCAGTTGGCCATGCAGATCTGGGGGCTGCTGATTGCTTGCTGGCCGCAGGGGGCCAGGAAGTGCGCTCCGCGGCTGGCGGGATGGCGTTCGGCGTGGTTGTCTCGTGACGGTGATGGGAGCGTGATGGGCAGCGACGAGATGGCAGGGGTCGTATTTCCGGCGTCCGCAGATGGGCGCAGGAGTACGTCGGCAGTAGGCAGGACGGTGGTGGCTGACGCGCTGCGCGAGGTCGACCCGGTCGGGGCCCTCGACGCAGAGCAGGAGACGAACTGGCGCACCGGCTACCTGGTGCATTTTCGCCGGCTCGTCGAAGCGGGGCTGACATCGAAGGACGCGGCGGTATCGGTTGCCCGCGGCGGGCTTGAGTCGCTGTACCGGCAGATGCGCGTCGCCCAGGAGGGCGACCAGGAAACCGGACTGGACACCTTGCTCACCTCACCTGCGCAGCGGTAGTTTGCCACGATCACCGTGTCAGGCGCGGGAGAAGCCGAAACGTGAGCTGTCATTGCCCTACCGCGGCGAGCAGCTGCGCGGGGACGCTTTGCTGCGCAGGCTTGAGACATGGGCGGGCGACGGGCGTGATCGAGCCGTCATGCGCGGATGCGGTCCGCACAGTCGCAGATCATCCGGAGTGGCTCCGGCTGTCGGGCCGCACGATCGCCGTGCTCGGAGCGGGCGCCGAGGTGGGTCCTCTGCCCGCGCTGCTGAGCTGGGGCGCGCAGGTGATCGCCGTCGACCTGCCCCGTCCTGCCATCTGGCAGCGCCTGCTGGACACAACACGGCGTAGCGGCGGGACGCTGCTGGTCCCGATCGCTCACGACAACGCGGGTCAGCGCTGGACAGGGGCAAGCGACGAGGACGTCGTGCAGCGCGCGGGCCTTGACCTCGTCACTGACGTTCCAGCGGCCGCCGGCTGGCTCGCCGCTGTTGACGGCCCGCTGGTGCTGGGCAACTACGTCTACGCCGACGGCGCCGCGAATGTGCGCCTGGCCGCCGCCGTCGATGCTCTTACCGTGCGGCTGCAGGCCGACCGCGACGATGTCGCGCTCGCGTTCCTCGCGACGCCGACCGACGTGTTCGCCGTGCCGGCCGAGGCCGTCGCGCAATCCGCGCGCGCCTACGCGAACCGCTCGAGAGCAGCCAGGCTGGCTGGCCGGCCGCTGCGGACGCTGTCGGGTGGGCGGCTGCTCCGGCGCGCCTACATGCCCGGCGCAGACCCGGGCATCAACGACAGCCTGGTACTGCAGCAGGGCCCCAACTATGCGCTCGCCAAGAGGTTGCACCGCTGGCGGGCGCTAGTCGCCCGTGAGGGCGGCGCGACCGTGTCGATGAACGTCGCCCCGCCGTCCCGGACGCGGTCGGTCGTGAAGAACCGGGCACTGGCGGCTGCCTACGCCGGCGCGCATCGGTTCGGCGTCGAGGTCTTCGAACCTGCGACATGCAAGGTTCTCATGGCCGCCCTGCTCGTTCATGACCTGCACACCGAGGGCGGCCCGGCGCACGCGCATCCGTGGCAGGACGAAGCGCACGCGGCCGCGCATGGCGGGCTGTGGCGCATGGCGTACGCCCCGCGAAGCGCTCTCGGCCTCGCGGCGGCGCTCGGCTACGCCTCGGCCAGGACATGACATATCGTCCGGGCGGGGCCAGTGCCTGGACTGCGGACGCGACGCGCCGCGTACGTCCGTCGGCGTGTTCAGGTAGCTAGCCTCGCCTGGACATAATCCAGAAATATATCGACGTCCTCTTCGTCATAACCAGGCCGCAAAAGCGTCGTAGCGAACCTAATTTTACTAACCTCATCCGAAGTCAGGGCAGTCGCGCCGACGCCAAGGAATGCGTCGCGGATAGTGTCGAGAAAGACATCTACGTCCTCTTGAACGTAACCCGGCCGCAACCGGGTCGTCGAGAAGGTCGTTCTGTCTACCCATTCTGCAACCTCTGCCGCGCTTGCGCTCACCGCGGGGAACGACAGCGTTCGGGGACGCGGCTGTTCGCCACTTGCGCTGGCGTCGGGCCCGCTAGCGTCCTCACCCGTCTCGCCGTCTGGCTTGCCTGCCATGCGAGACCTGAGCCAGGAAACTAGGTCCCAGCCCAAAACTGCAAATAGAAGTGCGCCCGCCAGCCACCGGAACGCCCCAGCCCTAGAGTCCTGAATCCGGAGCAGCGTGGACAGTCCGCCTGCGACAACTGCCAGGGACCACCGCAGATCCGACCAGGCCTCGCGCCGCGCACCAGGTTCGGCCATCTGCGGCCTGGCCCGGCCGGCAGTTAGCTTGATCACGCTAGGCACTGCCACTAACATCCCCACGCCGACGAGTGCCCAGGCTAAGACGTACCAATACAAAGCTCACTGCTCCCGCCGTCAGCGCACATCCAGCAACGATCCGGCCCCGGCCGATCGGTGCAGGCCGGCCGCCCAGGGTGTCGCCCATCACGCCCATATCGTACGAGGCAGCCCCTTCGAAGACCGCGCATGCGACTCAGCCGACGGCGGCGCCGAACCACCGAGGCAGCCGGCTGAGCAGATCCTCCTGGTCATCACCGACCCACGCCACGTGGCCGTCGGGCCGCAGCAGCACCGCGGGCACGTCCAGTTCCTCACTGACGTCGACAACGTGGTCGACCCGATCCGCCCACCCCGCCACCGAAAGCCGGCCGGTCTGGTCGAGCAGTAGCCCGCGGCCGCCGTGCATCCGCTCGTAAAGGCGACCCTGTTTCAGCCGCACGTCCCGCAGCCGCCGGCCGAGCAGGTCATGCCCGTCACCGAAGTCGTAGCGAACCCCGATCGCAGTGATCTTCTCGATCAGGTACCGGTTCACGTCCTCGAAGTCCATCAGTTCCGACAGCAGTCGGCGCACTGCCTGGGGGCCCGGCTCGAAGGACAGCAGCTCCATCTGCGCGCGGGTGTTGTTCAGCACGTCGGCGGCCACCGGGTGCCGTTCGGTGTGGTAGCTGTCCAGCAGCCCCTGCGGTGTCCAGCCGTTGACCTCGGCGGCCAGTTTCCAGCCGAGGTTGAACGCGTCCTGGATGCCGAGGTTGAGCCCCTGCCCGCCGGTCGGAGGGTGGATGTGCGCCGCGTCGCCGGCCAGCAGCACTCGGCCGGTCCGGTAGCGCTCAGCCAGTCGGGTGGCGTCGCCGAAGCGGGAGAGCCAGCGCGGTGAGTGCGCGCCGAAGTCGGTGCCGGCGAGCTCCCGCACCTGCTGCTTCAGCTCGTCCAGGGTCGGCGGGACAGTGCCGTCCTCGGCCACGCCGTCGGCGGGCGCGACGAGGCGATACACCCCCTCCCCGAGGGGCACCGCGCCGAACCGCAGGTGGGTTTTGCGGACTTCCGCAACGATGGCGGCGACCGTCGCCGGATCCTCGGTCAGCTCCATCTCGCCAATCAGCGTCTCGACCGTGGTGGGGTCGCCGGGGAAGCCGACGCCGAGCAGCTTGCGCACCGTGCTGCGGCCGCCGTCGCAGCCGACGAGGTAGCGCGAACGCAGTTGCGTGCCGTCGGCCAGCTCGACAGTCACCCCGTGGTCGTCCTGGCTCAGCCCGACCAGTTCCCAGCCGCGCCGGATCTCGACGCCGAGTTCGGTAGCGTGCTCGGCCAGCAGACGATCGGTGGTGGTCTGCGGGATGCCGAGGACGTACGGATGTGCGGTATCTAGCCGGTGCGGCGCCGGCTTGTCGATGCCGGCGAAGAAACTACCGATCGGGTACTGCTGGCCGAGCGCGAGGAACCGCTCCAGCAGACCGCGCTGGTCCATCACCTCGATGCTCCGCGCGTGCAGGCCGAGCGAGCGCACAATCCTGGTCGGCTCCGCGTCCTTTTCCAGCACGAGCGCGTGCACGCCGTGCAGCCGCAACTCGCCGGCCAGCATCAAGCCGGTCGGTCCGCCTCCGACCACGATCACGTCAATCATGAAGACCCCATTCGACGAGGTTGCATTTCGGTCGGCCGCTCCGGCGCACTTCCGCGGCGGGCCCATCCGCACCTCCGCGCCGCCGACAAAGCAGTGCTCGCGAGTCCCTGCTGTCCGCTGGTTCTGGCCTCGGTCGGAGATTCTGCAGCATGACCCGGGCCTTGCCGCAAGACCCCTAGTGCGCTATACGTTGAGAGTGGCAGGGAGTGCGTGCTCTCCTTGCCTTTCTTGTTGTCAGCTGCGGAAGGACAAGCTCCTCCCGAAGCAGTGACGGCTACGCAGCGGCGATGCCGGCGGCCCACAACGACCCCCATGAGCCTGCGGATGCGGCCGCGGAACGCGGGACCTAGTCCACTTCGCCTGTTGACCTGGACTCCCTTGGCGCATCGCCGCACTGGCGGGGCGGCCGGAAGCCGAGGATGCCTGTGGAGCGACGGCAGCGCACGGGCCGGCATTTTGTGTATCAGGACCATCGATCGCAGTGTCTCTTAAGCACGACGGGGGCACATTCTCGCTGGCAGACCCAGGCGGGACAATGTTTTCCTCGCAAGCGGAGGTGCCGTTATGGCCATAGGAGACAACAACAAAGTGATAATCCGGACCGGAGCTGGATCGAAGCCAGGCCAAGAGCCTGGTATTCGATGCCCTGGCCACCGTGATCCGCGGCCTAAAGGTCGAGGCAGTGGACGAGGGGCAAGAGCTTTACGCCGACCTGGGTATGGACTCGCTGGCTTTCGCCCAACTGCTCGTCGAGCTCGAGGGCAGGCTCAACGTCCTGCTGCTAGACGAGGACCTGATGACGATCGAGCTCGTGAACGTGGCGGACCTGATTGACCTGGTCGAGCGCATCTCGCTGTCGGCTGAGAAGTGAAATCTGGATCCCATCTCAATGGAGGTTTGCCGCATGGCTGGCCCGGCGCGAGACCCGCTGCTCCCTACTCACTGGTTCAACATCCTGCACGACCGGCCCCAGTACGTCGCCTCGGCTTTGTCGAGATCACAATTGGGCGGATTGGGGGACATGGCCGGGCACGGCCTGCAGCTCCAGCAACCGTTCTCACTCGCACGGCAGTCCCTCAACACGGCCGATAGGTTCATACCGATCCCCGACGAGATCCTCGACCTATACGCGCAGTACCGACCGACGCCGTTGCGCAGGGCGGTGCGCCTGGAGGAACGCCTCGGCGTCAACGCTCGCATCTACTACAAGTACGAGGGCGCGAACCTCACCGGGAGCCACAAGCTCAACACGGCCCTGGCGCAGGCCTATTACTACTCCCGCGCAGGCGTCAAGCACATCGTCACCGGCACGGCCGCGGGCCAGTGGGGGACCGCTCTCGCCTACGCATGCCAGGTCATGAACATCAGGTGCACGGTGTTCATGGTCAGGGCCACCTTGCGCCAGAAGCCCATCCGCGGCGACATGATGCGGCTCTTTGGTGCGGTCGTCTATGAGAGCCCCAGCGACCTGACCGACGTCGGGCGGAGGGTGCTGAAGGAGGATCCGGCGGCGACCGGTACCCAGGCGGTGGCCAACGCGGAAGCTCTTTCGCTCGCAGCCGAGGACAGCGAAGCACGGTTCGCCGTCGGGAGTGGCGAGAACTCGGTGTTGCTCCACCAGACCGTCATCGGTCGGGAGGCCGTCTCGCAAATGGACCAGCTGGGCGAGTTCCCCGACTGTGTCGTCGCGTGCATGGGCGCGGGTTCGAACTTCGGCGGGGTGGCGCTGCCCGTGCTAGGTGCCGCGGAGGACCGCGGGAGGTCGATCCGGCTCATCGCCGTCGAATCCACCGCGTGTCCGAAACTGACCCGAGGTCGCTACCGCTACGACCTGAGCGACGCTCTGGGTACAACCCCGATCACCAAGGTCTACTCGCTCGGCAGCACCTACGTGCCGCCGCCGGTATACGCGGGCGGGCTGCGGCACCACAGTGCCGGGCCGCTGTGCAGTGCGATGTACGCGGATGGCTCTTTGGAGGCAATGGCCATCGACCAGCAGACCTCGTTCCGGGCCGGCCTGCTCTTCTGCGAGACCGAGGGCATTCTGCCCGCTCCTGAATCCGCCCACGCGGTGGCCGGGATGATGGATGTCGTGTCGCGGCACCCGCGCCAGGATGCTCCACTGGTCGTCCTGGTAAATATCAGCGGGAACGGCCTGCTGGACCTGGCGGCCTATCACAGGTTCGCCGCCGGGGATATCGAACCCGTGCCAGTGGACGAGGCCAGCCTGTCGAGGAGCCTGGCTGCCCTCGAAGACTTCAACCAGCGCATCGCGCAGCCTGCGGACGCAACGTGACCGCTGAGCGGTTGGTGCCGTCGCTGTTGCCGGAGCCGGGCACGGATCACGTGGCGGCGAGGGATCTGGCGCGACAGCATGCGCCCAGCGCCTCCGTCGATGACGATGGCGCGGAGTTCAGGGAAGCCTGGAAGCGTTTCGCCGATTTCGGGGTGTACAGCCTGACGATCCCCGACACGGGCCTTGACGTCGATACTGTCCTCGGCACCCTCGAAGGGCTCGGTGAAGGAACCCGGAATGCTGGCTTCCTGCTCAGCGTCGGGGCCCACAGTTTCGCAGCAGGGGCTGCCATCTCGCGGTTCGGCAGCGAAGGGCAGCATCAGGTCCTTGACCTCATGCGGGACGGGAGCGTGATCGCCGCCTTCGCGGCTACGGAGCCAGAGTCCGGCTCCGACGTCATGTCGCTCAGG
Organism: uncultured Actinomycetota bacterium; assembly: GCA_963808215.1. GTDB lineage: Bacteria > Actinomycetota > Actinomycetes > Streptosporangiales > Streptosporangiaceae > JAJYUU01. The sequence goes on from CAWEEY010000021.1 coordinate 9,339, forward strand.
ACGCGCTGCGTCGCCGTCGACGACGACTACGTGCTCGACGGGACGAAGCACTTCATAACCAATGCGTCGCTCGCCGACTACTTCGTGATATTTGCCACCAAGGATCGCCGACTGAACTACCGGGGCATCACTGCATACCTTGTCCCACGGGATATGCCAGGGCTATCCGTCGGACCGCCACAGCGACTGATCGGCCTCACCGGCTGCTCGATGTGCACGGTGCACCTCGACTCCGTGAGGGTTCCCCGTTCAGCCATGCTCGGACGCCTCGGACAGGGATCGCTGGTCTTTCGGCACGCGATGCTCTGGGAAAGGAGCCTCCTCGCGGCTCTGGCCCTCGGAGCGATGCGTCGCCAGCTCACCGACGTGATCGACACCGCTCTGGCCCACGACCAGCGGGCAGACACGGATGCCGGCCACCCTGGCGTAGTGCGTCAGGTCGTCGACATCGCGGGCCGCTACCTCGTCGGGCGGCTACTCGTGCGCGACACGATGACGAAACTGGCCGCAGGCACGCTCACGCCTGCACAAGCTAGTCTCACGAAGCTGTGGATAAGCGAGGCTGAGCTAGCGACCAGCTGCGACGTGACAGCTATCGGCATGAGTCCAGAGCTTGGCTCCGGTTTGCCGCGCACGGGCGATTTGCTTAACGCCGTCGGCGGGACGATCTACTCGGGCACGTCCGACATCCAGCGGAAAATCATTGCTGCCGAGCTCGGGATATTCCAATGACGTCGACACTGTCACATCTGCTGCTCCAGGCCGCCGATGCACACCCTGATAGGCCTGCCGTCTGGTCCTCGACCGGCGAACTGACTTATGGGGATCTGTGCGATCGCTCCATGCGCCTTGCCCGCGCCCTGGTGGAGCACGGGATCGAGCCGGGCGACCGGGTGGTGATCGCCCTGCCCAAGGACGTCGCGCTCCCTATCGCCATCTTCGGCACGCTGCTGGCAGGCGGCGCCTACGTGCCGATCGACTACCTGACTCCGCCGGCGCGAGCGCACGTCATCGCCGCCGATGCCGAGCCGGTCGCCGTGATCTCCGGCTCGCGGACTATGCAGGCCATGGTGCTCGGCGACTCTTCCCCGGCTCACGACGGCCCGAGTGCCAACACCCCGGCGCTGCACTGGCTCGGTCGCTGCTGGTTCGATCCTGAGAGGTCCCCGGAACGCCAGCCGGTGAGCGTGAGCTTGTCTCAGCTCCAGCAGCTCGACCAGTTGCGCTCGCCGGTTGAGGTACCGGCCTCGGCGCTCGCGTACATCCTGTACACGTCGGGCTCCACAGGTCGGCCGAAGGGCGTGGCGCACACGAACGCTAGCGCGCTGGCGTTCGTCCGGTGGGCGGTCGATGCAGTAGGACTCAATGAGACCGACGTTGTTTCCCAGCATGCGTCTCCGTCGTTCGACCTGAGCGTGTTCGACTTCTTCGGGGCCGCGATGGCTTCCGCCCGGCTCGCGCTCGTACCCGCCTCGACGTTCGGCCGCGTTGCCACCCTCTGCCGCTTCATTGTCTCGACTGGTGTCACCGTCTGGTACTCCGTGCCGTCGGCTCTGCTGCGCGCCAGCGCTGCCGAGTCGCTTGCGGCGCTCAAGGGCAGCGCCCTGCGTCAGGTCATCCTCGCCGGCGAGGAGATACCGGTGGGGCCGCTGCGCGTCCTCTGGCAGAACCTGCCGCCGTCCTGCCGGGTCGCGAACTGGTATGGCCCGACGGAGACCAACGTCTGCACGTTCCACGACCTGACGGCACTCGACGTGGACGGTGGAGGGCCAATCCCCATCGGAAAGCCTTGCCCTTACGCCACCATGTCACTGGTGGCGGAGGATGGCGCTGTCATGTCCAACGGGATGGCGGGCGAGCTGCTCGTCGCCTCGGACACGCTCATGTCGGGATACTGGAAACTTCCGGCTGCGACATCCCGGGTATTCTCCGCCGGGCCCGACGGGCGCGCGTACTACGCGACGGGCGATCTCGTATCACGAGACGACGCCCGCGGGCTCACCTTCCGTGGCCGGGTCGACCGGCTGCTCAAGGTGCGCGGGTATCGCGTGCAGCCCGAAGAGGTCGAGCACGTGCTCGAGCAGCGGGCCGAGATCGACGAAGCCGCCGTCGTCAAACACCGTCGTGGCGACGTCGACGTGCTGGCTGCCGTGGTACGCCTCGCTGACGGCGAAGCACTGGAACACGATGCGGTCATCCGCCATTGCACCAGGTTCCTGCCCCCCTACATGGTTCCCGACGTCATCCTGCCCGTCGCCGAGCTACCGCGTGGCTCACGAGGGAAGGCCGACTACAACGCAGTGCTCGAACTGGTGGAGTCCCATGACGCCGACCTTGGCCGGCTCGAGCAAGCCGGGGACCGAACCGGTTGATCCAACCAGCCCGCACCGGTGCAGTCGAAGCGGGCGTCCACCACAACGACGTCGCCGAGGGTGACCGATATGCAGACAGAAGACATGGACGACTGGCGCTGGTGGCGACATGTTCTCGTGCGGGGCGCGGGGTTTCCGGCAAACGGTGTCCTGCGCGTGGCCGATGAGGCGCTGGCGCGTAAAGCTGACTCCGTGGTGGACGCCGACCGGGGATCGGAGGCGTGGCGAGCGTTCCGCGAGGAGTTTTCAGAGGCGGCCCTCCGCCTGACCATCGAGCTGCAGTCGATTGCCTCGCAGGACGACTTCCTTCGGGCGGTGACGTGGCAGAACCACCGGCTGATGGACGGCACGATCGGCTCTTTCTTGCGGTGGGATCCGGCGACGGACAACAGGTCCAAAACTCACCGGCGGCGGGAAGTACTGATCGCCAGCTACTGGCAGCGGTACTGCGTCAAGAACGACACGATCGGCTTCTTCGGGCCGTCCGGATGGGGCAAGTTCGGCGACTGCGCGCGGACGCGGTTCGCGCCGGGGGACCGGATGCTGCGCAGCAGTGAGGTCTTCTTCGAGGCATGGGCGATCGACCGGCTCGCCGAGGTGATCGAGGAGATTCCCGGCATGCACGAGTGGCTTATGCCGCGCCGCCTATCATCCATCAAGCTCGACGGCAACGCGCTAATAGAACCTGTCGGGCGTCGGGTGATGCTGTCCACGGAGTCTGCGGGCGTGCTGCGCTGGTGTGACGGAACGATGCGAACTCACGACATCGCAACCCGTGCAAACCTAGACCTCCCGGTGGTCCTGGAGATCTTGCAGGACCTGCAAAAGCGGCGCTGGATCTCCTGGAAGCTAGAACTGCCCGTCGGCCCGTGGCCTGAGAGGGACCTACGGCGCTTCCTCGATGGCGTGGGCGACGAGAAAGCGCGTCACCAAGCCCTAGAGTGGCTGGACTCGCTGGAGTCAGCGCGTGATCGGGTGCGGGACAGCGCCACGGCGGGAACACTCGCAGATGCCCTTACATCAATGGACGAGCTGTTCGAGCGCATCACGGGTGTTGCGTCGGAGCGTAACGTAGGGCGCACTTACGGTGCCCGAACGCTTGCATACCACGACAGCTCACGCGACATCGACATCGTGCTCGGTGATGACCTGGTTGCTGCCACCCGCCCGCTGACGTTGCTTAGCCGGGCAGCACGGTGGTACTGCTCACGGCTCGGCGAAGAGGCACGCGACACCCTGCGCGACGTATACGCCAGGACGGTCGCTAAGTACGGCCGACCGGTCGACCTGCCCACGATCTGGTTCGCGTCGCTGCGCGCGTTGTACCGGTCGGTCGATGCCTCGATGAGGCAGATCGACCAGGAATTTACGAAAAAGTGGGCCGCGATCATCCCCGTTCCCGCCGACACGCGCGAGGTGTGTTACCACTACGACGATCTGCTGCCGCTGGTCGACGAAGCTTTCGCGGCGCCTGGGCCGGGCTGGGCCGGGGCCAGGTACTTCTGCCCCGACGTGATGGTGTCAGCCACCGACCTCAATGCCCTGCACAACGGCGACTTCACGCTCGTGCTGGGCGAGGTGCATATGGCGATCAACTCGCTGGGCAGCAACTGCCTCGTGACCCAGCATCCCGACAAGGCAGACCTTCTTGCCTGCGTGGACGAGGACTTTCCCGAGCCCCGCTTGCTTGTGGTGCTGCCGAAGGAGAACCCGCCCAGGCTGACGGTGCGCACTCACCCGGCGTTGATCCGCGACCGCGACATCCTGGTCGAGATCAACCACCACACCGTGGCCGCCGACCGCCCTGGGCTCGTCCTCGGCCGCGATGTCGAGGTAGTGGAGACCGAGGGCACAGTCATGGCGCGGCTCCCTGGCGGCGAGGAGTTCGAGTTCCTCGATCTATTCGCGGAAATGCTCATGAGTATGGTCGTGGACCGGTTCCAGCTCTTTGCCGACCTGCCGCACATGGCGCGAGTCAAGATTGACGACCTGGTCGTCTGCCGGGAGAGCTGGCGGTTCAACCCGGCTGACCTGGACTTCGCGGCCGAGAAGGACGAGGCGGCGAGGTTCGTGCGGACGCGCGCATGGGCTGCGGCACTGGGGATACCGCGGTACGTATTTGTGAAGTCCAGCGCGGAAATGAAGCCCGTCTATGTCGACTTCACCAGCCCGATCTACGTCAATGCCCTGGCCAAGATGGTCCGGCGGACGAACGCGGACGAGCAGCTGCCGGACAAGACGATCACCATCGTCGAGATGCTGCCCGCGCACGACGACCTGTGGCTGACTGATCGCGAAGGAAACAGGTACACGTCGGAGATTCGGTTCACCTGGGTGGATGACCGACGGCTGGAGGCAACGCCTACGGATAGCTACGGCAACTTCGGGCTAGATAACCAGCTCAGCTAGGCCGACGGAGCCGCCGGAAGCAGACCCAAGCTGCAAAGGTCTTCCGTGTCGGCCCAGTAGACCCACTGGGCGGGGCTTGCGCTGATGGCGGCATCCATCGCGGCCACGCAGCGCCCGAACGCCGTCACCGTCTCGCCTTCCACCGGCACCGGCGGCGAGATTTCCAGCACCTGGTGGTGATAGTCGGCCGAGCGGTAAATGAACATCATGAGGACCGGCGCGCCGGTCAGCTGCGCGAGGCCCACGACCCCGGGCAGGAGCCGGGCCTGTCGTCCGAGGAAGGGCATTTCGACAGCGCGAGCTTGGTCAGAGTTTAGTGGCGGGGCGTCGCTCGAGATTGTCACCACCTCATTGGCGCGAAGCGCGACCGCGGCCTGCGCCGCGACCTGAATCCGGCCCGGCAGGGGCTGGATGCCCGGCCGCTGCCGGTGGCGCCGCAGGCGCCGGATGTAGACGAACTCCCAGAGCCGGCGCTCGGCGGAACCCATTTCAGGCGTGTGGTTGGAGGGCGAGCGTCCGACGGAGGTGAGCGGGTACCCGCTGGCATCGAGCAGGGAGAAGGCACTGTTGCAGGAACCGAAGTGGGCGGTGCACAGTATGGCCCCCTTGCCCGCGGCCAGCGCAGCGTCCAGGTGCTCGCGGCCACGGATGTCGACCAGTTTCCCCAGGGACCGGGCCCGGCCCCGCAGCCGGATCACGTCGATGACCTCACAGGATGTCTTCCGGAAGAACTCACGGGCCAAGCGCTCAGCCTCTTCAGCGCCGAGTTCGTCGCCAAGCACCTGGCGCAGGTTGCGCACGATCTCGGAACGCTTCCCGGCCCGATACCGGAAGCACAGGTCTCCCCGCCAGCAGGCGATACGGTAGGCGAGCCTGGCGGGCAGGCGCGCCGCCAGCGGCGCGACAACCAGCCAGTAGGAAACGGCCTCCGCGCTACGCAGCAGTCGCTCCATGGGGAGGGCCCGCAGTCCTCCAGCCAGCCGCAGTCCGCGCGGGGGGCCTGCCGCCCTGGTCGTCGCCTCACCCACGGGGTGCCTCCAATTGAGTGATCTCCAGCGTGTCCGGCATCTTTGTCAGCTCACAGCCCCAGCATCCGGGACAAGGCGACACGTTGGATTCCCGCCGCTCCCGAATGGATCGTTCCGGCAATCGCATCGCGCAGATCGCGCCCGATCCCGGCTTCCGTCGTGTAGCCGTAGCCCCCGTGGATCTGAATCGAGTCCAGGCTGGACTGTACCCACGCCTCGCTGGTGAAAAGCCTGGCGGCGGCAGCCTCGGCCACGGTGAGCTTGCCCTGTTGGCCCAGCGACGCGGCCTGGTAGACCAGCAGCCTGGCGGCTTGCAGCCGCAGGTACATGTCGGCCGCCCTGTCGGCCACGGGCTGGAATTTTCCGATGGCCTGGCCGAACTGCTTCCGCGCCTGCGCGTACTCAACACATGTCTCAAGCTGGCGCTGCATCGCTCCTAGGGCGCTGCCGAGTATGCAGCCGCGTTCCAACTCCATCGATGAGTTGAAGATGTCGATCCCCGCGCCCTCCTGGCCCAGGCGCTTCCCGGCCGGGACGAGGCAGTGGGTCAGTACGACCTCGTACATAGGCGACGCCTGCGGGTGCATCTGCTCCGGGTTGCGGCTCACGGTAAAACCAGGTGTTCCCTTGTCGACAAGGAACGCGGAGATGCCGGCCTGCTCCGACTCGCCAGGGTGCGCGGCGAAGACCAGCACCACGTCGGCGACTCGAGCGTCGGTGATGTACAGCCTGGTTCCGTTGAGAAGGTAGTGGTCCCCCTGGCGCTCGGCGTGCGTGCGCAGGCTGAGCGCGTCGGAGCTCGAATCGAGCTCGGTCATCGCGCGCATGCCTATGAGGTCCCCCGACACCAGCCTCGGCAAATAGGCGCGTTGCTGTGCTGACGTGCCGAACTTCACCAGCGGCAGCTCAAGACTCCAGATCTGCGCGTTGAGCGAGGATATGAGCGCGTTGTCTTGACAGCCGTATCCCAGGGCTTCCATGACGAGGACCGTCGTCAGGATGTCGCTGCCGGCGCCGCCGAGCTCGGCCGGGACAGGAAGGCCCTGGATCCCGAACTGAGCGCAGGCCTGCCACGCCTCGAGGGGAAACTCTCCCGACTCCTCACGTTCCGCGAGGTCCCCGTTGAGCTTTGCGCGGGCGAAGGCGGCCGCAGCCTCCTTTAGCTCACGCTGCTCGGCGCTCAGCGAGAATTCCATCCCGTCCCCGCATCAATTGTCATGGCCTAAATGCCGTCCTGCTAGTGCACTATCGAGAACCTGTATGGGGGCACGTTGCACGGTACACGACCCGCGACTTCTGGTCTTGAATGCACCGGAATCGGCCAGTTCAACGTCACCGAGCGTGCTTATCTTCCGACGATTCCGTCACTCTAAGCCAGATCACCGGGCCGACTACGACCAGGGCCGGCCTGGGCAGCCGATTGCATGTGATCGCTTCAGACATGCGGCGTCCCTCGGCACAGGTTGATGACCTGTGTCGGCTCCCTAACTTCGGGCCCCGGCCGCGGCGTAGTGTCGATGCGTTGCTCCGGACCCCGGCAGCTACAGCAGCGACAAGTCGCGACTGTGGAAAGGGCCCGGAGTTTCTTTTTGCCTGACCGCCTGCACACGCGGGCCATTGTTTCGGGCGGGAGCCCAATGACCTGCGCTGGCGCATGAAACGGGGCCTGGCCCAGGCCCTCTGGCCCGAGTATTTGCAACATCCATACCGCGCGTGGGGCCGTCGGCTGGTGCGGGGGCCGCCTGTGCCCGTATCTGATCGCCCTGTCCCGGCCGGGCAGCAGCCAGCGGCAGCGATGCGGGCGCGGGTAACCCGGCTTTAGCCGGTCGCCTGGAGCGTGTTGCCCGCGGTGTTGTGGCGGAGGTCGAGCAGTTCCTCGTGGAACCCGCCGATCTGGCGCTTACGGTCGGTGAGGTGGACCTCGAGGATCCAGTGGCAGATCCTTCCGGTCCGGTCGGAGCGGCGCATTGGCTTGAGGGAGCCCGGCGCGATGTAGGACTCGATGTCGTCTCCGGCGATCTTCTCGTGCGGGAACTGGCCGACCAGGTGCCCGGCAATCTCGCCGCCGAACTCCCAGCCTGCCTCTGCGGCCAGCTCCGTCATATGCGCGAACAGCTGCTCGCCGCTGACGTCGGGGTGCGATTCGAAGAACGCCCGGCCGGCGTTCCACACAACTGGCAGCGCGTCGCAGAGTGCGCGCTTGACTGGGTCGTCGCCGAGCACGAACGTGCGGCCGAGGTCGGCTTCCCAATCCTCGAAGATAGGCCCGAAGTCGCAGAAGACGATGTCGTCGGCGGCGATCACCCGGTCCGGCGGGTTCTGCCGGTATGGCTCCAGCGTGTTCGGCCCGGCGCGCACGATCCGCTTGTGCCAGTGCCGGTCCACGCCGAACATCTCCGCCGCGAGATCGCGAATAGCGTTGCTCACCTGAACCTCACGCTGCCCGGGCGTGATCATCCTGCGCTGCTCGACCGCCGCGAATAGCTCGACTGCCCTGGCTTGCGCCCAGAGCAGCCTCGCCGCCCGGACGTCCTCGTCCTCGATCAGGGCCGCCACACTCAGACCGTCATCGGGCCATGTGGAAGAGCTCAAGCTGAATGTTGTCGGGATCCCGGAAGACGACCACGGAGTAGGACATCGGGTTATCTGTATCGGTCACTCCGGAATTCTCGATCCCAAGTTCGTCCAGCCAGCTCACCCACGCGTCCAGATCCGCGCGCTCCGCCACCCCGAACGAGATGTGGTCCAGGCCGGTCCGGCTCTCGTGGAAATCCTGACCGGGATTGGCGTTATGGTGATGCAGCCCGATCGCGATGCCGGAACGGGGATCTATGAGCAGAACAGCGTAGCCGTCCTTCTCTGCGCCATGGTGAGGAAACGAGACAGGGACCCGGTCCATCCCGAAGACCCGCTCATACCACTGAGCACTGGCCTCGACGTCGGAAACCGTCGGCGAGAAGTGGTGAAAGCCAGTGACGGCCGGCGCCGTGCTGATCTCGGTCATGACGGCTCCTTTGTCAGCATCGCCCGCTGCCTGCGCAGTCGAGGCAGGCCCACCGACCATGATGTCGCCCGCGTTAGGGCTTTGGCCAGGTCCAAGTTCCAGGGCAGCCCGTGCGCCGGCGAAATCCTCGCGAAGTCAGGTAAGCGAACTGGCGATGGTTTACGGTGATCCACAGCATGGCGGGCAAAGACGCCGCGGTCATTGGGAGGTTGGCGTGCACATCAATGCTGGTGATACCGCCTGGATGCTGACCTCGACCGCGCTCGTGTTCTTCATGATGCCGGGGCTGGCGCTCTTCTACGGGGGGCTAGTTGGCGCGAAGAACATAGTCGCGACGATGGTCCAGTCTTTCGTAGCCATCGGCGTGATCAGCTTGCTGTGGGTGATTGTCGGGTACTCGCTGGCGTTCGGCAGCAATCACTGGGGTGGCGCGATTGGCAGCCTGAGTTACGTGATGCTGCATGACGTCAACGGCACCCCGAACAGCTACGCTCCCACGATCCCGTCGCTGGTCTACATGGCATTCCAGATGAAGTTCGCCGTGATCACCCCGGCGCTCATTGCGGGGGCATTTTGTGAGCGGATGCGCTTTCGCGGCTACCTGGTCTTCATCGGCCTGTGGTCGCTGCTGGTGTACAGCCCGTTCGCGCACTGGGAGTGGGGTGGCGGGTTTCTCGGTTCAGGCGGCCTGCATGCCATCGACTTTGCCGGTGGTTCGGTAGTCCATGAGCTGGCAGGTGCTGCGGCGCTGGCGACAGCGCTGTACTTGAGGCGGCGGCACCAGCTTGAGCGGCCGCATAACGTGCCGTTGGTGCTGCTCGGCGCGGGGATCTTGTGGTTCGGCTGGTTCGGCTTCAACGCGGGCAGCGCGGTGTCCGCTGGGCAGGTCGCCGGCTATGCGCTCGTGAACACCCAGCTGGGGGCGTGCACCGCGATGCTCGCCTGGATGGGCATCGAATGGTGGCGCCGCCGCAGGCCGTCAGGCGTGGGCATCGCCACTGGTGCCGTCGCGGGGCTGGCAGCGATCACCCCGGCGTCGGGTTACGTGCAGCCATGGGCGGCGATCGTCATCGGCGCCGCAGCGGGTCTGTTGTGTTACGGCGCCGTCCACCTCAAAGACGTATTTCACTACGACGACTCCCTGGACGTGGTCGGTGTGCATATGGTGGGCGGCGCGATCGGGGTGCTGCTCACCGGCGTCTTTGCCAGCCTCGCTGTGAACGCCGCCGGTGAGGCCGGCGGCTGGACTCAGCTTGGCCGCCAGGCAGTGCTGGCTGTCACTGGAATCGTCTACCCATTCGTCATGACCTGGATCATCCTCTGGGTCACCGACCGCGTTGTGGGGCTGCGGGTGACTCCGGCGGAGGAGCTAGCTGGCCTCGATCTCAGCGATTTCGGCGAGGTCGCTTACCAGCCAGAAGTAGGGGCAATCGATATGACCAGCGACAGCATCGTGGCCGGCCCTGGTGCCCCGACGGCCACCGAGGCACAGTAACCAAGCCGAGCAGACCCGGCGGACAGCCGAGCAGACCCGGGCCCGGCACTTTACCGATCGACGTCGGTTTCGTATGTTGACTGTGCGTCGCCGGATGGTCGGCCCGATCTCGCCCGAGCGTTCAGCCGCAGCGGCTCGTTCATCCGCCAGCGCTGGACCAGGACCCGGTACGCACGGTAACGCTAGGAGGAACCCGTGGAGCACGCCCGGCAGTTCTATATCGACGGCAAGTGGGTCGCCCCGCTCACCAGCGAAACACTCGACGTGATCAACCCGGCCACCGAACAGGCCATCACGTCCATCGCCATGGGCTCGGAGCAGGATGTCGACGCCGCCGTTGCCGCGGCCAGGAAGGCATTCGAGACATTCTCCCTCACCACCAGGGACGAGCGCCTTGCCTTGCTTGACAGCATCATTGCCGTCTACTCCAGGCGCCTTGAGGAGCTGGCCGAGATCATCAGTCAGGAAATGGGCGCGCCTCTGTCGCTGGCCAGGGCCGCGCAAGCCGTGGCAGGCCTGGCGCACATCGGGACCGCACGCGCTGTGCTCGCAGACTTCGAGTTCGAACGCCCGATGGGCCGCACCCTGCTCGTCCGCGAGCCCGTCGGGGTCTGCGGAATGATCACGCCGTGGAACTGGCCCCTCAACCAGATCGCCTGCAAGGTCGCTCCGGCCCTCGCCACCGGGCTGCACGATGGTGCTCAAGCCGTCCGAGGTAGCGCCGCTGAACGCGCATCCTCTTCGCGGAGATCCTCGACGAGGCGGGGGTACCTGCAGGCGTGTTCAACCTGGTGAACGGCGATGGCATCAACGTCGGCGCCTGCCCTGTCCGCGCACCCGGACATCGACATGATGTCGTTCACCGGGTCTACGCGGGCGGGCATCGAGGTCGCCAGGGCCGCCGCCCCATCCGTCAAGCGGGTTGCCCAGGAGCTCGGGGGCAAGTCCGCCAACATCATCCTGGACGATGCCGACTTCGAGGCAGTCGTCTCACGCGACATGGCCGGCATGTGCACGAACTCGGGCCAGTCCTGCAACGCTCCCACCCGGATGCTCGTCCCGGCCGCTCGCATGGATGAAGCCGCCGCCATCGCGTCGGCAGCAGCCGGCGCCATCGTGGTCGGTGACCCCAAAGAGGCGACCAGCATGATCGGCCCGGTGGTGTCGGCTACCCAGTACGGCAGGATCCAGCAGCTGATCGAGAAGGGGATCGGCGAGGGCGCCAGGCTCGAGGCCGGCGGGCCCGGCAAGCCCGATGGCCTCGAAACTGGCTACTACGTCCGGCCGACCGTGTTCTCGCATGTCTCCAACGACATGACGATCGCGCGTGAGGAGATCTTCGGGCCGGTTCTCGTGCTGATCGGCTATGAGGATGACGATGATGCAGTGCGCATCGCCAACGACACCGTCTACGGCCTGTCCGGGTACATATCCGGCGACAGCGAGCGGGCCAAGTCGATGGCGCGGCGCATCCGGACCGGCAACATCCACCTCAACGGTGCCGGGCCCGACTTCAATGCGCCCTTCGGCGGCTACCGCCGGTCGGGCAACGGCCGCGAATGGGGCGCGCTCGGCTTCGACGAGTACCTCGAGACCAAGGCCATCATGGGATACGGCGCCTGATCCCCGACGGGCCGGTGCTTTGTCGCCGGCGGATTCCAGCCGAAGGGGAGTGCCGCAGGACATGCAGGAGCACTTGCTGTACATCGGCGGCCAGTGGCGTCCTGGCGGCGCCGGGACGGCCTGGGCGGAAAGCCCGTCGTCGGGCGAGGCGTTCGCTTCGGTAGCCGTTGGCGACGCGCGGCGATGTTGACGCGGCGGTCGCTGCCGCGTCCGCTGCCTGGCCCGCATGGGCGGGCGCGTCGGCCTTCGAGCGGGCGGCGTGGTGCGAGCGGATCGTTGCCGGGATCCGGCAGCGGCGCGACGAGCTGGCCAGGGTGCTGACCCTCGACCAGGGCAAGCCGCTGGCCGCCGAGGCCTACGACGAGGTGGACGAGCTTGCTTCGTACTTCCTGATGGCGGGCGAGGACGCCAAGCGCCTCGACGGGTCGCTGCCACCTTCGGTCTCGGCTGGCCGCAGGATCCTGGCCGCCCGTGTCCCGCTCGGTGTCGTCGGCGTGATCAGCCCCTGGAATTGGCCCTACACGATGGGGGCGGAGCTGATCGCGCCGGCCATGGCGGCCGGCAACGCTGATCGTCTGGGTGCCAGCGCCGACTACTACCGCCTGCTGCGCCGCGCTGGCGCAGGTCATCGCCGACTCAGGGCTGCCGGCCGGTGTCTTCAACTTTGTCCCCGGCCCTGGCGCCGTCGTGGGCGATGCTCTGGCCGGCCACCCGGGGGTGGCCGGGGTTGGCTTCGTCGGCTCGGTCGCGACCGGCGCCAGCGTTGCCGCGAGGGCGGCGGGCAAGACGCAACTGCTCGAGCTCGGCGGCAACGGCCCGATGGTGGTGCTGGAGGACGCGGACCTGGATCTCGCCGTGGAGGCTGCGCTGGAGGCCGCCTACCTGTGCGCAGGCCAGAGCTGCACCGCCGGCGAGCGCTTCCTGGTGCACGCCAGCGTGCGCGCCGAGTTTGTTGAACGTGTCGTGGCGGCGACGAAGGATCAGGTCCGTCTCGGAGATCCCTTCGACGCGGCTACGACGATGGGCCCGCTGAACAACGAGCCGACGGCTGAGAAGTTTGACCGCCATATCGCTGATGCCCTGGCCAGAGGCGCGCGGGTCTGCTGCGGCGGGCGGCGCGCCGCCGGGTTCCCGACTCGGCTCTATGCCGAGCCCACGGTGCTCGACGGCGTCACCGTCGGCATGGCGATCGAGCAGGAGGAGACGTTCGGGCCAGTCATTCCGGTGGTCGAGGTGCGATCGGCGGCCGAGGCGCTGGAACTCACCAACGCCTCCCCATTCGGTCTGACCGCAGCGGTCTTCACCGAGGATCTCGAGCGCGGTCTTGCCTTCGCTGAACGCGCCAGGGCCGGCTGGGTCAACATCAACGCATCGACCAACCTGTGGGAGTCCCACCTGCCGTTCGGCGGGCGGGCCGGCAGCGTCAGCGGCAGGGGCCGGGTCGGCGGTCGCTACCCGATGGAGACATTCACCGAGCCCAAGCTCGTCACCTACCCTGCCCCGCGGTACTAGAGGGGCCTACTTGAGTCGCCATGCGTACACGCCGTTGTTGTTGGCGGAGAACACGCGGTTGTCGGCGAACACGCACTGGGCGAAGTCAACGCCCTCGGCGAGGGTGCGCAGGATGCGTCCCGAGACGGCCTTGAACAGGTAGACGTTGTCGGAAGTCGTGCTCGTCCCGGCGTTATAGGTCGGGACGGCGAGAACGCCGCCGCCGTCTAGAGTCGGGCTGCCGTCGACGCCCCGAGGTAGTGCAGTCTCCCAGACCAGGTCGCCGTCGCCGGGATTGCGCTCCTGGACCGAGCCACGATAGGTCACCCCCTTGATCGTGATCTGGTTCCCGCCGAAGTACAGGAACTTGCCGTTATACGCAGGCGTGGCTATGCAACGGCCATTGGTCCCATCGGAAGCGGCGCCAATTACCCTCTCCCATCGCACTTTCATTGTGGACTGATTCAGTAGGTAGAAGATGCCGTCTTTATTGCAGGCGCCCACGTACTTCCCGAAGACGACGGGCGACGCACCGAAGTCACTGTCGCTGCCCACCTGCGACGCAGGTACCTGGAAGCGACCGAGCACCCTGAGCGTTGTCGGCGCGAGCTTGACGATCGATTCGGAGTAACCGAGAAGCTGGTTGGCCACCGGACCGTTGCCTGTGCTGACGAAGACGTCACCGTTCGGCGCCACTGCCACGCTGGACCAGACGGAGCCGCCGACATCACCGCTTGGCACGGTGTAGAACTCGGCGAGCTTTTTGCCTGATGCCTGGTTGAAGGCAATCACCCCGCCGCGGATAAGCGGATTATCGCAGTCCGAGGACACGCCGACGTACACCTTGCCGTTCGCCACCGTAGGCGAGGACCAGTCGAAGTAGTCGCTGACCGTAGCTGACGGCAGACCGATGACGGCCTTCCATCTCAGTGCCAGATTCGACGCATTCAGCGCGTACAGATAGCCGTCGGCCCCAGCCACATAGACAGTCGGCCGATGACTATGAGGGTCGGTCCCGACCGTCGCCGTAGCCACCGGTCCCTGGGCGCCGCATGTCTTGGCAGGCTGGTGGCCGATGAACCGCTTGTCCATGACGGCCCCGGTTGCCTCGCTGAGCTTGTAGAACCAGCCAAGGCCAGAGCCGATGAAGACAGCCCCATCAGCGACCGTAGGGCTGGCAAGGAAGTTCAGGCCCGGACCGAAGTGCCACTTCTGCACGAGATTCCGTGCAGTGGCGGGCGTAACTGCGGTCTGCGAATGAATGTATGAGGTGTGCCGCGGCCCGTTCAGGTAGGCCGGCCAGTCGCGGGCGACGTGCGCCGAGCGGGAACTGCCTGAACTCGGCTTCGTGGCGGCGGTAGCAACTGTGCTTGACGCAATTCCGCAAACGAGTGCGGCGGTAGTCACGCCGACGACCACGTGCCGCCGCATCGGTCCCGAGCTCCGTCTCCGGCTACCGTCCATGGCCACGATCCAGCTCACTGCCCTTATCCATACGCACTCCCGGGGTACCGCCGTGCGCAGCAAACGCTGCCAGCACCGCTCACGTAGAGACAAGGGGAAGCATCCCCATCCCTTCAGCCGCCAGCCGGCGCTAACCCGCACGTCGGGTCCAGGTCGCTGGGCTACCGCCAGCCGTCCTTATTGCAGCAGTCGCGCCCTGCACGCTAGCTGCAGCGCGAGCCGCTGGTCAGCATCGTCGAGGTTGGCCCCGAGTAGGGTAGTGATCCGGCGCATCCGCTGAGCGACCGCATTGCGATGCAGGTGCAGCCGCTGAGCCGTCCGGCCGATCGACCCCTGCTCATCAAGGAACGCAGCCAAGGTACGGATGGCCGTCTCGGCCCGTGCCGCGCCGAGATTCTCTAGCGGCGCAAGCTGAACCCGGACCGACATTCGGGCGGTCTCGGACGCGTACCACTCCATCAGCATCCGCTGGACGCCAGTCGCATCGTGGGCAGTGACACCGGGCGGCTTACGGCTTGCGCGCGCAGCGATGATCGCTCCCCGAGCCTCAGCAGCCGCGGCTCGCAGGCCGAGCGGACCCTCATGCGCCGAGCTAACCCCTGCTCGCAGGTGCAGTGCGGGGTACCTCGCCCGGATGGCGTCGAGCGCGCGGGCGGCCGAACGGGAGGCGCGCTGACGGGCCTGCCCGCCAGGATCGGACGTCGTCATCCAGACCAGGACGATGGCCCGTGCGATCCGTGACAGGTACCACGTGCCGCCGGTCAGCGCGGCGGCGTTCAGACCCACTTGGCCAGCTGATTCGAGCAGCTCGAAACGGCGGATCTCATCGGGCGCGACGTCGGCGAGATTGTCGGCCTCAATCAGCAAGGCGACGTGCCACCCGCTCAGCGGGATGCCGTGCTGCCTGGCTCGTTCGAGCATGTCCTCATTCAGCGTTGACTCGGAGATCAGCAGTTCGGCCAGGAGCTCGGCGCGCGATCGGATCGGGAGTTCGCGTGCCTTCCGCTCCTCGTCAGCCAGCCGTGCCGCGGCGTCAGTAGCGGCACGGAGCACGAGCCGGGCGGCGACCGCCAAGTCACCATGGGCCTCCGGTGCCGCGAGTCGGCTCAGTTCACTGGCGGCCGCGCCCAGCCCGGAGGTAGCCGGGTCGGCGGGCGTGTTCACAACCGGCGTGCCAAGGCCTTCGCCCACCATCGCGCACAGCAGCCCGAGGTCGGCGCTGACCCGCTCAGCTCGGTCTACTGCGTCCAGGCCTGCGCTCGCCCTGGAAAGGGCACGCGCGGGCCCGCCACCCACCTCTGCCAAGATCGCGAGCAACAGGTGGGTGAGCTCCGCAGCCGCGGGAACCGAGATCAGCGCAAGGTCAGCGCGACTCGCGATGTCGACCGCCGTCACGGGAGGCCGCCAGCGCTCCTCCGCAAAGGCGGCCACAGCCGAAACGCCAGCCAGGGCGGCCCAGCGCAGAGCCATGTCGAAGCGGTAGTCCGTGGCTGACTCGGATGCGACCCTGCCCAGGATGACCAGGCTCCCCGCGGGAGCGTCTTCGAGATCAGCGAACCGCTCAGCCAAGCGGACGCTCATCACCTCACGCCGGCCGCCGACGCCGTTGATCCGGGCCAGGTCAGCTAGCGACGGGGCGGCGAGCACCGCATCAACGCAGGTCATGCCCGCATAATAGGCATGACGCACATAATTTCGCAGATCACTGTGCAGTTCGCACATTCCTGGTCCTGGCCTCTGGCTGAGACGATCCAGGGGTGCGCCTTCCCCTGTCCGATCCTGAGGCCCCCGACGCTCCGCGCGTCAGGCTGGCCGTGGACATAGGCGGCACCTTCACCGACCTGGTGGCCGTTGACACCCTCAGCGGACACGTCGTCCGAGCGAAGGCAGATACGACCCCAGGTCAGCTCAGCGATGGCGTGCTCAAGGCCCTGGCTCTGTCGGGCGTTCCGGCCAGATCGGCCGAGGCGTTCATCCACGGCACGACTGTCGTGATCAACGCCGTCACCGAGCGAAGCGGTGCGCGGACGGCGCTGGTCACCACGCGCGGCTTCCGGGACGTGCTAGAGATCGGCCGCGCCAACCGGCCCGACCTCTACAACCTTGCCTATGCCAAGCCGGTGCCGTTCGTGCCCAGGCACCTTCGGTTTGAGGTCACCGAGCGGATGACTCACCTCGGCGTGGTCGCCGTACCGCTCAGCGGCGAGGACGTCGCAGAGGCTGCCGGGAAGATCGCAGCTGCGGGCGCGTCGGCAGTCGCAATCTGCCTGCTGCATGCGTGGGCCAATCCAGGGCACGAGGAGCAGCTCGCCGTCGCGCTGCGCGACAAGCTGCCGGGCGTCTCCGTGGTCTGCTCGCACCAGGTCAGCGGCCAGTGGCGAGAGTACGAAAGAACCAGCACGACAGTCCTGTCCGCGTATGTACAGCCCGTTGTCGCGGGCTACCTGGACTCACTCGGGGCGGCACTGCGCAGGCTGGGCGTTGCCGCGCCGCTGCGGGCAATGCGCTCCAACGGTGGGATCGCCTCTTTCTCCAGCGCGGCGCAAGCGCCGATCACGCTGCTTGAATCCGGCCCCGTGGCCGGCGTCATGGCCGCTGCCGAACTCGGCCGCCGCCTCGGCAACAGCAACGTGCTCACCCTCGACATCGGCGGGACGACCGCCAAGACGTCGGCAGTCCGCGATGGCGAGGTTCGGATTGACACGTTGCACCATGTTGGCAAGACACCGGCCTTCCCCGGCTATCCGGTTCAGGTCCCGACCGTGGAGATCATCGAGATCGGGGCTGGTGGCGGGTCCGTCGTATGGTCGGACGCGGCGGGCGGCCTGCACGTCGGGCCTCGCAGCGCGGGCGCCGACCCGGGACCGGCGTGTTACGCGCGGGGCGGCACCGAGCCCACCCTCACCGATGCGAACCTGCTGCTCGGCCGGCTGCGACCCCGACTACTTCCTCGGCGGCACCATGTCGCTGGATTGCGGCGCAGCGGAGAAGGCCGTCGCCGCGCTCGGCCGGCGGATTGGCGAGGACGCCCGATCAGTGGCGCGCGGAGCGCTCCGGTACGCCGTTGCCCAGATGAGTCATGCACTGCGGCTCGTGACGCTGCGCCGCGGCTACGACCCGCGCGACTTCGTATTCGTCGCGTATGGCGGCGCGGGACCGCTGCATGCGGCCCTGCTAGCCCGCGAGCTCGGCGTTTCCCGTGCTGTCATCCCGCCGGGCCCCGGCCATTTCTCGGCATTCGGCATGCTGTCGAGTCCATTGCGCGGCGAGGCTGTCCGCACCGTGGTGGGGCCGCTGCACGCCATCGACCTGGAAGCCGCCTTCTTTCCCGTCAAGCAAGCCGCGCTCGCCGAACTGGGCGGACGCCCCGAGGCCGAGGGCACGGTCGAGATTGCCACATACGCGGAACTTCGCTACGCCGGGCAGGAGCACACGCTGGAAGTACCCGTGCCCGACCCGACGGCACTCGCTGCCATCCGGTCCACGTTCGAGCGGCGCTGCATGGAGAGTTACTCCTTCAGGCTCGACGCTGCGCTCGAGGTCATCTCGCTCCGGGCCACGGCGACGCGGCCGGTCACGCAGATCAGCTGGACCGATGGCAGCGCCCCAGGGCCGAGGCCACTGGCCCGCGCCCGCGTGGTCGACCTGGACCCCTATGGCCCCACCCGGGAGATTCCTGTACTCGCTCGGAGTGAGCTTGCCGAACACGCCGGTCAGACCGCTCCGGAGTGGACCGCCGGGCCCTGCGTGATCGAGGAGGCTGCCGCTACCACGCTGGTCTTGCCAGGCCAGGTCGCGCGCCAGGACGCGGCAGGCAACCTGATCATCGAGGAGCGGCCGTGACACCCGACGGCTCTGCTGGTGACGCCCGGTTCACCATGGACGTGCTGCGCGAAGGCTTCGCTGCGATCAGCGACGAGATGTTCGTCTCACTTCAGCGCACTTCGCAGAGCCCCATCATTTACGAGGTGCTCGATTTCGGTGTCGGCATCACCGACGCCGACGGCGAGCTCGTCTCCCAGGGCAACGGAATCGCCGGGTTCCTGGGCCCGCTCGGCGATGCGGTCAAGGAGACCATAGCGCGACAGATGGACCTGCACTCGGGCGACGTCATCATCGCGAACGATCCGTACGCTGGCGGCGGCACCCATCTCTCCGACGTCGCGCTCATCCGGCCCATCTTCGCTGAGACCGGGGCAGGGCCGGAACTCATCGGGTTCGCTGCGGCGAAGGGCCACTGGACCGAGGTCGGGGGCAAGGACCCCGGATCATGGACCGCCGACTCGCAGGACATCTACGCCGAGGGTCTGCAGCTCCCGTTCGTCTACGCCTACCGCAATGGCGAGCCGCTGCCTGACCTCCGCGCCATCCTGGCCGCCAACAGTCGGCTGCCCGACATGGTCCTCGGCGACCTCACCGCGCAGGCCGCATGCCTGGAGGTAGCAGAACGGCGCCTGCTTGACATGTGCGCAAGGTATGGCACTGCCACCGTGCGCAGTGCGATGGAAACCGTACTTGACCGCAGCGAGCGGCTCTGCAGGGCAGCCCTGGCCAACATCCCGCACGGTGTCTTCACAGCCGAGGACTTCACCGACACCGATGGCCTCGGCAACGGCCCGTTCCCCGTGACAGTCCGCGTGGAGATCACCGACGAAGGCGTGACCTGCGACTTCACCGGGAGTCACGGCCAGGTCCCTGGTCCGATCAATTGCACCTGGAGCGGCCTTGTCTCCGGCGTGCGCACCGTATTCAAGGCCATCACCGACCCTGCGGAGCCCGCGACTGATGGCTGGTTCCGGCCGCTGACGATCATCGCCCCGCCCGGCTGCATCTTCAACGCCACGCGACCCGCCCCGGTCGCGGCCTATTTCGAGGCTACCGAGATGGCCTCCGATCTCGTCTGGCACGCGCTCGCGCCCGCCTTTCCCGATCGGCTTCCTGCAGGAACCTATGTTTCGGTGTGCTCTACCTCGCTCGCTCTCACCCACCCGGATACGGGCGCGGAAGCCCTGCTGGTCGAACCGCAGCCGGGCGGCTGGGGAGCGACCCGAGACGCTGACGGCCAGCATGGCCTGGTCTCGGTCGGCGACGGCGAGACCTACACGATCCCGGTCGAGGTCGCCGAGCAGCGTTACGGCGTCAGGGTCGAGCGGTTCGGCTTCGACATCGTCGAAGGCGCGGGCGCTGGCCGCCGGCGGGGCGGCCGCGGGCTGGTGCGCGAGTACCGGATCTGCAGCGACGACGCCCTCCTCACCGTCGCCTGGGGCCGCCACCTGTTCCCGCCCTGGGGAGCCGGGGGCGGGCTCGCCGGCTCGCCGAACTACGTCGAGGTCCTGCGGGACGGCCAGCCGA
Source organism: uncultured Actinomycetota bacterium (assembly GCA_963808215.1). Classification (GTDB taxonomy): domain Bacteria; phylum Actinomycetota; class Actinomycetes; order Streptosporangiales; family Streptosporangiaceae; genus JAJYUU01. The sequence continues at coordinate 29,577 of CAWEEY010000021.1, forward strand.
TCGGCCCTCGGTTCGGCAAGGTGTCCCGGATGCCGTTGCGCCGCGGGGACGTCGTCCGGCTGGTGACCGGCACCGGCGGCGGCTATGGCGATCCGCGCGAACGCGAAGTCAGCCTTGTGCTGGCGGACCTGCGCGACGAGCTGATCACCCCCGCCGAGGCTGCCGATTCATACGGGTACACGACGCCAGCGGGCTCCGTTAACAAAGCGAAATAGATACGAATTATGAGGAGAAACGTCTCATGGTTAGCGTTCGACGATGAAACGGCTGCTTGACGAGTCCGCGCTGCGTGCGCTGGCCCGCGGGCTGCGCGATCCTCGGCACCGGGGGCGGTGGCGATCCCCGGATCGGGCTGCTGCTGGCGCTGCAGGCGCTGGAGGAGGTCGGGCCGACCGAGCTCGTCGACCTCGACGATCTCCCGGACGACGCGCTGATCATGCCATGCGGGATGGTCGGCGCGCCGACCGTGCACATCGAGAAGATCGAGAACGGCGGCGAAGGCGATGTCTCTGCGCCAGTACCTCGAGCGGCTCACCGGCCGTGCCGGTCGCCGCACTGATGCCCGCGGAGATCGGCGGATCCAACGGTCTGCTCCCGCTGTGCTGGGCCGGGCGGATGGGCCTGCCAGTCGTCGACGCTGACGGAATGGGCCGGGCGTTCCCGCTGATCCCGCAGGTCACCATGCACCTGGCCGGGATCGATCCGAACCCCGGCGTGATGACTGACGAGCGTGGCAACGTCCTGGTGTTCCACGCGGTCTCCGGCGACTGGATGGAGCGGCTTGAGCGGTCCGCCGCGGTGGAGTTCGGCGGAGCGGGCGCAGCGACCGAGTACACGATGACGGTCCAGCAGGCGCGCGGCGCTACGGTCCGCGGCACGTTCACGCTTGCGATCAAGATCGGCGAGGCGCTAACCAACGCGGTCGGTGACTCGATGGCGGCTCTCGTGGCAGTGACCGGGGGCTTTCCCCTGATGAGCGGCAAGGTAACCGACGTCGAGCGCCGCACGACTAAGGGCTTCGTCCGCGGCTCGGTCGTCGTAGAAGGCCTTGGCGACGACGCCGGCCGACTCCTCCGCGTTGAGATTCAGAACGAGAACCTCGTGGCGCTGGAGCAGGGCAAGGTGCTCGCGTCGGTGCCAGACCTGATCACCATCCTGGACAGTGAGACCGCCGACGCGATCCCGACCGAGCGCGTCAGGTACGGCCAGCGAGTCACGCTGATCGCCATGCCGTGCGCGCCGATCTGGCGGTCCGAGTTCGGGCTGCAGATGGCGGGGCCACGCGCGTTTGGCTACGACTTCGACTACGTACCCGTGGAGGAGCTCGCCGGTGCCTACGCTTGATTACCGCCTTGGCATCGACGTCGGCGGCACCAACACCGACGCGGTGATTCTCGACCGGGCCGATCAGGTACTCGCCAAGGCCAAGGTGCCGACAACCCCCGATGTCACCGGTGGCATCGTGGCCGCGCTGGACGCGGTGATCGCCGCGTCGAGAATCGACGCGTCCCGGATCACGCATGCCATGCTCGGCACCACGCACGCGACGAACGCGGTGCTCGAGCGGCGCAGGCTGCGGCGCGTGGCTGTCATCCGGATCGGAGCGCCTGCCACGCTCGGCGTCCGGCCGATGTTCGAATGGCCAGCCGACCTGACTGCAGTGGTATCGGCCGGAGCGGTGGTCGTACCCGGAGGGATCGAGTTCGACGGTCGCGACCTGTCGCCATTTGATGAGAGCGCGGTGGCCGCGTTCTTGTCGTCGGTAGCCGGTCGCTGCGACGGAGTCGCGATCACCAGCGTGTTCGCACCGGTCTCGGCGCGTCACGAACTGCTGGCTGCCGAGATCGTCAAGCGCGAGCTTGGCGAGGTCCATGTCTCGCTGAGCCACGAGATCGGATCAGTCGGCCTGCTCGAGCGGGAGAACGCCACGATCCTGAACGCCTCGCTGGTCGGCGTGGCCGGGGATGTTGCCCGTGCGCTAGGTCAGGCGCTGGCGGCGCACTCGCTGTCCCCGGTGACGTTCTTCGCGCAGAACGACGGCACGCTGATGGCGCTGGACCACGCACTGCGCTATCCGGTGCTGACGATTGGCAGTGGGCCAGCGAACAGCATCCGGGGTGCCGCGTTCCTCACCGGCCGGACCGATGCCCTGGTCGCCGACGTCGGCGGCACGTCCACCGACGTCGGGGTGTTGGTGAACGGGTTTCCGCGGGAGTCCTCGCAGGGCGTGGAGATCGGCGGCATCCGCACAAACTTCCGGATGCCGGACCTGGTGACCATCGCGCTCGGCGGAGGGACCGTTTTGGCCGGTGACCACGAGGGCCGCGGTCTGCGACTCGGGCCGGAGAGCGTCGGGTACCGGCTACGGGACGAGGCGCTGATCTTCGGCGGCTCGACACCGACGCTGACCGACGCCGCTGTGGCAGATCGGCCGAGCGCGACTCGGGGATGCGTCTGCGACTGAGGCATGGCGCGGGCTGCTCGAGGCAGCCTCCAGGGCGGCAGACGCACAGCTCGCCGACGCCATCGACCGGGTCAAGACCGCAAAGGGCGATCTGACGCTGATCGCAGTCGGCGGCGGCAGCATCTTGATCCCCGACGAGCTCCCGGGGGTCAGCGAGGTGATCCGGCCGGACCACTTCGACGCCGCCAACGCGATCGGTGCGGCAATCGCCTCCGTCAGCGGGCAGGTCGACCGGATCTTCCACTTCGGGCCAGGCGGCCGGAAGGCGGCGCTGGAGGAGGCAAGCGCCGAGGCCAGAGATCACGCCGTCGCCGCGGGCGCCGATCCCGAGTCCGTCCAGATCGTCGAGCTGGAGGAGATCCCGCTCGCCTACCTCACCTCGCCCGCAGTCCGGATCCGGGCCAAGGCGGCCGGTGCTCTAGGCGGGCTCTACGGGCCGGCGGACGCATCCGCGGACGCCGAGGCCCACATGTCGGCGGGCGGGGCGCAGCGCGCCCGGTCAAGTATCCGCGCAACTCAATAAATCCACGCACGGCAGCATTCGAGGTGGGACATGAGAAGGAAGAGGGCCTGGGCAGCGGTCTCCGCTGCGTCCGCAACCGCCCTTGCGCTGCTGCTGGCGGCATGCGGCGGCAGCAGTTACAGCTCGGGCACCAAGCCGACCACGACCAAGGTGTTCACCTACGACACCTATACCCAGGTCATGGTGGACGGCTGGGATCCCGCGACCGAGTACTCCAACGGCATCATCGCGATGAGCAACATGTACCAGACGCTCACGCACTACAACCCGGTAACCCACCAGGTTGACCCGCTGCTCGCCACTAGCTGGACGCACTCGTCCAACGGCCTGACCTGGACATTCCAGCTCCGCCACGGTGTCTACTTCCACACCGGGCGGCTGCTGACCGCCGCGGCGGCTAAGGCGGCCATTCTGCGCACCAAAGCGCTCGGCGGCGGAGCCTCCTACATCTGGGGTGCGGTCAAGTCGATCGACACCCCGAGTCAGTACGCCTTGGTGTTCCACCTCTCGTACCCGTCGCCCCTCGACCTGGAGGCCTCAGCTGACTACTCGGCGTACATCTACGACACCCAGGCGGCTGGCCCCGGCGGCAAGCTGACCAAGTGGCTGAACACCCCGCACGATGCGGGAACGGGGCCGTACACACTGCAGAGCTGGAGCAGCGGCCAGGAGTTCGAGGTCATACTCAAGACCTTCCCGAAGTACTGGGGCGGCTGGAGTGGCTCGCACTACACGAAGGTCGTCTTCCGGGTGACTCCGCAGGACACGACTGCGGCGCAGCTGCTACGGTCGGACCAGGTCAACTTCGTCGAGCAGATGAGCCCGACGCTGTGGCAGTCGCTGAAGGGCGCATCCGGGCATCAGGCTGGCCAGCTCGCCCGTCCTGGCAGAACCTGCTGGCTCAGCTCAACAGCCAGGCATTGAGCGAGCCGATCCGGCAGGCCATCTCCTACGACACTGACTACCCTGGCATCACCGCGGCGCTCAGCGGCGCGGCCGTGCCATCCAGCGGAATCGTCCCGGCGGGCCTGTTCGGCCACTTCACGAACCTGCCTGGCTACACCTACGACCCGGCGAAGGCAGCGAAGCTGCTGAACTCGGCCGGCTACGGACCAGGTAAGAAGCCGCTGAACCTGACGCTGACCTATACCGCCGGCGACACCAACGAGCAGGTCGTTGCGACGCTGCTGAAGTCCAGCCTGGCCAAGCTGAACGTCAACCTGAGCGTGCAGGCGACTGGCGTGGAACACGCAGTGGTCGAAGGCGAAGTCATCGACGGCGTCGACGCACCAGGACATCTTCATCGAGTACTGGTGGCCCGATTACGCCGACCCGTACTCCTGGTTCGTCAACCTGCTGCTTGGCGAGAAGCAGCCGTACTTCAACTTGTCGTACTACTCGAACCCGCAGCTGAACAGGCAGATCAACAGCGTCGAGTCGCTGGTCGCGACGAACCCGTCGGCGGGAAGCGCGCTGTACCAGACGATGCAGGACGAGATTCTCAAGCAGGCGCCGATCGACTTCCTGTACAACACCAACTACCAGTACGCGATGACGAGCAACTTCTCCGGCTTCCAGGTGAACCCGGCGTACCCGAACGTCATCTTCGTCTACGACCTGCACCCGAAGTCGTAGACTCATGCTGGCCTTCGTCGCGCGCCGGATCGCGCTAGCCGTCGTGGTAGTTGTGGGCGTCATCATCGTGACCTTCGTGGTCGCGCACGTGGTGCCCGGCGATCCGGCCGCGACGTGGGCAGGCCCCCATGCCTCAGCAGCCCAGATCGCAGCGGCACGGAAGTTCCTCGGCCTGGACCGGCCGCTGTCCGGTGCAGTTGCTCTCCTACCTCGGCGGCATCGCACGGGGGAACTGGGGCGTCGTCCATCCACACTCACCGGCCGGTGCTGTCACGACATCATGACGGCGGCCCCGGCTACGCTAGAGCTCGTCATCACCGCGCTGCTCATCGCGCGTTGCCATCGGGATCCCGTCTGGCCTGATCTCGGCCAGACGGCCGGGCCGGATAGCCGACCAGCGTCATCCGGGCGGGCTCGATCTTTGGCGTATCGATGCCGATCTTCTGGATGGCGCTGATCCTGCAGCTGGTGTTCTCCCAGAAGCTAGGTTGGCTGCCGGCCGCGGGCGAGTACTCGCCTGCCCTGCTCTTCAGCCACCCGCTCGTCAGGCGGACCGGCTTCCCGGTGCTCGACTCGATCGTCGGCGGCAACTGGCCGATGCTCGGCAGCACCATGGTGCACCTGATCCTGCCGGCGATCGTCGTCGCGGCCTACCCGGCCGGACTCATCGCCCGGATGGTCCGGGCTCAGGTGCTCGACACGATCGGCGACCCGCACATACTCAATGCCCGCGCGCTCGGGATTCAGCGAACGTCAGATCTTCGGCCGTTTCGCCATGAAGCTGGCGTGGCCGCCCGTCGCGGCTGCGCTGGCCCTGGTGTTCGGCTACTCGCTGGTCAACACGTTCCTGGTGGAGGCGATCTTTGACTGGCCGGGGCTGGGCAGCTACGCGGCGGCATCCATCGCGACCCTGGACACCCCGGCGATCCTCGGCGTCACGCTGTTCGTCGCCATCGCCTACGTCGTGGCCAACCTGTTGTGGACATCGTCCAGGCCGCCATCGACCCCCGGATCAGGCTGAAATGATCGAGACTCCCATCACGACGCTCCGCCGACGCGGAGGTGCCGCGCGGGCTGCGGCATGCGGCGCGCCCTGAGGGCCAACCCGCTGCTCACGGTCGGCGGCGTGCTGGTCCTGCTGATCGTGCTCGTCGCGATCTTCGCTCCACTGCTCGCGCCTGCGCCCGGCGATGCCGGAACGGCGACGCATCCCCTCGACGTGCTGCACGGCCCGTCAGCGGCGCACTGGTTCGGAACCGACCAGGTCGGCCGTGACATCTTGTCCCGGGTCGTCTACGGGACCAGGGTGTCGCCGGTCATCGCGATCATCGTGCTGGCGATCGCCTGCGCCATCGGGGTGCCGCTCGGCGTCGCGGCAGGCTTCCTGGGCGGCTGGGTCGATGAGCTGATCATGCGGGTGACCGACGTGTTCCTCGCGTTCCCGCCGCTGCTGCTCGCGCTCGCGCTCGCCGCCGTGCTGCCCGCCAGCCTGACCAGCCTGACGATCGCGATCGCCGCCGTCTGGTGGCCCTGGTACGTCAGGCTGCTCCGCGGCCAGGCCGCCTCTGTGGCGGGCCGCCCGTATGTCGAGACGTGCCGGGCGCTGGGCATTTCCCGGATGCGCATCATCTTCCGGCACATCCTTCCTAACTCGATCACGCCGCTGCTCGTTCAGGTGTCACTGGACGTCGGCGGAGTCATCCTGACCGCTTCGGCGCTTTCGTTCCTCGGGCTGGGCGCCCAGGACCCGACGCCGGACTGGGGCCTGATGGTGGCCGAGGGCCAGAGCTACTTCACTCCCGACTGGTGGCTGGTCACGTTCCCCGGCATAGCAATCCTGCGTGACCGCGTTCGCCTTCAACCTGCTCGGTGACGGCCTGCGCGACCTCCTCGATCCGAAGCGGAGCTTCCTGCCGTGACCAGAGACCATTCAGGCGCCGGGCTGGCGGTCGGATGCAATCGACGAGCTGGCCGGGCGTCTGTCCATCGCCAACCTCGAGGTCAGTTTCGGCGAGCGCCGGGTCGTCTCGATAGCGGACCTGCGGCTCGACCACGCTGAGATCGTCGGCCTTGCCGGGGAGAGCGGTTCCGGCAAGTCAATGACCACGCTGGCCATACTCGGGCTGGCCCACACCGTCGGCGCCTCCGTCAGCGGCAGCATCAAGCTGGACGGGCTTGAGCTGACTCGGGCTCGGCGCGGAGCAGCTCAGGGCCATCAGGGGCCGGCGGATCGCTGCGATCTTCCAGAGCCCGTCGACTGCGTTCAGCCCCGTGTACAAGGTGGGCAGCGTGTTTGTTAAGGCGCTGCGGCTGCATGGCGCCGGCAAGTCTGAAGCCGTCGACCGGGCCGCCGAGGCGATGCGGCAGGTATTGCTTTCTCCCGACTTGATGCGCCGGTATCCCTCGCAGCTGTCTGGCGGTCAGCTGCAACGGGTGGCTATCGCCCTTGCGGTTGCCCTGCGCGCCGAGATCCTGCTGGCCGACGAGCCGACGAGCGCGCTTGACGTGACCGTCCAGGCGGAAGTGCTCGACCTGCTCCGCGGGCTGCGTGAGTCCATCGGCATGTCGATCCTGTTCATCAGCCATGATCTCGCCGTCGTCGCCGAGCTCTGTGACCGCGTCGCAGTGATGCGCAACGGCTTGATCGTCGAGCAGGGTCCGAGCCGACCAGGTGCTGTCGTCACCTGCCGATCCGTACACAGCTCGAATTGCTGGCCTCCGTCCCTAAGCTGGCGAGCGCGCAATGACTGCCGAGAGTGAAGTCCCCGTCGCCAGCGCAGCCGCGCACGAGCCCGGAATAGCGGCCAGCGGTGACGTGACCAGCGCGCCGCCGCTGCTCCGGATCGCTGACCTCACGGTCAGGTTCGGGCCCGTCCTGGCTGTCAACGGCGTCTCCCTAGATGTGCCGGCTGGCCCGTTCGGCCTTGGCCTCGTCGGCGAGAGCGGCTCAGGCAAGTCCACCATCGGACGGGCATCGTCCGCCTGGTGCGCGCGGCGGGCGGCACGATCACCTTCGACGGGCAAGGACGTCAGCTCGATGCACGGTGCCGCGCTGAAGGCGTACCGCCGGGATGCGCAGATCGTGTTCCAGGATCCGGACAACAGCCTTGATCCGCGGATGCGGATTGGCGCTACGATCGCTGAGGCGCTGCGTGCCCATGACGTCGTGCCGCGGGCGGGTGCCGCCGGGCGAGTCGGCGAACTGCTTGCCGAAGCGGGACTCGACCCGGCATTTGCCGAGAGGTACCCGCACCAACTATCCGGTGGCCAGCGCCAGCGCGTCGCGATTGCCAGGGCACTGAGCGTGCAGCCCCGGCTCCTTGTCCTCGATGAGCCGACCAGCGCGTTGGACGTCCGTACTCAGGCACGCATCCTTAAACTGATCGACCGGCTGCGAGCCGAAAGGAAGCTGTCGTACCTGCTGATCACCCACAACCTCGGAGTGGTCAGTGAGCTCTGCGAGCAGACCGCTGTGCTCTACCTTGGCAAGATCGCGGAGATCGGCCGCACCGATCTCCTGCTGAGCGCACCCGTGCACCCGTATACCCAAGCCCTGCGTTCGGCCGTCCCAGAGGTGGAGGTCGCCGGGCGGAGATCCAGGATCGTACTGCCCGGAGATCCGCCCGACGCCGCGAGCCCGCCTGCCGGGTGCGTCTTCCACCCTCGCTGCCCGCTGGCGATCGACCGATGCCGGACCGAGATTCCTCAGCTGCGCGACGTCGGGTCCGGCCGCCGGGTGTCCTGCCATCGTGCGGAGGAGGTCCTGGCAGGCACGGCAAGGCAGGAACGTCAGTGAGCGCAGCCGAATGCAGTGCAGACCGCGGCGCGGGTGCATTAGCCGCGTTGGCCGGACTTCGGGCTCACGTGGCGCTCGTGTGGTCAGGATCGGAGGCCGGGAGCTGAGGCAGGGGAGACGATTCGTTTGGTTCGGCCCGCCCGGCCGGCGCGGCGCCACAATGACCGGACATCTCGACCGCCGGATGACCCGCAGGGTAACGCTCCCGAACAGGCGGGTGAGCAGCTCGCCGCGGGTCGGGCTGCCGAGGACGATGAGATCGGCGTCGAATGCCTTCGCCTCCGCGAGGATTGCCTCGGCGACCCGGTCCACGGCCGCGTACCGGACGTCCCCGCCCGCGGCGAGGCCGGCCATCCGCAGGTCGAATACCGCCGCATCGGCGACGAATGCTGCTTCGCTCCCGTCTCTCGCGCGTACCAGCGGAAGCCGGAGACTTCACGCAACCGCAGATGCAGCACTCGCACTTGCGTCGTTCCGTCGGTGGCGAAGTTCTTCACCAAGTCGAGCGCGGCCGGGTGCTGGCCGAAGTCATCGATTGCTACCAGGATCCTCGCGAACATCGTCCTCACGCGGCTTTCGTATCGGACTCTGCCGGCCTTATCCCCGCCTCTCCATAATCGCGCCGCGCAGCGCATCCCTGAAGCGCAGCCCGCTATGGATACGCGTTAAGGTTTTCCGCCCACCAGCTCAAGCACGGCGGCGCCTCTTGAGCCGGCGCCGGACGTTGTTCGTCGACCTCACCTTCGATCATGCGGCGGATTCCTGCCGCGGGGCTCGGTGTCCATGACGACGTAGCGGACCTTCCGAGCCCGCGCCACCTTCGCGATCGTCCGGCCCGCGCTGCTGGTCGCCGCGATCTGGCCATCCACGTGCAGCCCCGCCGTTCCAGTTCGCCGATGGCCTGCCGGACGTTCTTGAAGCTGCTCCTCGCGTTCGCGGCGGTTGGGCATCAAGCCAGGGTTCGGCAATCCGAAGGTCGAGCCGTAGACCTTGAGGATCGACAGCACGGCGACCGGCTCAGCCGTCGGCGAGCTCGCGGGCACGCCGGATCGCGGCCTGGCTGAACGGCGAGCCGGACGACGCCAGCAGCACCGCTGCCTCGGATGTCGGCTGCGGATCGTAGCCGCGTCCCAGCAGAGCGCATGTGCTTTGCCCGCCTAGCGGACGACGGGCGGTTCGCCCGAGGCTCAGTATACGGTCGCGGGATCCGGCACGGCTGCCGGGTCCCGGCAGGTGCGCTGCTGCCGTCGATCGGCACGTCCGCGGCGGCGGCGGCGCGCCGTGCATGGGCGAGCCGGCCCGCGGCCGCTAGCCTGCGGTCTTGCCATGCCCGCCACCAGTACAGCGGCGCGTACAGGGCGACGATGAGCAGCCCGAGCAGATAGAGCCCGGGGCCCTGGGTTGGCCCGACCACAATCTTCGGGCGAGTTCCAGCCGCCGAAGAAGTAGATGGCCATCCAGATGATGAAGATCGCGAGCGCGCCCCACTTCGCGAACGTCGGCAGCCGGAACGGCCGCGGCTCGTCCGGGCGCAGGTGGCGGTAGATGAAGTAGCCGGCGAACGCCAGCGCAGCAGGACAGCAGGTAACCGCCGTTGGAGATGATGTAGATCCGCAGCGGCGAGCCGAGCAGCACCAGGATCGCCGCGCAGACTACGTTGAAGGCCATCGCATTGCCGGGCACGCCGTGCCGGTTCTTGTGCGCGAACCAGCGCGGCAGGAGCCCGTCCTCGGCGGCCTGGTACAGCGACCTTCCGACGCCCATGATCGCGTTCAGTACCGAAAGGGCCAGCGCCAGGATGAGCGGGATCCCGACGAACCATCTCTCCCACGACCCTGGCCCGAAGATGTGGTCGGTGTAGGTCAGGTACAGCGTCAGCGGGTCGGCGCTGGTGAGCAGGATGCCGAGCACCGCCACGAACATCAGCGGCGTCATGATGTAGATGAACATCCCGAAGATGCCCTCGGCGGTGAGCGCGATCTTGGCGTCCCTGGCGCCGCCCCGGCACTCGCCGACGTAACAGGCGGCGGCCTCCATCGCGATCACGTTCCACAGGATCGGGAAGAACCAGGCGAAGATGAAGGTCGGGCTGACGTGCACGTGCGGCGGCACGTGGAAGCCCGCCACGTTGCCCCAGTGGATCGCGCCTGACTTGAAGAACGGCAGGAAGATCATCGCCGTGATCGGCAGCATCGACAGCACGCCGAGGACAGTCGCGAACGCGGCGCCTAGCCGGATGCCGAAGTAGGACGGGATGAAGATCATGATGAGCAGCGCGAAGCAGATGAGCAGGATCGTCACGCCGATCGGGGCGCCCCAGGTCGCTGCCCACCGGAGAGATCATGTGCCCAGGGCTGAAGTTGAACAGCACCGCGAAGATAAGACGCGGTCAGGATCACGTTGATCGGCGCGACCGGGAACCACCCCAGCCAGTAGGCCCACCCGGAGTACCCGCCGATGTGCCGCGCCACGGTGTCGCCGACCAGGGGCCGGAACGACTCCGTCGCATATCCGGGAATTCCACCTGTCCGGTCCGGCCACATCGTCCCGAGCTCGGCCAGGCACAAGCAGAGGAAACAGCCGGCGATCGTCATGACGCCGATGAGGATGATGCCGAGCGCCCCAGTTCCCTGGACGACGTAGGGCGCGATGCCGGTGACAAGGATCGTGCCGGCGAGCCCGATCACGAAGGCACCCCACCAGTTCGTGCCCTTAACCAGGCCCTTCTCTGGCGTTATCCCCGATGGTGGCCATCGCCCCTCCTCATTCCGCCTCGCTGCCGATCGACGCCGACGCGACCGTGTAGAGCGTTCTAGAAGAGCGTCAGGTAACGCTCTACTTCCCAGCCGCTCACGACGGAGTGCCAGGCGCGGAACTCCTCGCGCTTGACCTTGCGTAGTAGTCGACGTAGTCCCCGTCGGGCGTCTTTCCGAGCGCCTCACGCAGCACGTCATCCGCGACGAGTTCGTCCGCGCGTGCAGCAGCGTCGGCGGCATGCTCCGGATGCCGCGGAGTGCTATCTCCTCGGCAGGCAGGAGGTACAGGTTGTCGCGGTTCGGCTCGCCCGGGTCGAGGCCGCGGTCGATGCCGTCAAGACCAGCAGCCAGCTGAACCGACATGGCGAGGTACGGGTTCGCCGCGCCGTCGCACGCCCTGTTCTCGACCCGGCCGCCGTCGGGCACGCGCAGCATCTGAGTGCGGTTGTTCCCCCCGTAGGTCGCGTATGCAGGCGCCCAGGTGGCGCCTGAAACCGGCGCGCCAACTCCGATGCGCTTGTAGGAATTCACCGTCGGGCAGGTAACGGCGGCCATTGCCGGTGCATGCGCGATCAGCCCGCCGATGTAGTGATACGCCATCTCCGACAGCCCGAGTCCGCGCGCATCGCCGGGGTCGGCGAACAGTTCCGCGCCCGATGCTGGCATCCCACAGGCTCGAGTGCAGGTGCAGCCCGGAGCCGGTGAGGTTGGCGAACGGCTTGGGCATGAAGGTCGCGGCCAGCCCGGCCTGATGCGCGACCATATGGACCATGTAGCGGAAGAAGATGAGCCTGTCCGCGCTCGTTAATGCGTCCGCGTACTGGAAGTTCTGCTCGAACTGTCCGTTCGCGTCTTCGTGGTCGTTGGCGTAGTTCGCCCAGCCGAGGCGGTTCACATACTTCGAGACCGTCGTCAGGTGGTCGTACATTCTCGTCAGGCCCTTGGCGTCATAGCAGGGGGCCGCCGACCGATCCAGCGGATCTGCCACCTCGATCCCGCCGTCCGGCAGCCGCCGGACCAGGAAGTACTCTGCCTCGCAGCCCACCTTGTACTGGAGGCCGCGGGCGTGCGCCTTCTCCAGCATGCCCTTCAGGATCAGGCGCGGGGCGTACGGCCACGGTTCGCCCTCGACGTGGATGTCGCACTGCAGTACGGCCAGCCCTGGCTGCCACGGTGCGAGCATGTAGGAGGCTGGGTCAGGCACTGCGATCATGTCGGGGTCCGCCGGGCTCTGGCCCATCGGGCCAGCCGCGAAACCGGCGAAGCCGGCGCCTCCGCCGAGCAGGACGTCGAGCGCCTCGATGGGGACCATCTTGGCGCACGGCTTGCCGTGCATGTCCACGAACATTGCGAAGAAGAACTCGACGCCATCCGCCTCTGCCCTGGCCCTGAGTTCGCCCTCGACGTCTGGCATGATTCCTCCGCCCTAGCCGCGTCCTGGCCGGCCGGACGCCGGTCAGGGAATCTCGCCCTATGTACGCCAGCAGGATGCCGTCAGCAGGTGCCATTCGTCAGCGGACACAGCTGCCATTCGAGCACCTCAGTTCACCCCAGGTAAACGTTGTGTAGCACGTCCTGTCCGCCGTGTCTATATGCGTCGCATACGACTCGCATACGAAGTCGCATATGAGTAGCCACTCCGCTACTCCGCGCTGGCGTTGGCCATGCGCGGTAGTCACGCGTGGTTCAACTCAGTTTCACCACAGTGGATAAGGCCCGGGCTCAGCGGACCACCAGCACTGGCCGGTCGGCCAGGTGGATCACCTTGTGCGCGGTGCTGCCGAGGACAAGCCCGGCCAGATCACTGCGCCCCTTCGATCCCATGACGATGATCCCGGCGTCGTGCTCCCTGGCATCCTCGACAATCTCCCGGGCCGCATGCCCGAAGATCGTGTCCCGGACATCGCCGTGGGCCACGATCCCCGCCTGTGTCAGCGCCGCAACGGCGGACTCGACCTGGCCGCGCACTTCTGCGTCCGACTCGGTCGGGACCAGTCCCATCCTGGGTATGACCTCACGCTCCCTCAGATGGAGCACCCACACCTCGCCCTTGGACATCGACGCCAGTTCCCGGGCTGCGGCGAGCACGCGCTCGGTTACCTCCGAGTGGTCCACGGCCACGAGCAGTCGCTCGTACATCGTTTTCCCTCCCCGCTAGTTGCGCTAGTTTCGAAACAGACGCGGCGCGATGCCAAGGCACCCGGTCAGGACCGGTTGCCGTCGCGCTCTGCCCAGGCACCCAGTCGGTGCCAGCCAGCGGAACCTTGGCCATCGCCGCCGCCTCGATAGTGAGCGCGGCGAGATCGTCGGGCTCGAGGTGATGGACATTGGACTTACCGCAGGCCCGGGCGAGCGCCGTGAGCTCCATGGTGAGCGCTTTCAGGTAGTTGGTCATCCATCGTGCGCCCACCTCGGGATCGAGACGGCTCTCGAGCTCGGGATCCTGGGTCGTTACGCCTACCGGGCACAGCCCGGTGTGGCAGTGGTGGCAGTAGCCGGGAGCGGTGCCGATCGCCGTGTACCCGGCGGTCGCATCGTGGTCCCGCCCGTTCGCGCGATAGGAGGGACGGTTGCAGCCGAGCGCGATCAGGGACCCGACCCCGATCGATACGGCGGTTGCCCCGAGCGCGAGGGCCTTCGCGACGTCTGCCCCTGACCTGATTCCGCCAGAGACAATGAGCTGGACCTCGTCCTTCTTGCCTATCTCCCGCAGCGCCTCCGCGGCGATGCGCACGGCGGGCAGCGTCGGGATTCCCGCGTGCTCGATGAAGACGGTCTGCGTGGCCCCGGTGCCGCCCTGCATCCCGTCGACCACCACAACGTCTGCGCCCGCCGCGACGGCCAGCTTCACATCGTGATCGACCCTGGTCGCTCCGAGCTTGACGTAGACCGGCTTCTCCCAGCCAGTCGCCTCGCGGAGTTCCTCGATCTTGATCCGCAGGTCGTCGGGCCCGGTCCAGTCGGGGTGCCGCGACGCCGACCTCTGGTCGATGCCGGGCGGGAGCGTGCGCATGCCAGCGACTCGCTCGCTCACTTTCTGGCCGAGGAGCATCCCCCCGCCGCCGGGCTTGGCGCCCTGCCCGATCACCACCTCGATGGCGTCGGCCGCCCGGAGGTCGTCGAGGTTGAAGCCGTACCGCGAGGGGAGACACTGGTAAACCAGGAGCCGCGACGCCTGCCGCTCCTCGGGCGTCATCCCGCCGTCACCGGTGGTAGTAGACGTGCCCACGGCTGTCGCGGCCCTGCCGAGCGCCTCCTTGGCGTGCGCGGACAAAGCGCCGAAGCTCATCCCGGCGATCGTGATCGGGATCGCGAGCTCCAGGGGGCGGCTGGCGAATCTGGTGCCGAGCACGGTGGTGGTATCGCAGAGCTCCCGGTAGCCCTCGAGCGGATAGCGCGTGAGCGACGCGGTCAGGAATACCAGGTCGTCAAAGGTGGGCATGTGCCGCTTGGCACCCCACCCGCGAATCTCGTACCTGCCTGCTTCCGCCATCTCATGTATCTGGCCGATCACCTCAGGCGGGAAGCTGCGGCTCGGCTCGGTACCTGTCCAGGGCAGCCGGCTGGCCGCGGGCCCGGCGGCCTCTGGTCGCTCACCGTTCTCCGGCTGGCCGCTGCCAAGCAGGTCATGTGCCATCAGTACCTCTGGTTCTTCAGCGCATCGAACCGGTAGAGGTTCTTGGCGGAGGCAACCCGGGTCACGTCCTCGGCCGAAATATGCGTGAATCCGGCCGCCGACGCAAGCTCGCTGACCCGGCTGACGTCGTCCCTCGTGAGCTCCTCGATTCGCGCGTCGGCGCCGAGCGACCGGATCTTCCCGCCGACGTAGATGACGGTCTCGTAGAGAGAGTCACCTAGCGATTCCGCCGTGTCGCCGCCGATGAGGATGGTTCCCGCCTGCGCCATGAACCCGCTCATGTGCCCGGCGTCCCCGGCGATCGCGACCGTGCCGCCCTTAAGCGAGATGCCGGCCCGGGAGGAAGCGTCGCCTTCGATCACGATCAGCCCGCCTCGCGCTGACGCGCCCGCGCACTCGGACGCGTTGCCCCGCACCCGGATCGTGCCGGACATGAGGTTCTCGCCAACGGACCAGCCGACAAAGCCGTCGACGACGATATCCGGCCCGTCGCACAGCCCGCCGATGAAGTACCCGGCGTTGCCGCCGATGGTGATGTCAATGCGGTTGGAAAGCCCGACGGCGAGATTGTGCCGACCTCTCGGCTCGGTAATGCGGACTGCGGTGCCGTCCGCCAGGTCGCGCAGGAGCGTGTTCACTTCGCGTACCGATAAGCGCGGCGCAGCTAAGCTCGACCGCCGTCACCCCTGCCAAATGTAGATCTCCTCGGGCATCGGCTCGAACACCTTCGCCTTTTCCACATCGGGCAGATCGGCAAGCGCGACATACTCCGAGGCCACAGCTACGTAGTCCGCCGTCTCCGCCACCACCATCGGCTTGCAGGCGAAGGAATCGCGCACGACGGCGAACGAATCCTCGGTGGTCACCAGCAGCGTGAAGAACCCGTCGAAGGCCTTCAGCACGCCGCGCAGGGCGTCGGCCAGGTCCGCGCCCGCGTCCATCTCGCGCGCAACATAGCGGGCCGCCACCTCGGAGTCGTTGTCGGTATCGAACCGCACTCCCTGGTCGGCCAGATCCCTGCGGACGCTCGCGTAGTTCGAGAAGGACCCGTTGTGCACCAGAGCCAGATCGGTCGCCACCGCGAACGGATGCGAGTGCTCGGTGGTCACGGCCGATTCGGTCGCCATCCGGGTATGGCCGATCGCCTGGTAGCCGGCCATGCTAGCCACGCCGTAGCGAGCGCATACCTCCGCCGCCGGGCCGATGTCCTTGTACACCTCGATCGCCGCGCCATAGCCGAAAAGGCGGACGGACCGGTCAGTCGTCCGTCAGCAGGCGCTGGCAGCGCTCCTGGCCGAGGTCAGTCACCAGAACCGCATCGCGGCCTCTTCTCTTCAGCTCGGCGGATGATCCCGCCGGCAGCCTGGAAAGCCTTCACGTAAGCTGTCCCAGTCATAGTCATCTGCCGGGGCTGACAGCGAGTATTTCATCGCTCCTTGCGGCGCGTCGTGATCTGTAGATCGCCACGCCAGTCGAGTCCGGCCCGCGCGAGGCGAGCACGTCGAGCATCGGGACCGCTAGCTGGCCCAGGATCGGGGTGGAGGTCCGGGTTCTTGAGCCGGAGACCGGTGATCCCGCACATATCCGCACGCCCTTTACCGCGCTAGCCGAAAACTGGCATAGCCAATCTGTGAGGAGGCTAACACGAGCAAGCGTTCGTGGAAGGTGCCAAAGGCAGGTCATTGACCGCAGGATCTCAGGAACCTGGGCTGCTCGCCGACCGCCTGCGTCTGCTCGACAGCCCGCGCAACGAGGGCACCCCATGCCATGACAAGGACTCCGTACAGGCCAAGCGGTGCGGCCGCTGCGGGGCCGAAGGCCGCGGCCGCGATCCCGCTTGCCACCGCGAAGTCGCGCATCGATACGGTCAGCACCACACTTGTCCGGGCACGCGGTTCTACACGCCAGCCGAGGAGCAGGCCGAGCGCGGCCGACGCGAGAATAAAGACGACAAGTACGGCGAGAAGGGTCCCGTAGGCGGCTGACACGCGAACTTGTCCTGAGACGAGCCACACAAGGACGATCACGGCGACGATGGCGACGGCCTGGGACCCGAGATCAGTGCGCTCTCCCGTCGCAGCGAGGCGTTTGACCGCTAGGCCCGCTACCAGCGGGACGCCGACCACGAGAATCAGGCTGATCAGCACATGCACCGAGGACACGCCATGGCCGCCGACCAGCACCAGGATCGGCCCGGCCACCGCAACGCAGACCAGGGTGGATGCCACGAGCAGGACGGCCGCCGCGCCCACTTCGCCGCCGGCGATACCGGTGATCGCGACCGACGCCACCTCCGCCGGCGCAACGCCCACGGCCAGCACGCCGTCGCGCAGCGCGCCCGGGCCGAACAGCCGGCTCAGTACGAATGCCAGCACTGGCAGCGCAACCGTGGTGGCGACCACCACCAGGCCGAGGCGCGGTGCGAGTGCACGGACCCGGTGGAGGACCCCTGCGGGAACGGTCATGGCGCTGGCGAAGACAAGGATCGCCAGCACAACGCTGATGGCCTGGTGCTGGTCCAGCAGCCTTGGCACCCCCGGTACTCGCCACCCAAGCACAGCTGCGGCGATGACTAGGGCGAGAATGGCCCGCTCGAGAAGATCCGTTGTCCGGCGAATCGGTGACTCCGTTCAGGACGCTGCGGTGAAAGCAAATCGCAGCCATGCCGGGCCGGGGTTGCCGCTGGACGGCAGCCAGACCGCTCGCCCGGCGACCGCGGATCGCGCAGCCACCGGGCCAGGACCGTCAAAGCCACGGTCACTATCCTCTCGCGCCGCAAGGTGGCCCAGGCAGTAATGAGTAATGGCGTAGTCGCCGCAGGCCAGGACGCTGGAACTTCAGACGTCGATGCTGGTCTCCGGCCGCTCAGCGGGCGTATTCGGCGTCGCAGCGGCGTTGGTCGCGTCTTCCGGGTCGGGAGCGGCGGTGGTCGCGTCTTCCGGGTCCGGAGCGGTGGCCGCACCCTTTGCGCGGCGCCGGGCAACCGCCGCGAGCGCGCTGGCCGTCGCGGTGGCGACCGAGGCACCGACTAGCTTCCGCCAGTGCGGGCGCTGCGGCCTGGCAGGCTCGACGCGCCGCGCGGCTGCAGACAGCGCCGCCGCCGCCTTGGGCGCGACGCTGTCTTGCAGGGCCTGCCCTGCGTGTTCGAGCTGTGGGGCCGCCCAAGCGCGCGCCCGGACGGACTGCCGACGTGCCGCCGCTCTGGCGATCCTCGCCAGCGGCCCGATCTGGGCGACGACAGGTTGCAGCCCGGTCGCCGCCTTGCGGGCGCGATTCCGCGCGGTACCGGCGTTGCGATGTGTGTTGCTGCGAGACATGGAACCTCCCAGGGAGTGCTGCCGGTTCCGCAGCTTCCCTAAACTGAGCGGATTAACCAACCGTGCACATGTGGGCAGGCGCGGGAACAACCTAGCCGGGGGCCGCGGCGGTCAAAGACGGCGCGGACTCCGGCACCCTGGCGGCGTAACCGGTGGCGGACTCGAACGCCCGAGCCACTGCGAGCAGGTCCCAGTCGCCTCGCCGTCTGCCGACGAGCTGCAGCCCCACTGGCAGGCCACCCGGGGTGAAGCCTGCGGGCACACTGATGGCCGGCAGGCCCGTCGCCGAGATGAGGTAGGCCGACGCCATCCAGTCGAGGTACGTCTGCATCGGCTGGCCGTTGATCTCGTGCACCCAGTCGAGGGTCACATCGAACGGCGCGACCTGGCTAACCGGGCAGGCGAGGACGTCAACATCGGCGAAGAACGCGGTGATCCGCTCGGCTAGCCCAGCACGCAGCAAGGTAGCCCGGCTCAGGTCGGCCGTCGTGAGCTCCAGGCCACGCTGGATGTTCCAGGTGACATTCGGGCCGATCAGGTCTGGGGCCTTGGTCAGCAAGTCGCGCCGGAAGGTGGCGAACGCGAACGCCCGGAACGTGCGGAACACCTCGTCCGCGCCTGACAGGTCCGGCGCCGCGTCGGTGACTCTGCCGCCAAGTCCGGCCAGAACCTGCCGTGCGGGCGCCAGTACTCTGAGCACGTCCGGCTCGACCGGCAAGCCGAGATCGGGACTCCATGCGATCCTTAGGCCGCCCAGGTCCCGGTCAAGTAGCCGCGCCGATCTGCGCAGGGTCGTCAATGGCGGGCGGTGGCTGGTCCAGGGCCAGCGGAACCCGCGGGTCGGGCCCGGCCAAGACGGCCAGCAGCAGCGCAGTATCGGCGACGGTGCGCCCCATGGGCCCGACCACGCGCAAACTGGTCGGCGACATCGGCAAGTGGCCAGTCGGGCACGCGGCCCGGGCTCGGCCGCAGCCCGACGACGTTGCAGAAGTTGGCGGGGTTGCGCAGTGACCCGCCCAGATCACTGCCATCGGCCAGGGCAATGAAACGGGCAGCCAGCGCCGCCGCGGCGCCGCCGCTGCTGCCGCCCGCGCTACGGCTCAGGTCATACGGGTTGCGGGTTGCGCCGAACACCGGATTGACGGTGTGCGAGCCCGCGCCGAACTCGGGCACGTTGGTCTTGCCCAGGCTGATCGCGCCCGCCTGCGCCATCCGCTGCACGACGAGTGCGTCGCGCTGTGGCACGTTCGTCGCGAACAGCGGCGAACCGTAGGTGGTCCTGACGCCCGCAGTGTCAGCTAGGTCCTTGTGCGCCACCGGCAGTCCGTGCAGCAGGCCTAGCGGGTGGCGCGCGGGCGGCCGCTTCGTCGGCGTCCGCTGCCCGGGCCATCGCCGCCTCGAACGTGCGAGTGACGACAGCGTTAATGGCCGGGTCGAATGCCTCGATCCTGGCGATGTGCGCCGACAACGACTTCGCGCGCCGACACCTCCCGGCTGCGCAGCAATCCCGCGAGCGCGATGGCGTCCTGCATGCACAGGTCAGTCACGCAGCCACCGTAGACGAAGATCGCAGGAGAACGGCTTCGCGCCGAGTGGGGTCAGGCGAGCAGATAGCGGCGGGACATCGGCACGGTGCCGACCGGTGGTGCTGCCAGTATCCGGCCGTCGAGGCTGACTGTGCCGTCGGCCGGGTCGACATCGACCGGGGACAGGCCCGCCCGGCGATCAGGTCGGCACGTCGGATCGAGCGCGTGCCGCGGACTGCGACGAAGCGTCGTCTGCTGCCAATCTTTTGCGGCACGCCGTCGTCCAGCGCCGCCTGCGAAACGAAGGTCACCGACAACGAGGGCGGTGCGTTGCCCAGCCCGCCCCAGTGCGAGCCGTAGCGGCGGGGCTCGGCGGCCTCAACGGTTGCGTTCCCTTCGCCGATGGCGCCCCAGGCCACGTGGCCGCGATTTCAGGATCAGCTCTGGACGCACGCCGAAGTACGCAGGACGCCAGAGCACGATGTCGGCTAGCCGGCCCGGTGCCAGCGTGCCAACCTCGTCCGCGATCCCGTGGGTCAGCGCCGGCTCGATCGTGTATTTGGCCAGGTATCGCAGCGACGCGCTCGTTGTCGTCTGGGCCGAGGCCGTCGTCGCGGAGCGAATCCGGCTGGCGCTGGACTAGCCGGCGGACAGCGGGGCTGTCCGGCCAGTGTTCGCCAGCTTCGGTCGACCGCCACGCTTTCATGGCGTGCGCGAGTTGCCAGGTCCGGCGGACAGTCTCGCCGATCCGGCCCATGCCCTGGGAGTCGCTGTTGATGATGCTGATCGCGCCAAGGTCGTGCAGGGGTCCTTCGGCAGCCATCGTCTTCGGGTGTACCCGCTCCGCTGCGAGGACGCGGTCTCCTGGGTCGATGCCCGAGCCGCCATGCACAGCGATGATCATCTCGGGATGCTCGGCGGCAGCATGGACGCCATAGGGAATGGTCGGAGTCGTCGACGAGCAGATGATGTTGGGCTCGCGCACGAGGCCGATCAGGTCAGGGATGTGACCGCCGCCCGAGCCTTCGACGTGGTAGGCGTGAATCGCACGGCCCGCGATCGCGGCGACAGTGTCCTCGAGCTCGCAGGACTCATTGAGCCCGTCGGTGTGCAGCGCGACCGCGACATCATAGGAGTCGGCGAGGCTGAGCACCGCGTCGACGATCTCCGGATATGCGCCCCAGTCCTCGTGGATCTTGAGGCCGACGGCGCCGGCCGTCGAGGACTCGCTCTATCGCACGCCGGGGCCTCAGTCCTGGCGCTGGCCTGCAGCCCGAGGTTCACGGGCAGCTGCTCGAAAGCACGCAGCGTGGCGCTCATTGCGGCCGGCGGTTCCTCGAAGCCGGCGGTGATCAGGGTGGTTACTCCGGCGCTGAGCGCGACCGGGATCAGCCGCGGCGTGATGAGGTGCACGTGCGAGTCGACCGCGCCGGCTGTCGCGATCAGTCCGTAACCCATGATCGGCAGCGTGTTCGGCCCGATCGTCATGTCAACGCCAGCGGTGATGTCGGGATTGCCGGCGCGGCCGATGCCGACGATGCGGCCGCCGGAGATGCCAATGTTCGTCTTCACGACGCCGAGGAGCGGATCGACGACGAGTACTCCGGCGATCAGCACATCGAGTTCACTCGCGGAGGTTGCCCGGTCCTGCTGGGTCATGCGGGAGCGGATGTTCTTGGCGTACCCCCAGAGCGGCTCGTCGCCGTACCCGACGTCATCGGCTTCGACCCGGAGCCACAGGTCGGTATCCGCGAGGCGGACGCGGTCGCCAGTCGTCGGGCCGAAACTGCGCACTGTAGTCATCCTGGCGCATGCCGCCTGCGCTCAGGAGCGTACCGGGGGCGAACGGGGCCGCGACGGACTCGGAGCTGAGTGCCACGAGATCGACCTCCTTGATTTCGCCTGGCGCCCAGCGAATCGAGGCGCCGGCCGGTATGTCCAGCCGGTAACCCTCGGCTGCCACGCGGTCGAACTCAAGGCGGGAGTTGACCCGCCAGAACGGGTAATGCGAAGACACCCGGATCGGCCTGCTCGACCTGCTGGCCACGCGGACGCGTGTTCGGCGGTGACCCTGATGGAGCCGGATATCGCCGGGCAGCACGCGGATCTCGCCTGGCTGACTGCCATTACCGGTGCCGAGCGGATCACGCAGCACCGCCAGGCGCATCCCGTCCTCGAGCAGCACTTCCATCCGGATCTCCGCCACGAGGGCCGGCACGCCGTCCAAGACATCATCGCCTTCGACAGCTGTCCTGCCTGCTGCCAGCACCGCCTCGAGCGACCCGCCAGCCCTCGCGGCGCGGTGCATCTCGTCGCAGATCAGGGCCGTCACCTCCGGAACATTGAGCTTGATGCCGTCAGCTCGGGTGCGTCGTGCTAGCTCGGCGGCCACGAAGATGCGCAGCCGGTCCTCCTCGGTTGGGCTGAGGTACATGCCTGTCCTTCGTGGTTGTCCCCCTGACAAGCTGGCCACGAGTGTAGGCCGGCCGGACGGCACAATGGCGCCATGCAGCTGATGTCAGTCACCGGCCCAGTCGACGCGTCAGATCTGGGCGTCGTGCTGCCGCACGAACACGTCTTCTCCGACCTCGTCCGCGAGTACCGTGGCACCGGCCTGCTCAACGACGAGCACCTTGCGCGCCAGGAACTCGCGCTGCTTCGCGAGGCCGGCGGCCAGACCCTGGTCGATCTCACCCTCGACGAGATTGGCCGGGACCCGGCCGCGCTTCGCCGGGTCGCAGAGGCTACCGGCATCACGATCATCATGGGCTGCGGCCATTACCGGGATCCATACCTGAACCGCGACTGGTTCGACCGGCACTCTGTTGACGCGATCGCCGACCAGATCGTCGCGGACATCGAGGAGGGAGTGAACGGCACCGGAATCCGGGCGGGCATCATCGGCGAGATCGGTGCCGACAAATGGTATATCTCGGCTGCCGAGGAGAGGTCATTTCGGGCAGCGGCACGTGCGCACCTTCGCACCGGGCTCACGATCAGTACGCACGCCGCCCGATGGCCGGTCGGACTCGAGCAGGTCCGGCTGCTCGCCGAGGAGGGCGTTGACCCGCGTCGGGTGATCGTGGGCCACGCGGACACGGTGCCGATCCCTGACTACCACCTGAGTCTGGCGCGCCTCGGCTGCTACGTCTGCTTCGACTCGATCGGTACCGGGACCAGCTACGACCTGGGCAGAGCCGTGGACTACGTGATGGCTCTGGTACGGGCAGGGTTCTCCGGCCAGGTGCTGCTCTCGCACGATGTCTTCCTCCGCGGCCACTTGCGCGCCGATGGCGGCCCCGGCTATGGCTATCTGCTGACCGAATTCCTGCCTTTGCTCGTCGACGCGGGGCTTGACGCTGAAGAGGCGCGGAGCTTCGTGACGACCAACCCGCGGCAGGCGCTTACCGGCGTGGCCGCAGCCAGCAAAGGCTGAGCCAAGAAAGCACCATTGCGACGCCTGGGTCTCGCTGTTAGCTTGGAGCCCATCTCGCAATCGCGAACCAGGGGAGAGCCCGCGGCAGGGCAATACCCGTGCCGCCTCGATGCTCGCCTGGCGTCGCCGGGAAAGGGGCACGACGTGGCCGAGAGCGCCATTCCCAGCGGACCAGCGGCGCCGCCAGCGCCGCGCGGGTCGAGCCTTTTCGTCCGCCAGTCCTCGGGGCTGGTGCGCGAGGTCAGCGTTCTCAATGCGCTGTTCTATAACACGGCGGCGTTCATCGGGACCGGCGTCGGCTGGTACACGGCGTTCTATGGCCTCGCGTTCCTGCCCGTCGGGCTACTCGGCCCGTTCTCGACCTATGGCTGGGCGGCCATCATCACCGCGTGCTTCGGCGTCCTGCTCGCGATGATCTTCTCCTCGCTGGCCACGGTCATGCCGCGCTCCGGCGGTGACTACGTGTTCACCAGCAGGTTCATCCCGAAGGCCGGGCCATTCCTTGGCTGGCTCGAGGGCTTCACCTTGTGCTTCGCCTCACTCGCGGTCATCGCATTCGAGGTTCCGGTGGTGCTCCGTAACCTGCAGATCGACGGTCTCATCGTCTGGGTCGGAACGGGTTCGTCGTTCTTCAAGAACGCGAACAACTGGTTTAGCACGGGGGGCTCCATCACTGAGTGGCCTGGTTTATTGCCAGCCTCGTGGTGCTGGCGCTGGTGGTGCTCGTGGTCATCCAGCCGACCCGACGGCTGCATCGCATTGTCACGGTGCTGGCCGCATGCGGCGTCGGTGCGGCCATCCTGATGTTCTTCGCCGGCCTGCCCTTGATCAGCCGGGCTCACCTGGAAGCGAATCTGCCGCACTACACCGGCATGACGGCGGCCCAGATCACCAAGGCAGGCGCCGCGTCCGGGGTCATCGGGCACGGCGTTAGCTTCGCGCCGTCAACCCTGTCGATCTTCGTCTTCCTGGTGCTGTTCAACTACATTGGCTTCCAGTACAGCGCATACATCGCTGGCGAGGTGCGGGGAAACATCAAGCGCGGCATCATGATCGCGGTGCTGGGCGCACTCAGCATCGGCGTGCTGCTCAACTCGGTCTACGTCGATCTGCTGTCCCGGCGGCTCGGCTTCAATCTGCAGGTCGCCTGGAGTGAGCTGTTCTGGTCGGGCAGCGCGCATACGCCGCTCGGGCAGCCGAACGCGACGCCGCTGCTGGCTTCGATTTCCAGGCCCGGGGGCTGGTTCCTGTTCCTGGTGATCAACTTCTTCGGCGGAATCCTCCCGTTCGTGCTGATCCCGGTCTACATCAACTTCATGAGCCGGATAATGCTCGCGTGGGGCCTGGACCGGCAGGTGCCCAGCTGGTTCTGCGCGATCAATGAGCGCGTCAGGGCGCCGCTGAACGCGATCCTGACCCTGGTCGGTATCTCGGTCGTGCTGGTGATCTTCGAGAACTTCGCGTTCCTCCCTAACAGCGTGGCGGCCGGCGGCAAGCTGAACCTCGCTGGCTCGGCCTGGTTCAGCGGGCTGTGCGCCCTGCTGGCCTGGCTCATGCCTGGCGTGAACGCGATCCTCGCGCCGTACACCAGGCCCGATCTGCTGCGGAACGCGCCGTGGCGGCGATGGCTGCCCATCATGGGAGCGGTGTGGCTGGCGTTCGGCGCAGTCGTGTACTGGTTCGCCGGCATCGACCCGATAGTGCAGGCAATCAGGCACCTGCTGAAGCCCCATGCGACACAGACTGTGCTGACCTACCTCAACACTTCCGGCGTCACGTTCATGCTCGCGGTGGTCGTCATCGGCATCGTCATCTACTGGATCCGGAACATCCAGAACCGGATGAACGGGATTGATCTGGCCCTGCTCTACAAGACTGTTCCGCCAGACTGAGCGGGCCCTGAATGGCTCGCGATTCCGGCGCTGCCCGGTCGGCTGATCTTGCGTTCGTCGGCGGCTACGTCTACCAGGTCAACGCCGCGCGCAGTTGGGCCCAGGCGGTCGCGATCAGCGGGGACACGATCGTGGCCGTCGGCTCCGACGACGATGTGCGTCCGCTAATCGGCAGCAGCACGACGGTCATTGATCTGCGCGGCCGCATGCTGGTGCCCGGATTCCAGGACGCGCACGTGCACGCTTCCGGGGGCGGGCTGGACCGGCTTCGCTGCGACCTCACCGAGGTGCACGGACGCGCGGAGTACCTGCGGCACATCGCCGCGTATGCGCGCTCGCACCCGAGCGAGGAGTGGATCACCGGCGCGGGCTGGTACATGGACGCTTTCCCTGGCGGCATTCCGACCAGCGCTGATCTCGATGAGGTCACTGGAGATCGGCCCGCCTTCCTGATCAACCGTGATCACCACGGCGGCTGGGCAAACTCCGCGGCGCTGCGGCGCGCGGGCATCGACGCGGGCACGCCGGACCCGCCGGATGGCCGGATCGAGCGCGACAGCGCAGGCCGCCCGGTTGGCGCGCTGCAAGAGGGCGCGATGCGGCTGGTGGAAGCCGTCATACCGGCGCCGACATTGCAGCAGCGCATCGATGGCGTGCTGGAAGGGCAACGCTTCCTGCACGAGCTCGGAATTACCGCATGGCAGGAGGCCATCGTCGGCGATTACCCCGGCGTGCCCGACTGCTACGAGGCCTATCAGCAGGTGGCGGCCGACGGCCGGCTGACCGGCAGGGTCGTCGGGGCGCTGTGGTGGGACCGAACACGGGGCGACGATGAGGTCGATGACCAGATCGCCGAACTCGCGCAGCGCACGGGCCTCGGCCAGGCACGACGCGTTCCGTGCTGGCACCGTGAAGATCATGCAGGATGGCGTGTGCGAGAACTTCACCGCCGCCATGCAGACGCCGTATCTGGGGTCAGGCGCGCCCCGGCAAGTCACAGCGCAGGACTCAGTTACCTCGAGCCCGAGTTGCTGCGGCGGGTAGTGACGCGGCTGGACGGGATTGGCTTTCAGGTGCACGTTCACGCGATCGGCGACCGCGCGGTGCGCGATGCCCTGGACGCGTTCGAGGCCGCGCGCACCGCCAACGGGCGTCATGACCTGCGGCACCACATCGCGCACCTGCAAGTCGTCCATCCCGATGACCTGGCCAGGTTCCGCCAGCTTGACGTCACCGCCAACGCCCAGACGCTGTGGGCCTGCTATGACAAGCAGATGACGGAGCTCACACTGCCCTTCCTCGGCCCGGAGCGCTCGGTCTGGCAGTACCCATTCGGCAGCCTCGCCCGCAGCGGAGCGCCGCTCGCAATCGGCAGCGACTGGCCGGTATCTAGCCCCAACCCGTTGTGGCTGCTGCACGTGGCCGTCAATCGGATGGCGCCGTGGGATACCTCCGCGGAGCCGGATCCGCGCAGCGGCGAGCCGTTCCTGCCGGCCGAGCGACTCGACTTGCCGACTGCGCTCGCGGCCGCCACCGCCGGCTCGGCACGGGTCAATCATTTCGACGACAGCGGGAGCATCCAGGCTGGCTATCGGGCGGACCTGACGGTGCTGGACCGGAACTTGTTTGATCACCCGGCCGCCGAGATCGGCCACGCGCAGCGTGGATCTGACGATGGCGGGCGGCCGTATCGTGTATGCCAGGCCCGGCGCTGGCGATTGAGCACGCTGGCGCGGGCCGAGATAAGGAAGAGGCATCATGCCATTTGGCAGGAAAGCAAAGAAGGACGTCGTCCGGCTTTACGTGGTGTCGGACTTCCATGCCTCGGCTCCCGCGTGGCGGAAGATGCTGAACGCGGTGCGGATGAACGTCTATAAGGCTGACGCCGTCCTGTACGCAGGAGATCTCACCGGCAAGGCCATAGTGCCGGTAGTGCAGAACGACGACGGCTGGGAGGCAGAGCTGCTCGGCCAGAAGAGACGACCGAGGAACGAGCAGGAACTACAGGATCTGGACCGAGACATCGCAGCGCTCGGCTACTACCCGTTCCACACCACGAGCGCTGAGGTCGAGGCTCTGCATGGCGATGCGGGCGAGCTTGACAAGCTGTTCGCCCGGCAGATCCGCGATCAGGTCGCGGACTGGATGACGGTGGCAGCCGACCGGCTCGAGGGCAGCGACGTTCCGGTGTTCCTCATCCCTGGCAACGACGATCCATACGAGATCGACGAGCCGCTGGCTGCCAGCGAACGCGTCATCAACGTAGACCGCAGGGTGGCCGAGCTGCCTGGGGACCTCGAGGTGATAGGTCTCGGGCTGTCCAGCCCGACGCCGTGGTCGACGCCGCGGGAGGTCTCCGAGCACGACTTCCGCGAAGCGATCTTCCGGCTCGGCGACCAGGTGAAGGATCCGCGCCGGACGATCCTGCTGACACATTGCCCGCCTTACGACTCGGGCCTGGACATAGCCCCGTCTGCTGGATGACGACATGCGCCCGGTCGTGTCGGCGGGCGACTTGCTCCGAGGCCCGGTCGGCTCTACCGGCGTCCGCGAGGCCATCAGCGAGCTGCACCCATTGCTGAGCCTGCACGGTCACATTCACGAGTCCGCCGGGGACGCGAAGATCGGCCAGACCTTGTGCCTCAATCCCGGCAGCGAGGCTGCATACGGCATTGTCCGCGGTTACCTGATCGACGTGAGCGCGGACGGCATCGAGCGCTACTTCAGGGTGGAAGGCTGAGCATGTCCATGACCGATACACACGAGATGCCCGCGGCCCCGCCGGACGCCAAGGCCGAGGCCATGAACCTGATCGGCGCTGCCAGCGAGCAGGGGATCACGGTGCGCCTGCTCGGCGGCATGGCAGTCCGGGTGCTGTGCCCTGACTTCCCGCCCCGCCCCGCCGCCGGGCTGCAAGACATCGACCTGGCCTCAGTCACTTCCTCGCGGAAGGCCCTGCAGAACTTCCTGATCGAGCAGGGTCACCAGCCGGACAAGAACTTCAACGCCCTGTACGGCCATAAGCAGCTGTATTTCGTCTCCGCGGTCAGCGGCCGGCCGATCGATGTGCTGATCGACAAGCTGTCCATGTGCCACGAGCTGGATTTCCCGGGCCCGTATCGCCCGCATGCCGTACACCCTCGATCCGCTCGACGTGCTGCTGTCGAAGCTGCAGATCGTCAAGCTGAATGAGAAGGACGTCCGCGACATCGTGTACCTGCTGTCCGCCTACCCAGTCCGTGACGGCACGGAGGCAGGCACGATCTCGCTCGACTTGTACCGGCCCATCGTCGGGGATGACTGGGGCTGGTGGCGCACGGTCACGATGAACCTGCATAAGATCGGCGGGCTCATCGCCGAGAAACCCGAACTAGTGCCGCCGGGCGCGAGCGTACGAGCCCGCCGCCCAGGCAGCTGCTCTCGCTGCGGCGGCGGAGGATGCTCCGAAATCCCGGCGCTGGAAACTGCGAGCGCGGCTCGGAGATCGGGTCCGCTGGTACCAGGAACCTGAGGAAAGCAACCACGACTAGGCCCTGGACCGCCCAAGTGCCTGCTGCCTACGGCGCCAGCACGATGGCCTGGATGCCAGCGGGCATAGGTATCGGCCTCGCCGCCCTCCTAGTCTGCAGATCGACCGAGATGACCGCGGAGTAGGCAGCGACGAAGGCGATGCGCCCGTCCGGTGCGATGACGATGTCGGTGATGCTGTATGGGTAGCTCGGCACGCGGATCGGTGGCTCCGCCCTGAGGGTGGTCAGGTCGATCGGGACGACTTCGGCGTCTGGCGGATTCTCTGGCTTGAGATTGCCGACGTAAGCGGTACGCCCATCGGCTGTGATGGCAATCGCTCCTATTCCTAGCATCGTGGGCAGCCTGATCGACCGGCCGACTTTTCTGGTGGCGAGGTCAATTGGCTCGAGCACGTTGCCTGATGCGACGTAAGCCGTCCGTCCGTCCGGCGCCATGGCAGCATCAAGCAGGTTGGGCACGGTGATGGGCCTGCCGGCCTTGCCTGTGGTGAGATCGACTGGCTCGATGACCTGATGCTCCCCGAGGCCGGATGTGGTGATGGTGGTGCCAGTAACACAGGCTGCTCGCCCGCTCGCCGCGATGATGATGTGGTCGGCGGACAGGTCCGTCACGATGATGCGCCGGCCGGCGTGCCGGTCCGAAGGTCGATAGGGACGATGGCGCGGCCGGCAAGGACGTACGCGGTGCGCCCGTCCGGGGCTATGGCATAGGCTGACCAACCCGCGGGCACGGCGATTGGCTGGCCGCCAGCACCAGTGCGCAGGTCGATGGGAACGAGAGAAGTTCCCACGCTGACGTACGCCGTCCGCCGATCCGACGTGACGTCGACTCCGGTGGCGTCACTAGGCAGAGCGATCGGCCTCGAGGTGCGGTGGTGGGCCACGTCAACCGGGATCAGGCCGGGTGGGATGTTCACCACGTAGATCACGCTGTCGCCGCGGCGGCGGGCGCACGCTAGTGTCGGCCAATTGTCGCGCGTTGCGTGAACCGCAACTGGCCAGCATGAGAGCCAGCCCTGCCGCAAGGAACGCGACACGCGCATTGCGAAGATATCGCGCGCTGCGCGTCGCGGTGACCGCGAAGGCTGGCCGCATGAGGTGGTCCTGCTGAGACATACTTCTAGTTTCGGCGACCACCAGGTGCGGCGCATGAGCGCTAATACTCAACTGCCGCTAGCCCAATGTGGGCAGTACCGGCTCGGCCGAGGGTTCAGCACCAAGGTGGCGGCTCCTGGGCAGCCGATAATTACGACAATGGCGGCAGCGAGTTGCCGCTGATCGAGTACCGCTAAAAATCCCGTTCAATGTCCGGCCCGGCCGCACCCGGCCGGGCCGGACGCATGCCGCGGCATGAGGCTGGTGCGCAAGGGAGCCATCCAGCGATATCTAGCGGCCGCGGGGCTGCGGCTGCGTGACGGCTGTCATTCTTCCACTCAGGCTGGTGGACACAGTGACTAGAGAGTAGGGCAGCCGTGAGTTATGGACGTGCGCAGACTGCCGGGCTGCCGGATGCGATCGCGCAGGCCGTCGCGCGAGGTCGACAGAGATGCTCGCCGCCTCGGACCGTGCGCTCCAGGCTAATTACCCAGGTGAGCGGCAAGGCCGGCAACCGGTGCACACCGCATACATTCCAGCTGATCTGTTCCATCCGGACCTAGCCGCCGACTGGGGCCGGCAGGCCCTGCAGGCGCTGGCCGACTGCGCACCGTCGGCGGCCGACTTCGGTGCAGCAATGGGCTTGCCGGACGACATCGCCGCCAGCGTGCGGGAACGGGTCGTGGCGAAGCTAACTGATCAGCCGGTCGAGGACCTGCGGCTGGACTTCGAAGACGGCTACAAGCCGGCCAGCGACGACGATGCCGCCGAGGATTCGGACGCGCTGGCGGCCGCCAGGAATCTTGCCGCTGCGGCTGCCGCCGGCTCCGCCCCGCCCTTCACGGGCATTCGGTGCAAGAGCCTGGAGGCGGCCAGCCGGCTCCGGGCCATCCGCACCATCAGCCTCTTCCTTGAGGAACTGCTGTCGCACGGACCGGTGCCTGCGGGATTCGTGCTGACGCTGCCAAAAGTCAGCTCGGCCGACCAGGTCGAGGCGATGGCCCTGCTCTGCGACCGCTTGGAGCAGGCACTTCGGGCTGCCTGGCGGCGACCTGCATCTTCGAGATCCAGGCCGAAACGCCGCAGCTCATACTCGGCGCCGATGGCAGCGCCACCATCGCACGCTGCGTGCATGCCGGCGGGCGAGCGGCTCATCGGCGTCCACTACGGAACATACGACTACGCAGCAGCCCTGGGCATTGCCGGGGAGTTCCAGCGCCTGGACCACCCGGCCGCCGATCACGCCCGCGAGATCATGCAAGTTGCGGTGGCGGGAACGAGAGTCCGGCTCTCCGACGGCTCACTCAACGTGCTGCCGACAGGATCTCGCGCCGACGTGGTCGCAGCGTGGCGGCAGCATTCGCGCCTGGTCCGCCGCGCCCTGGAGCGGGGCTTCTACCAGGGCTGGGATCTGCATCCGGCACAGCTGGCAAGCCGGTATGCGGCGACGTACGGATTCTTCGCCGCGGGCGTCTCCCGCGCCTGCGATCGGCTGCGCTCTTACACCGAGTCCGCCAGCAGCGGCACGCTCGAAGAACCGGCCACCGCGCGGGCCCTCGCGGGGTTCCTGCTGCGCGGTCTTGACTGCGGTGCGCTTAGTGACGCGGACGTTAGCGAGCGCTGCGGCCTGGACCGGACCGCCCTGACCGCACTGCGCCACGCTCGACGATGACCGCGCGGCACAGCTTCCCCGCCGTCATGCGGAGTAGTAATGTCCGCAACGCACCCTGTTAGCGCGATGTTTGCCGACCAGGGAGGGCCCGCCGATGACGAGTTCAGGTAGGTCGGGGGTTTTGCGAAGGAGCGCCGCGCCGTCGGTGACGTCGGTCGAGCATCGCGGCATCGAGTACATTCCGCCGTCGGAGCGCTGGGGAAGACCCAGCGGGCTGTTCTGGATGTGGGCGGGCGCGGTCTGGAACGTCGAATTCGTCGTCTATGGCGCACTCGCAGTGGTCGTCTTCGGGCTGTCGTTCGCCCAGGCGGTCATCGTCATCGTGATCGGCAATCTCTTCTACGGGCTGACCGGGCTGGCGAGTCTGCAGGGACCGCAGGCCGGCACCACAGCGTTCGGGGTGAGCCGGGCCTCATTTGGTCCGAACGGGAACCGGCTGCCGTCCTTCTTCAACTGGGTCACCCAGGTCGGATTCGAGATCGAGGGCATCGCCCTCATCGTGTTCGCGGCCATCTTGCTGACCTCGAAGGCCGGGTTCACCGCCGGAGTAGCGGCGAAGGTGATCTTCATCATCCTCGCCGTGGCCATCCAGGCAGTCCTGCCGCTGCTCGGGCATGCAGCTGTCCTCAAGGTGCTGCGCTGGCTGGCGATCCCGTTCATCATCCTGTTCGCGGTGCTGGCCGGGCTCGCCGCCGGCAAGGTCAACCTGCACGTGCCCGCGCACGGGGCAAGCTGGGGAGCGCTGACCATCTTCCTCGCCCTGGTGATCTCGGCAGGCGGCCTGGGCTGGACCGAGAACGGCAACGACTACTCGCGGTACCTGCCACCGAACGCCAGCAAGGGGCGCATCGTGCTCGCTGTCGCGCTTGGCGGCGCGATTCCGTCGGTGCTGCTTGAGGTCCTCGGCGCCGCCGTCGCCACCGGAGTGCCGAGTGCGACCACAGTCAATGGCTTGATCTCCGGATTCCCCAGCTGGTTCATCTGGCCATACCTGATCTTCGCGATCGTGCAGCTGTTCAGCTATCAACACGATCGACCTGTACTCGTCCGGGCGTGACGCTGCAGAGCCTGATTCCGGGGCTGCGCCGGCTCCAGTGCGTGGCGATCGATACCGTGATCGCCGGCAGCCTGGCGGCGTACGCGATCTTCTCGTCGCACTTCCTCACGCTGCTCGCGGACTTCTTGCTGTTCATCATCCTGTGGCTGGGACCGTGGTGCGCTATCTACCTGGTCGACAGCTGGCTCCGGCGGAACCGCTATGACCACGATGCGCTCCTTCAATGAGCGCGGCAGGTACTTCCGCAATGGCGGCGTGCACTGGCCAGCGATCATCGCTCAGGTGCTCGGCATGGTCTGCGCTGCGTTCTGGCTCAACGCCTATCCCGCCGTATGTCGGCTACTTCGCCAGCCGGAACGGCGGGCCATTCGGCTCGGACTTCAGCGTGTTCATCGGCCTGGTCGTCGGCGGCATCGTGTACTACGTGCTGGCGCGGACGTCGGTCCGGGCCGAGGGCGAGGCCACCGCTGCGGCTGCCAGCGAGGCCCGGCTGTAAGACCGGCGACCGGCCGCGCTCGGTCAGCCAGGCGTGACGCTGGTCAGCGCGAACTTGTCCACGTCGACCAGGCCGTGGTCGGTAATCCTGAGCTCAGGGATCACCGACAAGCCGAGGAAGCTCAGGTGCATGAACGGCGCGCCGATGGTCACGCCGAGCTCGGCCGCCGCGATGTGCTCGAGGTGCTCGACTGCTGCGGCCACCGCAGCCGCGGGCTGGTCACTCATCAGCCCCGCGATGGGCAGCGGCACCTCAGCAATGACCTTGCCGTCAAGCACCGCTACCTGACCACCGCCGAGTTCTGCGAGCCGGGCGACGGCTACCGCCATCTCGGCCGGTCCGGCCGGGCCGATCTCGCCCACGACCATGCAGTTATGCGCGTCGTGCGCCACGGTGGAGGCAATCGCACCGCGGGTAAGCCCGAAGCCGCGCACGTAGCCGAGGCCGATCCTGCCGGTGCCCAGATGCCGCTCCGCCACGCCGATCCTGGCCACCGCCGACGCCGGATCACCCACATCCAGCACAAGGTGCCTGGTGGTCAGGGTGTCGGGCTCGATGCCGATCACTCTGGCCCGGCCCCCGGCCGGCGGCGCGAGCGTGAATGCCGCGGCTTCCGGCAGCTGAGCCAGATGAACGGAATCGCGCATCCAGTCCGGTGCGGGCACTGTCGGCACGGCACCAGGGAGGACGAGCCCTCGCTCGGCGACCAGCTGGCCCGACTGGTACACGCGAAGCGGTCGCAGCTGATCGAGCGAATCGAAGCAGAGCACGTCTGCCTGATAGCCGGGTGCGAGCCAGCCGAGATGCTGGAAGTTGTGGTACTGCGCCGGGTTGGCAGTGGCCAGCACGAGGGCATCTTCGACCCGGAGGCCACACGACACCGCAAGCCGGACGCAGTCATTCACGTGACCATCGGCCAGGATTGTGTCTGGCTCCCGGTCGTCGGTGCAGAGCGCGATCCGCTCGGTGCCGTGGCGCAGCACGGTCGGGATCAGATCCGCAAGATTCTTGCTCGCCGACCCCTGCCTGACGAAGATCCACATGCCCTTGCGGCGCTTTTCCTCCGCCTCGTCCAGCCGGGTGCACTCGTGGTCGGACTCGATCCCGGCGGCCAGGTAGGCGTCGAGCGACCGGCCAGACAGACCCGGCGCATGCCCGTCGACGCGCCGGTCACCGGCGGCGGCGATCTTGGCGAGAAGCTCGGCGATCACCAGCGACGACGCCGGGGTAGTTCATGACCTCGGCGACGCCGATAGCGCCGTACTCCAGCAGCAGCTCGCGCACCTCAGCGGCGTGGACCTCAGCGCCAGGGCTCTCGAACGGCGAGGCTGGCACACAGCTAGATGCGCAGATGCCGAACGTGAACGGCAGCACCGACGCGGCGTCGGCCAGCGCGGCCACCCCGCGGACACCGAAGACATTCGCCAGCTCGTGCGGATCGGCGGCAACCGCGGTCGTGCCTGCCGGGAGCACCGCGCGGACGAACTCATCCACCCACAGGCTGGTGGATTCCAGGTGCATGTGGGCGTCAATGAAGCCCGCGGTCAGCGCTGCACCGGACACGTCCACGACTTCGCGGGCCTCCCGCGGACCCCAGCCGGCGATCATGCCGTCGGCGATTGCGAGGTCTTCCCGCAGCCACTCCCTGGTGCCAGGGATGAAAATGCTGCCCCCGGCCAGCAGCAGGTCAGCTGGCTCGTCGCCGCGTGCCACGGCAAGAAGATGCGGCGTTCCTCTGCGTGGCGGCATGGTCACCCTCCGATTCCGGCCGTCTGCTGTGCCCACGGCTGCCCAGAGTTTACGACGGCTGCCGTCGGCCGTCATTGCCGCGCGGCTTCCCGCAAGCCGGCTCGCAGGCTCGGCGCATGAACCTCCGCAAAGCTTGCCCCGATGCCCGCCGACAGGCAGTCTGTCGGGATGGGCACTGACGGGCTGACCTGGTTCAACGAGCTGCCGGCTCGAGCGGCGCAGCAGTCGCTGCTGGACTGCTGCTCCGCACCGAGGTGGGCGGAGCAGATGGCAGCCGCCCGGCCGTACGCCTCTGCCGAGGATGCGATCCGGCAGTCAAGCGCGATCGTCGCCGCGCTGACCGTCGCCGACCTGGCCGAAGCGCTAGCTGGCCATCCGCGGATCGGCGAGCGCCGGGATGCAGGCGACGGCACCCCGCGGGCCGCCCGACTGGTCCAGGCGGGAACAGTCAGGCGTGGACGCCGATGACGCCGCGACGAAGCGGGCGCTGGCCGAGGCAAACCTGGAGTATGAGCAGCGATTCGGGCATATTTACCTGGTGTGCGCATCTGGGCGGACCGGGAAGGAGCTGCTCGCCCTGCTGCGCGGCAGGCTGCAGAACGAGCCTGAGGACGAATGGCAGGTCGTGCGGACTGAGTTGCAGAAGATCAATGCGCTCAGGCTGCAGCGGCTCATGGCGGGCGCGCCGTGAGCGCGATCTCCACCCATGTGCTGGACATTGCCGCCGGCTGCCCGGCCGCCGGGATGCGGGTCCGGTTGGAGCGCGTCGCGTCTGCCGCGGAGGAGCGGTCGCGCGCGGGAGGAGATAGCCGCAGCCACGACCGACGCGGGCGGCCGGATCGCCAGCCTGGGACCGGAGGACATCGCGCCAGGAACCTACCGGCTGGTCTTCGACACCGGCGGCTACCTCGCGACGGCAGACGGCAGCGGCAGGGCACGCGGCAGCGGCACCGGCAGCGGAAGTGCGGCGTTCTTCCCCGAGGTCACAGTCACCTTCGCGGTCGCTGAGGACGCGAGCATTACCACGTTCCCCTCCTGATGAGTCCGTTCGGCTATTCCGACCTATCGAGGGAGCTGACGTGGAGTACGTGCTTGGGGCCCATCAATATGGGAAAGCCGAGACCAGGGTGGTCCGCATCTACCGGGACGCGGCCCAGCACCAGATCCGCGATCTGAACGTCTCGACCTCACTGCGCGGCGACTTCGCCGACGCCTACCTCTACGGCGACCAGGCGAACGTCCTGCCCACCGACAGCCAGAAGAACACCGCGTACGCGTTCGCGCTCGAGCGTGGCGTGACCGAGATCGAGTCTTACGCGCTGGCGCTGGCCAGGCATTTCGCCGACGAGATCGAGCCGGTGCACGGCGCGCGGGTCGACGTCGATGAGTACCAGTGGGAGCGGGTCACGGGTGGCGGGCGAGGACCATCCGCACGCCTTCGTCCGGGCCGGCCAGGAGGCCAGGACCACCTCGGTGACGGTCGAGGGCCGCGGGCAGGAGCAGCGCGCCTGGGTCCTGTCCGGGCTGCGGGATCTCGTGCTGCTGAAGTCGACTGGATCGGAGTTCGCCGGATTCCTGCACGACCGGTACACGACCCTGGCCGAGACGGACGACCGGGTGCTGGCCACATCGCTGACCGCCCGCTGGCGCCATATGCGGCCCGAAGGTGACTGGGACGCCGCTGCACGCGAGCATCCGCCAGGTGCTGATCGAGCCAGTTCGCCACGGTGCACAGCCTCGCGCTGCAGCAGAGCCTCTGGGAGATGGGCAAGGCTGTCCTCGCACGCCCACGAGGAAATCGCCGAGATCAGGCTGTCCGCACCGAACAAGCATCATTTCCTGGTCGATCTGAGTCCGTTCGGACTGGCGAACCGAGGGGAGGTGTTCCACGCGGACGACCGGCCCTACGGTCTCATCCAGTGCGCGGTGCAGCGAGACGATGCGCCGCCCGCCGGTCCGGCCTGGGATGCGCCTGGTTCGTTCGCCGGATAACCAGATAATCGAGCGGCGCAGGCGACGGCGCAGTGCGCGCCAGGGAGGCCTCAAGCGTGGAGTTCATTCAGCCGGGTAGCTGGACCGAGGCATTGGCGGCTCCAGGCGGACATGCCGACGGCCGTGCCGCTGGCTGGCGGCACCGACGTCATGGTCGAGCTCAACTTCGGCGCCCGGCGGCCGCCCGCGCTGCTCGACCTCACCAGGATCAGCGAGCTCCGCCAGTGGGACATCGACGGTAACCAGGTACGGCTCGGCGCCGGCGTCACCTACAGCCAGGTCATTGCCGAGCTACGCGACCGCCTGCCCGGGCTCGCCCTGGCCGCCCGGACTGTCGGATCACCCCAGATCCGCAACCGCGGCACGATCGGCGGCAACCTGGGCACCGCCTCACCGGCCGGCGATGCGCATCCACCGCTGCTGGCTGCAGGCGCCGAGGTTGAGATCGCTTCTGTCACGGGAACGCGCATCGTGCCCGTCGATCAGTTCTTTACCGGCCCGAAGCGCAACGCGCTGGAACCCGGCGAGCTGATCGCGGCCGTCCGCATCCCGCTGCCTTCCGGTCCGGAGCAATTCAGCAAGATCGGCACGCGGAACGCGATGGTCATCGCGGTAGCCGCGTTCAGCCTGGCGCTACACCCGGACCGCCAGGAGGTCGGCACGGGCATCGGCTCCGCCGGGCCGACGCCGAGGCGCGCCTGGCAGGCGGAGAAGTTCCTGGCTGCTGCTCTTGCCGAGGCGGGCCTCTGGGAGTCACGGGCGCAACTGCCCGACGCGGTGGCGGCGGAATTCGGTCGCCTGGTTGCGGCTGCCGCCGAGCCAATCGACGACGTGCGGGGGACGGCGGCGTACCGGCGGCACTGCCTGTCAGTGATGGCGCGCCGGACACTCGCCTGGGCCTGGCAGGACTATCAGCACGCGCAGCCGAGCGAGCGAAAGGGGCGTGACGAACGTGCGAGTTACCGCGACGGTCAACGGCCAGACCAGGCAGGCCGATGATGTCTGGGAGGGCGAGAGCCTGCTCTACGTGCTGCGCGAGCGGCTCGGCCTGCCGGGCTCGAAGAATGCCTGCGAGCAGGGCGAATGCGGGTCATGCACGGTCTACCTCGACGGCGTGCCAGTCTGCGCCTGCCTGGTGGCGGCCGGGCAGGCCGCCGGGCGGAGCATCGTCACGGTCGAGGGGCTGGCATCCGGGGATGACCTGCATCCGGTTCAGCAGGCGTTCCTGCGAACAGGTGCGGTGCAGTGCGGCTTCTGCACGCCTGGCCTGATCGTCGCGGCCCACGATCTGCTCACGCCGGATAGCTCATCCGACGGACCCGCAGATCCGTGAGGCACTGGCGGGCAACCTGTGCCGATGCACGGGCTATGAAGCGATCATGGCCGCGGTCCGCCTGGCGGCGCGGGAGATGAGCGGAGACGCCGAGTGAGCACCGCGGACACCCCGTTCACCCCGGACACCCCGCTCACGCCGGGCGCCCCGGCCGCGCCCGTCACCCTGGTGCTCGAGGGCTGCGCGGTTGTCACCATGGATGGCCAGGGCAGCGAGTACGCCAGCGGTCACGTAGTCGTCACCGGCAATGTGATCACCGCGGTCGGCCCCGGAAGCCCGCCGCCTGCCAGTCTCGCCGGCACCGGCACCCGCACGCGGCACCGTCAGGCGCATCGACGGTAGCGGCTGCCTGGCCACTCCGGGATTGATCAACACCCACCATCATCTGTATCAGTGGGGCACCAGGGGGATGGCTGCCGACGCGACTCTGTTTGAGTGGCTGACCCAGCTGTACCCGGTCTGGGCCCGGATGGACGCCGACATCGTCCTGGACTCAGGCCACCGCCGCACTTGCCTGGCTAGCGAGGTCCGGCTGCTCGACCACGATGGATCATCACTACGTCTTCCCGAGGTCGGGCGGCGATCTGCTTGGTGCGACGATCACCGCTGCGCGGCAGGTCGGCCTCCGGTTTCACCCGACGCGGGGGTCGATGGATCTCGGCGCGAGCTCGGGCGGGCTGCCGCCCGACGACGTGGTGGAAGACCGCGACGCCATCCTCGTCGCCAGCAAGGCCGCCATCGACCAGTTCCACGACGACTCGCCGCAGTCGATGCTGCGGATCGGCCTGGCCCCATGCTCGCCGTTCTCGGTGACCAGCGAGCTTCTCACCGAGGCGGCGGAACTGGCGCGCAGCGTCGGCGTGCGCTTGCATACGCACCTGGCCGAGACTGCGGACGAGAACCGAGTACTGCGCGGAGCACTTCGGCTGCACGCCAGTCGAGTATCTCGACTCCCTTGGCTGGCTTGGTGACGACGTCTGGCTCGCGCACGGCGTGCACCTCGACGACGCGGCCATCGCCAGGCTCGCCGCCACCGGCACCGGAGTCGCGCATTGCCCGTCGTCCAATGGGCGGCTCGGCGCGGGCATCTGCCGGACCCACGACCTGCTTGCCGCCGGGGTTCGCGTCGGCCTCGGCGTGGACGGCGCCGCTTCCAGCGAGGAGAGCTCGCTGATCGGGGAGGTCAGGCAAGCCACGCTGACAGCCAGGGCAGCTGGCGGACCGCGCGCGATGTCGGTCCGCCAGGCGCTGGAACTGGCAACCATGGGCGGTGCGCGGCTACTCGGCCGGGACCAGGAGATCGGCTCGCTGGAGGCTGGCAAGCTCGCCGACATCGCGGTGTGGCGACTGGACACCCTGCCGCACGCGGGCATCGCCGATCCGGTGGCCGCGCTCGTGCTCGGCGCCCGCCCGCCGCTGGAGCTGCTGCTGGTCAACGGGGAGACGATCGTCGAGCGGGATCAGCTGGTCACCGTCGACGAGCGACAGGTAGCCGCGGACGCGCGGCGCGCGGCCGCAGCACTCGCCGGGCGCTGATGACCATATGAGGATGCTGTGATGCGCCGTATTGTCAGACGATGACCAGTCCGCTGAGCAGGACGCTGCCGCCAGTGAGCGCCCCTGACCAGGTCTCTCGCCCGGGCGTGGCGGGCATCGGGACAGTCCGCCCAGGCCGGACGGGACACTCAAGGTCACCGGCCAGTTCGCCTACGGCAGCGACCTGTGGATGGACGGCATGCTGTGGGGCGCTACGCTGCGCAGCCCGCATCCGTCCGCCCGGATCACGTCGATCAGTATCGGCGAGGCGCTGGCCACTTCCGGCGTGCATGCCGTGCTCACCCACGACGACGTCCCCGGCACCAACCGGTGCGGGCTCGAACACGCCGACCAGCCGGTGCTGGCCGAGGACGTGGTCCGCTACCAGGGCGAGCCGGTGGCCCTCGTCGCCGCCGATCATCCGGAGATCGCGCGGCAGGCCGCCGGGAAGATCCGGGTCGAGTACGACGTGCTGGAGCCGGTGACAGACCCGGTCGCTGCGCTGGCGCCGGACGCTCCGCATGTTCATCCGGACGGCAACCTGGTCCGCCACCTCAAACTGCGCAAGGGCGTGCGCCGAGCCCAGCGCTGCCGTGGTCGTTGCCGGGGACTACCAGGTCGGAATGCAGGACCAGGCCTTCCTCGGGCCAGAGGCCGGGCTGGCGGTTCCCGACGGCGCTGGCGGCGTCGACCTCTACGTGGCCACTCAGTGGCTGCACGTCGGATCAGCGCCAGGTGTGCGCGGCGCTCGGCCTTCCCCCGGAGCGAGTCAGGCTGACCCTGGCCGGGGTCGGCGGCGCATTTGGCGGCCGCGAGGACCTGTCCATGCACGTGCATGCGTGCCTGCTGGCGCTGCATACCGGCAAGCCGGTGAAGATGAGCTACAACCGCGAGGAGTCGTTCTTCGGCCACGTCCACCGGCATCCGGCGACGATGCATTACGAGCACGGCGCGGCAGCCGACGGCCGGCTGGTCTACGTCAAGGCGACGATTTTTCTCGACGGCGGCGCCTACGCCTCCAGCACTCCGGCCGTCGTGGGGAACGCCGGCACCATGGGCATCGGCCCGTACGTCGTGCCCAACGTGCACGTCGACGCCTACGGCGTGTACACCAACAATCCGCCGTGCGGCGCGATGCGCGGCTTCGGCTCGGTGCAGGCCGCGTTCGCTTACGAAGCGCAGATGGACAAGCTGGCGGCTGCCCTCGGCATGGACCCGGTCGAGCTGCGGTGCATGAACGGCATGAGCCTGGGCGCGCAGGCGCCGACCGGCCAGATCATTGACAGCCCCGCGCCGGTGGCTGAGCTGCTGCGACTGGTGGAGCGCCGGCCGATGCCCGCAGTCGCGGCAGACGCGACGGCCGACAGCCCGAACTGCTCGACCTGCCCGGCGGCGCGGCGAACACCACGCACGGCGAGGGCGTCAAGCGCGGTGTCGGCTACGCGGTGGCCTACAAGAACGTGGGCTTCTCCGAAGGATTCGACGACTACTCAGTCGCCCGGGTGCGGCTGGAAGTCTCCGGCGGCGAGCCGACCGTGACCGTGCACACCGCCGCGGCGGAGGTGGGACAGGGCCTGGTCACGATCGAGCAGCAGATCTGCCGCACCGAACTGGCCGTGCAGCATGTCGTGACGCAGCCCGAAGGACACCTCCGTCGGTTCGGGCGGATCTACCTCCGCGTCCCGGCAGACCTACGTCACCGGCGGCGCGATCCAGGCCGCCTGCCAGCGGGTACGCGACCGGCTCTTCGCGCTGGCCCGGCAGCGGCTCGGCCACACCATCGACTGACCTGCGGCTGGCCGACGGGCACGTGATCTCGGCGAGCGACGACACGTGGTGTCGATCGCCGACCTGCTCGGCAACCAGGCGATCGAGGAGACCGTGCAGTGGCGGCACCGGCCGACCTACCCGGTCGACCCGGAGACGGGCCAGGGCTTTGCGCACGTCCAGTACGCATTCGCCGCGCATCGCGCGGTCGTCGACGTCGACACCGAACTCGGCCTGGTCAAGGTCGTCGAACTGGCCTGCGCGCAAGACGTGGGCAAGGCGATTAACCCGGACGCGGTACTCGGTCAGATCCACGGCGGCAGCGCCCAGGGACTCGGCCTCGCGATCATGGAAGAGATCCAGGTGAAGGATGGCCGGATCCGCAATCCGTCGTTTACCGATTACCTGATCCCCACCATCCTGGACATGCCGCCGATGCACGTCGACGTGCTGGAGTACGCCGACCCCCATGCCCCCTACGGGTTGCGCGGCGTCGGCGAGCCGCCAACCATTTCCTCGGGTCCGGCCATCGCGGCCGCCATCCGCGCGGCTACTGGGCTGGATCTTGGCCGTATTCCGATCAAGCCCGAGCACCTGACGGGCACCGGGTGACAAGCGCGGCAGCGGGCCGCCACCCGGACCTGCTAGTGGCCGGTCCGGCAGTGACGGCGGACGGCCTCGTTCCCGCTTTGATCGCGGTAACCGGCGGCAAGGTCAGCGGTGTGCACGACCTAGGTGGGCGGACCTTGTTCCCTGGCGTGCCGGTGCACCGGCTAGCTGCCGACGAGGTACTGCTGCCAGGCCTCGTGGACACGCATGTGCACGTCAACGAGCCGGGGCGAACGCACTGGGAGGGATTCGCGACCGCGACCAAGGCTGCCGCGGCTGGCGGCGTGACCACGATCGTGGACATGCCGCTGAACAGCCTGCCGCCGACGATCGACGCGGCCTCGCTTGAGATGAAGCGGGCCGCGGCGAACGGGCAGTGCTGGGTCGACGTTGCTTTCTG
Source organism: uncultured Actinomycetota bacterium (assembly GCA_963808215.1). GTDB lineage: Bacteria > Actinomycetota > Actinomycetes > Streptosporangiales > Streptosporangiaceae > JAJYUU01. The sequence continues at coordinate 71,795 of CAWEEY010000021.1, forward strand.
GGGTGGCGCGGTGCCGGCCAACGAGCCTGATCGCGCCGCCCTGCACCGGGCCGGCGTGCGCGGCTTCAAGTGCTTCCTGGCCGATTCGGGCGTGCCGGAGTTCCCGCCGCTGGATCGCGCCGGCCTGCACCGGGCGGCTGCCCAGCTCGCAGAACTCGGCAGCCTGCTGCTCGTGCACGCCGAGGACCCGGCCTATCTTGGTGAGGTCTGCGGGCCGGGCGGCGCAGACTACGCGGCGTTCCTGCGGTCGCGGCCGCCGCGGGCGGAGACTTCCGCCATCGAGGCGGTGATCGAGACCGCCCGCCGCACCGGCGTCCGCGCCCACATCCTGCACGTATCCAGCGCGGACGCGATCGAGCTGCTCGCCGCGGCGCGCGCCGAAGGGCTGGCGGTCACCAGCGAGACGTGTCCGCACTACCTGGCGCTGGCGGCCGAGGAGGTGCCGCCGGGGCGACCGAGTTCAAGTGCTGCCCGCCGATTCGGGAACGCGCTAACTCTGACCGGCTCTGGGCTGGCCTGCAGGCCGGCGTCATCGACTGCGTCGTTTCCGATCACTCGCCCTGCCCGCCGGAACTGAAGCTGCCCGATACCGGCGACTTCGCCAAGGCGTGGGGAGGTATCGCGTCCTTGCAGCTCAGCCTTCCTGTCGTCTGGACTCATGCGAGGGAACGGGGGTACCGGCTGGCTGATCTGGCTGATCTGGCCCGATGGATGGCGGGTGGCCCGGCGCAACTGGCTGGCCTGGCCGGCAAAGGCCGCATCGCCGTCGGGTGTGACGCTGACCTGGTGGCGTTTGCCCCTGACGCCGGCTTCGTGGTCGAGCCCGGCATGCTGGAACACCGGCACAAGCTGACGCCGTATGCCGGCCGACGGCTGACCGGCGTGGTGCGACGGACCTGGCTGCGCGGGCGCGAGATATTCGGCAGCGACCAGGCAGCGGCCAGGCCCGCCGGGGAGCTGCTATGAGCAGTCCCGGGGAGGCGCGCCGGCAGAGGCCAGCCCTGATTTCGCGGCCCTGCCCGACCTCGCATCACGGCGGCTCGGCGGGAGTGTCATGTACGCCACCGATGAGCTGTTCGCTGGCAAGGAAAACCTGATCAAGCCTGAGCTGCCAGTCTTCGCGGCCGGGGAGTTCGGGGCCAAGGGCAAGATCTACGACGGCTGGGAGAGCCGGCGGCGCCGTGAACCGGGGAACGATCACGCGATCATCCGGCTCGGCGTGCCTGGCATCGTGCGCGGCGTCGCTGTCGACACATCCTTCTTCCGCGGCAACTACCCGCCGCACGTGTCCGTCGAGGCCGTCAGCGTTGAGGGGTACCCGTCCGTTGCCGAGCTCAGCCAGCTGGACTGGCGGCCGCTCGTCGGGCGCGCGGCGGCGACCGGTGACGCTCGCAATTGGTACCCGGTCGTGGCGCCCCAGCACTGCACGCACGTGCGGCTGTCGATTTACCCAGACGGCGGCGTGGCGCGTTGCCGGGTGCACGGCCAGCCGCTGCCCGATCCGCGCTTCCTGACCGGCACCATCGATCTAGCCGCGATCGAGAATGGCGGCCAGCTCATCGAGTGCTCGAACGCCTTCTACTCATCGGCCTGGAACCTGATCATGCCCGGCCGCCCGGCCAGCATGGCCGACGGCTGGGAGAACTCACGACGCCGCGACGGCGGCTTCGACTATGCGACGTTCGGCCTGGCGGCGGCCGGTGTCGTGAGGCAGGTCGAGATCGACACCTCGTATTTCGTCGGGAACGCCCCGGGTCCGCGCGGCTGCTCGCCGCCGTCCGGCGGCCGTCTGACACCTTGAGTGCGGTGCATTGGGCCGAACTGCTCCCGCAGGTCGGGTTGCAGCCAGACACCAGGCAGCGGTTCCTCGTCGAATCGGCCGAACCGGTGACGCATGTCCGGCTGGAGGTGTTCCCGGACGGTGGCCTGGCCCGTCTGCGGGTGCTGGGCGAGATCACGCCGGACGCGGCGGCCTCACTGCCGCGCGTTACCTGGCAGCCCGTCAGACGGACGTGGCTTAGCGACGCTGGCGTTGCCGCGGTAGACGCGGCTGGCGTTAAGGCGCGACGGCCTCGCTTACCTGCAAGGTGCCGCCACGGCTGAGGAACGGGTGGCCACTGACGGCAGATACCGCATCGTCGATGCTGTCAGCTTTGATGATCGTGTATCCGCCGATCTGGCCGCCAGCATTGCCGTCTGTCACGCTCTCGCTCGTGACGACCTTCGATGGCCCAAGCGGTGACCCTGGGTCAACCATCCCGTCGCCGACGCTTCCGGCCCATTGCATGAACGCCGACATCATCTGGTCGCGCGCCTCGGGGCTCGACGGCATCTCCATGGCACCGTGATAGGTAATGAGGTACGTAGCCATAAGTCATCTCCAGTGTGATCTAGCCACCTCGCCGGCGCGCAGCGCGCGGCCATGTTGGCCTGTCGGCGGGCCCGACAGCAGCAGGATTGCCGAGCGACGCCCGGCTCGCTATGTTCGGCAGGACAATGGGATTGTCCAGTCGTCCGGAGTACCACATGGATCGGCTCAATCCGCGCGTAACCGACACGGTCTCCAGCCTGCTGAATGCGATCAAGGTTCAGAGCAGTGTCTTCTGCCTGTCCGACCTCGGAGCGCCGTGGGGCTTTGAGGTAGCTGCCTCGAAGATCGCGAAGTTTCACCTCGTTCTCGAGGGCAAATGCTGGCTACAGCCCCAAGGCCGTGATGCCGTTCTTCTGGGCGACGGGGACTTGGTCATCTTGCCCCACGGCACCGGGCATGCAATGCGCGATGAGCCAGGCTCGTCGGTCATCTCGCTCGAGACGCTGACGTCGTATTACCCGCCGGATGCGGACGCCCGGCTCCGTAACGGCGGGACTGGCACACGCACCCGGCTGCTGTGCGGCGGCTTCGGGCTGAGCGACACATCGGACACCCGGTGGCTCAGCCGCCTCCCGGATGTCATCGTCCTTGATTCGGCAGCCGTCGGCAGCTGGTCGGAGCCGCTCGTCTCCATGGCGCGCCTTGAGGCGGATCGGGTCGCGCCAGGCTCGCAGGCCATCTTCACGAAGCTGGCCGATGTGCTGCTCAGCCAGGCGCTGCGAACCCAGCTAAACCGGCCTGACCAGAGGCCCTGGCACGACGTCGGTAATGACACGCGTGTTGAGCAGGCAGTGCGACTGCTGGCGCAACATCCCGATCGGCTGTGGACGCTCCAGTTGCTTGCCCGCGAGGTGCGCATGTCCAGAACGCAGCTGGCAGCCGGTTTCCGCGCGACTATCGGCGACAGCCCGATGCGGCACCTGGCCAGGGTCCGACTGAACCTGGCAGCCTGGTATCTGGTCACCAGCGACAAGAGTGTCGAGGCGATAGCTCGGCGTACTGGCTATGCCAGCAGCGCCTCGCTGTCGAAGGCCTTCAGGCGGGAGTTCGGTATTCCGCCTGGAACCTACCGCGCCGGGACGTCATCGGTGGCCGCGCATGAGCTGGAATCCGTGCGGTAGTCGTCATGGCTAACCGAGCTCGGAGAAGATCTGATCTGCCATGGACGGCACTACATCGGAGTTCGTAACGGCCGGCTTCTCGAAGTTCTCTGAGAAGAAGTCGGCAGCCGCGACAGGGTCGCTGATGGTGTTGAGCTGGTTCACCAGCGACTGCCCGATCTCTGAGGAGTCGTAGTACAGGATGTCGGCGAGCTGCGCCATCATGTCCTGCGCAGGGGTTGCCGGTGATGATGTTCGAGTTGGGCGCGGCCGAGCTGAGCGGCGTCCAGCCGATCAGGCCGCCGCCGCCACTCCCGACGGACTCGGGGTTGCCCCCGGACTCGCCGTCCACACACGAGGCAACGCCAGCGGCTGCCGCCTTCGAGTAGCCGTTCTCTACCAGGTACTGGGCAACGGCCAGCAGGTAGTTGCCGTTCGCGATGTCCTTCCGAACGGCCGACTTCAGGTTCGCCGAGCCGCTGCCTGACGGCGACGGAGACGGCGTGGCGGTCTGGCCGCCCTGCTGGTCGCCGCGGGAGGGCGACTTCGCGGCGTTGCTGAGCCGGTGCGCTGACCCGCTTTGGCGGCCTGCCGCGGCTTCGACGTCGTGGCCGTCTTACCGCTTCGGCCGCTCTTGCTGCTCTATTGCCGCTAGCCGACTGCGTGGCAATGGCCATACCAGATCCATCGGCCACGACACCTCCCCTTGGCAGGGTCTGGAGATGATAGCCAGCCACAGTGCTGGCAACGGGATCCGGTCGCTGGGGCTGGGCCTGGTAGGCCACGAATGCGCCGATCAACGCCACTGCGGGGGCAGCGACTCCGATGATCTTGATTGTCCTGTGAACTCTTGACGGGGTGCGGTGCCGACCCGTCCGCTTGGTTGTCGTGCGCTTCTTACGGTGGGAAGAGGCGGACCTCACTACCTGCCTAACGCCGGTTCTTCGCCCAGTTACGTAGCAGTAGGGGGGCTGCCTCTCGCCGGGCCTTACTCTTCTGACCTGGGAAATCTTGGCAGGAGCGACCGCGGGCAGTCCGCCGAAATAGTGCAAATAGCTCAGGCGGGCTATCGAGTAAATAAACCGCCTAGCAGGTTCAAAACCACCTGTGGATAAAGGGAATCAGGCGCTTGGCGCCATGCGGAGCGGGCTACGGGAGCTACACCTGAAACCACCCGAAATGACTAGCCCGATGCGGCACGCCGCGCACCGTCCTGTGCTGGCCAGCTGGGAGTTCGGGCTCATCGGCGTCGAGGGCGTGGCGGATGTGGCGCTCTCTCAGGTGGCCGCTGGCGCCATGGCGAGGAGGGTTTCCTGGACCAGGTCGATGTGGGAGCTGGGCTCCAGAAGCGCGCTTAGGCCCGCAGTGAAGTCTGCCTGGTCCTGCTGGCTGTACCGGAGGAGACGTGAACGCGCGCGCGCTCGCGTCCCAGGACGTCGGCTCGGGAAGCCTGAGCTCCTGGTGCGCAGCAGCGCCAGCCAACCGGGCCGCAGCAGCCGGGCGGCTTTGGCCCAGCCAACGCTCGGATCGACCCAGCGGGAGCGCCGTGGCCGACACGATGAGGTCGAGGTGCCCGCTGCTGTGAAGTCCTCAAACGAGCACACCTGGAACCGGGTCGTGCGGGTCCGTCACGTTGCGCCGGGCGGCCTGATCATCGCCGCGCCGATGTCGATGGCCGTCAGGTTGAACGCTCGGCCGGCCAGTTGCCGGGCGAGCTGACCCGAGCCGCAGCCGATCTCGAGTAGTCGGCGACCCGGCGCCGATCCCGGCATTCGCGCAGACGGCGTCGACGATCTCGAGGGATAGCCCTGGCGGGTGGCGTCATACTGCCCAGCGACGTCGTCGAACAGACTCCGCGGCTCCTCCCGCCGGCTGCGCTGCTGTTCAGTCTCGGCGGTCACGACCGGAGTCTTCGCAATGACTTCGGCGGGCCAGCATGACTCCCGCCGGGATGCTGCGGACGCTCGCCGCTCGGCACGGCACTCTGAGGCACGCGGCTAGCCGCGCCTAGCGCCCTATGCAATGATCTTCGGGCTTCTTGGGCATCGCGGCCGAGCTTTGATCGACGTCCCATGACGCGGGGAGGGACCGGCTAGCCCGCGGAGACGGCGAGGTACAATGGTCGCAATTTGCACTCGGGTCTATCGCTCAGAGCTGGCTCGCGAGGGGTCTGCGCAGGAGGAAGCGATGCGGTCGTCTGCTGGCACGGACACCGATCTGAGCGAATGCTTCGCAACCCGGTGGAACTTCGTTATGAATGGCCAGCACCGCGTGACCATGGCAGCCACGGCCACGACCGAATGGACCAGCGGCGGTTCGACAGGCGGCAAGACCGGATATGGAGACCACGGTGGCGGGAGCCACATGGGGGGCCTTCGGCCAGGGCGGCCACCACGAGGTCAGACCTGAAGTGATCAGCGAAGTGGCCGCCGCGTCCGTGAGCACGCGAAGGTGCCGCCGCCGAGACCGCCCGCTCGGAGATGTCAGGGAGAAGGCTGGTCGCGACGGCACCAAGAGGCGGGGCCCGGGACTCGACGTTTATTCTGGCGAGGTGCATCTGGGACTGGTCGCCGTCGTGGTCAGCGAATACGACCCGGCGATCAGCTTCTTCGTAAACGCGCTCGGCTTCGAGCTCGTCGAGGACAGCCCATCCTTGACGAATGACGGGCGCCCTAAGCGGTGGGTGGTAGTGCGGCCGCCGGGTGCAATAACTGGCCTGCTTCTTGCGCGGGCAGATGGCGACGAGCAAGTCGCCGTAGTCGGGAAGCAAGCCGCTGGCCGGGTTGGCTTCTTCCTGCACGTGGATGATTTCCACGCCGCATATGCGCGGATGGTGTCCGCGGGTGTTCAGTTCGTGCGTGCGCCGCGAACCGAGCCCTACGGTGACGTCGCTGTGTTCGTGGACATCGCTGGCAACAGATGGGACCTGATCGGTCCCACGCGGTAATACTCGCATCGTGGAGTTCATAGCTACTCGGTTGGCGGCTATCCCAGGAGTAGTGGCCGTCACTCTGGGCGGGTCGCGGGCGACCAACACCGCTGTAGAGGGTTCTGACTGGGACTTCGGGATGTACTACCGGGGAAGGCTAGATCCGTCCGATGTCGTGGCGCTCGGCTGGCCGGGCCGGGTCTTCGCCCCCGGCGAGTGGGGCAGGATCGTGAACGGCGGCGCCTGGCTCACGATCGACGGCGCCAAGGTCGACCTCATCTACAGAGACCTCGACGAGGTGCTGCGCTGGACCGCGGCTGCCGAGGAAGGGCAGTTCGAGATTCACCGGGAAGTCGGCTACGTCGCCGGGATGGCGACGTATGTCCTGGCTGGCGAACTCGCTCTCGGCAAGATCCTCTCGGGCGAACTGCCTCGCCCGGCTTTCCCGCAGAAACTGCGGAACACCGCGCCCGCTGTCTGGTTCCGAATCGCAGCGGGGGCGCTGCACTTTGCGGAGGTCTATGCCGGCCGTGGAGACAGAACGGCCTGCCTGGCGAACCTGTGTCAAGCTGTGCTGGCTACAGCTCAGGGGCGTCTAGCGGCTGCCGGCGAATGGGCGCTGAACGAGAAAAGAATCGTCGAGCGCGCGGGGCTGGATGGCGTCCAGCTCCGGCTGGGCCAGCCTGGGCTGTTCCTGCCTGCCCTGGTATCCGATGTCGGCGCCCTGCTCAGCCTGAATGACGCCGTCTGGTTGGCCGAGTGAACGCCGAGGTGGTTCCAGACTTGCCATCACGGCAACCCCCGGAACGACTCTGGAAGTCTCGCGCCTGCCAGTGCTAGCGGCCTGCCGTCCGGGGTCGTGGGCCAGGCCATTGCCAGGTCCGCGCCAGGATCGTGGTCCGGATCGAGGCCGGGCAGGGCAGGCGGAGCGGTGGCCTCCAGCAGGAGCAGAGCGACGTCGTCATCAAGCTTCCGCCTGGTATGCGCGAGGAGCCGGCTGAGCAGTTCGTCTGCCGCGGCCTGCAGGTCTGGGTGGCGCAGCGTGTCCAGGCAGTCGTCTATCCGGAAGTAGCGCCCGGCACGGTCGCGTGCCTCGAGAAGGCCGTCGGTATAGAAGACGAGCCGGTCGCCGACGTTCACCGTGAAGGTTGACGATTGGATGTCGGGGTGCAGGCCGAGCGGCGTCGCGTACGCACCCGGCGTCAGCGGCCGGAGATCGCCATCCGCGGACAGCCGCAGCGGCGGCGGGTGCCCGCAGATCACCAGCTGAAGCCAGCCGCGCGGGTCGAACTCGGCAAACACGGCGGTGACGAAGTCTTCCTCGCCTGCTGCCCGTGCCACGGACCCGTCAACGACCCGGGCGATCTCCGGCAATGAGAGGCCAGGCTGCGCGCATGCGTCGCGGAAGCTCGTCATCGCGACACTTGCCAGGCGCACCGCGGGGAGGCCCTTTCCCCGGGTATCTCCGATGAGCCAGCGAGGGTGGCCTGGACCTGGGACGACCTCGAGCAGGTCGCCGCCGACCCGCGCTTCTGGCGAGGCCGAGACGTACCGCGAGGCCAACCTCCCGGCGGTCACGGTGGGCGGGATTTCCCGCAGTAGCGCGCTTTGCGCCACCCGGGCGACAGCGCGGGCCTGGCTAATTCGCCGCTCCGCTACCGCGCGGAGTGTCGAGTTCGCGACGGCGAACCCGGCCAGTAGCAGGCAGACGCTCAGATGTGAGGCAAGGACTCCTGGCGGGCCCGGCTGGGTCAGACCCAGCGCAACGGCCAGCAGCACCGCCCACCCGGCCAGCAGTGCGGTGATCCGGGGGGACAGCACCAGGGAGGCCAGCAGCGGTCCCACCGCCAGCCATGCCGCCGGGATGAGCCCGCGCCCTGTGACATACACCGCAATCGCTACCGCCGTGATGGCAACTCCGACCATCAGCGTGAACGCGCGCCGCGTGCGATTGGCTGACAGTGACCTGCGGACTGACGCGCCCTGCGCTTCGCCGCTAAGTGCCTTGACCTCGATAGTCGCGTCCACCAGGGCCGCCTCCAGCTCTCGGTTATGCCGCTCCGGCCGCCTTGCGTTCCCAACTATCCGGGATGCGTTTCAGCAGGCACTGAGCGCAAGCTCAGAGTTGGCACAGGACATCAAGGCGTAGCCGACTAACGGCCTAGCGCTACTGTCGGCAGAGCGCGGACGCACCTTAGCGGACGCGGTGGCAGTGGCTGACAGCTTGGCGAAGCAGTTCCGGATCACCTGCTGGCCCGGCCGATCCAGGAACGTCAGGCGGTCGGATTCGAACGCGCGCGGCTGCGTGGGATTCGCGTCGAAGTTGACCTCCCAGTAGTAGATCCCTCCGCCGATCTGCTCGGTCGAGAGGGCATTGCACGCAGCCTGGTACCAGGCGGCCTGGACCCGGGCGTCGATGGGTTTGCTCGCTCTGCTGAGCCAGTCCCAGGGGTTCTCATACGCCCCGGCTACCGCGTCAATGCCGATCTCGCTGATGGTCAGCTCTCGGCGCACCGACAAGGGATGGGCTCCCAGCCAGGCATCCCAGGACCAGGTCAGGCGGGCCACTGACGCGCTGGGCGGGACGCCCAGCTGCGGGTAGGCGTCGACGTCGTGGCTCTGCACGGGCGGGTTCGCACTGCCTGAGGCAAACTCGTCGTAGTTCTCGTCATAGGTCAGCTGACCGCGGTAGACGGACCTCAGCGAGCGGACGAGGCCGGGCCACTGCGGTGAACCCTCCAGCGAATTGAGTTCCGTGCCCATCACGAAGGTCGCGGCATGGCCCGCCTGCGCGGCAGTGACGATACGGGAGCAGGAGCTTGCGGTAGCTGCGGAACCAGGCGGCGCGATTCTGCGGCTCGATCGAACCGCGCCAGGCGAACGGGTTCTGCGCGATCAGCGCATTCTCGTTGAGTACCGGCCGCAGCGTGACCCGGATGTGCGCCTGCTCGGCCGCGGCCAGGAAGACCGCGATGTGCTGGGCACTGGGCGTTTCCTTCCGGGTTGGCATACACGGTGTCTGCGGTGAGGCCGTAGGTGAAGAACGGGAAGGTGACGGCTATCGAGTTCGCGTTCAGGCGGATTGCGTAATCAATGATCCGCTGAGCCTTCGCCCGGATTAGGGCATCCGACGAGTCTGTGCGGTTGGCTGTCCAGTACACCTGGATCCCGAGTTGTCGCATGCCCTGGTGCCACGGATCGCGCACGGTCAGCACGCTGCTAGCCGCATCGCCGCCGTCGGGCGCTTGCGTGTGAGCCCGGCCACCACAGTGGCCTGGACGGGATCGAGCAGCGCCGCCACGAGCGTGAGCAGGAGGCCGCGCCGGCCAGCACGATGGTGGCAAGGCGCCTGGGCGTGGTCACGACGGCTTCGAGATGACGGTGAACTTGTTCTCGGTGCGCCGAATAAACTTCACGAATCCCCTTAGCCCGCCGAGACCCTCCATGAGCCCGAAGATCGGGATCAGCAGGACCACGGCCCAGGGCTCCCACCATTTGCGCCGGCCGCCACCGGACACGCCGGCATTGGCCCGCAGGCCCTCCCAGTACATCCAGACCGCGTAGGCCATGTTCAGCGCCCAGAGCGGGACGATGAACAACGCCACCGGAGATGTATTCGGGTCTCCGGCAAGCGAGGCCGATGAGCAGAACTACTCCGACATTCTGGAGAGGGCCGACAACCCATGACGCCACCGAATATCCGAGTAGGAGCCGGTTCCGCAGTTGCAGCGAGCGGTTGAATACCAGCGCCGACAGGCCCCAGGCCCAGCGCTCGCGCTGCCGGAAGAAATCGCGGAGGGTAGCAGGCGACGCGCCATAGGACCGTCCGCCGAACCAGGCGCTGCGGCCCCGGTAGCGGGCACTGAAGATCAGCGCGAACTCGGCATCCTCGACAATGCTCCGAGGCCCGAAATCCCAGCCGATTGTCGCCTCGATCGAGGCCCGCACCAGCAGTAGCTCTCCATGCAAGCCGGCTCGCGGCGTGCCGCTGCCGGTCCATGCGGAGAAGCGCGCCAAGTCTTCTGCGGGACGGGCCGAGTCCGCCAGCCAGGCGAGCCTGTTCCCGGCGTACTCCCGCGGATAGGTCAGGATGCCCTGAGCCATGTGCTTGGCATCTCGGCCAGCCTGAGACTGCTCCTGGATGAACCGGGCCATGGCCAGCGCGGTATCGGGGCCCACACCAGTGTCGTCATCCATGTGCAGCACCCACACGTCGTCGCGGTCCTCGTGCTCACCGATCCGCAGCTCATGCGAATAGTGGCTAGCACGTGCCTTGAACCTCGTTCCGTTCGCGGTGCGATACTGCCTCGGCACGGTGACCAGCCGGATCAGGTCGCTTCCGGCCGCCAGCCCGGCGATCCGGCCTGTTGCCTCGCAGCCCTCGTCGATGACGATGTCGATCCTGAGTCGCGGAAAGCACCTGGGCAGATAGGCAAGGTAGGACAGGGCCGAGCGCTCGAGCCCCGGGTAGGTGTCGTGCCTGCCTATGGTGGAGACGACAACGATCAGGAGATCGTCGCTTCGCGTCAGTCCGTCGCCAGACCAGCGAGCTCGTGACTTGCGAAGTCTCCTTGCGAGTCCGGCGGATGCCGACAATGCCAACGAGCGTGCCGAAGACCGGCCATGTCCACACCACTGTCAGGGCCAGGAAAGCACGCCCCTCGATGGCTCGGCGAACCATCCGGTACACACCAGAACGACCAGATATGCGAGAATCAGCGGCCAGTACGCTGGCCGCCAGCTGGCAAGCCTGCGGTGCAGTTCTCGTGCCTGCCGCGCGCCGAACGAGGTCAGCCCGGCCCGGGACTGCCCGGTGCTGTCCGACACGTCTGGCTCGTACAGGTCCCAGGCCGGCTGTTCTTGCACCCACTCCGCCAAGGCCGGCTGGAGAGTGGCGTCGCTGGCGGCGAGTTGACCGCCGTTCGCCCCATTCCCATTGCGCCGCCGCGATCCTGCCAGCGTTTCCCGGCGCGCAAGCCGGGCGTCCCGATCCGGAGGCATAGGTTTCGGTTCCCCCCTGCGCGCTAGACTTGGGACGTCAGTCAAGGGTGATTCACGAAGTGGTAGCGCAACGGACAGTCGCAGAGCAGCGACCGTGAGTTAGTACCCGCAGACAGATCAACCCAATCCGGGGTGGGGCCACCGCAAGCGTGCGGGCTGTGCGGCCAATGCCGGGAGCCGTCACGCATCTTTGGTCTGGCCGCAGGCATGGGCTTGCAAAGATGACCGCATTGTTCCGAATGGACGGGAATTTGCGGTGATGTGGGGCAGCGCTCTTGGCGTTAGCCTGCCGGGCGGGATCGCTGCGCCGGTCGGCTCTGACTGGCGCGGACAAGGGCGCTCCCGAGCGGCGTGCGCGCGTATCGGATCTCGTGGCCGTGGCGCGTCCCGCCGACAACGCCAGCGTCGCGCATGGCGACCAGGTGATCCGAGGTGCCGCTCAGGCTGAGCTTCAGCAGCGCGGCTAGCGTGGTCGCAGAGGTGGGCTGGTCAAGGCTCGTGAGCAGGAGCGCGCGAGTGCGTCCCAGCAGCCGGGCCAACGCATCGGGCGGTGGCTTGGCCTGCTGCCAGAGATCAGCGATGCCCCGCGCAGGGTAGGCGATCGTCGGCTGCCAGGGCTCGTCGATGATCACCGCCATGGCCGGCCACAGGAAGGCACTCGGCATCAGCACGAGTCCCCGGCCGCCAAGCTCGACGTCGATGTCGTGGCCGTCGTCGACGATCACCGTGCCATCGCCCCATTTGATCCTGGGGTCAATGCCTTCGAGCATCGGGCCGAGGCCGCGGCCGGTGAGTTGCTGCGAGCGGTAGGCGATGTCAGCGTCGGCGAGTGACCTGATGCGGGGCCAGAACCGGCTGACCAGGCAGTCCCATGCGGCCTGCACTCGGTCAGCCAGGAGGTCGCGGGCCGCCGCGGGGTCTGCGAGCAGCTGATCCAGGGCACGCCGCTGGTCCCCCTTCGTGACGCTGCTCCGGCACCGCTCCAGCTCGGTGGCCACTTGCTCTGGCGGTGTCGCCCGAAGCTCGGCCAGCTGGTCGCTGAACGCCGGGGCAGGCACCCGCGGCGGGGGAGTCAGGAAGTCGGGGACGGAGCCCCGCAGTGGATTTACGGCGAAGAGCGGCGAGAGGTCGAGCCCTGCCGCCTCGTTCGCAACCGCCGCTCGCCACGACTCGTGGTAGGGCCGGGCGCGCGGATCGATGAATGTCCTGACGGCATGCAGCGTCTCCCAGACGGGAGACCAGGCGAAGCGAACCGTGACGAGGTCCCGGCGCTGCGCGACGAGCGTGGTCACCTCATTAAGATACGCGCAGGAGCGGATCTTTTGTGCTGGCGGGCGGCTGGCGGCGACTGTCGATCCATGAGAAAAGCCAGGCGCCGAGATGGCACCTACCGGGCGGCGCTCGCCGAGCCCGAATTCCGCGTGCTCCTTGCTGCGGCCACCGTGGCGGTCACTGGGTCGGTCGTGTGCGCGGTGGCGCTGACCGTCTTGGTCTTCGAGCGGACCAGGTCGCCGCTGCTCTCGGCGCTGACGTTCGCGCTCGGGTTCGTGCCGTACGTGTTCGGCGGGACGCTGCTGTCCGGGATCGTCGATAGGGTGCCGCCGCGCCGTCTGCTGGTCTGCTGTTACCTCGGGTCGGCCGGGCTCACTGCGGTGATGGCGATCCCGCGGCTGCCCGTTCCCGTGCTCCTGCTGCTTCTGGTGGGCACGAGCACCCTGACTAGCGTCTCGAGCGGCGCCAACGGCGCCTTGGTGCGCTCGGCTGTGCCGCAGGCCACCTACGTGCCTGCGCGGTCGCTGCTCCGGATCGCCTCGCAGCTAGCGCAAGTCGGCGGCAATGCGTTCGGCGGGCTGCTCCTCGTCGTGCTGACTCCGTCCGGCGCCATCGGTATCAACAGCGTCGCGCTGGTCGTGTCAGCTCTGCTGCTGCGGTTCGGGCTGAGGCCCCGACCAGTCGCTGGCGGCAAGCACGAGACCGGGCTGGTGCGCGACTCGCTGCGCGGGCTGCGGCAGGTGTTTGCCATGGCCGGAGTGCGGCGACTGGTGCTCCTGGGCTGGCTCGTTCCCATGTTCTCGGTCTGGCCAGAAGGCCTGGCCGCCCCGTATGTTGCGGGCAAGGGCGGCTCGCCCGCGCTCGTCGGGTTGTGGCTGGTCGCCCTTCCCACCGGGATGATTGCCGGTGATCTCATCGGAGTCCTCGGCCTGAGCGCCCAGTGGCAGCGGCGCCTGGTCTGGATAGGGGCTGGCGTCTCGTTCCTGCCGTACCTTGCCTTCGTGGCCAAGCCAGCGATCGGCGTGGCCTGGGTGTTGCTTGCCGTGTCCGGCCTGTGCGGGATGTATTCGCTTGGCCTTGACGCTCTCGTCCGGCAGGCCGTCCCCGAGCACCTCTTCGCGCGGACCATGGCAGTCAGTTCAGCCGGCCTGATGACGTTGCAGGGTCTGGGCTTCGCACTGGCGGGCGCGGTGGGCCAGCTGGCTGGACCTGGCACGGCGATCGTGGCGGCGGGCATCTGCGGCATCGCGAGCGTCGTGTTCCTCCGCCCTCGGGCGCGTGGCCAGGCGCCCAAGGCGACCAGCGAAGAAGCAACGCCGGCGACAGTCAGTCCGTGAGTGCCGGGTACACGAGGGTCTTAAGCTGCCCGCGGAAGTTGAAGGTGCCCGAGGGCAGCAGCTGAGTCATGAAAACTACAGTGAGGTCTTCGACCGGATCCACCCAGAAGATCGTCGAGGCAGCGCCACCCCACATGTACTCTCCCGGCGAGCCGATGACCTGCGTCAGTGCCGGAGTCTGGGCGACCGCGACGGTGAGGCCGAAGCCCATGCCGGCGAACCCGACCTCGCCGTACCCGCCGGGCACCGCGAACGACTGCAGGTCGCCATCGCCGGGAAGATGGTTCATGGTCATGAGCTCGACCGTCTTGCGCCCCAGGATGCGCACGCGGTTAACCTCGCCACCGCCCAGCAGCATCTGGCAGAAACGCAGGTAATCGCTCGTCGTCGAGACCAGCCCGCCGCCGCCGGACAGGAACGTGGGCTCATTCCGGTAGCCGCTGCTCTCCGGATCGTCGACCAGCACAAGGTTCTTGCTCGCGTCGCGGCGGTAACAGGCGGCGAACCGATTCACCTTCTCGTCGGGTACCACAAACCCCGTGTCGTCCATCCCGAGGGGCTCGAAGATCGTCTCGCGCAGATACTCGTCGAAGCGCTGGCCCGAGATGATCTCGACGAGGCGTCCGCACACATCCGTGGATACCGAGTAGAGCCAGTGCGTCCCTGGATGGAACTCCAGCGGGTATCTGGCGTAGTGCTCCACCATGCTCTCAGCGTCGCGCCTGGGCCCCGCCGCGCATCCGGGGATGAACCCCTCGCGCCGGCTGGCGTTCTCGGCCGAGAACAACTCCTGGAGCGTCGGTCCGCCCGCGAAGCCAAGGCCGGACATGTGCATCAGCAGATCGCGCACAGTCATCGGCCGCTGCGGGTCGACAAGCTGCTCCGACCCGTCCTCAGCGCGCTGGCGTACCTTAAGGTCGCGCCACTCCGGGATGAAGCGCGTCACCGGGTCGCTGAGCTGGAACATTCCCCGCTCGTACAGCGACATCAGCGCGACGCCGGTGATCGGCTTGGTCATCGAGTAGATCCGCCAGATGGTGTCCTCCTCGACGGGCAGCGACCGGCTCGAGGTCCCGGAATCCCAGTGACCGGAAGTAACCCACCTGGCCGTGCCGGGCAACGGCGACCTGGCAGCCGCCAATCCGGCCCGCGTCGATGTAACGGTGCTGCAGGTGCTCGGTGATGCGCTCGAGCTGGCGCTCGTCAAGTCCTGCCTCGACCGGATTGACCTTCATGCGCTTCTCCTGCCGTATCTGTGATCTTCGGAACGGGGTGGCCATATCAAGCGGCCGCAACCGAGGCGAGGCTGAGC